>NZ_BAGM01000010.1 GCF_000308855.1 Nocardia veterana NBRC 100344 | reverse complement strand
CCGCGTACGCAGGCCGCCCGTCCTGCCGAGCCCGTCGTCCGTCGCCCACGAGCCGACCAAGGCTCCGAGCCGGCCGCTCGCCGTGAGCCGGTCGATCCGCGCGTGCCGGGCGCGCCCGCCGGTGGTCGCGCGGCGGGTGCGACCTCCGCCCAGCGCATCCCGGCGCCCACTGCCGAGCCGAACGCCCCATCGCCGCGCGATACCGCCGCCGGAGCCGGCCAACGCAGCCAACCGATTCCGGGCTCGAAACGTTCGGCCACGCCCGGAAGCCGAAGTAGCGCACCGGCTTCCGCCGCCCAGCCCACCGCCGTCCACCGCGCCCCGGCCGCCGACAACCCGGCCGACCAGCGCCCGCTCGCCGCGGCCGCTCCGGTGGCCGAGCAGGTCACCGATCAGCTCCCCATGCCCGACGACGAATCCGTCGGCGGCGCAACATCTTCCGAAAGCCCGGCGCAACCCGAAACGGTCGGGAAGCCGACCTTGTCGCGACTTGCCGCGAGCCGGCAGCGCCGGCGCCGCCGGGCCCGCCTCGCCGCCCGCGCGACCACCTCGGTGTGCGCGGTGCTGGCCCTGGTCTGCACCGGCGTCGGCTGGAATTACCTGCGCGCCACGGACAACGGGTTCACGCAGGTGTCGGCGCTGGACGAGAATTCGGCCGATATCGTCGATCCCGGCGGCCAGACCGGTGACGAGAATTTCCTCATCGTCGGCACCGACACCAGGGCCGGTGTCGACAGCCAGTTGGGCGCCGGCACCACCGAGGACGCCGAGGGCGCGCGCTCGGATACCGTGATGCTGGTTCATATTCCGGCCGACCGCTCCCGCGTGGTCGCCGTATCGTTCCCCCGCGATCTCGACGTCTCCCGGCCCGAATGTGAGGGCTGGGACAACGAGAAGGCCAAATACACCGACGCGAAATTCCCGGCCGCGATCGGGGACAAACTCAATGCCACCTACGCCCTCGGCGGCCCGAAATGCCTGACCAAGGTGATTCAGAAGTTGTCCGGTCTGAAGATCAGCCACTTCGTGGGGATCGACTTCAGCGGCTTCCAGTCCATGGTCGACACGATCGGCGGCGTCGAGGTGTGTACCAATCACCCGCTGATCGACGAGGAACTCGGCACGGTGCTGCCCAATGTCGGTCGTCAGATGCTGAACGGCCCGACCGCGCTCGACTACGTTCGCGCCCGGCACGTCCAGGGTGAGGAACGCAGCGACTACGACCGCATCCATCGCCAGCAGTTGTTCCTGTCCTCGCTGCTGCGCAGCGCGCTGTCGTCGAAGGTGCTGTTCGATCTCGGCAAACTCAACGGCTTCATCAACGCGTTCAGCAGCCATGCCTTCATGGACAACGTCAACACGAAGGATTTGCTGATGCTGGGCCGCTCGCTGCAGAAGGTCAGCGCCGGCGCCATCACCTTCTTGACCGTTCCGACGGCCGGCACCACCTCCTACGGCAACGAGATCCCGCGCGAATCGGATATCAAGGCGATCTTCCAGGCGGTCATCGACGATCAGCCGCTGCCGGGTGAGAAGAAGGCGTCGGAACCGGCCAAGCCGTCCCAGGCCCCGGCGCCGCCGCAATTGACCGCGGTCGATCCGAGCACGGTGTCGGTACAGGTCTCCAACGGTTCCGGGGTCACCGGCGTGGCCGGTACGGCGGCCACCAAATTCGCCTCCGAGGGCTTCCAGATCTACAACGTCGGCAACTATTCCGGCGGCACGATCGACACGACCACGGTCCGGTACTCGGCCGGTCACGAGGCGGAGGCCGCCACGGTCGCCTCGTCCTTGCCCGGGGCGAAGCTGACTCTCGCCTCGGGACTCGGCAGCATCGTCGAGGTTGCGCTCGGTTCGGACTTCTCCGGCACCGTGGGCACTCCGACCGCCTTCGGCTCCCCGGTTCCCGCGCCGGCCGGCACCACCGCCGACGCGTCCGCGACCCCGGTCACACTCCCCTCCGACCTCGAGCACGTCAACGCCGGCGACGACCTCTGCAAGTAGGCCGCGCTCACCTGCGACGACGGTCACGGCCCTCGCGGCACCCATGATTCACCCACCGTTCGTGACTTGGTCAGCGCCGCGAACTAGTCTTTGGTTTCATGCGTGTCATCTACAACGAACAAATGGCTGATCTCGCCAATATGCTGGGCGAGATGGCCGGGCTGGCCGGATCGGCCATGGAGCGGGCGACGCAGTCGTTGCTGCAGGCCGATATCGCGCTCGCCGAACAGGTGATCTCGGAGTACGACCGGATCGCCGAGATGATCGCGCAGGCCGAGGAGAAGGCATTCGCCCTGCTGGCCCTGCAGGCGCCGGTCGCCGGCGATCTGCGGCAGGTCGTCAGCGGTATTCAGATCGTCGCGGACGTCAATCGCATGGGCGTGCTCGCGCTGCACGTGGCCAAGGTCGCCCGGCGCCGCCACCCCAACCACGCCCTCCCCGAGGCCGTCAACGGCTACTTCGCCGAGATGGGCCGGATCGCGGTGAATATGGGCGCCGCCGCCAAGGAGGTCCTCGAGACGCGCGACCCGGAGCGGGCCGCGCAGCTCAACGAGGACGACGAGGCGATGGACGATCTGCACCGTCACCTGTTCTCGCTGCTGATGGACCGGGAATGGAAGTACGGTGTCGCCGCCGCGGTCGACGTCACCCTGCTGGGCCGCTACTACGAGCGCTTCGCCGACCACGCGGTCGAGATCGGTCGCCGGGTGGTCTTCCTGGTGACCGGCGTGCTCCCGCCCGACCCGGACGCCGAAACCGAGAAGATCTGAGGCTGGTCCGCCTCTTCCGGGTCTTTGTGCGTGTCGTCGGGCGCGTGCGGACCTCTGGGGCGGGGCAGCGGTCAGCAGAGGAGTGCGTGCTGGGCGTGCCCGGTGAGTTACCCATGTGCTCCGGAAATCTTTCGGCTCATTGGGCGTACCGACCGGGCATCACCGGATTATCTTCCGCTGCCGGCTGATTCGGCTCCCGCCGTGTCTTCTTCCGAGGTTCGACCGAGCAATGGTGACGGGCCACGCTGGGGCTTCCAGGGCAGCAGCGCCGCCACCAGCACCGCGCAGACCGACAGGGCGCCGACCGCCGCACAGGACGCAGCCGTCGAGCCGGCCAGGGCGGCCACCTTCATGGCATGCACCAGATCGGCTTTCGCGCCGGCGAAGAACGGGCTGATCGGGGCCTTGACGATTTCGAGCACGCTGATGGGGGTGTCGCGGGCCAGGCTCTTCTGAGTGGGATTCATGATCGCGTCCGGAATCGAGTCGATACGGGCGCCGATGCGCTCGGTGTAGATCGAGCTCATGATCGACCCGAGCACCGCGACACCGAGGGTGCCGCCCACCTCACGGGTGGTGTCGTTGACCGCCGAACCGGCGCCCGCTTCCTCGATCGGCACGGCGCCCATGATGGATTCGGTGGCGGGTCCCTGGACCACGCCGAAGCCGACACCCATCAGCACCATTGAAAGCAGAACCGTTCCCAGATAAGGCGTTTCGACCGTCACCCGGCCGGCGAAGAACATGCCCGCGGCCAGCAACAGCAGGCCGCACACCACCGTGGCGGTGGTGCCGATGCGTTGCGCCGCCAAGGTTGCCGCCGGCGCCCCGAAGCCGACCGCGGCCGCGAAAGGCAATGAGTGGATGCCGAATTCGAGCGCACTGAACTCCTTCACCCCCTGGAAATACTGCGTGATCAGGAACAGGAATCCGAAGGCGCAGAAGTAGGAGATGGTGATGGCCAGGGCGGGCACCGAGAATCGCCGATTCCGGAACAGGCGCATATTCAGCACCGGCGATTCGACCCGTAGCTCCCAGATCACGTACACCGCAAGCAGAATCAGCGAGATCGCATATCCGGCCAGGCTGCGACCGGCGAGCCAGCCGTGTTTGGGCGCCTCGATGATCGTCCACACCAGTGTCGTCACCGCGATCAGCGACAACGCGATACCGAGCAGATCGAGCCGCCCGAAATGGTCGGCCCGGGATTCGGGAACCAGCATCAGCACCGCCACGATCGCCAGCGCCGCGATGGGTACGTTGATCCAGAAGACCGCATGCCAGCTGAAGTATTCGAGCAGCCAGCCACCGGTGACGGGACCGATCGCCACGGCCACACCGGCCATCGCGGTCCACAGCGCGATGGCCGCCGCGCGGAGTCGGGTCTCCGGGAACAGGTTGATGATCAGGGCCAGGGTGGCCGGAAAGACCGCGGCGGCGAAGACGCCCATCCCCGCGCGGGCGGCGATCACCTGACCGAGCCCGGACGACATCGCCCCCACCGCCGACATGACCGCCACCCCGGCCAGGCCGATGACCATCACCCGCCGCCGCCCGTAGCGGTCGCCGAGATGGCCGAGCGGCAGGAGCAGCCCGGCGAAGGCGAGGGTGAACGCGTCGATGATCCATTGCAGCCCGCTCATCCGCGCCTGCAACTGCACCGCCATCGAGGGCAGCGCCACATTCACGAGCGTGTTGTCCAGCACCACCAGCAGTTCGGCCAGACAGATCGCGATCAGCGCGCAGATCCGCATGCGCGTCGCGATCGGAATCCCGTCCTGGCGTACCGGTCTCGCCGTTGACACCGTCATACCGCCTCCTGACTATAACGATCGGTTTAGTTCAGGAGGAAGGTAACTGTTACCAGAAGTGTCAGACAACCGCCTGCGGTAGGAGATGAGCGAGCACACATCCTCGGACGCAGAGTGATTCCCGGCACATATTCAGGCGACCGCGAAAGAAAAAATCCCCGGTCGGATGGACCGGGGATCGTCAACCAGGGCTCACCAACATCGCAAAGTCCCGGGGAGGCGTCGCAACCTCAGCCGAAGCGGCCGGAGATGTAGTCCTCCGTCGCCTTCTGGGTCGGGTTGGAGAAGATCCGCTCGGTCTCGTCGATCTCGATCAGCTTGCCGGGCTTACCCTGCGACTCCAGGTTGAAGAATGCCGTCTGATCACTCACCCGCGCCGCCTGCTGCATGTTGTGGGTGACGATGACGATCGTGTACTCCTTCTTCAGCTCGGAGATCAGATCCTCGATCGCGAGCGTGGAGATGGGGTCCAGGGCCGAACACGGCTCGTCCATCAGCAGCACGTCGGGCGAGACCGCGATGGCGCGGGCGATGCACAGACGCTGCTGCTGACCACCGGACAGGCCGCCACCGGGCTTGTCCAGACGGTCCTTCACCTCGTTCCACAGGTTCGCGCCGCGCAGGGACCGCTCGGCGACCTCGTCGAGCTCTTTGCGGTTGCGCACCCCCTGCAACTTCAGGCCGGCCACCACATTGTCGCGAATCGACATGGTAGGGAATGGATTCGGCCGCTGGAAGACCATGCCGATCGTGCGGCGCACACCGACCGGGTCGACCGTGGAGCCGTAGATGTCCTCACCGTCGAGCAGCACCGCGCCCTCGACGCGGGCGTTCGGGGTCACCTCGTGCATCCGGTTCAGCGACCGCAGCACCGTGGACTTACCGCAGCCCGAAGGACCGATGAACGCGGTCACGCTGCGCGGCAATACGGTCAGCGACACATCGGATACGGCATGGAATTTGCCGTAATAGATGTTGAGATCTTTGACGTCGATCCGCTTGGCCATTGTCGTATTCCGTTCGCTTCTATCGGTTCCGCGTGAGCAGTTTGTTGACCACGGCCGCGCCGGCGTACAGCAGCGCGATGATCAGGATCAGCGTCAGCGACGCGCCCCACACCCGCATCCGGCCGGCCGCTTCCGGGTTGGCCAGCTCCTGGTAGATCATCAGCGGCAGCGAGGCCATATTTCCGTTGAAGATGTCGAAGTTGATCGACTTCGAGTAACCGACCAGCACCAGCACCGGTGCGGTTTCACCCATGACACGGGCGACCGCGAGCAGCATGCCGCTGATCATGCCGGGCAGGGCGGTCGGGACCACGATCCGCAGAATCGTCTTCCACTTCGGAATACCCAGGGCGTAGGAGGCCTCGCGCAGCTCGTCCGGCACGAGTTTGAGCATCTCCTCGGTACTGCGCACCACCACCGGAAGCATCAGCAGCACCAGCGCCAGCGATACCGCGAAGGCCGACTGCGGGAAGCCGAGAGTGGCGATCCACAGGGCGAAGACGAACAGCGCGGCCACGATCGACGGGACACCGGCGAGGATGTCGACCATGAAGGTGGTGGTCTTGGCCAGCCAGCCGCGACCGTATTCCACCAGGTAGATCGCGGCCATGATGCCGAGCGGCACCGCGATCACGGCGGCGACCGCCGACTGCACGATGGTGCCGTAGATGGCGTGGTACACACCGCCCGCGAACTGGTCGGGCAGCACGCCCTTCTGCGAGTTGGTCCACCAGCCGCTGCTGACGATGGCGTGAAAACCCTTGTTCAGCACCAGGATCAGCACCCAGCCCAGCGGCACCAGCGCGATGGCGAAGCACAGCCACATCACGGCGGTGGCGAGGTTGTTGCGGACCTTGCGGCCCAGGCTCACGTGCCGGAAGGTGGGCGCCTTGATCGGCTTGTCGAAAGTGGTGGTGGTCATCAGCCGTTCACCTTCCCGCCGGCGGCGATCCGAGCCAGCGCGTTGACGATGAAGGTCAGCGCGAACAGGACGAAACCGGCCGCGATATAGGCGCCGGTCGGCAGGGCCTGACTGAATTCCGAGGCGGCCGAGGCGATCTTGGAGGCGAAGGTGTAGCCGCCGTCGAACAGCGACCAGCTGCCGGGCGAGGCGGCGGTTCGCAGCACGATCAGCACGGCGATGGTCTCACCGAGCGCACGGCCCAGACCCAGCATGGAGCCGGCGATCACACCGCTGCGGCCGTAGGGCAGCACGGTCATCCGCACCACCTCCCACTTGGTCGCGCCGAGCGCCTGCGCGGCCTCGATATGGGCGCGCGGGGTCAGGTTGAAGACCTCACGGCTGACCGAGGTGATGATCGGCAGGATCATCACCGCCAGCACGACGCCGGCGGTGAAGATGGTGCCGCCACCGCTGATCGAGACATTGCCCTGCTCGAACAGGAAGAACCAGCCGAGGTTGTCGTTGAGGAATTGTTCGAAGGGCGCCAGCTTCTGCGCCAGCACGAGAAATCCCCACAGACCGAACACGATCGAAGGCACCGCCGCGAGCAGATCCACCAGCATCGCGAACGGGCGCGCCAGCACCTTCGGCGCGTACTGGGTCAGAAACAGCGCGATCCCGACGCCGAGAGGTACCGCGATCAGCAATGCCAGCAGCGAACTCAGCACCGTGACCATGAACAGGTCGCGGATGCCGAAGTGCATGTCGTCGGCATTGGTGACGTTGAACTCGGCGCTGCCGAAGAAATTCGCCTTGTTCGCCGCCACCGAGGGCACCGCGCGAATCAGCAGAAACAGCGCGATGAGTGCGATGGCCGCGACGATCGTGGCGCCGGCGGCGGTGGCCAGGGAGCGGAAGATCGACTCCGCCCGCCGGCTGTGGCCGCCCGCGGCGCGATCGGCCGGCTTGTTGCTCGATTCGCTCGGCATGGAGGAAGTATCTCCCGGCGGGACTTCACTGCCCGTCCGCGGGCCGGTCGAATCCGACTGGCCCGCGGCGGTGACTTCGTCGTGGACGGTCATGGGTTTCGCAATCAGGAGATGGCGTTGATCGCGGTGGTCAGCTTGGTCTTGAAGGCGTCGGGGATCGGCACGTAGCCGGAGTCCTCGAGACCGTTCTGACCGTTGTTGATCGCCGAGGTCAGGAACGCCTTGACGGCCTTGGCGGTGTCGGCATCCGAGTACTTCGAGCACACGATCTCGTAGGTGGCCAGCATGATCGGGTAGGCGCCCGGATCGCTCGGCTTGTAGAACGAGTTGGTGTCGATGACCAGGTCGTTGCCCTCACCGGTGATCTTGGCCGAGGCGATCGCCTTACCGGCGGACTCCACGTTCAGCGCCACCGGCTTCACCGCGGCATCGGTGATGATCTGCGCGGTGGACAGGTTCTGCGACCGCGCGAACGACCACTCGTTGTAGGTGATGGCACCCTTGGTGCTCTTGACCGCGGCCGAGGTGCCCTCGTTGCCCTTGGCGCCCTCACCGACACCGCCGGCGAACGCCTTACCGGCGCCCTTGCCCCAGGCGCCGTCGGAGGCGGCGTTGAGGTAGCGCTGGAAGTTGTCGGTGGTGCCGGACTCGTCACTGCGGAAGATGACGTGGATCGGCTCGGCCGGCAGGTTCACACCCTGGTTCAGGCCCTTGATCGCCGGGTCGTCCCAGCGGGTGATGGTGCCGTTGAAGATCTTCGCGGCGGTCGGGCCGTCGAGGGTCAGG
The DNA here is from genome assembly GCF_000308855.1 of Nocardia veterana NBRC 100344. GTDB lineage: Bacteria > Actinomycetota > Actinomycetes > Mycobacteriales > Mycobacteriaceae > Nocardia > Nocardia veterana. Next base: position 9,331 of record NZ_BAGM01000010.1, on the reverse strand, counting down.
GCCTGCACGCCGTCGAGGTTGTAGGTGATGGCGATGGGGCCGAAGACGGTGGGCAGATCCCACGCCGGGGCGCCACAGCGGTCGGCGGCCTTCTTGGGCTCGTCCTTCTTCGGGTCCAGCGCGGAGTCCGAACCACCGAAATCGGTCTGGCCACCGATGAATTCGTTCACACCGGCGCCGGAGCCGCTGGAGGTGTAGTCCAGTTTGAAGCCGTCGCAGTTCTGCTCGTACGCGGCGATGAAGCGGTCCATCGCGTTCTTCTGCGCCGAGGATCCGCTGGCCTTGAGTGCCTTCTTGCCGCCGCAGGCGACATCGACCTTGCTGGTGTTACCGGTCGCGGCCGAGTTGTCGTCGCTACCACAGGCAGACAGAGTCAGAGCGCCGGCTGCCGCCAGCACGCCGAGGAGAGCGCCGCTGCGCTTGAGATTCACCTGTTCCTCCGGGAATCGCTTCGTACGCGTCCGATCCCTCAACGACCGGACGAGTCCAGTGGGTGCCGTTCGCAGGGAACTTGCGCACCGAGCAGCGAATGCCGCCCACAAGTAACGTAGGTTCGCCCGGTTGACAGCGGGACCTGGCCAAGTGAACGCAGGGTGAACAACCCGGCGCGATTGTGGTTCAAACCTGTGAGATTTGCCGCACTGTTACTGCACGGCTCGGAAAGCCGCCCGCTCGGGCCGCGAGTCGCTCGCGGCGACCGCCGCGAGCGGACGTAATCGATCTCACCGCACCGGCGATCGCCGATCCGGCACCGCACTCGCCGTCGGCGGCGCGCTGTCACCGGGTGGTGTACGCCGCATCGATGTGGGCGGTCTCGAAACCGAGTCGAGTATAGGTGTGCACGGCGGCGGTGTTGTCGGCCTCGGTGTAGAGGAGGACCGCGCCGAGACCCCGATCGCGCAGGTAGTGCAGGCCCGCGAGGGTCAAGGCCCGGCCGAGGCCACGGCCCTGCGCGGCCGGATCGATCGCCACCACGTACACCTCCCCGACCGCGTCCGAGGTCTCGTCCGGTTCGTGCACCTTGGTCCAGTGGAAGCCCAGGATGTGCGCGGGATCCGCCGGATCGGCGGCGATGAACAGACCTTTGGGGTCGAACCAGGCGGACGCCCGGCGGACCGCGATCTCGGCCTCGGTCCAGCCGCCCTGTTCCGGATGCCAATCGAAGGCGGCGTTGTTGACCCGCAAGATCTCGGCGTCGTCGGCCGGTCCCGCATAGGTGCGCAGCACGATGTCCTCGGGCACCCGCAGTTCCGGTAGCTCGATAGTTGCGGGATCGATCCCGTCGGTGCCGATCAGGGGCCGCCGCATCTGCCACAGCTCCCGCGCGACGGTCAGGCCGAGCCGCCCGGCGACCGCCCGCGCGGGAGCGAGATTGCCGTGCGCCCAGACCCGCGCCCCGGGGCCGCCGGTTTCCAGGGCGGCCGCGACCAGCGCCGCCCCGATCCCCCGCCCGCGCGCCCGCGGATCGACGACGACCTCCGCCATGGCCGGGTGATCACCATGTGCCGGAACGAGATTCGCGTAGGCGACCAACTCGCCGTCGCGTTCCACGGGCAGATGCCGAGTCCGGCCGACCGCCGCGGACGCCTCGGCGGCCGCGGTGTCGGGTTCATCGGAGTCCGCGGGCGAGCCGGGCGCGGTCACCGAGAGCACCGCCTGCTCGGAAATCGGCGCCACCCCGTCGGCGGCACTCGCCCGCTCGACCAGCTCCACGATCTTCGCCGCGGTCGCCGGCGCCAATTCGGTGGTCCAGTCCGGCACCTGCACGCTCACACCCATCCCTCGCTCAACCGATTCGCATCCTTCTCGACGTCCCTCGGACAACCCACCTCGTCGCCGGGAGCATTCCCGGCATCACGATCGATTCCCGTTGCGCACCGTGCCTTTCCGCGGCCGACGGGTTCGGCGCGAACGACGGCCGACCAGCACGGCGTCCTCAGGAAGGGCTGCCGTTGACCTGGGTCAACTGCGAATCGTCGGCGCCGTCGTCGCCCTCGTCCGGGAAGGTGGTCGCCTGCTCACCGCTCTTGTTGTTGGCCGAGCGGGCCGGCCGCACCGCCTTGTAACCGACATTGCGAACCGTACCGATCAACGATTCGTATTCACTGCCGAGCTTGGCCCGCAGTCGCCGGACGTGCACATCGACGGTTCGGGTGCCGCCGAAGAAGTCGTAACCCCACACCTCCTGCAGCAACTGCGCGCGGGTGAAGACCCGACCGGCGTGCTGCGCAAGGTATTTCAGCAGTTCGAATTCCTTGTAGGTGAGGTCGAGCGGGCGGCCCCGCAACCGCGCGGTGTAGGTGCCCTCGTCGATGACCAGCTCACCGAGGGTGATCTTGCCGGTGTTCTCCGGGCTGGCGGCGCCGCCGTTGCGGGCCACCAGCAGGCGGAGCCGTGCGTCCAGTTCGGCGGGTCCGGTTCCCGGCAGCAGAATGTCGTCTAGACCCCAGTCGGCATTGACCGCGACCAGACCACCCTCGGTCAGCACCGCGACCACCGGCACCGAGGAGCCCGTGCTACCGAGCAGCCGGCACAGCCCGCGCGCGGCCGCCAGATCGGTGCGGGCATCGACCAGCGCGACATCCGCGGTGCCGGCCTCCAGCAGCGAGGCCACTTCGGTGGGCGCGGGCCGCACGTTGTGCGGGAGCAGCGCCAGCGACGGCAGCACGGCTTCCGGGTTCGGATCGGAGGTCAGCAGGAGCAGCTCCACCGGCTCTCCTCCCAATCTGGCATGTCCGCGGGCAACCTCGACGTCAATCGCGAATCCATGCGCGTCGGCACAGGTAATTCGTGCCCTACATTAGCGCGTGCACGGCGGCGATCACGTATTCCGCACCCGGCCGCACGCACACCGCCACCGCCGGGGCACCATCCGGAGACCAGCGCCGATGACCGGCCCCGCGGCCACACCCGGCGGTCCGGCGCGATCGGACGGATATCGTTCCTGTCGGGGTAGCCTCGCACCGGGATACCCACGCCTCGCACACCTCCGCGCGCGACCGCTGGGTTCCGCGCGCCCGGACGGCCTGAACTCGGAGCATGTGGATGAGAAAATTGATCGTCGGGCTGCTGCTGGTAGTCGCGATCGCCGTGGTGGTCGATTTCACCGCGGCGGCCTACTCGGAGTACCGGGTGTCGCGTTCGCTGCGGGCCGGCGGTGAACTCAGCGCCGATCCCGAAGTGACCATCCACGGATTCCCGTTTCTGGCGCAGACCGCGCGCGCCGACTACCGCAACATCGAGATCCGGGCCCGTGCCGATCGTCCCGATATCCCCGGCGAAATCCTGGTGGAGGCGACGTTGAACGGCCTCCATCTGTCCATGCACGACCTGGTGGACAACGACATGCGTTCGGTGATGGTCGACCGGGTCGCCGGCCGGATGCGCATCGAACCGGTCGAACTGGGCCGGTTGTTCAACATTCCGGACCTCGAGGTGGTCACCCGCCCGGCCGACAAATCCGACGGCACCGGCGGCTCCGGCGGTTCCGGAATGACCACCCAGGGCGCGCTGGTCCTCACCGGAACCATCCAGCTCGGACCCGAGACGCGCAGTACCGACCGGGTGAGTGTGAAGGCCGATCTGTTCTTGGACGGCGACCAGATCAAATTGGTCGCCACCGACCTCTACCACGGTGGCGTGGACACCACCGCGCCCACCACGACCGCCTCCGAACTGGGCCCCGACCTGGACAAGGCGTCGGTACTGGCCCGCTTCACCCGCACCATCGACACCAAGGACCTGCCGTTCGGAGTGCCCCCGAAGAAGGTGCAGGCCATCGGCGGCAATATCGTGGTAGAGGGGGAAGGCGAGAACATCCGCATTGATATGGACAGGTTTGCCCGACCATGATTGAACTCACGATTCTGGCCGTCGTCCTGCTGGCCGGCGTGGCCGCGGGCATCGCCCTGCGCTACCGCGAGGGCCGCGTCCGGGCGGCGAAGACCACCGAGATCGCTGGTTCGCGCACCGACCTGCTCAGTGCCGTCGGCGTCACCGAGGCCGTCCCCACGGTGCTGCACTTCTCCGCCGATTGGTGCGGGCCGTGCGCCGCGGTCCGGCGCGTCGTCGCCGGCGTGGTCGCGGAGCTGGCCGATACCGATCAGCCGCCGCGCGATGTCGAGGTCGATATCGATGCCGAGGCCGAGCTGGCTCGCGAACTCAATGTGCTGTCGCTGCCCACCACGTTCGTCTTCGACGCCCGCGGGCGGGAGCGCTTCCGGATCTCGGGTGTGCCCAAGGCCACCGACCTGCGCAGTGCGCTGGCCCCGCTCACCGTTCCCGAGGCCGCCTGAACGCCCAGTTCAACGGGCATTTTTCGGGTCACCCCAAGGCCCCGGCAGGACCGGCGCCGGGCCTGTCGTCGAGCCGACTTTCCAACCCCGGGTCCAATTCCCTCCCGAAACCGGGTAAACTGCTCTGCGTGCAAACCCGCCGAGAGCTGATGCTCACCCGACGCCGCACAGTCGATCTGTGCCGCCTCGGCGGTTGTTGCTGCCTGTGCATGTAGCCGGTCGGCCTTTCGTATCCCTGCCGCCGACCGGTTTCTCCACCGCGTGTGAGATCTCGTCGATCCCCCGGTGATCCGACCTATCTGACGGATAACCCCGCAACCGGATAAGCCAGATAAGCCTTCCTTCAGCGCAGGAGTTCTCGTGCCTCAGAACACCAACTCACCCACCGGTCAGGTGGACGTCCGCGGGCCGCGGTTCGCGGCCTGGATCACCACCGGTGTTCTCGTGCTGGTCCTGATCGTCTCCGCCTTCTCGACCGCCGCCGCCGCGGTGCTGATCGCCCTGCAGGCGATCGTCTTCGCCCTCGGCGCGCTGTACGGCCCGCGCCGCAGCCCCTACGGCTGGGTTTTCGCCACCGTCGTCGCGCCGCGCATCGGACCGGCGACCGAAACCGAGCCGGTGCCGCCGCTGCGGTTCGCCCAGCTGGTCGGTTTCGTCTTCGCCGCCGTCGGCTTCATCGGCTTCGCGGCCGGGGCCGGCGTCGTGGGCGCGATCTTCACCGCGTTCGCCCTGTTCGCGGCGTTCCTCAACGCGGCGTTCGGCATCTGCCTGGGCTGCAAGATCTACCCGCTCGCGCAGCGGCTGACCTCCCGCACCGCGGCTCGGTCGGACAGCGTGACGACCAGCTGACCCCGATCCCCAACCCCTATCTCCACATACCCCGGCAAGTCACATCGAAAGGAACAACATGGCTCGCTCCGATGTCCTGGTCTCCGCAGACTGGGTCGAAGAGAACCTCAACACCCCCGGCGTCGTGATCGTCGAGGTGGACGAGGACACCTCCGCCTACGACACGGGCCACATCGAAGGTGCCGTCAAGCTCGACTGGAAGAAGGACCTGCAGGATCCGGTTCGGCGTGACTTCGTCAACCGGGAGCAGTTCTCGGATCTGCTGTCGGCCCGCGGCATCGGCAACGACGACACCGTCGTTCTCTACGGTGGCAACAACAACTGGTTCGCCGCCTACGCCTACTGGTACTTCAAGCTGTACGGCCACCAGGACGTGAAGCTGCTCGACGGCGGCCGCAAGAAGTGGGAGCTCGACGGCCGCCCGCTGTCGACCGATGCGGTGACCCGCCCGGCGACCACCTACAAAGCCTCCGAGCAGGATCTGTCGATCCGCGCCTTCCGTGACGACGCCATTCAGGCCATCGGCGTCAAGAACCTCGTCGACGTGCGTTCGCCCGACGAGTTCTCCGGCAAGATTCTCGCTCCCGCGCACCTGCCGCAGGAGCAGAGCCAGCGTCCCGGCCACATCCCCGGCGCCATCAACGTGCCGTGGAGCAAGGCCGCGAACGAGGACGGCACCTTCAAGTCCGATGAGGAACTGGCCGCCATCTACAAGGAGGCGGGCCTCGACGGCGAGAAGGAAACCATCGCCTACTGCCGCATCGGTGAGCGCTCGTCGCACACCTGGTTCGTGCTGCAGGAGCTGCTGGGCCACAAGAACGTCAAGAACTACGACGGGAGCTGGACCGAATACGGCTCCCTCGTCGGTGCACCGATCGAGTTGGGAGCGTAAATAGATATGTGTGCAGCACCTACCCAGGGTCAGGCCCTTCCGGCCAACGTCGACACCGAGAAGGAGACGGTCCTCACCGGACGCGTTCTCGATGCGGACGGTAACCCGGTAGGCGGCGCCTTCGTCCGCCTGCTGGACTCGAGCGACGAGTTCACCGCCGAGGTCGTGGCCTCCGGCACCGGTGATTTCCGCTTCTTCGCCGCGCCCGGCACCTGGACCATCCGGGCCCTGTCGTCGGCCGGCAACGGTTCGGCGCAGATCAGCCCCGAAGGCGCGGGCGTCCACAACGTCGACGTGCAGGTCGCGAAGTAGGACAGACACCGCGTAAGGCGCCGGAAACTGCGCTCATCGCACGCGAACGGCCCCGGGATTCGTTTTCCCGGGGCCGTTTTCGTATCCGGCGGACGAGTCGTTAAACTCCGATATGTGGTCTTAACCTTCGAGATTCTGCTGGTCATCTGCTCCGTGCTGATCGCTTGGTTCGGGCTGTACGTCCTCTACCGGCTGTTCACCGAGTCGTGACCGATTCGGCGAGCGAGAACGTCGAAAACGCAGCGACCAACGGCCACGCCGCGCAGGCGCACGCCGAGGGCCGCGACGGTGCCGCCGAACCCGAGGACGGCACCGAAACCGGTGCTGGGGCAGCTCGCCGCAGTAGCGATGACGCGGCCCGCCGCAGTAGCGATGACGCGGCCCGCCGCAGTAGCGATGACGCGGCCCGCCGCAGTGGCGACGAGGCGGTGGCCGAGGCTGCCGAGCGCGCCAAATCGACCGGTGGCCGCAATATCCCACAGCTTCCGGGTCTGCCGCTGCCCGAGGACACCGCGAATCTGCGGCTCGGTCCCGATCTGAGTGCCTCCATGCTCGCACTGCTGCCGCTGGTCGGTGTCTGGCGCGGCGAGGGTGAGGGCAACGACCCCGAGCGCGGCGGCGACTACCACTTCGGCCAGCAGATCGTCGTCTCACACGACGGCGGCGACTATCTGACCTGGGAATCGCGATCCTGGGTCATCGACGGCGAAGGCAACTATTCCGGTCCGGATCTGCGCGAGAGCGGATTCTGGCGGGTCGGCATCGACGGCGACGACGAGGTCATCGAACTCCTGTTGACCCACAGCTCCGGCATCGTCGAACTCTTCTACGGCCAGGCCCTCACCCAATCCTCATGGGAGCTGGCGACCGATGTGGTGATCCGCAGCCAGTCCGGCGCGGTGGTCGGCGGCGCCAAACGCCTCTACGGCATCGTGGAAGGCGGCGATCTCGGCTATGTCGAGGAACGAGTGGAAGCCGACGGTGCCCTGAAGCCCCGCCTCTCGGCCCGTCTCCAGCGCTACATCGGCTGAGGCTGAACGCCGCCCGGCCCCAGACCGGTGAGGTCGATGTCCACCGGGAAGGGTACCGACAACTTCAATCGGTCGTGGAATATGCCTACGGGCGCGTAGCAATTGGCTGTCTGATCCAGCTCGTAGGCGTAGACGACCGCATCGGAGTCCCGGCGCTCGATCCGCCAGTAGTGCGGGATCCGCGCCTTGGCATATTTGGCCGGCTTGGTCTCCCGGTCTCGGTCCTCGGAATCCGGGGAAACAGCTTCGATCGCCAGGACGACGTCCTCGGCCAGGTAGTAGGTCGCAGGGTCCTGACGGTTGAACGCTTCTTCTGTGACTACAACCACATCCGGTTCCGGCATCTGGCGCTTCCCCAGCTTGACGGCCATCTCACGCTGAGCACGCAGACCTCCGTGAGCACTCGCCTGACGATCGAGTTCCCACCAAAACATCGACACCACAGTGCTGTGCCACTTCTGCTGCGGACTCACAAAGATCAGACTCCCGTCGATCAGTTCGGTATGCCGGGGCAAGCCACGCAGCCGCAGGAAATCCTCGACAGTGAATCCCTCTGTCGGGGGAATCACCCAATCGGGAAGCGGCTCAACAGTCATTGCTTCAGCCTATCGTGTGTGTGGTTGAGCAACGGCGGAAAGGCGTCGGTCTCGATCGGAAATGCGTACGGCCCCCGAGCCGTACCACGGAGATCTCGTCTCTCGCGGTCCCGGTCGGACAAACCGGGGGCTCGGGGGCCGGGTGACTGCCTTGGATTAGTTCAGCGCTCGCGCGGGGAATCAATCCACTGCAGCAGTGCCGCGGTACGGGGACCGCGGCTGTGGCGCTCAACCGGCAGCCACCTCACGCGTCCTCTGAATATCCATTCTTCGAACCACCTCCTTTCCCGTGTACAGACGAAACTACCGGCCGCGGCCACTGGGCTGCAACGGATTTTCCCCAGAGCCGAATTTCGCTCTCGACCTGGGGATTCTCCGAGTCAGGCGGCCACGCGGCGAGTGATCGACAGCGCACCGCCGGGTGCGACCGTGACGACCGTGTCGGCGCGGTGATCGGGTGGCAGCTGGTGGGTGACGACGACCACCGTCCGGTCCGGATCGACCAGACCGCTGGCGTCGTCGAGCAGGGCGCGCAGCAGTTCGGCGCCCGCCGTCGCTTCCATGTGTTCGGTGGGTTCGTCGAGCAGGAGCGTCTCGGCGGGGCTGACCAGGGCGCGAGCCAGCAGCAACCGGCGGCGCTGGCCACCCGACAGCGCGGCCGCACCACCGACCAGGTCCGTCTCCAGGCCGTCCGGCAGAGCCGTCAGCCAATCGCCGGAACCGACTGCGCGCAAAGCGTTTTCGGCTTCCTCCGCAGTGAGATCGGCACGGGCCACCCGCAGGTTCTCGAGGACCGTGGTGCCGAATACGTGGGCGTCTTCGGCGAAGAAGGTGCGTCGCGCACGCGGCACCTCGAACAGACCGGCCCAGTTCATCAACAGGGTGGTCTTACCCGAGCCGCTCGGGCCCACCACCGCGATCCGACGGCCCGGCGGTATGTCCGGCAACGCGCGTGCCAACCTGGCGCGCAGGTCGTCGGGTGCGCCGCCGACCGGCCGCGCGGCGGGGTCGCCCGAAGGCGCCGGTGACACCGCACCGGGATCGAGGGCACGGATCCGGTGCAGCGCGGCACGTCCCTTGGTGAGGGCCTGGGCCGCGGCCGGCAATACCGCCACCGCCTCGAACGCCGACAACGGCAGCAGCACCAAGATCGCGAAGGCCATCGGACTGATGCCACCGGCCGGTGCGGGCTGCAACGGTTCGGCCGGGGCGCCGGAGCCGCTACCGTACAACATGATTCCGATCAGCAAGGCGCCGAGCACACTGGCCCCGACGGACAACGGCGTCGCGGCGGCCGCCCAGGCGCCGCGCGAGGCCGCCCGGTCCTCGGCGCGGACCGCGCGCTCGGCGGCATCC
>NZ_BAGM01000011.1 GCF_000308855.1 Nocardia veterana NBRC 100344 | reverse complement strand
GTCGCCGCGGCCGGGCTCTTGGCGCTGACCGGAACCGCGGTCCCGCCCACGGCGGCCCGCTGCTCGTAGTACTCGTCGAAGCTGGACTGTCCCGCCTCCACCGCGGCCGAGGTCTGCGCGGGCGCCGAGGGGACCGACTCCACCACGGGAGCCGGTTCGGGCGCCGGTTCCGGCAGGATGGTGGCCAGTCCGCGCAGCGCGCGGCCGAAATCGGGATCGATCAGATCCGAGGCCGGGTCGTCGAGCGGCACCACCGAACCGCCGTGCGCATCCGGCTGATAACGCCAGTGCGCGGCGATCACCGAACGACCGGCCTGCCACTGCAATTGGGCGACCCAGTAGTTCTTCTCGTCCTTCCAGGCGTCCCATTCGGCGATGTCGATGTTGTGCCCGCGCTCGGCGAAGGCGGCCGAAACGATCTCGATCAGTGTCTCGACCGCGGGTCCGTCCTTGCGCACCGGATGCGCCTTCTGCGCCAGCTCGGCCGCACGGGCCCGCTCGAGCAACACCGGGTAGGCGAAACGCTCCACCCGGCTGGCCGGCATGCCGGACTCCTCGGTGACCTGTTCCACGGAAGCACCGGCACGGATACGGGCCTGGATATCGCGAGGTCGCATGGTCGCCTCCGTTTCGATCTCGATCTGGCCGAATCGGGCAAGGTCTCCACGCGCGGCGGCACGCAGTTTCTCGTCGGCGGCGAGCCGGTACTTCTGGCCGGTCTCGGCGTCGACGCACACGATGTGCGCGGAATCGGGCGTCAATCCGATCACTCGAAGTTCACGCACCGTTACCTCCTTATCGCTGCGTCGATCACAGCTGCGCCGAGCACCAACTAGCTCGCGACACCGCCCACGTTCTGGAACAGTAGTGCACTTCTGAGATTCGTGTGGCAAGACACGCGGCACTGAAATCTACCGCCGCGATGACGGAGAGGGCTAATCTGCTCTGTTTCCACGCTCGCCGGTCCGCGCCTCGGCAAACTTTCGGCACGATTTCGGTTGGCGCACACCACAACAGCGTAAACGCGAAAGCCGCGGATTTCGGTGACGAAATTCCGCGACTTTCACGAGCTTTTTTCCAGCCGGTGGCGATCAGGCGCTGATCTGCTCCACCACCCAGTCGATGCAGCGGGTCAGCTGCGACACGTCCTCGGGGTCGATAGCCGGGAACATACCGACGCGCAGCTGGTTGCGGCCCAGCTTGCGGTAGGGCTCGGTATCGACGATGCCGTTGGCGCGCAAGATCTTTGCGACCTGTGCCGCATCCACCGACGGGTCGAAGTCGACGGTGCCGACCACCTGCGAGCGGTGCGCCGGCTCGGCCACGAACGGGGTGGCGAATTCACTGGACTCGGCCCAGGAGTACAGGCGCGACGAGGAATCCAGGGTCCGCTTGACGGTCCAGTCCAGACCGCCGTTGTTGTTCATCCACTCGATCTGATCGGCGAACAGCAGCAGCGTGGCCAGGGCCGGGGTGTTGTAGGTCTGGTCCTTGGTGCTGTTGTCGATCGCGATCGGCAGCGACAGGAATTCCGGGGTGTAGCGTCCCGAATCCTTGATTTCGGAGACTCGCTCCAGCGCCTTCGGGCTCATCAGCGCGACCCACAGACCACCGTCGGAGGCGAAGCATTTCTGCGGCGCGAAGTAGTAGACGTCGGCGTCGGCGATATTCACCGGCAGGCCGCCCGCACCGGAGGTGGCGTCGATGGCGATCAGCGCGTTGTCCGAACCGGCGGGCCGCTGCACCGGAACCGACACACCGGTGGAGGTCTCGTTGTGCGCCCACGCGATCACATCGGCCACCGGATCGGAGACCGGCTCGGGCGCGGTGCCCGGATCCGACGAGACCACGATCGGATCGCCGATGAACGGGTTGCGCTTGGCGACGGCGGCGAACTTCGACGAAAACTCACCGTAGGTGAGGTGCAGGGAGCGGTCCCGGATCAGGCCGAAGGCCGCGGCGTCCCAGAACGCCGTGGTGCCGCCGTTGCCGAGGACGACCTCGTAGCCCTCGGGCAGCGAGAACAGCTCGCGCAGGCCCGAGCGCACCCGCGCCACCACGTCCTTGACCGGCTTCTGCCGGTGGCTGGTGCCCATCACCGAGGCGCCCACCTCGACGAGGGAACGTAGTTGTTCGGGACGGACCTTGGACGGGCCGCAGCCGAACCGGCCGTCGGCGGGCTTCAGATCGTCGGGGATGCTCGGAAAGGCAGCGGTCATGGGCTCAAGCCTAGAGCGTGATGTGGGTCTCGCCCGTGGGTGGGTCGGGGTTGTGCCCACACCCGCGGACCACTCGCCGAAAGCGCGGACCGAGGGGTGCGAACGCCGGGTATCCACACATATCCCCGTACCGCTGACACCTGCCGGTTACCGTTGAGCAATGAATATGGCAGGGCGGAATCGAGCGGAACCGGCGGGCTCTTCGGCCGGGTGCCCGGCAGGCGATTCGCCCGCGGGCGAGCGGAACGACACCGGTGGGCCGTCCGCCGAGGACGAACGCCACGGATTGCTCGGCCGCCTGGCCGGGCGGCTCGAGGCACGCGGGATCACGCTGAGCACCGGCACGCTGTCCGACAGCGCGCGGCACGAACTGCTGCTGCGCGGCCTACCGGGCACCGCGACGGTGCTCGGGGTGCGGCCGTGCCGGAATTCGGCGTTGCCCGGCCCGGCCCGCGGGGGTGGAGTCCGGACCACGACGGGCACTCGGAACCGGCTGTACCGGTTCTGGGTGCGTGTTCAGCTCGAGGGTGCGGCGCCGTACGAGACGCGGGTCCGGCAACGAGTGAGCGACGACGACCGGGAGGGGATGCAACCGGGCGATGTGATCGGCTGCCGGGTCGACCCGGGCGACCGTGAGCGGCTGGTGCTGTACGTGCCCGGTATCCGGGAGGCGACCCGGGTGAGCATCGCGAAGATCCTGTCGTCGGGTCGTCGAGCCGATGCCACCGTGCTGGCCGCCACCCCGATCGCGGCCGACTACTCCGGCCGCGACGATCCGGTGCTCCGGCTGGATCTGGAATTGCGAGCGTGGGACGAACCGCAGCCGTGGCGGGTGCGGATCGTGCAGCCGGTGCCGCTGCACGCGATCGAACTGGTCGATCTGGGGCGGCATCTGGAGGTCGCGTTCTTCGCGGTGGACCGCGGCGAATCGGTGGCCGTGGACTGGGAGGCCTCGGCCGAACGGTGAGCGGGGCCCGGGGCAGGGATTCGGGACTCGGGGCACGCAAACCGGGCGGCCCGACGACCTCAGGGCAGCTTGACGAATTCGAAACCGCGCGCACGCAAGACCGGCAGCACCACCGACATACCTTCGGCGGTACCGGATTTCGGCCGGTGCATGTGGGCGATCGAGATCGAGCCCGGCTCCGCGGCCGCCATCGCGGTGCGGACCTGGGCCGCGGTATAGGTGGCGCCGGCATCGGCGTTGATACTGAAGCCGACCGGCTGCTCCCCCAGCTCGCGGACGATCGCGACCGCCAGATCGTCGTAATGCGCGGTACCGGCCCGGAAGAAGCGCGGCGGATGTCCGAGCAACCGGGTCAGCCGCTCGTGATTGCCCCACACCTCGTCCACCGCCTCCTGTGGTGAGCGGGTGCCCGCGATGCCGTAGGCGGCGTGCCCGGTCACCGACAGCGGGCAGTGCCGCGTGCCGTGGTTGGCCAGCTCGAACAGCGGATTGGCGGCCAAGCGCTCGGCCCGGGCCGGATCGGCGTCGATCCACCGCTTGTTCAGAAACAGCGTCGCCGGAATCTCATGGGCCACCAGATAATCCATCAGCGCGGTGTTGATCTCGTCGTTGTCCGGGCCACCGCAGGCGTCGAACGTCAACGCCATCTGCTTGCCCTGCGCCGGGATCGTGGTGAGAATTCCGGGCAGATCCATACCCCAGTCGCTTGGCTGCCGGCCGGCGTACCGGGCGGCGACGGTTGCCGGATTCGTCCCCGGCGGCACGGTCGCCGACACCGGTGCGGCCACGCGTGATGTCGGACGCGCCGTCGAGACGATCGTCTCCACCTTCGAATTCCCTTCGGCCGCAGCACATCCCGATGCGGCGAACCCGGCGGCGAGGGCCGCACCCGTAACCAGTAGCCGACGCCGCGACAGTTCTGCTCCACCCACGCGGGCAGATGCTACGGGAGAGACGGATCGAGCGCCTCCGCAGCCGAAGCCGCAGCGGCGCTCGAATCCCGGTGTGGGCCCGGCTTACCGGACGACGGTCTCCCAACCCGGGACCGTCTCGGCCCGGCGCGGCGCGGGGCCGGTGTAGATCGCGGCGGGCCGGACCAGCTTGCCCAGCTGCTTCTGCTCGAGGATGTGAGCACACCAGCCCGCGGTGCGGCCACAGGTGAACATCGCGGGCATCATGTGCGCCGGGACCTCGGCGAAGTCCAGGATCACCGCGGCCCAGAACTCGACATTCGTCTCGATCGCCCGGTCGGGGCGACGCTCCCGCAGCTCGGCCAGGGCGGCCTGCTCGAGCGCGGCGGCCACGTCGTAGCGCGGGGCGTTCAGTCGCTTGGCGGTGGCGCGGAGCACGCGGGCGCGCGGGTCCTCGGCCCGGTAGACCCGGTGTCCGAAGCCCATCAGCTTCTCCTTGCGGTCCAGGATGCCCTTCACCAGAGCCCGTGCGTCACCGGACTTCTCGACCTCTTCGATCATGGGCAGCACCCGGGCCGGGGCGCCGCCGTGCAGCGGTCCCGACATCGCACCGATCGCGCCGGACAGCGAGGCCGCCACGTCGGCGCCGGTGGAGGCGATGACCCGGGCGGTGAAGGTGGAGGCGTTCATACCGTGTTCGGCGGCCGATACCCAGTACGCGTCGATGGCCTCGACGTGGCGCGGGTCCGGATCGCCCTTCCACCGCTTCATGAAGCGCTCGGTGATCGTGCTGGCCTCGTCGATCTCCTTCTGCGGCACGGCCGGCTGGTAGATGCCGCGCGCGGACTGCGCCACATAGGACAGCGCCATCACCGAGGCGCGGGCGAGATTCTCGCGGGCGGTGGCATCGTCGATGTCGAGCAGCGGCTGATAGCCCCAGATCGGGGCCAGCATCGCCAGACCGGCCTGCACGTCGACGCGCACGTCGCCGGTGTGCACGGGCAGCGGGAACGGTTCGGCCGGCGGCAGTCCCTGCCCGAACCGGCCGTCGACCAGCAGCGCCCAGACGTCGCCGAAGGTGACGTGATTACCGACCAGGTCCTCGATATCGACGCCCCGGTAGCGCAGGGCGCCGCCGTCCTTGTCGGGCTCGGCGATATCGGTGGTGAATGCCACCACGCCTTCCAGGCCACTGACGAAGTCGGGAGGTACGGCAGGACCAGTAGGAGCCGCAGCGCTGGTAGTCATGTTGTGACTCTCCTTGCAATTCGGGCCGCACGATCCGTGGGCGGCCACGCTTGTCCGATCCCGGCTCGGCCGGGGTCTCGATGCGGCTTCGGCGCGGCCGTATGCCACTCCGGCCGATCACCTGCAACCATACCCCCCCAGTACTGGGGAGTAACGTCTGGATCATGGATCACCTCGACGCCACCGCGCGGGCCGATTTCGATATCGCCGCGATGCGCGCCGAATACGGCGGCGATGCCGATCTGGCCGAGGACTGGCTGGCCGACGGCTGGGAACCATTGCTACGCAATTGGATAGAGCTCGCCACCCGAGCCGGTATCGCCGAACCCAATGCCATGGTGCTGGCCACGGTCGAGCTCACCGACGGCGGTCCGCGACCCGCGTCCCGCACCGTCCTGTGCAAGGGGCTGTCCGCCGAGGGTGTGACTTTTTACACGAACTACGAATCCGCCAAGGGTGCGCACCTGCACGCCGTGCCCTATGCGTCGGCCACCTTCGTCTGGCCGAAACTGGGTCGCCAGGTGACCCTGCGCGGCCGGGTGGACCAGGTCTCCTCGGCGGCCACCACCGCGTACTGGCGCTCCCGTCCGCGCAATTCCCAGTTGGGCGCGTGGGCCTCGCACCAGTCCCGCGCGGTGGCCTCGCGGGCCGCGCTCGACCAGGCATTGGCCGACGTCACCGCACGTTTCGAGGGCGTGGAGCAGATTCCGGTGCCGGCCGATTGGGGTGGGTACCTGCTCCGCCCGGAGCAGATCGAATTCTGGCAGGGCCGGCGCAGCCGGCTGCACAACCGCATCCGGATGACGCTGCCGGACGGCCCGGCCGCACTCGCCACCGCCCGGATCGAACGCCTGCAACCGTGACGCCGCGGCCGCCCGCCACTGCGCCGATCGTCCGAGTCGCGCATCCGCGACCACCGGTTATATTCATGGGATGATTCCCCGAAGACGGCCGCCGGCCGGTTGTCCAGGTCCGACCGGCCCCGCACCGACATGGTGAAGGTACTCGCCGATGTCGCACCGCTGCGCGATATCGACTTCCGGCGGCTGTGGGTCACCAATATCGTCACCGTCATCGGAGCACAGCTCTCGGTCGTCGCGGTTCCGCAGCAGATCTACCAAATCACCGGCAGCTCCGGCTATGTCGGCCTGGCCGGCGTCTTCGGCCTGGTGCCGCTGATCGTCTTCGGCCTGTGGGGCGGCGCGGTCGCGGATGTGATGGATCGGCGGACGCTGCTGCTGATCACCAGCATCGGCACCGGACTGACCTCCGTGGCCTTCTGGCTGCAGGCCGCGGCCGGGGTGAACAACGTCTGGCTGGTGCTCGGGCTGTTCTCCGTGCAGCAGGCCTTCTTCGCGATGAACCAGCCGACCCGCGCGGCCATCATTCCGCGACTGTTGCCGGGTGAGCTACTGCCGGCGGCCAATTCGCTGAACATGACGGTCATGCAGTTCGGTGCCATCGCCGGTCCGGTCCTGGCCGGCGCGCTGATTCCGGTCACCGGGCTGTCGATGCTGTACCTCATCGATTCGATCGCGCTGCTGGCGACCCTGTGGGCGGTGTGGCGGCTGCCCGCCATCCCGCCGACGGGCGTGGCCAGGCGAGCCGGTTTGGCCACGGTCGTCGAGGGTTTCAGCTATCTGGCCACGCAGCCGATCCTGCTGGCCTCGTTCGCGGTCGACATCATCGCGATGGTGTTCGGCATGCCTCGCGCGCTGTTCCCGCAGATGGCACACGACACCTTCGGCGACCCGGTCACCGGCGGTGTCGCACTCGGACTGCTGTTCGCGGCGATGTCCGCCGGCGCCGTCGCCGGTGGCGTCTTCTCCGGCTGGCTGAGCCATGTGCGGCGGCAGGGCTTGGCGGTGGTGGTGTGCATTGCGCTGTGGGGTGTCGCGATGATCGGCTTCGGGGCCGCGGTCGGCGCCACCGGACATCGGTTGAGCATCGGGGTGGGACTGTGGATCGCGTTGGCCTGCCTGGCTTTCGGCGGTGCGGTGGACATGTTCTCCGCCGCCCTGCGGACCAGTATGTTGCAGCAGGTCGCGACCGACGAGATGCGTGGCCGGCTGCAAGGGGTCTTCACAGTCGTGGTCGCGGGCGGCCCCCGGATCGGTGATGTTGCCCACGGTTTCACCGCCGCGGCCATGGGTACCGCGGTGGCCGCGGCCGGTGGTGGTGTGCTGGTGGTGATCGGGGTCCTGATCGCCGCGGCGGTCTTCCCGGCCTTCGTCCGCTACCGCGTTCCCCACGCCCACGCCGAGATTCCGGCCGGTCAGCCTTCGTGAGCCGGACACCGGCCAATAGCACGCCGAGGCCCGAGAGCTCACATCGCATCGACGTGACCGTGAGGTAGCCAATGGCCACCCTCACGAATCGGCGCTAGCGGTGAGCGGCTAGCGTTGAGGTAAGTGCGCCGGACGCCGACCGCGCCCGACGCCTACGGTTCTAGCCTGAGAGGGATCCTTCCGTGCCCGCTGAGAACATCAAAGTCGCGCAAACGCCTTCGGACGCCAACGGCGCGGGCGACGCCAAGCCGGTACTTTCCTACCCTGGCGGCGAATATGCCATGACTGTCGCCCAGGCCGTCGAGGGCAACGACGGAATCGATCTGGGCAAGCTGCTGGCCAGCACCGGATACGTCACCTACGACCCGGGCTTCACCAACACCGCGCCCACCAAGTCCGCGATCACCTACATCGACGGTGAGGCCGGCATCCTGCGCTACCGCGGCTACCCGATCGAGCAGCTGGCCGCGAACTCGACCTTCATCGAGGTCAGCTACCTGCTCATCTACGGCGAGCTGCCGACCCAGGCTCAGCTGGAGGACTTCACCGACCGGATCCGCCGGCACACCCTGCTGCACGAGGACCTCAAGCGCTTCTTCGACGGCTTCCCGCGCAACGCGCATCCGATGCCCGTGCTGTCCTCGGCGGTCAACGCGCTGTCGGCCTACTACCAGGACTCGCTGGATCCGCGCGATCCCGAACAGGTCGAGCTGTCCACCATCCGCCTGCTGGCCAAGCTGCCCACCATCGCGGCCTACTCCTACAAGAAGTCGGTCGGCCAGCCGTTCCTCTACCCGGACAACTCGCTGAGCCTGGTGGAGAACTTCCTGCGGATGACCTTCGGCTTCCCGGCCGAGCCGTACGAGGTCGACCCCGAGGTCGCCGCCGCGCTGGACATGCTGCTGATCCTGCACGCCGACCA
This sequence comes from Nocardia veterana NBRC 100344, assembly GCF_000308855.1. GTDB lineage: Bacteria > Actinomycetota > Actinomycetes > Mycobacteriales > Mycobacteriaceae > Nocardia > Nocardia veterana. The sequence continues at coordinate 51,472 of NZ_BAGM01000011.1, read as the reverse complement.
CGAGCAGAACTGCTCCACCTCCACCGTGCGCCTGGTCGGCTCCTCCGACGCCAACCTGTTCACCTCGGTATCCGGCGGCATCAACGCGCTGTGGGGCCCGCTGCACGGCGGCGCCAACCAGGCCGTGCTGGAGATGCTGGACGACATCAAGGCCAACATCAACGGCGGCACCGTCGACCAGGCCGTCAAGGACTTCATCCGCAAGGTCAAGAACAAGGAAGACGGCGTGAAGCTGATGGGCTTCGGGCACCGCGTCTACCGCAACTACGACCCGCGCGCGACCATCGTCAAGAAGACCGCCGACCAGATCCTCGGCAAGCTCGGCGTGCAGGACCCGCTGCTCGACATCGCGAAGGCGCTGGAAGAGGCGGCCCTGACCGACTCCTACTTCGTCGACCGCCGCCTGTACCCGAACGTCGACTTCTACACCGGCGTCATCTACCGGGCGATGGGCTTCCCGACGCGCATGTTCACCGTGCTGTTCGCGATGGGCCGGCTGCCCGGCTGGATCGCGCACTGGCGCGAAATGCACAGCGAGCCTTTGAAGATCGGCCGCCCGCGCCAGATCTACACCGGCTACGGCGCCCGCGACTACAGCGATATCGCCGGTCGCTGAAGCTCCCCCTCCGAAGCCCGTCTTCCGCTCTGCAGGAAGGCGGGCTTCGTTTTTCGGTCGTTGCCCTGTCGTCCACCGTCGACCGCCACTGTGGCGACCCGGCTCGGAATACGGTCGCGGCCGGCCGGCCACACGGCCGGAAATCCTGATGCGTGGGACCGGGCGGTCGTGCGATCGTCGAGGGTATGGCGACCGCATCAGGTGTGACGCTGCGACCCGCGACCGAGGCCGACCTTCCCGGGATCGGCCTGTTGCTGTCGAACGCGTTCGGTGCGCCGCCCAAGGAAGATCCCGTCGTCACCGAGCAACGGCTGAAACTGTTCCCGATCGAGCGATCACTGGTGGCCGTGGACGGGGACCGCGTGGTCGGGCACACCCGCGACACCACCATGACCCTCACGGTGCCGGGCGCCCGCAGCACCGAGGTCAGCGGCGTGGCGGCCGTCGCGGTGGCCCCGACCCACCGCCGCCGCGGGCTGTTGCGCGCGATGTACACCGAGTTGCACGCCCGCACCGAGGCCGCCGGACTGCCGCTGACCATCTTCACCGCCAGCCGGGCCACCATCTACGGCCGGTTCGGCTACGGCCCGTGCGTGGTGGAGAACCGCATCACGATCGATCGGCGGTTCGCCGAATTCCGGCCCACCGCACCCGATCCCGGCGGGGTGGCGCTCGTGTCGCTCGACGATGCGCTGGCCGTCGCGCCCGCGATCTACGACCGCTGGCGGCGGCTGGTCCCCGGTGCACAGGCTCGTCCGGATCCGGCCTGGCTGATCCAGGTGCTCGGCAGCGGCGGGCACGCCGCCCTGTTCGGCCTCGTCCATGCCGACGGCTACGCCCTGTACCGCTACGACGATTCCGTGCCGAGCACGCTCACCGCCGAAGTGGTGGAATTGCGTGCGGTCACCGCCGAGGCGCATGCCGCCCTGTGGCGGGCCCTGCTCGGCCTGGATCTGGTGCAGACGGTCACCGCCACCGTCAGCGACGACGACCCGCTCCCCCATCTGCTCACCGATGCCCGATTGATCCGCACAACCAGCCGCCACGACGGCCTGTGGGCCCGGCCGATGGACGTTCCGGCCGCCCTGTGCGCGCGGGGCTACGAAACCGACCTGGAACTCGTTGTGGCCGTGGGCGATCCGTTCCGCAACGCCGGCGGGACGTTCGCCCTGCGCATCCGCGACGGTCGTGCGGAATGCGAGCCCACCGCCCGGGCCGCCGATCTCGAGCTGGGCATCGACGTCCTCGGCAGTCTCTATCTCGGCGCCCACTCCGCCCGGACCTTCGCCACCGCGAACCGGCTCCGCGCGAAAGATCCCCGCACGATCGCGGAGTTCGACCGCGCCTTCCGCACCGAGCGGCAACCGGTCCTCGGCTGGTTCTTCTGACCGCGGTTCGGCCGCCCGCCGGGGTTGCCGCCATCTCTGGTGGGTACGGCCGTGCCCTGGCATGCTGGAGGTGTGACCCTGATCCGGTTCGTCCTGAACGTGCTCTGGCTGATTTTCGCCGGGTTCTGGCTGGCCGTGGGCTATTTTCTAGCCGGGATCATCTGCTGCATCCTGATCATCACCATCCCGTTCGGGATCGCGTCGTTCCGGATCGGCGCCTATGTGCTGTGGCCCTTCGGGCGCGAAGTGGTCGCGAAGCCGGGCGCGGGGGCGCCGTCGCTGATCGGCAATGTCATCTGGGTGATCTTCGCGGGTTTCTGGCTGGCGATCGGACATCTGGTCACGAGCATCCCGCTGTTCGTCTCGATCATCGGGATCCCGTTCGGATGGGCCAACCTCAAACTGATTCCGGTCTCGCTCATGCCGCTCGGGCGCGAAATCGTCTCCAGCGACCGGGCTTTCGTCGCCTGATCGGCAGGCCTATTCCGAGTCGGCGACCAGTTGTTTCATGATCGCCACCGCATCCGCGAGGACCCGCAGCTGCTCCGGCGTCAGCCCGGACAGCTGATCGAACATCCACGCCTCGCGGGCATTGTTCTCGTCCTCGATCAGCGCCTTACCCGCATCCGACAGCGACACGATGACCTGGCGGCCGTCGGTGGGGTGCGGATCGCGTTTCACCAGTTGCATTTCCGACAGCGACGCGATGACGCGGGTCATCGACGGGGGCTGCACCCGCTCCTTCGCGGCGAGCGTGCCGGGAGTCATCGCCCCGTCCCTGGCCAGGGTCGCCAGGGCCGACAGTTGGGTGAGCGAAATCTGAGCGTCGGCGCGGCGGCCACGCAGATGTCGCGTCAGCCGCACGACCGCCAGGGACAGTTCACCGGCGAGCGCACGGATATCGGAAGGCGTTGTCACAGAGGCAAACGATACGGGACAGCACATGTGGGGTCCGCCCGTTCCCGTCGCTATGGTTGACTTCGTGACCCCCGATGTGCCCGAGATCCCGCCGCGGCTGACCGACCCGCGTCCCGTACTCGCCATCGGCACCCTGGTGTGGCTGGTGGCGACGGTCGTGGTGTGGTGCACCGACAGCTGGGCCGACGCGCGGCCGATCTGTCTGATGGGTCTGGGCGTCGGACTGCTCGGCTACACCATTTTCGTGATTCAGCGGCGCAGCGCCCGCCGGGGCGACAAAGGCGCACAGAAAGGCTTGTGACGCCCGGTCAACACGCCGCCACGCCGAGCGCGCCGACTTTACAGTGTGCGAATTGACTGATCGCGTCCTTGCGGCTTAACTCGCTTCCGTGTCCTCCCGATTGAGCGTCGAAGAACGACGAGCCCACCTTATCGAGGCCGCCATCGGCCTCGCGGAGAAAAAGGGTGTCGCCGGGGTAACCACGCGCGATGTCGCGCAGGCGGCCGGGGTTTCGCTCGGTGTGGTGCATTACTGTTTCGAAAACAAAGATGCGCTGATGACCGAACTGGTCAAAGCATTATCGATGGAATTACGCGATTCCGTCGAGACCAACGAAACGGTGTGGCAGGAAGTCGGAAGTGGAAAAGAATCCCTTCAAAATTTGGTGCGGGCCAGTCTGGAACTGCTCTGGCTGAACATCGAAGCCACCCCCCAACGACAACTGCTCACCTACGAAACCACCACCTACGCATTGCGCGAAAGTGAGCAGACGCCGGCGAAACTCGCGATCGCGCGGGAACAGTATCTGTTCAACGACGCCACCGTCGCCGACGTCCTCGAGCACGGGCGAGTGGCCACCGGAACCGAATGGCGAATTCCGGTTCAGACCTTGAGCCGATTCACCCTCAATGTCATCGACGGCATCGTTCTGCGCTGGCTCGTCGACGACGACAGCGAGGCCGTGCGCGGCCAGCTCGACGTGCTGGCGGAAATGATCGCCTCCTACGCGAAATAATCCCCGCGGCTCACGGGCTCGGCTGCCGCTGCACGTGGGTGGTGTCCTCCGCGCGCCACCACGGCACCGCCACGGTCGCCTCGTAGGCGCCGGTCAACCGCACCTCGAGCCGGTCGTGCAGCACCAGCTCGCCGGTCAGCGGCGGCAGTCCGAACTGCAAGCGCAGCAGCACCCCGAGCGGTTCGTCCGCCCAGGTGGTGCGCCGACCGGTACCGAGCACCTCGGCATGCACCGCCTCGGAGGCCGAGGCCACATCGAGCAGGGTGGCCAGCTCGGCGGCGTGATCGATATCGCCGACGACCAGCCGATCCGCCGGTAGCGCCAAGCCGAACCAGGGCCGGTCCAGCACCAGTGCGCGATCCGGGTCGATCACCGCACCCGACAGCGCGCGAACTCGCTCCGGCACCCCGATCTCGTCGAGGTCGAGCTGCGGCACCGCCGCGGCCAGCCGACGATGGACCTGCGAAACCGCTTCGGGCGTCGGGGTTTTCGCCGGATCGGCCAACGCCTCCAGCAACGCCACCGCCAGATGCGCGGTGATGTCGGCCGGATCGGCCAACACGGTGGCCAGCGCCGACAGATCGGTCTCGGTGAATCCGGGCAGCGCCGGCAGCAGGTCGGCGAACACCGGATCGGTGCCGGCGCGGAAGACGCCGAGCGGGCGGCCGTCGATGCGGGCGTGCCGGCGCAACCACCACGCGGTGTAGCCGTCGCGATCGGCCAGCAGGCGCCGGGTCGCGGGTTCGGCCAGCAGGAGGCGCAGCGCCCGGGGCCAGGCCTTGTCGTCGACGAGATCGAGATCGCGCACCGCCGCGAACTCGGGCGGGTCCTCCGGCAGTCCCTGCCACCAGCGATCCTCGTCGTCGAGATCATGGTCGGGTCCGGTCGGATCGGTCTCGGTGACGACCGTGAAACCCCAGCCGACCCCGATCGCGCGCCAGGCCGCCGCCGGATGCTCCCGCGCGGTCACGGGGTCCAGCGTGCCGAACGGCGAATCGGGGATCAGTACCTCCGCGAGGGGAGCATCCGGCAGCAGCAGTTCGTCCGCGGGCCGCAATTCGCCGGTCTCGTCGGGCAATTCGAGGGCGCCCAACCACGTCGGCGGGGTGGTCTCGGGCGGAAGATGGGCGGCGAGGCCCAGAACCGCCGCGCGCAGGTCCTCGTCGTCGGGACGGTGGTCCAGCTCCGCTCGCAGCGCGGAGTCGGTCAGCAGATCCTCGACATCGGCCTGCTGCGCACCGAGGCGGCCGAGCAGATCGTGTGCGGCTTCCGGGTGCACCAGCCGAGCCCACGGCACCGCCACCGCATCCTCGAGCTGGTCGTCGAGTACCACCGTGCGGGGGCCGGTGACGAGACGGCCGTCGGACAGCGGAACCGCCAGCGCGCCCAGCTCCTCGGCCGCCAGCGGATCGGTGACGAACGGTTCCAGCGCGTCGTAGAGCGCGTACCACCACTGCGGTGGGCGCTGCACGCTGCCGGTCAACTCGGCGATCCGGGCCAGGCCGATCCGGTGCACGTCCAGCACACCCAGCAGGTCGGCATGGGCACGACCGGACAATTCGGGAATCACCAGCGGCCCGAGCAGCCCACAGAGCAGCTCGGCGAGATCGTCTGTGACACCGAGGAATACGCCGGCGCGGGCGGGGGCCGCCTCGGTGCGCACCGGTGCGGGCACATCGTCGCCACGGGCGGCGCCGAACTCGGCCGGAGCGAGGCCCGCGTCGTCGTCCGGGTCCGAAACCGGTGCCAGGACCGGCAACCACGGGTTCGCCCGCAGCTGAGCCACCACCGCCTCGCGCAGCAGGGCATCCGCTTCGCTGCGCGCGAATCCGGGGGCCGGCACCAGCACCAGCCGGTCCTGCGCCGGTAGCGCGCGAGCGAAATCGGCGTAGCCCTCGGCCAATTCGGCGATCCGGGCACCCGGCAGCAACCGGCGCCGATCCGGTTGCAGTGCGATATCGGCAACGACGAGAGCGGGCAGCGACAGTTCCTCGTCGGTGCGGGTCGGCGCCCGCAGCACATCGGGCGCCGCCGCCACGGCCCGGCCGTCGCGCACCGGCAGCAACCAGCGCGCCCGGCCGGTGGTGTACTGCCACCACCGGGAATCCGCGCCGGACGGGCCGGTGATGCAGATCTGCTGCAGGCCGTTGTCGAAAGTCTCGGCCGCCCGCCAGGATTCGTCGTCCTCGATTCGGATCGACCGCAGGCCGGGCAGCTCCAGCAGCAGGTCCGTCGTTTCGGCGCGCATGGCCGCGAGCAGGTCGTCGGCGTCCACGTCCGCGCGCAGCCAGACCACGATCTCACTGTCGAAACCGGGCTCCGGCTCGACCGGCACCGGCCAGGCGAGGCGCAGGACCGGCACCGCGGGCCCGTCGGCACCGTCGGGAATCTCGATGCCCTCCGCATGCAACTCGGTCAGCGTCTGCGCCCGCGAGAAGCGCAACGAGCCCGTGGTGGAGCGAAATTCGACCTCGTCACCGGCGGACAGCACCGACGTGAAACCCACCCCGAACCGCCCGACCGCCGATCCCGTCTTGGCCGACGCGCGCAGGGCGGTCAAGGCGTGTACGCCGGAAAGATCCAGCGGCGCACCGGTATTCGCGATGTGCAGGGCTCGGCCACGCAGCCGCACCGATACCCGTCCGGGCACCCCGGCCTTCACCGCGGCATCGGCGGCGTTCTGCGCCAATTCGGTCAGCAGGCGGTCGCGGTAACCCCCGCGCACCAGATCCGCCTCGGTCGCGGCGTCCTCGCGCAACCGGGTCGGCGAATTCCGCCACGCGGTGAGCACTCCCGCGCGCAACTCGGCGGTGCCGAACGGATCCTGTGTCACCCCTACGGCTCCCCCGCTCGCGCTCGTCAGTGCTCCTCCGCCGCCCCGGCCTCGCCCGGCTGCACCCGCACCGCGGACACCGTCCAGGCACCGCTGTATTCGACGATCTCACTGCTCGGTTCGGCCGACTCGAGATCCACCGTCGCCGCGGCTTCGCCGCCGGCCTCTGCTTCGGTAAGGGCCTCCGCAGCGGGTTCGGCGGAAGCGGACCGGGTCGTACCGGCGTCGGCGGCCGTCTCGTCGGGCGCGGGGCCGGTGGCGGCGGTGGTCTGGAGCTCCTCCTGGTCGGCAGCCTCGCCGGTGGCGGCGGCCTCGGTCGGTCCGGCCTCGGTACGCGTGGTCCCTGCTGCAGCGGGGATGTCTTCGGCGGAAGTAGATCCCTCGACCGCGTCGGCCGAACCGGCAACCGGGCCGTCTTGCCGCTCGTCGCCGGTTGCGGCCGAAAGCCCTTGGGGATCGGTCGTTTCCGCGGCGGAAGCCGTCTCGGCATCGGGCGCATTTCCGGCCGGTTCGGTGGTCGTGGTTGCGGTGGCTGCGGCTTCGGTGGCTGTGGCTTCGGTGACTTCGGCGGTCGCGGCGGCGGTCGGCTGCGTCTCGGACGGGGCGGTGCCGGCGTCCGCCGATTCCGGGCTCGCGGGCTCGGCCGTCGAGCGGGCGGTCAACTCCTCGGCGGGAATCACCTCGATCGCGGCATCGTCGTAGGCCTCGTAGAGCGGGGAGCCGGCGCCGGTCGGCACCTCGGTGTCGGAGTGGGCGCCACAGCCGTATTCGACGTGCACGACCCGGCCGTCGGCGCCCATCGCGTTGGCGCAGACACCGAAGGCCGCGCGCAGCGCACCCGCCAACGGGACGAAGAAGCCGCACACGCCGCAGGTGCCGGGCGCGGATCGAGCCATATCGGTTTCGGGCCCGAATTCGGAGTACCACCGTTCGGCCGCTTCCAGGCGACCTTCCCGGCTGAGCACCTGGCGGCGGCCGAGGCCGACCTCCTCACAGACCTCGTCGACGACCGGGTCGCCGGTCTGCAGGTACCCGGGCACCAAGCGCGGATCGTCGACCCGCGGGGCGAGCAGATCACCGGGGGCCAGATCACCGGGCCGGATTCGTTTCTCCCACGGCACGAACTCGGGTGCGACCAGGGCGTCGGGCCCGGGCAGCAACGCCGACTCGCTGACCGTCGCGTATTCCGCGTCCGGCGCGGCCGCGACCACGACCGCCCACTGCCAGCCGCGGTAACCCGGCAGGGTCGCCGCGAAGTGGTGGGTGGCCGCACACTCGTCCTCGCCGGTGACGCCCAGATGCTCGCCCACACCGGTGGGCTGCAACTCCAGGAGCGCACGACGGGCCAGGTCGACCGCCTCCGCCAGGATCGGTCGCACACCGGACTCCGAAACAGACACTGCGCTCACGTCCTACATTTTGCCGTATGAAACGCCAACGCCGTGCGGCGGCCGCAGCAGTGCTGATCGCGGCGTCCACAATGCTGTCCGCGACGGCTTGTGACAGCCATGACGACACCCCTCGGCTGCGCGTCGACGTCGTCGCCACCCGACCGCACGACCACGCGGCGTTCACCGAGGGTCTCGACATCGACGGATCGGTGCTCTACGAGAGCACCGGAATGGAAGGCGAGTCCGGGGTGCGGGCCCGCGATCTCGCGACCGGCGCGCCGATCGCCGAGGCGAAACTCGCCGACACCTATTTCGGTGAGGGCATCGCCCGCGCCGGGGACACACTCTGGCAACTCACCTGGAAGAACGAAACCGCCTTCGCGCGCGATCCCCGGACCCTCGCCGAGCGGCGCCGCGTCCACTACGACGGTGAGGGGTGGGGACTGTGCAGCCAGGGCGACCGACTGGTGATGAGCGACGGCAGCGACACCCTCACCTTTCGCGATCCGCACACCTTCGCCGTCACCGGAACGATGCGGCTGACCAGCCACCACGATGCCCGGCTCAACGAGCTCGATTGCGCCGCAGACGGTTCCGTCTACGCCAACGTCTGGCCGACGGACCACATCCTGCGCATCGATCCCGGCAGTGGCACGGTACTGGGCGATATCGACGCCGGCGGTCTTTTGCGACCCACCGAACGTACCGGCGCGGACGTCCTCAACGGCATCGCCCAGCTGCCGGGCACCGATCACTTCCTGATCACCGGAAAGTACTGGCCGACCATGTTCGAGGTCCGGTTCGTCCCGGTCGCCGCATCGGACTCGGCGGGCTCGAGCACCCGATGAGGATGCGCCGCGCACCGGTCGCGGATATTCCGGGCGCCCGGCGACGACACGCGGCGGATCACACCCCGGCCGCTGTCCGCCGCTCGACGGCGTGCGAGAGAATCGACGTGTGACTGCCTCCCGCGAACCCTCCGGTACCGAGCCCGGTCCGTGGGACGGCGAGGACTATCCCGCAAACCGGCGGCATCCCGGCTACGACCGGTATCCGCCGCCGAACGCCCCGTCGTCGCACGCCCCGTCGTCACCGCCCCTGCCGCCGCTGCCGCGCCGCAGCGGGGAACCGGACGTGCCCGAATTCGTGACTCGGCGGATGGCCTCGGGCGAACCCCCGCGGGCGCTTCCGCCGCGCACCGACGAACGCGAGGGATACGACCCGGCGGACCGGCAGGCGACCCGGGGCACCGAACACCCCCGGCCGAAGGACGCGAAAATCGCGGCCCGCCAACGCGTCCCGCGCAAGCTGACCGTGACCCGGGTGATGGCGATGCGCACCAGAGACCTGACCGAGAAGGGATTTCACACCTTCCAGCGCGCCGCCCGGGCCGACGGCGCGGGCGAATCCGGGCTCACCGCACTCGTTTACGCGACGATGGCCAATTTCGCCTTGGACGCGGCGATCGCGGTGGCACTGGCCAACACCCTCTTCTTCGCCAGTGCCACGGCCGAATCCAAAACCAAGGTGGCGTTGTATCTGCTGATCACCATCGCGCCGTTCGCGGTGATCGCGCCGCTGATCGGGCCGCTGCTGGACCGGCTGCAACGGGGTCGACGGCTGGCGTTGTCGGCCTCGTTCGCGATCCGCGTGGTCTTCGCGATCCTGCTGATCTTCAATTTCGACAGCTGGGCGCTGTATCCGCTGGCGCTGTGCATGATGATCTCGAGTAAATCGTTCGCGGTACTCAAGAGCGCGGTCACGCCACGGGTCTTGCCACCCGGCATCGATCTGGTCCGCACCAATTCGAGACTCACGGTATTCGGCCTGGTCGGCGGCACGCTCGGTGCCGGTGCGCTGGCGGGAATGGTCGCGGCCGTGGCCGGATCCGTCGGCGCCCTGGTCTTCGCCGCGTTGATCGCCGCGGCCGGGGCCTATCTGAGCCTGCGCATTCCGTCCTGGGTCGAGGTCACCGAGGGCGAGGTGCCGGCCACCCTCGGCTATCACGGCCGCAGCGGCGGCACCGAGGTGCTCGACCGCGGCGCCAAATCACCGGTGAAACCGAGCCGCCGGCGCCAGCCGCTGGGCCGGTCGGTGGTCACCGGACTGTGGGGTAACAGCGCGATCCGGGTGCTCACCGGCTTCCTCACCTTCTACGTGGCGTTCGTCGCGAAATCGACCGAACACCGCCCGGTGCAGCAGGCCGCGATGCTCGGCATGGTCGGCGCCGCCGCGGCGATCGGCAATTTCGTCGGCAACGCCACCGGCGCCCGGCTGAAACTGGGTCGGCCGTCGTTGATCGTGGTCGAGTGCACAGCGGCGTGTACCGCCGTCGCGGTCGTCGCGATGCTGCTCGACAATCTGATCGGCGCCGCGGCCGCCGCGCTGGTGGCCTCCTGCGCGAGTGCGCTGGCGAAGGTGTCGCTGGACGCCTCGATCCAGGACGATCTGCCGCCGGAATCCATCGCCTCCGGCTTCGGTCGCTCGGAAACGGTGCTGCAGTTGTCCTGGGTGGTCGGCGGCGCCGGCGGCGTACTCCTGCCGACGGTGTACTGGGAGGGCTTCGCGGTGATCACCGCCGTCCTGGCGCTCGGACTGACGCAGACCTGGTTGAGCTACCGTGGTCATTCGCTGCTGCCCGGATTGGGCGGTAACCGGCCGCAGCACGCCGAACAGGAAGTTCCCCTAGCGACAGGAAATCAGCCACAGTGACCAAACCCAGCACCCGCACGATTCTCGCGCTGGCCCTGGCGGCAGTTCTGGTGCTCGTCGCGGCCGTCGCCGGAATCGTCGCGGTGGCGGTGCACAACGCGCACGAGGCCGATCCGGCGGTGACCGCCTACGCGCACGGCAAGACCGTGACGGTCCCGCCGTACCGGTATTGGACGATCGAGCGGTCCGAGGCCAACGGTCAGCTGGAGCTGAAACGGCCCCCGGAGAGCGAAACCACCGTCTCACTGCCCACTCCGCCGGGATATCCGGTCCAGTTGTCGCTGCCCCGGCACATCAGCGACGCACCGTGGGTGATGGTGCTCGAGTACCGCACGCCGGACGGCACCGCCGTGCAGCATCTGGCGTCCTATCGCAACTACGCGGCCGGCACCCGTGCGGTCACCGTGCCGTCGCGGCCGGAACCGGATCTGCGGCTGGTCGGCATCGAGATCCAGCTGATCATCCCCACCCGCGACGATCTCGGGAACGAATCGTTCATGCCGTATCAGGCCTGGTCGGTCCGCACCGCCTGACGCGGCGCGGACCGTATCACCCGGGGCGGCGACCGGCCGGAGTCAGTGGTCGAGTTCGCGAGCGACCCCGCGCACCACTTCCGCGATCCGCTGCGCGGTCTTGCGGTCCGGGTACTTGCCCTTGCGCAGCTCCGGCTGCACCGTCGCCTCCAGCAGGGTGATCATGTCCTCGATCATCCCGTGCAGGTCGTCGGGCGCCTTGCGCGGATGGGCGGGCGCTTCCTTGCGGCCCTGCGAATTACGGCCCTGCGCATTGCGGACCGAAGGCAGCGGATCGAGCAGCTTCAGACTCAGCGCCTGCGGGCCGCGGCGACCGGCGGCCATCCCGAACTCCACGCGCTGGCCGGGCTTGAGCGCCTCCACACCCTTGGGCAAGGCGGACGACCGAACATAGACGTCCTCGCCCTCATCCTGGGAAAGGAAGCCGAAGCCCTTGTCGACGTCGTACCACTTCACCTTGCCGGTCGGCACTGCGCTCACCCGTTCGTCATCGTTGTCCGGTTCGTCCGCATCCACGGGGCCCGCTCTCGGGGCCGGACACGGTCGTAGGCTCCGGCGTCGCCGCCGGAACCTTTCTCTGTGCGAAAAGAACGCGCCCCACAGGTATGCAGGACGCGATTGCTCCGAGTCTACCCCGGTGGGGGTATGGCTAGCACATCCGTTTTACGGTGCACCAATGCCAGACTCCTCCTCGCGCCGGACACCCCGGCGTTCCAGCGACGCCACACCTCGGCGGCGCGGTGATGTTCTGCTGCGGCTCGCGCTGGGGTTGTTCGCCGTCGGCGTGCTGGCGATCGTCGCCATCTTCCTGACCCCGATCGCCACCGACAACGACCCGCCGCTGTGGCTGTACCTGGTGGCGATGGCCGCCACCCCGCTGGGACTCCTGCTCGCGATCGTATTCGCGCTGTGGTCGGGACGCCGGGTCCGGTGATGTTTTGCCCGACACGCCCGCGCCTTACACGTGTGACCTTCGTCACATAACGGCGGGATAACGCGCGGGTCACGACCGGCACTCGACCGAGACACGCCGCACTCACCTGCACAGACGCAAATTCGGAAGGTGTTGCGACACAGCGCGACCGGACATACACGCCGGTTACCAAATAGTGATTTTTCAGCCGGTTCGTCGTACCGTCTATCGCAGCCGGGACATCCCGGCACCACCGGCCCGCCGCACCGAGCCTCGCCCCGCGGGTACGGACCCCGACGGAACCAGGGGCGAGGGCGGGGAACCCACGTTCCCACAGGGGTTTTCGAGGCCCTGGCTTCGGACCTCCGCAGGGAAGCGGGAACGGCCGGTAACGACCGATCCCTTGGGGTGAAGTCCCGGCATGCCGGGACCGGACGGCCTCTCAGTCCGAACCCGACAGCTCACCTCGCAGGCGCGGACGAGAGGAAGACGACCCGATATGAGTGGACGCCATCGCAAGCAGACCAACACCGGTCGCACCGTCGCCAAGGTCGCTGTCTCCACCGCGATCATGGGTGGCGCGGGTGTGGCTCTCGCTGGACACGCCGCCGCGGCTCCCGATTCGGAGTGGGACCGCCTCGCGCAGTGTGAATCCGGTGGTAACTGGGCCATCAACACCGGCAACGGCTACCAGGGCGGACTGCAGTTCTCGCAGTCGACCTGGGCCGCTCACGGCGGCACGCAGTACGCCCCGTCCGCCAATCAGGCTTCCCGCGAACAGCAGATCGCGGTAGCCGAGAAGGTCCTCGCCACCCAGGGTTGGGGTGCCTGGCCTTCCTGCTCCTCCAGCCTCGGCCTGCACGGCAACGCGACTCCGCGTGAAGCCCCGGCCTCCCCCGCTCAGACCCCGCGCTGGCAGCCCGTCGCTCCCGAGAGCGAGGCCTCCACCCAAGCCCCGATCGATGGCAATCAGCAGGTCTTCTCCGCCGTCGACAAGGCCGTTTCCGTCGCCCAGGCTCAGGGTGTGCAGCTGCCGCAGCCGGCGCTCGACGCCTACAACGCCTTCAAAAGCAGTGGCGCCAAGCTGGATCCCTCGATCGTGAACTTCTACGAGGCGAACAAGGGCCTGCTGCCCAACTGATCGCCGTCGAAATATCCCCCTGCAGCAGAGAAGGCCCGCATCGACCGTGCGGGCCTTCTCTGCTGTCCGGCTCCGATAACTTCGAGGCCCGACAACATTCGAGGCCCGCATCCGCTCAGGGATACGGGCCTCGAATGCGTCGGGTCAGCGGTTGACCACCGTGTGCGGGTGCACATAGGGCAGGTCGGCTGCCGGGACCGGAAACTCGGTGTCCTCACCGTAGGGCGACAGACCACCGGAGCGGGTCGACGACAGTTCGGTGACCGCGTGGTTACCGTCGCCCACCTGGGGCCAGCCGTTGTCGACGTAGGGTTTCTTCGATTTGTTCACCACGGCCTCATTCTGGCATGTTCGCTCGCCGTAGTCTGGATTGGATGACCACGACCGATGCCCGGGCCTCCGACGACGGCTCCGGGACGCACACCGGTGCCGAGCACGGCCCTACCGAACTCGGCACACTCACCGACTGGCTGAGTTCGCGCAGTGACGACGAGCTGGTCCGGTTGCTGAGCCTGCGTCCCGACCTCGCGGTCCCGCTGCCCGGGTCGATGACCGTATTGGCCGCCCGGGCCGAACAGCGGGCGTCGGTGCTGCGTGCCGCCGACGACCTGAACACGCTGGAATTCGCGGTGATCGAAACCCTCGCCGCCCACGGCGCGTTCGGCGGTCCCCGGCAGGAGCATCCGCTGCCCCGACAGCGGCTGCACGAGCTGCTGGCCGATCGGGTCCCGGCCACCGCGGTCGATACGGCGTTGGCTCGCCTCATCGAGCGCGCTCTGGTGTGGGGCACCGACGATCTGTTCGTGGTCGCCGCCGCCCCCGAGGCCCTGCCGTGGCAGATGGGCGCCACGACCGAACTCCCGGACGCGCTGACCGAGCCGGAGATCGAGTCGGCGCTGCGGGAGATCGGCGGCGCCGAACGCGCCCTGCTCGACAAGCTCGCCACCACCGGCCCGCGCGGGCGCACCCGCGATGCCGCACCCGATGCCGATCCGGAGCGTCCCGTCCCCCGGCTGCTGGCTCGCCGGCTGTTGATCCGGATCGACGACGAGACGGTCGAACTCCCGCCGGCGGTCGGCCAGGTGCTGCGGCGCGAACCGGTCACCGATCCCCACCTCCTCACCCCGCCGCAACCGCAGACTCGCGAATACACCGCCGCCGATGTCAACGCGGCGGCCGCCGGTGAGGTCGGAGAGCTGCTGCGGCACGGCGGCGACATCCTCGAGGTGCTTTCCCAGCTGCCCGCACCGGTGCTGCGTGCGGGCGGGCTGGGCGTGCGCGAACTACGGCGCATCGCCAAACAGGCCGGCCTCGACGAATCCCGCGTCGGTCTGCTGGTGGAGGTGCTGTCGGCGGCCCGATTGCTGGACAAGGGAATTCCCGAGCCGCCGCCGGACGGCGACACCGGTGAGGACTATTGGGCGCCGACGATCGCCGCCGACGGCTGGCTGGAAGGGCCGGCGGCGCGCCGGTGGGCGGTACTTGCGCACGCGTGGCTCGAACTGGACCGGTTCCCTTGGATGATCGGTCTGCGCGACGTCAACGACAAGCCGCTGGCGGCCCTGTCCGCGGAATTGCGCACCGTGCACGCGGTTCCCGACCGCCGCGCGATCCTGTCCGTCATCGCGGAGTATCCCCCCGGCACCGCGATCTCGGCGGCCGATGTGGCGCGGCTGCTGGCCTGGCGAATGCCACGGCGGCGCAGGCATTTCCGGGTCGAGGCCGTCGAGCGCACGCTGGCCGAGGCCGCCGCCCTCGGTGTGGTCGGCCGGGGCGCGTTGACCTCGGCGGGACGGGCGCTCCTGCACGGCACGGTCGCCGATGCCGAGGCGGAAATGGACGCGGCGCTGCCGGAACCGGTCGATCACGTACTCGTCCAGGCGGATCTGACCGTGGTCGCTCCCGGCCCGCTCGTCCCCGAACTACGCGAACGGATCGCCCTGGTCGCCGATATCGAATCCGCGGGCGCGGCCACCGTCTATCGCATCGGCGAGAGTTCGGTACGGCGCGCGCTCGACGCCGGGATGACCGCGGCGGAGCTGCATCAACTGTTCACCACGCATTCGCGCACCCCGGTGCCGCAGTCGTTGACCTATCTGATCGACGATGTGGCTCGCCGGCACGGGCGGTTGCGGGCCGGAATGGCGCAGTCGTTCGTCCGCAGCGAGGATCCGGCCCTCCTGGCCGAGGTCCTGGCCGCCCCGGTCGCCGGCGAGTTGGCATTGCGGGCGGTAGCCCCGACGGTCGCGATCTCCCAGGCGCCGCTGGGCGAGGTGCTCGAACGTTTGCGGTCCGCGGGTTTCAGCCCGGCCGGTGAGGATTCCTCGGGCGCCATCGTGGATCTGCGCCAACGTGGGGCACGGCTGTCGGCCCGGCCGAACGAACGCCACGCCTGGCGGCCGACACCGCCCAGCACGGAACAGCTGCGCCTGCTGGTCGGTGAATTGCGGGCCGGGGAGAAGGCCGCGCGTTCTCGATCCGGGCAGCGGGTGCGCAGCGACGGCACCCGCACCAGCACCGCGGCCACGCTGGCATTGCTGCAACTCGCGGTGCGGGTGCGCCGCCCGGTCCACATCGGTTACGTCGACGCTCAGGGCGTGGCCACCCAGCGCATCGTGGAGCCGGTCCGCGTGGCGGGCGGGCAGCTGGATGCGGCCGACCCCGACACCGGTGCGATCCGGCACTTCACGCTGCACCGGATCGCCTCGGTGGCCCTGGTCGAACCCTAGGCCTCGGCTCACCGAGCCGAGCCGGGCCGGGCCGGGGTCAGGTCAACTCTTCGGATTCGCCAAGCAGAACGTCGTCTTGGGATCCGAGACCGTCAGGAACGTGGAGTTCGAGTCGCAGAGGAATTCGTCGCTCTGGCCGTCGACCCGCTTGACCACCTTCACCGTCGCCTCGGCCGAATCGCATTCGGCGTAGGAGAACCCGGTCGCCTTGTCGTCGTGATAGCAGCTGCCCTGTTTCAGGTTGGGCACCAGACACAGGTAGGCGGTGGTCCCGCCGTTGAACGTCTCCTCGTAGGAGGAGTACTCCGGACCGCAGTCCTGCTTCTTGTCGGAGGTCGATTTCACCGTGTAGACGGCCTTGGCGGAGGAGCAGTCCACCGGCTCGGTCTTGGAATCGGAGGGCGAACCCTCGAGGACGTTGATGCAGTCTCCGACCTTCGCACGGGCGGTGTCGGATTTGGACGCATCGGAAAACATCGAACAGCCGGTCACTGTCAGGGCGGCGACCGCCAGCAGAGCCAGCACGAGACCCGACAGGAGCCTCGTTCCTGCGAACTTCACCTACGAAAACCTTTCTCGCCGAACCGTTCACCCATGGCGAACGTGGTGGGGAGAATACCCGCCCGCCCTGCCGGGCGGGTGCCGCCTCACATCCGCAGGCCGTGCAGACCGTACAGACCCCAGAAGGAATAGTTGACGATACTGGGCAGCAGATTGTTCAGTAGCTGGAGCCCGAAGTAATTCACATCGACACCTTTCGAAACAGCCCGCGCACACCACGCACGCGCGCGATCTGTAGTCGATATCGCTGTCCGGATCGTTACGCTCGTCGGTATGCAGCTCGAGGAAATCACCGCTGAGCTCTACGCGCTGGACCCTGCCGAATTCGTCGCCGCCCGCGACGAACGCGCCCGCGCCGCCCGCGCGGCCGGTGACAAACCGCTGGCCACGGCGATTTCCCGATTGCGGCGGCCGACCGTCGCCGCCTGGGCGGTAAATCTGTTGGCACACAACGCGCCCCAGGAATTGGGGGCACTGCTGGATCTCGGCGAAGCGCTGCGCGAAGCGCAACGCACCCTGTCCGCGGACCGCATGCGCACCCTGGCCGATCAACGCCGCAAAGCGGTGAACGCGTTGACCGACAAGGCAGCTCGCCTGGCGGCCGACGCCGGAAAGAACCTCGGCGAGCCGGTCCGGCGCGCGGTGGCGCAGACGCTCACCGCGGCGCTCGCGGAACCGGAGGTGACCGAACAGGTGCGCGCGGGCGTGGTGACGGCCGCGGTGGACTATGCCGGATTCGGACCGGCCGGGCCGGCCCTGGCACCGGTACCGAAGGCCGAGCCGGAACGCGCCGGGACCGAACGGACCGGCACCGCCGAGCCCGACACCGAGCAGCCGGATGCCGAGGCCGTGGCCGAAGCCGAGGCGGCGGTGGAAAGCGCACGGGCCGAGCGTGATTCGGCGCGCGCGGAGCTCGAACGTCAGCAGCGCGAGGCCGCCGCCCTGGACGAACGAATCGCCGCCCTGCGCTCCGAATTGGAGCAGGCCGAACAGTCGCTTCGCTTCACCACCGCCGGGATCGACGCGGCCCGGACGGCACTGCGCCGGGCGGAGAAGACGCTGGACCGCGCGTCCCGGCACGCCGACGGCCTGCGCGGACGGCTATCCGAATGACACCCGAAAGACGTTGCGGCCGTAAGTTCTAACCCCGAAGCGCCCCAGGATAGAGGTATTGATCCGGCGGCGGGGTGGTGGATTCGAGCCAGGCGGCGAAGAACCCGCTCAGATCCGTCGCGGTCTTGGCTTGAACGAAGCTGCGGAACTCGGGCATCGACGCGTTGCCGTAGGCGTGACCTTGCACGAATTGCGCTATGGCAGAGAAGAATACGTCGTCGCCGAGTTCGTGCCGCAGCGCGTGCAGGAAGAGCGGACCGCGGTAGTACACCGAGGTGAACTCCTGGCCGGCCCCGGGGTTCTGCAGGGGGATGTCCCAGAGTTCGGGGTTGTCGTGGATCTTGGCGATGGTCTTGCGATATAGGGCGTCGACATCCTTACCCTCTTTCCGCTCGGGCCACAGATAGTCGGCGGTATAGCTGGCGAAACATTCGTTCAGGCAGATGTCGGACCAGTTCCGCACCGATAGCGAATCACCCCACCACTGATGGGCGTTCTCGTGCACGACGGTATTCAGGTCGACCCACGGCGCATAGGTCGGCCGGGTCTGCGTTTCGAGAGAGAAATTCAGGTCGGTGTCGACATAGATTCCGCCGCCACTTTCGAATGGATAGGGCCCGTAGAGGGATTCGAGGAAGTCCAGAATCTCGGGCAACCGTTCCTCGAGCGCGCGCCCCTTCCCCGCATCCGGGGCGAAGGCGCTGATCAGTGGGGTGCCATCGGCGCGACGCTGGTCGAGGAAGTCGAAGTGATCGATCGCCACCGTGGTCAGATAACCGATGACCGGGTGTTTCGAACTCCATCGGACCGTCCGCTTGTCGCCGTCGACCCGGTCGCCGACCCGCAGCCCGTTCGACATCGCCTGCCATTGCTGCGGCACGGTCACCTGCAGATCGAAGGTCGCCTTGTCCAACGGTGTGTCGTTGAGCGGGTACCAGCTCGTCGCGGAGTGTGGTTCACCCGCCGCGAAGGCCCCGCCGCTGGGTGCGATGGTCCACCCGGAATCGGGGTTGTCGCCCTCGATCCCGGCGTAGTCCACGGTGACCGTGAACGGCAGGCCGGGCAGGATCGGCAGCGCCGGCGTGACGGTGAGTTCGTGTTCGCCGTGGCGGTCGAACCCGGCCGGAAGATTGTTCACCGCTACCCGCCGCACATCGGGCCCGGCGTAGTCGAGGTTGAACGCGCGCAGCGCCTGCGTCGAGACGGCGTCGATCGTCGCGGTCCCGGTCAGATGCCGGCTCGGCGGGTCGTAGTCGATCGCGACGTCGTAGTGCCGCACGTCGTAGCCGCCGTTGCCGTCCTCGGGATAGTACGGATCACCGAGGCCGGACGAGCCGACGAACGGATCGGCCGCCGGTTGCGCCTGCGCCGGCAGCGGCTGCAGCTGCGCGGGGCCGACCAACGCCACGCCGCACAGCGCGCCCACCGTGAGACACCGTGCCCAGACCTGCGATTTCATCCGACCATCCACCCCTTCCCGGCACGGCGTGCCGACCGAGAGACGATGCTAGTCGCCGTGGCGGGCCCGCGGGCACCGCGCCGCGCATCACCCGCGCAGTTCCTCCGGAAGCTGTTGCGGATCCAGCAGCAGCCGCTTGGTGTCTACCCGGCCCACCTTCTCGGCGAGACTCAGGTTGTCGGCCAGCAATTTCCACTCCACATCGGAGATCGCCGCGCGAGCGCGCTCGATGACCGCGAGATCCCGCGTGCCCCAGGCGATCGGCATGGCACTGATCGGCTGCCGCAGATCCCCGACCGACCGCGGCGCGCGGTCGGCCCGCACGGTCACCGACGGCACCTGTTCCCCCGCATCCGCGCGGTGTCCCGGCAATGCGCGGACCACGCGGGTGATCAGCGCGTAGCGCGGCATCGTGCCGGGCTTGGCGAGATTCACCAGGGCCAGCAGGGTCACCCCTTTGGGATGGCGGCCGGACACGACGGCAGGTACCAGCTCGCCCTCGGCGTACAGCTTCTCGATCCGCGAGCGATACGGAGTCCACATCGCCACGAACAGCGCGGAAATGGTGGCCAAGGCGAAGGCGACCGCCAGCAGGAACGAGTACGGATGGTTCAGCCAGATCAGTCCCGCCGTGCCCAGGCCCAGCACGATGGCCGCGGCGAAGGCGAGGGTTCGCAGCCGCCGGATATCGCGGACGACTTCGTTCACCGCCCGGGCATGTTCACGGTCCACCGCGAATTCGAAGCGTCGCACGTGTCAAATCCTCACATCTGTCCGGCTGCGGGCCTTCGGCGGCTCCTACCCGATCGCCGGTCCCAGCAGATCGTCGGCATCGGTGATGCGGTAGGCATACCCCTGTTCTGCCAGGAAACGCTGTCGATGTGCCGCGTATTCGGCGTCCAGCGTGTCCCGCGCCACCACCGAGTAGAAATGCGCCTGACCACCGTCGGATTTCGGGCGCAACAACCGGCCCAGCCGCTGCGCCTCCTCCTGCCGGGAGCCGAAGGTTCCCGAAACCTGCACTGCCACAGACGCTTCCGGCAGGTCGATGGAGAAGTTCGCGACCTTGCTGACCACGAGTACCGGGATCTCGCCGTTGCGGAACGCGTCGAACAGCGCCTCCCGCTCCTTGGTCCGGGTGGAACCCTGGATGACCGGCGCGTTCAGGTGTGCACCGAGTTCGTCGAGCTGATCGAGGTAGGCGCCGATGACCAGGCTGGGCGCATCACGGTGCCGGGCCAGAATGGATTCGACGACGGGAAGTTTGGTGCGCGCGGTGGAGCAGAGTTTGTAACGCTCCTCGGGTTCGGCGGTGGCATAGGCCATGCGTTCGGCGTCGGTGAGCGTGACCCGCACCTCGATGCAGTCGGCCGGGGCGATCCAGCCCTGCGCCTCGATGTCCTTCCACGGCGCGTCGTACCGCTTGGGTCCGATCAGCGAGAAGACGTCGCCCTCGCGGCCGTCCTCACGGACCAACGTCGCGGTCAGCCCCAGCCGGCGCCGCGACTGCAGATCGGCGGTCATCCGGAACACCGGGGCCGGCAGCAGGTGCACCTCGTCGTAGATGACCAGGCCCCAGTCCCGGCTGTCGAACAACTCGAGGTGTTTGTATTCACCCTTGGTCTTGCGCGTGATCACCTGGTAGGTGGCGATCGTGACCGGGCGGATCTCCTTGCGCTCGCCGGAGTACTCCCCGATCTCGTCCTCGGTCAGCGAGGTGCGCGCGAGCAGTTCGCGCTTCCACTGCCGGCCCGCCACCGTATTGGTGACCAGGATCAACGTGGTGGCCTGCGCCTTGGCCATCGCCGCCGCGCCGACCATGGTCTTACCCGCCCCGCAGGGCAGCACCACCACACCCGACCCACCGGCCCAGAACGAGTCGGCCGCGAGCTCCTGATAGTCGCGCAGATGCCATTCGTGAGTGTCGAAGTCCAGGTCGATGCGGTGCGCCTCACCGTCGACGTAACCGGCGAGGTCCTCGGCCGGCCAGCCGATCTTCAACAGCATCTGTTTGATCCGCCCGCGTTCGGACGGGTGCACGGCGACCGTGTCGTCGTCGATGCGCGCGCCGAGCATCGGCTGAATCTTCTTGTGCCGCAGCACTTCTTCCAGAACCGCCCGGTCCAGGCTGACCAGCACCAGGCCGTGTGCGGGGTGTTTGACCAGCTGCAACCGCCCGTAGCGGGCCATCGTCTCCACGACGTCGACCAGCAGCGGCTGCGGCACCGCGTAGCGCGAGTAGCTGACCAGCGCGTCGACCACCTGTTCGGCGTCGTGACCGGCGGCGCGCGCGTTCCACAGCGCCAGCGGGGTCACCCGGTAGGTGTGCACGTGCTCGGGCGCGCGCTCGAGTTCGGCGAACGGCGCGATCGCCTGCCGGGCGGCGTCGGCCTGTTCGTGATCGACCTCGAGCAGCAGGGTTTTATCGCTCTGCACGATCAGCGGTCCGTCCGTCACGGCACCTCCTCCAGATTCCCGGGCCGGCCCCGGGCGCTCGGGGAATACGTCCCACATTGTTGCGGGGACCCCCGACAAACCTCCATCAACCCTACGCGAGCTGGGCAGATGTTGGCTGTGAGCGATGCCGCACCTATCCGGCCAGGGGTGGCCAGTCGGCTACCGGGGCCGGCGGATCGGTACGTATCCGGGCACCGATCCAGGAATCCCGGTGGACGCCGCGCTGGACACCGGCCAGCCGCAACAGCCCCTCGTATCGGAAGCCCACCCGCCGCACGACGGCGGCGGAGGCGACATTGCCGACGAACGCGCGCCATTCGATCCGGGTCAGAGCCAGCCCGTCGGGGGCGAAGCCGAAATCGCAGACCAGCCGCGCACTGGCCGTCATGAGCCCGCGGCCACGGGCGGCCGGATGAAGCCAGAAGCCGATCTCGGCGGTGCCGGGGGCCCCGGCATCGAGTCCGATCATGCCGACGACCGGACCGTCGGCGGCGGTGCGCACCGCCCACACCGGACTGCGGCCGGCCCAGCCGGGGGCGACGATATCGGTCAGGAATCCGGTCGCGTCCGCGCGGCGGTAGGGCACCGGCACCACCGTCCATGCCGCGATCGACGGCTGCCGGCAGCATTCGACGATCGCGTCGACATCGGCCTCGGCCGGACGCGACAACCAGACGGTGCCGTCGGTCAGTACACAGTCGTCCACCGCCCCATGCTGGCACGCGCCCCGGCGGTGGCCCAGCCGATTTCCGGCGACCGTAGAATCTACGCAATGGTTGCCGCGTTGCTCGCCGATCTGTTCGAATCCCATCGGGCGCATCTGCTCTCGGTGGGTTACCGGCTGACCGGCAGCGTGGCCGATGCCGAGGATGCGGTGCAGGAGAGTTGGCTGCGCCTGGCCTCCGCCCATCAGTCCGAGATCGAGGACCTTCGCGCCTGGCTGACCACCGTCGTCAGCCGGATCTGCCTGGACCGCCTGCGCAGCGCCGCGGCGCGCAGGGAAAGTTATGTGGGGCAATGGCTTCCGGAACCGATCGTCACCGCCGTGGCGGCATCGAATCCGCCGGGTCCGTTGGAATCGCTGGTGCGCAAGCAGGACTGCCGATTCGCCGCGCTGGTCGTCCTCGACGCGCTGACCCCGCCCCAGCGGGTGGCCTTCGTCCTGCACGACGGTTTCTCGGTCCCCTTCGACGAAATCGCCGAACTGCTCGACGTAACCCCCGAAGCGGCACGGCAATTGGCGGTTCGGGCGCGCAAGGCCCTGGCGCGCACGCCGGAGCCGGTGTCCGATGCCGACCACATGGCCGCGGTGCAGCGGCTGCTGGAGGCGTTGTATTCCGGTGACGTCGACGCGGTCGTGGCGGCGCTGCACCCGGATTCGGTCTTCATCGCCGATACCGGCGGCACCACCAAGTCGGCGCCCAACGCGGTCACCGGGCCGGACAAGATCGCCCGGCTGGCCCTGGGCCTGTTGCGAAAGTACGGGGTGGATCCGACCGAGTTCGCCCGTTCCGATTCCCCGGAATTCGAATTCGTCAGCGTCAACGGACAACTCGGGTTGCTGCTACACGAGCGCGCACCGCACGACGGTTTCCCGGGTTCGCCGCAGCGGGTGGTGGGATTCACGGTCCGCGACGGACTGGTCTGGGGTGCATACGATTTCGCCAATCCCGCGAAATTGAGCGGGCTGCGGTTGCCGGACCCGCGGCGGTAGCGCACCGCCGGGGCGAACGAGCGCCCCGGCGGTTCGACCCACTTCGTTCCCGATCGGGAACCCCACACCACGACAGGTCGTTTCCGCTCGATCGGCCGGCTCAGGTCGCCGAGCCGGACCACATGTCCGGGGTGCTCGAACCGAGCCCCCAGTTGCCGGTCGACGAACCGGTGCCCCAGTTCGGCGTCGAGGAACCCCAGCCCCAGTCGTTGGCGAAGATGTTGTGCAGGGTGTCGCCGATGTACCCGAGCACCGTGCCCGCCGCCGGATGCAGCAGAAGGTCGAGATAGGAGGCCATGAATCGCCCCTTTCGAGCTACCACCGAAGTGGTTGTGAGATAGAACACGGGGAGGCTAGCTGCCATCGGGATATCTGACAACTATGCAGGTCAGAGCGGTGAACCGAATGTGAAACATAGCTATTCGCTATCATGTCGCAACCATGGCGAACCGCGGGCAAGCTTCGCCGCGAGCCGCCCGGTGGGGTGGGCGGCGCGGATCCGGCGCGGGTATCGCTACGTTGGGACCATGTCAGCCATCCCCACCGTCACCCGCCTGCGCCCGTTCGGGGCCACGATCTTCGCGGAGATGACCGAATTGGCCGTGCGCCACGACGCGGTCAACCTGGGTCAGGGCTTCCCGGACACCGACGGTCCCGCCGCCATGCTCGAGGCGGCCCGCACCGCCATCGCCGACGGGGTGAATCAGTACCCGCCCGGGCGGGGAATGCCGGTGCTGCGGCGGGCGATCGCGGCCGACCGCGCCCGCCGCTACGGCATCGACTACGACATCGACTCGCAGGTGGTGGTCACCGTCGGCGCGACCGAGGCGATCGCCGCGGCGGTACTGGGGTTGGTGGAAGCCGACGAGGAAGTGGTGCTGATCGAGCCGTACTACGACTCCTACGCCGCGGTCGTCGCCCTGGCCGGCGCCACCCGCCGCACCGCGCGACTGGTGCCGGACGGCAACGGCTTCGTCCTCGATCTGGACAGTCTGCGGGCGGCCGTCACGCCGAAAACCCGCATGCTGCTACTGAATACGCCGCACAACCCCACAGGGGCGATCCTGTCGCGCGCCGACCTCGAGGCCATCGCCGACCTCGCCCGCGAACACGATCTCATCGTCGTGTCCGACGAGGTCTACGAACACCTCGTCTACGACGGCAACACCCACATCAGCATCGCCACGCTGCCCGGCATGTTCGAACGCACCATCGTGGTCTCCAGCGCGGCAAAGACATTCAGCGTCACCGGCTGGAAGATCGGCTGGGCATGCGGTCCGGCGCCACTCCTCGACGGGCTGCTCGCGGCCAAGCAGTTCATGAGCTTCGTCGGCGGCGGGCCGTTCCAGCCCGCCGTCGCCTACGCCCTCGAACACGAACAGCAGTGGGTCGCCGACCTGCGCGTCGGCCTATCCGACAAGCGGATTCGCCTCTCGGAGGCGCTCGCCGACGCCGGATTCCTGGTCAAACGCAGCGATGCGACCTACTTCGTCTGCGCCGACATCAGCCCGCTGAGCTCCGCCGACGCACTGGCGTTCTGTCGCGAGCTGCCGCGGCGCCTCGGCGTGGTGGCCGTCCCGATCGAGGTTTTCACCGACGACCGGGAATCATGGAATCGCCTGGTGCGCTTCGCCTTCTGCAAGAAGGACAGCACGCTCGACGAAGCCGTCCGCCGGCTGCACGCCGCCCACGTCTGATCGGACCGTCCCACCTCAGCCGCGGCGGCGGGCCACCGCGTCGGCCAGCCGGTTCAGCTGCGCCGCCGTCGTCTCCCAGTCCAGGCAGGCGTCGGTGATCGACTGGCCGTAGGTCAGATCGTCGGCGTGCCCGAGCGTGAGGTCCTGCCGCCCGGCAACCAGGAAGCTCTCCATCATCACGCCGACCACCGCGCGGTCACCGGCGGCGATGCGCTCGGCGATATCGGTGACGACATCGACCTGCCGGTTGTGGTCCTTGTTGCTGTTGCCGTGGCTGGCGTCGACGACCACTCGCTGCGGCAGCCCGGCCTTCTCCAGCCGCAGGCAGGCCTCCGCGACCGAGGCGGCGTCGTAGTTCGTACCCGAGCTGCCGCCGCGCAGGATCACGTGGCAGTCCGGGTTGCCGCTGGTCCGGATCAACGCCGAGCGCCCGTCGAGATCGGTGCCGGGGAAGACGTGGCTCGCACCGGCGGCACGTACACCGTCCACCGCGACCTGCACATCACCGTCGGTGCCGTTCTTGATGCCGACCGGCATGGACAGCGCACTCGACAGCTGCCGGTGCACCTGGCTGGCGGCAGTCCGGGCGCCGATGGCCCCGTAGGACACCAGATCCGCGATGTACTGCGGCGTGATCGGATCGAGGAATTCGCAGGCCACCGGCAGTCCGAGCCCGGTGATGTCGACCAGCAACCGCCGGCCCAGCCCGAGTCCGGTGTTGACGTCGAACGACCCGTCCAGGTGCGGATCGTTGATCAGGCCCTTCCAGCCCAGCGTGGTGCGCGGCTTCTCGAAGTAGACCCGCATCACCACATGCAGCCGATCGGACAATTCGGCGCCGACGGCGGCCAGCCGGCGGGCGTAGTCGAGAGCCGCCTCGGGATCGTGCACCGAACACGGACCGACCACGACCATCAGGCGGTCGTCGGCACCGTCGAGCACGCCGACGGTGGCGGCGCGGCCGGCCCGCACGGTGTCGGCGAGCGCGTCGTCGATGGGATGTTCGCGGCGGACCTCGGCGGGCGAGAGCAGGGGGCTGATACTCAGCGTGCGCTGATCGTCGAGGTCACTGTGCGAGGCATCGACATCGGCTGCGGTCGTCATAATGGGTTCCTTTTCTCAGGCCGACCCATCGAGAATCCCGTGGAGCCGGTCTGTCATCCGGCTCGGGGGTGGGAGAAGGTCAGCGCGGGTCACCGACCGGCCCACCCGGGGCCGGCTTGGTAAACCAGAAATACGCGCGCTGCACGAGGGCGACTGTACCAGGGGTGCCGGACCGCGATCACCGGCCCGGTGATCCGAGTGACCACCGCCACAGCCGGCTCGAACGCAACGGGGCCCGGCCAGGGATCGAAAGATCCCGTGCCGGGCCCGAATTCGCTGTGTCCGGGACGGATCAGCCGAACATTCCGGGCTCGTAGTTCCCGGCCGGCGTACCGGCGATGACGTTGAGCCGGTTGTAGGCGTTGATCAACGCGATGAGCGAGATCAGCGCGCCGATCTGGTCGTCGTCGTAGTGCTTGCGCACCTGCTGCCAGGTCTCGTCGCTGATGCCGCGATGGATATCCGCGATCCGGGTGCCCTCCTCGGTCAACGCCAGCGCGGCCCGCTCGGCCTCGGTGAAGACGACGGCCTCGCGCCAGGCGGCGACCAGATTGAGCCGCACCGCGGTCTCGCCCGCGGCGGCCGCATCCTTGGAGTGCATATCGGTGCAGAATCCGCACCCGTTGATCTGGCTGGCGCGCAGCTTGACCAGTTCCTGCGTCGCCTTGGGCAGGGTCGACTGGTCGACCACCTGGCCGGCGTTGCCGAGCCGCTTGATGAACTTCATCGAGACGTCGTTGCCGTGCGAAGCGAAACGGGGTTCCATGACCATCCTCCTGTGAACAATGCGCCGCGTCCGCGGCACCGCTACACAGAGACGACTACGCAGTGCCTACAGGTGTGACACCACTGAAAGTGATGCCGGTCACATACTGTGTCAGCGGCGGGCGAAGGAGTACGTGACGTCGGTGAGCTGTTCGGACAGATCCCACAGCCGGCGGGCGGTGACCTCGTCGCGGGAGGCGGCCGAGGATCCGGTGCGCTCGGGATAGCCGCGCAGGCCCCCGAGCTTGGTGGGACCGTAGAAGGCGCCCGGCTCCACCTCCGCCGTCGCGGCGTAAAGGCTTGGTAGTGCGCCCATTTCGGCCGACTGCGCGAGAATCCGGTTGCCCAGGGCCATGATCGCGTCCAGGAACGATTCGGTATGCGATTGCAGTTCGGTGGACGCATAGCCCGGATGGGCCGCGACCGAGACCTTCGACGAGCCGGCGGCGGTCAGCCGACGCTGCAGTTCGTAGGCGAACATCAGATTCGCCAATTTCGATTGGCCGTAGGCACGCCAGCGTTCGTAGCGCCGGTGCTGGTAGTTCGGATCGGCGAGGTCGATGCGGCCGATCAGGTGGGCACCACTGGACACGGTGACGACGCGATCGGAGATCTTGTCCAGCAACAAGCCGGTCAGCGCGAAATGACCGAGATGGTTGGTGCCGAACTGCATTTCGAAGCCGTCGGCGGTGCGACGCAACGGCAGGGCCATCACGCCGGCGTTGTTGATCAGCACATCGGCGCCGTCGATCGTGCGCGCGAAATCACGGATCGAGGCCAGATCGGCGAGGTCGAGCCGGCGCACCTGCACTCGGTCACCGATGGTGTCGGCGACCGCGCGCGCCTTCACCTCGTCACGGCAGGCCATGATCACCTGCGCACCGGCATTCGCCAAGGCCCTGGTGGTGGCCGCGCCCAGTCCGCTGTTCGCGCCGGTCACGATGATCGTGCGACCGCTCTGGTCCGGAATATCCGACACGTTCCAACCGCTCACCCGCACGAGTCTAGGCGGGGCGCCGCCGCGGCGCGCTGTTGTGCGAGCGCGCCGTCGCGCGGCGGGCGGTCCTCGGCACGGTCCGACACCACTGATATAGGGTTGCCTAACCTATCTAGGGCAGCTTCGGCTGCGCAGCTCGACCCGTGAGGCGGTACCCGTGACTTCGATATCCCCGGCCCAGCAGGACCTTCTCGACGGTTTCGTGCCCTTCCCCGCGGAACTCGCCGACAGCTACCGGGCAGCCGGCTATTGGCGCGGCGAGCCGCTGGGCGAGTTGCTGCGCACGGCGGCCCGGACCTGGCCGAGCCGCCCCGCGCTGCACACCGATTCCGGAACCCTGGACTACGCCGAACTGGATCGGCGCGCCGATCGGATGGCCCACGGCCTGCTCGCTTGCGGCCTCGAGCCCGGCGATCGCGTCGTGGTCCAGCTGCCGAACGTGAGCGAATTCGTCGAGGTGCTGTTCGGCCTGCTGCGCGCGGGCATCGTGCCGGTACTGGCGCTCCCGGCACATCGGCAGGCAGAGATCGAGCATCTGGCACGAGTGGCCGGCGCGCGCGGCTATATCGCAGCCGACCGGGTCGGCGATTTCGATTACCGGGAACTCGCGGCAACGGTGGCCGACCGAGTGCCGTCGCTGCGGCAGATCTTCGTCCTGGGCGATCCGGGACCCCATATCGACCTGCGGACGGTTGCACGCGAGGGTGATTCGCTCCCCGAGATCGATGCCGCCGGGATCGCGGTGCTGCTCGTCTCCGGCGGGACCACCGGCCTGCCCAAGCTCATCGCCCGGACCCACGACGACTATCACTACAACGCCCGCACCAGCGCGGACATCTGCGCGCTGACCTCCGACGACGTGTACATGGCGACACTGCCCGCCGCACACAACTTTCCGCTGTCGTGCCCCGGGCTGCTGGGCGCGGTCGCGGCGGGCGCCTCGATCGTGATGCTGGCCGATCCGAGTCCGGAGAACGCCTTCGCGACCATCGAACGTCACGGCGTGACCGTCACCGCGGTCGTACCGCCGCTGGCCCAATTGTGGTGTGCCGCAGTGGAATGGGAGGAGGCCGAGCTGTCCAGCCTGCGGCTGCTGCAGGTCGGCGGCGCCAAGTTGGCGGAGGTCAACGCCCGCGAGGTGACTCCGGCGCTGGGCGCGAAGTTACAACAGGTGTTCGGGATGGCCGAGGGCCTGATCAATTACACCCGTCTCGACGACTCCGACGAACTGATCTGCACCACCCAGGGCCGGCCGCTGTCGCCGGCCGACGAGGTGCGCGTGGTCGACGGCGAGGGTAACGATGTCGCGCCCGGCGCGGAAGGCGAACTGCTGACCCGCGGGCCGTACACCATTCGCGGCTACTATCGTGCGCCGGAACACAATTCCCGCGCCATCACCCCGGACGGGTACTACCGCAGCGGCGATCTGGTGCGGCAACTGCCGAGCGGGCACCTGATCGTCTCCGGCCGGATCAAGGATGTGATCAACCGCGGCGGTGAGAACATCTCCTGCGACGAACTGGAGGAGCATCTACTCGCGCACCCCGCGGTCCGCCATGCGGCCGCGGTCGGCCTGCCGGACGCGGCCCTCGGTGAAAAGGTCTGCGCCGTCCTGGTGGTCGACAGCGCGATGCCGAGCCTGGTCGAGATCAAGGAATTTCTCACCGCGCGCGGCCTGGCGACCTACAAACTGCCCGACACCCTGGAGCAGGCCGACGCGCTGCCCTTCACCGCGGTCGGCAAGATCGACAAGAAGGTCCTGCGGGCCCGGTACGCCGCCGACAGCATCGGCTGACCGCTCGACGGCAGTCGGGCCGTGCGACACCGAAAAAGGTTCCCGCACTTCGGGTCCTGCCGTCGGTGCCGGGTAAGGCGCTCGCGCCCGGGTACGAACGGAGCCCGACGGACACTCTCCGCCGGGCTCCGTTCGCTCAGGCCTCGACGACGTAAGGCGCTACGCTGCCGAGCTTTTCGCAGGTCTCGGTGAATTCGCGGTCGGGCCGCGACTGGGAGACGATGCCCGCGCCGGCCCGCAACCAGGCCCCCTCGGGGGTTTGATAGATCGCCCGGAGCACGAGGGTGGCCTCCAGCGCGCCGGCGGCCGATACCTTCACCACCGCCCCGGAATACAGGCCGCGCGCGTCGTGGTCGAGGCGGAAGACGGCATCCACCCCGGTGCGCTTGGGAATTCCGGATGCGGTCACCGACGGGAACAACATTTCCACCGCGTCCCAAGCGCTTCTGCCCTCGGCCAACTTCCCGCGCACGGTGGAGGCGAGATGCTGCACACTGCCCCGCTCCCGCACCGCCATGAAGTCGGAGACGGCGGTACTGCCGGGTTCGGCGACCGCGGCGATCTCGCCGAACGAGGTCTGCACCGAAATGGCGTGTTCGACGATCTCTTTCGGATCGCCCACCAGTTCTTCCCGGGCGGCGGCATCGGCCGCCGCACCCCGGCCGAAGGCCCGGGTACCGGCCAGCGGTTCGGTGGTCACGATGCGGTGTTCGTCGACCGCGGCCACGAGTTCCGGGCTGAAACCGGCGGCTTCCAGTCCACCCAGTCGCAGCAGGAACGACCGCGCCGGAGTGTTGTTGGCACGACCCAGCCGATAGGTCTGCGGAATGTCCACGGGGAACGGCAGGTCGACCTTGCGCGAGAGAATCACCTTCTGATAGCGACCGGCCTGGATCTCGGCGACCGCCTCGGCCACCCGGCCCCGATAGTCGGTGGGGTCGATTTCGACATCGACCGGCCGGGGCCGGGCCAGGGGAACACCGCGCGCCTGCGCGATCAGCTCGTGAATCTCGCTGGTCTCGCGCGGCGTCGCGCCGGCCACCCGCACGCCGGCGGCGTCGATACGCACCTCGATCCGCGGAATCATCAGGTGCGCCAGCGTGGTTCGCGGTGCCACGTGCGCATCGGCGCCCAGGGCCCAGGCACAGAATTCGAAGCCGATCCAGCCGTAGGCGCTGCGGCCCGCCAGCGGCAGCTTCGCCAGCGCGGCGTCGATCACGGCGGCGGGGCGACCCTGCCAGGGTTCGACGGTGGCCCGGCCCTCCCATTCCACCCGCAGCTCACCGGAATCCAGTTCGATACTGCCGATCGGGTCGGCGGCGAAGACCCAGCCGTCGGGACCCTCGTAGCTGACGTATTCGCCGAACCGGTCGGCCGCGGCGAGTGCCGCCACGGCGTCGGCGGGTGCGATACCTGCTGCCGTGTTCGTCGCCCCCGGACCGTCCCCGTAACCGTTTCGCACCCGCTCGTCCGTGGTCGACACCGTTCCTCCAAGGTTATGCTTACCTAACTACAAGAGGTGAGGTTAGCATTACCTGCCCTTGTCCGTATTGTGCCGGAGCACACATCGGACTCGCTTTCCGAGCGCTGCGATCAACTTCCTGCGGGAATGCGCCCGCGCGAGCTTGAATGGTGGGGCGCCGTCGAGGGAGGCCCGTCATGATCGACCACGCCGCCGGCAATCCGGCTCCGAGTACCACGAACGATCTGCCGCGCTCAGTGGTGGCTCTGGTCGACGCGGTGTCACCGGTGGAACGCGAACTGATCGGCGGCTGGCTCGCCGAGGGCGGGGTCGCCGCCGAACTCGGCATCGACGCACCGGTCACCCAGATCGATCTCGACGCCTCGGCCATCGCCACCCGGTTGGTGGACCGCCGAGACGACCCGCTGGTGCTCCCGATCCGAGTGCTGTGGCTGCCGCCGGAACGAGACGGGGTGCGCCGCACCACCTTCGCCGACCTCGCGACCTTGAGCAACCCCCGCCGGCCGCACCGATTCCTACAGCGTCGGCTGGTGGACAAGGCACCCGATCGCCACCTCATTCTCACCGGACAGCCCGCGCGGCTCAGCGATCTGCGCGCCAACAACGCCGCCTCCGCGCGCAGCGCCGAGCCGTTCGCCCGCGCGATCGTCCGCGCCGGCACCGTCGCCCTCGAACGCGCGGAACGGTCCGTGATCGGCGACCGCTACAAGGTGCCGCGGATGGTGGTCGAGGAGATCCTGGACTCACCGGATTTCCTGCGCCGTCTCGATGCCATCGCCAGGGATTCCGGTGTCGCCCCGCGCGAGGTCTATCGGCGAGCGGAGAAGGCGTTGCGCGAACTGGTCGCCGCGCAGAGCCGTCTGGTGTCCGATCTGTTCACCCAGGCCATGCGCCCGGTCCACGCCTCGGCGTGGAAGATCGACTGCGATCGCACCCAATTGGCCGCCCTGCGCCGGCTCAATCGCAGTCATCCGCTGGTGTTCCTGCCCTCGCACCGCTCGTACGTGGATGCCTTCGTCCTCGGAGACGCGCTGGCACGCAACGATTTCCCGCCCAATCACGTGATCGGCGGAGCCAACCTCAGCTTCTGGCCGATGGGCCCGATCGCGCGCCGCACCGGGACGGTCTTCATCCGCCGCAGCTTCGGCGACGACGAGGTCTACAAGGCGGTGGTCGAGGAGTACTTCGCCTACCTGCTGGCCAAACGCTTCAATCTGGAGTGGTATTTCGAGGGCGGTCGCACCCGGACCGGCAAACTGCGCCCGCCTCGGTTCGGGCTGCTGAACTACCTGGCCGCCGCGATCCGTAGCCGACGCATCGACGACGTGATGCTGGTTCCGGTGTCGATCACCTACGAACGGCTCAACGAGCTGGGATCCATCGCCGCGGAGCAGATCGGCGGAACCAAGAAGCCCGAGGGCCTGCCCTGGCTGGCGCGCTACATCCGTAGTCAGCAGCATTCGGCCGGGCGGGTCTACATCCGCTTCGGCGCCCCGCTGTCGGCCCGGGATCGCCTTGCCGCCCACGGTGACCCGATGCAGCGGCCGCCGGAGCCGTTCGCCCCGAGCCCGCCCGAACTCGCCGAACGCCAGCGTCTGGCCGTGCAGCGACTCGCCTTCGAGGTCGCCGTCGGGATCAACGCCGTCACCCCGATCACGGTGAACGCGCTGGTGACACTGGCACTGCTCGGTGTGCACGAACGCGCGCTGACCCTCGGCGAGGTGCGCGCGACGCTGGAACCGGTGTGCGGATATATCGCGCGCCGGGGCCTGCCCACCGGCGAGTTGGAGCGGCTGCGCACCGATCAGGGCCTGGCGGTGGTGCTGGAACATCTCTCACTGGCCAAGGTGGTCACCGTGTATCGCGGTGGGCTGGAACCGGTCTACTCCATCGAAACCGGTGCTCACCTGGAGGCGGCGTTCTATCGCAACAGCGCCGTGCACTGGTTCGTCGACCGCGCGATCCTGGAGCTGGCGATTCTGGAGGTGGCCGACGAGCAAGCCGGTGCCGCACCCGGTATCGAGGCGATCTGGGATGCCGCGTATCGCCTGCGGGATCTGCTGAAGTTCGAATTCTTCTTCCCGGACCGGATCGAATTCGCGGCCGCGATGAGCGCGGAAATGCTGCTGGTGGACCGGGATTGGGAACAACGCTCCAGTGGCTCCGAACTGGTGTGCGCGCTCGCCGACTCCGGCTTCATCATGGCGCACCGGGTGGTGCGGTCGTTCTTCGACGCCCAGCTGGTGGTGGCCGAACGGCTGGCCGCCGCCGATCCGACCGTGCCCCCGGATCGCAAACAGTTCATCGACGAGTGTCTGGCCGTCGGCCGTCAAATGCTGTTGCAACAGCGTCTGCACAGCCCGGAATC
This sequence comes from Nocardia veterana NBRC 100344, assembly GCF_000308855.1. Taxonomy (GTDB): domain Bacteria; phylum Actinomycetota; class Actinomycetes; order Mycobacteriales; family Mycobacteriaceae; genus Nocardia; species Nocardia veterana. The sequence goes on along the minus strand of NZ_BAGM01000011.1, from coordinate 17,769 downwards.
GGTCTCCACCGAATTGTTCTCCAGCGCGTGGAAACTCGTGGAGAACTACGGTCTGCTCGACCCGGCCACGCCCGATCTGGTGCGGCGGCGGCGCGAACTCGCCGACGAACTGCGCACCATCGGCGCCCGCATCTCCCGCGCGGCCGCCCTCGACCCGTCCAATCGCACACCGCAGGGGACAGCGTGAATCTCGCCGAAGCGATCCAGGCCATCCGGTCCGGCCCGCGCGGACCCGGGGTGGCGGCCGTTTTCGATTACGGCGGCACCGTCGTCGCCGGCTTCGCGCCGGCGCCCGCCCCGCTGCGGGTACTGCGCCACCGTGATCCCCGCCGGCAACTCGCCGACACCCTGGTGACCAGCATCCGCGGGGCGCGCAGTGAGGGCGAATACGAACGCTTCCTGCAACGGATAACCCGCGTCTGGGCGGGTCGCTCGGAGGACGAACTGGCCGAACTGGGTGCGCAATTGTTCCGCAGCACGATCTACGGTCACGTGTACCCCGAAGCGTGGCAACTGATCCGGGAACACGAGGCCGCTGGGCACACCGTGCTGCTGGCGTCCAGCCTGACCCGGTTCCAGGTCGCCCCCGCCGCCCGGGAACTGGGCGTGGAGCACGTACTCTGCACGACGATGGCAACCGCCGACGGCGTCCTCACCGGCTTCACGGAAGGAAAACCGCTGTGGCGCAACGAGAAGGCCGCGGCCGTGCGCCGCTTCGCCGATGCCCACGGGATCGAGTTGCCGGACAGTTACGCCTATGCCGACGCGGCGCCGGATATTCCGCTGCTGGAGTCGGTCGGCCATCCGGTCGCGGTGAATCCGGGGCCGCGGATGGCGATGACGGCCGGCGAACGCCAATGGCCGACCCTGTCCTTCCGGCCGCGCGAGGCGCCCCGGGTCGGCGACTACCTGCGCACCGCGGTGGGCTTCACCGGTCTGTTGAGCGGGGCGGCGGCCGGCGTCGTCTCCCGCGCGCCGACGCGCGAGCACCGAGCGATGGCCGACGCGATGATCGCCACCGCGGCCGATGCGACCCTGCGCAGCACCGGGATTCGGGTCCGGGTGGTCGGCGCCGAACACGCCCGGCAGCCGCGACCGGCGGTGTTCCTGTTCAATCACCAGAGCCAGTTCGACATGGTGGTGCTGGCCGAGGTGTTGCGATCCGGATTCACGGCGGTGGTGAAGAAGGAGGTCACCGCCAACCCGGTCTTCGGGCCGCTGCTGCGCTTCGCCGAGGCCACCTTCATCGACCGATCCGACACCACCAGCGCGAAGGCGGCGCTGGAGCCGGTGGTGGAGACCCTGCGTGGGGGTCTGTCGATCGTGGTGGCGCCCGAGGGCACGCGCTCACTGACCCCACGGATCGGACCGTTCAAGAAGGGCGCGTTCCATATCGCGATCGCGGCGGGGGTGCCGATCATTCCGATCGTGATCCGCAATGCCGGCGAAATCGCCTGGCGAAATTCGGCGATCGTGCGCAAGGGCACGGTCGACGTCGCGGTGCTGCCGCCGATCGACGTCAGCGATTGGGATCCGCAGGATATGGATGCCGACATCGCCCGGGTACGACAGCTGTTCGTCGACACCCTGCTCGACTGGCCGACCGACGACACCGTCACCGACCGAGCCGGTCGGGCCGTTTAGCTCAGCGGATCACACACTGCGGCCGAACAGCAGCTTCCACGGCATCAGTGCCGACTCCAGCTGCACCTTCAGGCTCATCTTCGAGGCGCCCTTGGTGCGCTCCTCGAAACGGATCGGCACCTCCGCGATCGAGATCCCCTGCTTGATCGTGCGGTAGTTCATCTCGACCTGGAAGGAGTAGCCGTTGCTGTGGATGGAGGCCACGTCGATGGCCCGCAGCGTTTCGGCCTTCCACGCCTTGAAGCCGGCGGTGGCATCCTTCACACCGAGCCGCAGAATCGCGTTGACGTAGAAGTTCGCCCAGGCCGACAGGGCCTTGCGGTACCACTTCCACTCGGCCGCGGTGGAGCCGCCCTCGACATACCGCGAGCCCAGCACCACCCCGGCACCGGAGGTCTCGAGCTTGTCCAGCATGGCCGGGATGACCTCGGCGGGATGCGACAGATCGGCATCCATCTGGATGACGACGTCCGCGCCCTCGTCGAGCGCCTTGGTGATGCCGGCGATATAGGCCCGGCCGAGACCGTCCTTCTCGGTGCGGTGCAGCACACCGACCGCGGCGGGCAACTCGGCGGCGAGCTTGTCGGCGACCTCACCGGTGCCGTCCGGGGAGTTGTCGTCGACCACCAGCACGTGTAGATCGGCGACCGGTAGTGCGGTCAGCCGCTCCACCGCCACCGGCAGGTTCTCCCGCTCGTTGTAGGTCGGCACCACCACGGTCACCTTCACAAGTCGCCCTCCACTCGAATCGACCTGATTGCGCGCCCGCTCCGGATACGGGCCCAACGCTGCTCTGGAGAACCGTAGCCCACCCACCTGAGCGGGGACGAGCTGCCCGGTATCCGGCGAGGGCCGGGCCCGCCGCCACGCGCGCGTCGCTCGTCACTCGGACAAGCCCGTCGAACGGCATGCCCACCGGCCGTCACCTGTCGGCGTCGCGCGCATCCTCCCGGGCGTTGCGCTCGCGGACGATGTCGAGCGCCCGTTCCGCGGTGGCTCGATCCGGATAGGGGCCCATCCGGTCGGCGAACCAGCAGCGCTTGCCCTGTTCGGCGCGGTGGTGCTTGAGGCAGTAGTACCAGCGTTCATCGGAGTCGCCCATGCCGCTCATCGTCGCATCCGGGGCGCGACCTGTCAGCGAACCGGCGCATCGGGCGGCGACAGCGACCGGGCCGGATTCACCCCGGACGACGACCCCGTGGTTGCACCGCGGCGGGCCGGTATCCCATACGCTCGCGTTCGAACGCCCGCGCGACCACTCCTCGGATTCGCTGTACACCCATCCGGACAAGGACGAACTCATGAGCGCCACCACTCCCCCCGCATTCGACCCACTCGACCCGCTGGCCATCGACTCCCTGCTGTCCGAGGACGAGCGGGCGGTGCGCGACAGCGTGCGCGGCTTCTGCGCCGAGCACATCACCCCGCATATCGCCGACTGGTTCGAAGCGGGTGATCTGCCCGCCGCCCGCGACCTGGCGCGGGAATTCGGCAAACTCGGCCTGCTCGGCATGCACCTCGACGGCTACGGCTGTAGCGGCGCTTCGGCCGTGCACTACGGACTCGCCTGTCTCGAGCTCGAGGCCTGCGATTCCGGTATCCGCTCACTCGTCTCGGTGCAGGGATCGCTGGCGATGTTCTCGATCTGGAACAACGGTTCGGAGGAGCAGAAGCAGCGATGGCTGCCCGGTATGGCCGCGGGCGAGATCATCGGCTGCTTCGGCCTCACCGAACCGGATGTCGGCTCCGATCCGGCGGCCATGCAGACCCGCGCCACGCGCGACGGCGACGATTGGATCCTCAACGGCCGCAAGATGTGGATCACCAACGGCTCGATCGCCGATGTCGCGGTGGTCTGGGCCAATACCGACGAGGGCATTCGCGGTTTCCTCGTACCCACCGACACCGAGGGCTTCACCGCGCACACGATCAAGCACAAACTGTCGTTGCGCGCCTCGGTCACCAGTGAGCTCGTCCTCGACGACGTCCGGCTGCCGGCCGACGCCGTACTGCCCGAAGGCAAGGGCATGCGGGCGCCGCTGTCGAGTCTTTCGGAGGCCCGCTACGGAATCATCTGGGGTTCGATGGGCGCCGCGCGTTCGGCGTGGCAGGCGGCGCGCGATTATTCGATGCAGCGCCATCAGTTCGGCCGGCCGATCGCCGGATTTCAGCTGACCCAGGCCAAACTCACCGATATGGCCGTGGAACTGCACAAGGGCCAGCTGCTTTCGCTGCACCTGGGCCGGCTCGAGGATTCGGTCGGGCTGCGGCCGGAGCAGGTGAGTTTCGGCAAGCTCAACAACACCCGCGAGGCGATCGAGATCTGCCGCACGGCGCGAACCATTCTGGGCGGCAACGGTATTTCGCTCGAATATCCCGTCATCCGGCACATGGTGAATCTCGAATCCGTCCTCACCTACGAGGGAACGCCGGAGATGCATCAACTCGTGCTGGGCCAGGCCTTCACCGGTCAGAACGCCTTCCGCTGACCCGGACGGGAAACCACGGCCGGAGTGCTGCCCCGAACGCACCGGCCCGGATTTTCACTCGGCACGGCCGCGCGATGCCTGGAGCGACCCTGCGGCTGCACCGCTTCGCGGCCACTGAATCGCCCGGCCAGGTGATGGACCGCGGGGGGTGGGCGTGGTCGCGGCATCCGCACGTCACACAGTGGATTACGGCACCCGGACGGTCACGAAACCGGGCGTGTACACGCCGCCGGTGAAGACGACGACAGCCACCTGTCCGCTCCCGGTGGCGATCGTGGCAGCGGGCGGAATGCCGTTGAGCCCGTTGGACAGATGCGCCTCGCCGGACGCGCCGGTGGAGAAATTCAGCCAGCGCACCGGCGCCGTACTGCACCCCCACCCTCGCGGGTCCGCCCCGGTGATGGTGACCTCGCCAGGCCGTTCACCGGTGATGGCGACACAGTGTGCGGGCAGCGAATCGACGCTGCCGTTCGGGTTGGCATACGGCGCGGGGTTGAGCTGAAACGGCGTCGTCTCCGCGGCACCGGACCCCGACCCGAGCATCACACCGATCGCGCTGCTCACCGCGACGGCACTGCACAGAGCGAATTTGCGAACCACAGTCATCACCGAGTTCCTCACGTGAGCCGACGTACTCGCCTTGGTTCTCCCATCCTAGGGGTACGCATCGCCGACCGGCGTTCCTTGCGCGCGGGCTGTCACCACCGGGGCGATACTGCTCGGGTGAGCGGCTCCGACAACGACAGCAGCGGCGACATCGCCGGTCACGACCGTGACGAGGCCGCGGAGCAGGTGCCGGCATGGGCACGCCGCACGGCCGGGGAATCGCGGTGGGCGGCGACGGTGGCGATACTGGGCATCATCGCGTTGCAGCTCGTGATTCCCGAACACTTTCGACTGCAGCCGATCTGGCTGCTGCCGGCACTGGAGACGGTGCTGCTGATCGTGCTGGTGGTGAGCAGTCCGGTCCGACTCGACCGGGAGGAGATCTGGCTGCGCTGGTGCAGCCTGGGCCTGGCGGCACTACTGGGCATCGCCACCGCCTGGTCGGTATTCCGGCTGGTGGCCGGGCTGATCAACGGCACCCTCAGCAACGATCCGCCGATGCTGCTCGGATCGGGCGCCGCGATCTGGCTGACCAACGTCATCGTCTTCGCGCTCTGGTATTGGGAATTCGACCGTGGCGGGCCGGCCGCCCGCGCCCACGCCCGCAAACCGCTTCCCGATTTCCTGTTCGTCCAGATGCAGAGCCCCGAGCTTTCACCTCGCGACTGGGAGCCGGAATTCGTGGACTACCTGTATCTGTCGTTCACCAACGCCTCCGCCTTCAGCCCCACCGACGTGATGCCGATGTCGCGCTGGGCGAAGACCCTCATGATGGCCGAATCGGCGCTGTCGCTGATCACCGCGGCACTGGTCATCGCCCGCGCGGTCAACGTCCTGAAGTAGGCGAGCGGATCCGCTCAGCGACGCGTCAGCTCGGCGACCGCGAGCCGGGCGGCATTAGCGCCGCACATTCCGTGCGCACCCGGGCCGGGCGGCGTCGCCGCCGAGCAGATGTACATGCCCCGAACGCCGAGACTATAGGGGGACAACGTGGTTCGCGGGCCGAATACCAGCTGACGGATGTCCTTGGCACCGGTCATGATGTCCCCGCCGACATAGTTCGGGTTGTGGACGGCGATGTCGTCGGTCGACCGAACGGCTTGTCCCACAATGCGTTCCCGGAAGCCGGGGGCGAATCGCTCGATCTGCGCGATGATCGCCTCGGTGGCATCGCCCGAATAACCGTTGGGGACATGGGCGTAACTCCACACCGGATGAATGTCACCGGCGGATCGCTGCGGATCGGCCAGATACTGCTGCCCGACCAGAACGAAGGGACGTTCCGGCATCCGGCCCGCATGGATCGCACGTTCGGTGGCGGCCAGCTCCCGGAAGGTACCGGCCAGGTGGACGGTTCCGGCGCGGCGCGCATGTGGATTGGTCCACGGCACCCCACCGGCGACCGCGAAATCCACCTTGAACGCACCGGGCCCGCGTCGGAAACGGTGGAAGGCGTGCCGAACCCGGCTCGGCAGCCGATCACCGAGAATTCGGGCGATGGCATCGGGAGCCAGATCGAACATGGTGATATCCGCGGGCGGCAGGTCCGCGGCGGACTCGACCCGGATCCCGGTTTCGACCTTGCCGCCCAACTCCGCGAGCAGTCGCACGAGCGCGTTCGCGATCGCCTGTGAGCCCCCTTCGGCCACCGCCCAGCCGTGCCGATGTCCGGCGGTCAGAATCCCGAGCCCGATCGCCGACGTGAGCGGATGATGTAGCGGCCGGAAGGCATGCGCCGCGACGCCACCGAACAGCGCCCGCGCCTGCTCGGTCCGCAACAACCGCGCGAAGGCCGAACCGGGCAGCACCGTCGGCAGCCCGAACCGGGCCAGCGTCAGCGGGTGGTGCGGCACCCGCAACAGTGGCCCCATGATGTCCTCGCTCAACGCGTCGTACCGTCGCACCGGCCGGTCGAACACCAGCCGCCACCGCGATTCGTCGCGTCCCAGCCCCGCCGCCGTCTGCTGCACCGAGCGGTACAGCACCCCGGCGCTGCCGTCGTCGAGCGGATGCACGCAATCGATCTCGGGCAGCCGCCAGGTGAGGCCGTAGCGATCCAGGCCGAGCCCCGCGAGGAACGGCGAACCGACGGCCATCGGATGGATCGCCGAACAGTGGTCGTGCAGCAGGCCGGGAACGATGGCCTCGCCGCTCCGGGTGCCGCCACCGACCTGATCGGCGGCCTCGAGCACCGTGACCTCGACACCCGCGTCGGCGAGCGCGACGGCGGCGGCGAGCCCGTTGGGCCCGCCGCCCACCACCAGGGCGGTCGTCACGCCACCACTCCGAAATCGTCCGGCGTGGGTTCGGTGCGGTGCGCCTCGCGAACCCACGTGGGCTGCAACGGGATCGGGCCGTTCGGCAGCCAAGGCTGCTCGGCGACGGCATCGGCCACCCGCCAGGTGCCGCGTTCGATCACACCCAGTGCGGCGTCGATCAGCTTGTAGTGCTGGACACCACTGCCGAACGCCTCCGACTCCACCCAGGCGACGACGCATTCGCCGGGTTCGAACCGAGCTTCGTCCTGCACCGCGCGGATCATCTCCTCGTTGTGGAAGTGGCCGTCACCGAAATTGAACCCCACGATCGAGTTGCAGACGAACTCGCCCTCACGGACCGTGCGCGAATCGATATCGGGCAGCCGCGAAATCAGCAGCGAGAACAGACCGCGGCCCTGGCTGTGCATCGCGCGCCAGGCGATCGTCTTCTGCAGGGTGATCTCCGCCCACCGCGGTTCGTAACCGAAAGCGATGAACTGGTCGATCTGATTGCCGGCCGAGCGGGTGACCCGGTTCAATTTCTCCTCGGCGCCCGGGGTGAACGTCCACACCGCCGAGGCCCAGTTGCCCGCGTACTGCCGCATCGACGGCAGGAACGAGACCTTGTCGGGTCGTAGATTGCCGAGCACCGGGAAGAACACCAGCGCGCCGACCACCGGAACGACCAGCCACACCGGCGACATGTCCCACACGGCGTAGCCGTTCCAGGCCGGGAAGCCCAGGAACAGGAAGACAGTGGCGTAGGCGAACAGCACGTTCCATTCCAGCGGCACGGCCAGCGGGAAGGTCGAGACGATGAACAGGTGGAAGATCACCATGATCAGCACCGCGATCAGCGTCACCCACTTGTTCGTGGAGAACAGCAGCACCAGCGGAACCAGCATCTCCACGCAGGTGCCGTTGACGTGGGCCATGAAATGCGCGACGCCGGAGGGCCGCATATCGCGCGGGAAATCCTTGTAGTGCGCGCGTTTCACCGTTTTGAACGGCACCGACGGGCTGTTCGACACCATCGGCGGGACCACATTGGAGAAGTGCCGGCCGAGTTTGGAGAATCCGGCGCCGACCCAGACCACCACGATCAGCAGTTTCAGCACGATGATCATGTTCACGAAGGGGAAGATCGTGAAGGCGATCAGCGCGGGCAGATACTGCTCGCCGCGGGCGCCGAGGAAGATCAGCTTGTCGCGCAGGCCGTTGAGGATCAGCAGCACGATCGGCGCGATCAGGGCCGCCGGATCGATCAGCCCGGATGTGTTCTCCGGTAGGGCCGCCGCGAGCGAATCATCGGGCGCGCCGGGCAGCGCCAACGCGACCGCCAGGCTCGTCAGCAATGCCAGGTAGAGGATCACATCGAACCAGGTGCGCCGATCACCGCCGGTCCCCGGCACCCAGCGCCACGGCCGCAGCCGGATCGTCCCGGGCCGGGCCCAGAACAGAATGCCGCCGGTCATCGGTTTGACCTTGCCCGCCAACGGGCCCCACGAACCGGCGACGCCGACGACCTCCAGCAGGACCGTCCACACCACGGCCTTCTGATACACGATCGGTTGATTCCACCAATCGGCCACGTGCCAGCAGGCGGGGAGCCCGGAAGTCAGTGTGGCGACCGTGATTCCGCCGATCGCGTACAGGACGATCAGCTTCAGTATGTAGACGCAGTGCACCATTTTCGGTGAGCCGAAACCGTTTTCGGCCCAATCCGCGCCGAGCACGCGCATCCGCTCCATCAACGGTTTCTGCAGGAATGTGTCCGGATCGACGGCCGGTAGGTCCGGCTTGGTGAAGCCCATGGGATATCTCCTCGTTCGTGGGGGCGGATCAGGCGGTCAGGGCGCGCAGCGACGGCTTGTCGAGCTTGCCGACGGCGTTCTTGGGCAGGTCGTCGAGGAAGGTGATGCCCACCGGCAGCTTGTATTTCGACAAGTTCCGGCGAGCGTGCGCGAGCACCTGCTCGGCGGTGAGCGTGGCGCCGGAATTCAACGCGAGGAACAGCACCGGTTCCTCGCCGTAGGTCTCGCTGGCCCGGCCGACCACCGCGGCCTCGGCGATCTCGGGCAGCTGGTAGACGACGTTCTCGATCTCCTTGGGATAGATGTTCTCGCCGCCGCGGATGATCATGTCCTTGGCGCGGTCCACCAGGACGAGGTAGCCGTCTTCGTCGAAGCGGCCGAGATCGCCGGTGTGCAGCCAGCCGTCGACCACCGTTCGTGCGGTCTCCGCGGGCCGGTTCAGATAGCCGCGCATGACATTCGGTCCGTGGATCAACACCTCGCCGACCTCTCCGTCCGGGACCGGGTTGCCGGCCGGATCCACGATGCGGATCGTCTGCCCGGGCAGCGGGAGCCCGACGGTTCCCGGCTTGCGCGGTCCGCGCAGCGGATTGACGACGCTGGCACAGGTCCCTTCGGACAGCCCGTAACCCTCGACTATCGGTATGCGGTAGCGGTTTTCGAACTTCCGCAACAGCTCCACACTGGCCGGTGCCGCACCGCAGACCGCGAAGCGCACCGCCGAAGTATCGGGCGCGACCTCCGGCGGCAGATCCGCCAACATCGTGTAGATGGTCGGCACGGCGGAGAAATAGCTGGCGCCGCTGCGTTCCAGTCGTTCGAAGAACGTGCCCGCGGCGAACCGGCCCGCGATCGTGGTGCGCCCGCCGGCGAGTAGCGGCGACAGGGCCCCGACCACGATGCCGTTGACGTGGAACAGCGGCAGAACCAGCAGACTGTGATCGGCGGCGGTGAGTTCGAACGCCTCGATCACCATGGCGCACATGGCGTTCAGATTCGCGTGGTCGAGCATCACGCCCTTGGGCCGGCCGGTCGTCCCGCTGGTGTAGACGAGCAGTGCCAGCGCGTCCGCACGAGTCTCGAGCGCGATGTCGGCCGGGGCCTGCGCGGTGAGTTCGGCCGGCGTGAGCACGGTGATTGCGATGTCCACCGGGCGGTCGGCCACCAGCAGGGCGGCACCCGCGTCGGCGATCTGGTAACGGATTTCGGCGTCGACCAGCGACGGATTGATCGGGGTGACCGCGGCGCCCAGCCGCCAGGCCGCGAACAGCGAAACCACCAGCGATGCGGTGTTCGGCAGCATCACCGCGACCACATCGCCGGAAGAAATGCCCCGTGCGGCGAACGCCGCGGCCGCCCGGCGCACCGCGTCGGCGAACGCCGCATTGGTCAGCTCGGCCTGATCGTCGGTGAGGCAGGGTGCGTCGGGTTCCTGCCGGCTTCGCCGGTCGGGTAATTCGGAAAGATGCATGAATGGTCCTGAATCGTCGGTCTCGCACGGACAGGACAACGGTAGGAATAAGTGATCTGGACCACACCGTCGCGAATGGACGAATTACCGGCGAAGTGTTGTCTCGGCGAGACAAGGCTTAGGGCCGTGTGCGTGAACTACCGAGCGAGCACCGCGCGGCCGTACCACTCGCACACCAGGAGCGCGATCTCGACATCGAGCCGATCGCCGGCGATGGGTCGCCCGCGCCGGGACACGGCCCGGCCCACCCGGTATTTCACCGAGTTGTAGTGCAGATCCAGTTCTTGGGCGGCGGCCTTGTAGCTGGATCCGGTGCGCAGGAACACCCGCAGGGTGTCGCGCAGGCGGGCGTCGCTCGCGGTGTCGGTGGCCAGTGGGCCGAGAACGTCGACCACCCAGTCACGTACGGCCGCGGGGTCGCCGCCGAGCAGGGCGGCGACGACCAGACCCGGATCCGTGGCCGCCACCACCTTCGCCCCCGGTCCGCGCAAGGCCGCCACGCCGCGGGCTTGCTGGGCCTGGCGATGGGAGCGACGGAACCCCTCGACACCGGCGCCGGCCGCACCGATCGCGATATGGGGCGAATCCGGCCTGCTCGCCGTGACCTGGCGAATCCGGGCGGCCGGATCGCCCGGATCGGATTTGTACGGCAACCAGACCCACCCGCTGGTCCGGTCGGCCGCGGCGAACAGCGGGCCGGCATCGGCCTCGACGGCGCCGGCCAGTTCGCGAACGAATCGCTGCAACCGGGCCAGGTCGTCACTGTCGGACTCGGCGTCCGGATACCAGAGCACCATCGCCACGTGATGCCAGCGCAGCGGATACCGGATGGCCGCTGTCGCATCGTCCACGTCGACGGCGGTGTCCTCGGCCAGGACTTCCCGAACCCGCATGGCGCGCACACTGTTCCGGTTCTCCAGCCAGCGTTCGCGCTCCTCCTCGTAGACCGCGACCACCTGCTGGGAAATCCAGTCGATGTAGGCGAACAGCACATCGGTGATCTCCTCGATCACCGCGATCCGGGTGACCGGCTCCATATCGATGGCATGGAGTTCTGCGAAGACCAGCTCGGTCAACCGCCGCTGGCCCAGCCGGTAGGCCCGCACCAGGGCGTTCACCGGCACCCCGTGCTGCGCCAGCCGCCGGGCGTATTCGAGCGCGGCCGTCGGCGCCATGATCCGCTCCACCGCGATCCCGTGCCGCAACGCGTGCAGGATCGTGTCGACGTTCCCCTCGACGCTCGCTCCCAGCAATTCCACTGTCCGCGCATCCCCCCGCAACTCCGGGATGAGCTGTTCGAGCGCGTCCTTGATGGTCGAGCTGACCACGGTCACCTGCTCGTTCATCCGTGCGGCGATCCGGGCCACATACTCGCCGACGCCCACGTCGTCGGGCCGCGCGTTCGTCACACGAGGAACGGTAGAGCCGAACTCCCACGAGCACCGCGATACCGCTCGAAATTCGTCTCCCGGGGACGAAGGCGCGCCGCACATCTATCTCGCGAGGCCAGGTTCGAGCCGGATCACCGTGAGCGTGTCATCGGTCACCACCGGGCCGCACCGTGGCCGGCCGCAACCAACGCCGCACGATCCTGCCCGGTACAAACAGACGACAGCGGTGAATCTCGACTCCCGCCCAATCCGCCGAATGGCACGAAAAATCCCCCCGACCAGGTGATATGTCGAGGGGATTCAGAAGTGGCCAAGGCCGGGATCGAACCGGCGACCTTCCGCTTTTCAGGCGGACGCTCGTACCAACTGAGCTACCTGGCCGGGGCACCCGAACCGAATGCCGTACAACAAAGCGACCCTGACGGGACTCGAACCCGCGACCTCCGCCGTGACAGGGCGGCGCGCTAACCAACTGCGCCACAGGGCCTTGCATGCTCTCAACGATGTTGCCACCGTACCCCCTACGGGATTCGAACCCGCGCTACCGCCTTGAAAGGGCGGCGTCCTAGGCCGCTAGACGAAGGGGGCCCGCCGGATTACTCCGGTCCGTTTCTCAACGGCTTCCGTTGGGAGCTCGCATAGCTTATGACAGGCTTTGCGGTATTCCCAAATCGGCTGGTCAGAGGCCCAGATTGAGGTCTTCCAGGCGAGCGGAGGCGCGCCAGCCGTGTCGGCGGAATTCGTCGAGCCAGTCGGAGGTCGCCATCGCCTCGATGATCACCTCGAGCGCCTCGGTGAACCGGGTGCGCAGATCGACGCCGCCGCCGAGCAGATCGATGATGTAGCGCTGCCCGGCCAGGGCGGCGGCCAGCGTGCGGGTGAACCGGTCCGGGTCGGTGTCGAGGCGCAGCTGCTTGCGATCGACCGCGCGGACCGCGAGCCGGCGCGCCGCCCGGCTGACGATCCGGCTGCCGCCCGCGCGCGCGTCCTGATAGAACTCCGGCTCGATGATCAAGCGGAACTCCGCCTGCGCGATGATGTCGTTCTCCAGCCGCAGGGCGACCTCGTCGATCATTCCGTGCAGGATGTCCAGTGGCTCGAGATCCGTTCGGCCGAGCCATCTTTCGGTGGTGGCCCGATAGCGCTCGACGGCAGCCTCGAGCACCGCCCGGGCCAGATCCTCCTTGGAATCGAAATGGAAGTACATCGCGCCCTTGGTCGCGCGGGAGCCCTCCAATATGCGATTCAGCGATGCCGCGGCATAGCCGCTCTTCCCGAATTCAACGGCGGCGGACCTGATGATCGCCGCCCGTGTCCGGCGGGCCCGCTCTTGCTGCCGTGCCATGCTCGAAACGCCTCCGAAGCTGCTTGCCGCCGGAGAAACCGATAGGGGACGGTCCTCGACGAGAAGTTATGTGATTTTCAATTACTTGATTCCGGGCTACCGCCCGGTTTTCAAACTTTTGGTACGAAAATTCGCGGGGATACCTGAAACACACCAGCTGGTATAGTTTCGACGTCCGGGTGCGCCGCAGGGGGTGCGCACCCGGGCGTTCTACTCGTCTCGGATCCGCCTCCTGCGACGTCACATCCTTCGACGTCGCAACCGACCCTCGCCGGTCGCGACATGTTCGGGCATAACAACCTTCGGCCGATTCCCGACCACCGGAAGAGCTCCCGGTTCCGTCGGAATTCACCAAGCGGTCACCGTACCTCGAATCTCGAAGCGGCGCGCCACCTACCGAGGAGTCACTTCCGCCGAATGCGGGTTACCACTCGCGGCAAATGCCCCGTTAGCGGTTACGGTACTTCGACGTACGCGAATTCCGGCTCACCCCAGCAATGTTCATCACCACGGTGCGGCCCGCCGACACCCGCGAGCCACTCCGGCCGCCACGGTCGACCGCCGGCCGGATCCACCGACACGCTCACCTCCCGTACCAAATATGTTGCCACGCACTACGTTTGGACAATATTTCCACACTTCCGCGCTGAAACAAATTGCTGAGCAAGGAGATTCCCCGGTGCCACACGGGGTATCCGGACGGCTTCCGTATGTGAACGAGGCGTCCGGGTTGGATGTCCCCGCCCCCGCCATGGCAGCACCGTCGCTCGGCGAACCCGGCAGCGTTCGAATCCACCCACCCCCCGCCCCGCGCGGCGGCCCCGCGACCAGCGCAGACAGTCACCGCCACACGCCTGTCCGGATACCGGTTACCACTTCCGCGCGCGAAACATTAGACTTGCGGACCGCGCCCCTATAGCTCAGTTGGTAGAGCTACGGACTTTTAATCCGCAGGTCCCAGGTTCGAGCCCTGGTGGGGGCACACCGCCGGGCCGGAGCGAGTTCGCTCCGGCCCGGTGTCTTTTCGGCACACGGCTGTGCCGGTACGTCCGCGACCTGGGGTTCCGCGCGCCGGTCCGCTGCCCGGCTAACGTTCGCGCCGGCGACGCGATACACCGGGGGCACACAGGTTCCCCGCTTACACTCGCAACGGTTGGGCCGGAGTCGAACGGCCCTTATGAGTTCCATCACCGATGCTGTGAACTCATACAGGTGCGCTTCGCATCACACCTACGGTGCCGTAAGGTATGGGCGGCGGCGGCACGGCCAGTAGGGGGGCGACGAGCAATATCGCAGGACAACACCGAAGGGCGTATGTATGGCAAGGGATCTGACTCAACTCGAGCTGCTGACGGAGTTGGAGCCGGTTGCCGAAGAAAACGTCAACCGGCACCTTTCGATGGCCAAGGAATGGCATCCGCACGACTACGTGCCGTGGGATGAGGGCCGCAACTTCGCCGCGCTGGGCGGCGTCGATTGGGACCCGGAGCAGTCGAAGCTCAGCGAGGTCGCCAAGGCCGCGATGATCACGAACCTGCTCACCGAGGACAACCTGCCCTCGTACCACCGTGAGATCGCCGAGAACTTCTCCCAGGACGGGGCGTGGGGCACCTGGGTCGGCCGGTGGACCGCCGAGGAGAACCGGCACGGCATCGTGATGCGCGACTACCTCGTCGTCACCCGCGGCGTCGACCCGGTCGCCCTGGAACAGGCCCGCATGGTCCACATGACCAACGGCTTCGCCTCCCCCGCCGAGGCGGACGCCGGCTTCCTGCACTCGGTCGCCTACGTGACCTTCCAGGAACTCGCCACCCGGGTGAGCCACCGCAACACCGGCAAGGTGTGCGACGACCCGATCGCCGACCGCATGCTGCAGCGCGTCGCCGCCGACGAGAACCTGCACATGATCTTCTACCGCAACATGTGCGGCGCGGCCTTGGATCTCGCCCCCGATCAGGCGCTCGACGCGATCACCCTGATCCTGGAGAACTTCCAGATGCCCGGCGCCGGGATGCCGAACTTCCGCCGCAACGGCGTGCTGATGGCCAAGCACGGCATCTACGACCTGCGTCAGCACCTGGAGGATGTCGTCCAGCCCGTGCTGAAGAAGTGGCGCGTCTTCGAGCGCGACGACTTCACCGCGCGTGGTGAGCAGACCCGGGAGCGGCTCGGCCTGTTCCTGGAGAAGCTGAGCAAGGATGTCGTGAAGTTCGAGGAGCAGCGCGACCGCATGCTGGCCCGCGAGGCCGCCAAGCGAGAGCGCGACCTGGCGGCCGCTTCCGCGAGCTGAGTCCGTTCCCGAGCAACCGCGGCGGGCCGACAGTACGTCGGCCCGCCGATCTGTTTCGACTGTCGGCCCGCCGGCTGTGGAGGTGCTGCGGATGACTCGCAAGACCGCGGTGTCGGACAGTCGATCCCTACGGCGCCGAGCGATTCGAGAGGCCGCCCTCGACCTCGCGGCAACCGGCGGAAACCGCGCCGTCACGCACCACGCGATCGACGATCTCCTCGGCATCGCTCGCGGCTCGACGTCGTATTACTACCGGACCCGGCAGGAACTCCTGGAAGCCGCCATCGAGCACCTGGCAGCCACCTCTCGCGAAGCGTTCCGATCCGCGCTCGCCATGCCGGACGACTGTGCCGACCCGTTCGCGGGGGCGGCCGACCTGATCGCCGGACAGGTGGATCTGCTGCTCGGCGAGCGGCGGCGCGACGCCCTCGCCCGCTATGCGCTGGCGGCCGACACGGCCGGCAACGAGGAACTGCGAGAGTCCCTCGCGGTCTGCCTGTTCTCGCCTGCGGCCGCCGAAACACTGTTGGCGTCGCTGGGGGCACCCGACCCGGGCCGGGCCGCCGGCGATTTGATCAGCCTGCTCGAAGGACTGCTGTTCGACCGCCTCTACGGACGGCGTTCCCTCCTCGCACTCACGCCGGGCACCGACGCGAGTCGCGACGATCTCCGGCCGACGATTCACCGATGGCTGCGCGCGCTCGCCGCACCCGCGGAACCGGGCGAAGTCCGCTGATTCGGCCGGGCATGCCGGTCGAGAGCCTCCTTCCGCGCTCGGAGGTATGCCCCGGTGGTCACGGCCACCGGACCGGCGAGCTCGTTCGGCGGCGGCATTTGAGACACTGGAGCGTATGACTGCGGTGATCGAGGCCAAGCCAAAGCTGCGGATCGGCCCCTATCCCGTCGATCCGCCGGTGGTGCTCGCCCCGATGGCCGGCATCACCAACGTCGCCTTCCGCAAGCTGTGCCGCGAGTTCGGCAGCCGCACCTCGATCTACGTCTGCGAGATGATCACCGCACGCGCGGTCGTGGAGCGGCACGAGAAGACGCTGCACATGATGGCCTTCGACGAGGACGAGTCGCCGCGCTCGATGCAGCTCTACGGCGTGGATCCGAAAACCCTCGGCGAGGCGGTGCGAATCATCGTCGGGGAAGGCTGGGCCGACCACATCGATCTCAATCTGGGCTGCCCGGTGAAGAAGGTGACCCGGCTCGGCGGCGGAGCGGCACTGCCGTACAAGCGGAAACTGTTCGCCGAGATCGTGCGGGAAATGGTCGCGGCGGCCGAACCGGCCGGTGTGCCGGTGACGTTCAAGTTCCGGATCGGCATCGACGACGACTATCGCACCTATCTGGACACCGGCCGGATCGCCGAGGCGGAGGGCGCGGCGGCGGTCGCGCTGCATGCCCGTACCGCGGCTCAGTTGTATTCCGGCAAGGCCGACTGGTCCGCTATCGCCCGGCTGAAGGAAGCCGTCACCACCATCCCGGTGCTCGGCAACGGCGATATCTTCACCGCCGACGACGCGCTGACGATGATCGCCGAAACCGGCTGTGACGGGGTGGTCGTCGGCCGCGGCTGCCTGGGCCGCCCGTGGCTGTTCGCCGAACTCAGCGCTGCGCTGCGGGGTGAACCCATCCCGGAGGGACCGCGGCTGGGCCGCGTCGGCGAGATCCTCTACCGGCACGCGAATCTGCTCGTCGACCACGACGGCGAGGACAAGGCCATGCGCGATATCCGCAAACATATGGCCTGGTACTTCATGGGCTTCCCGCTCGGCTCACAGTTGCGGCGCAGTTTCGCGACCGTGGGCAGCCTGACGCAACTGCGTGAGCTGATCGACCAGTTGCCGCCGGACGTTCCCTTCCCCGCGGACGCGCAGGGCCCGCGCGGTCGCCAAGGCTCACCGGCCGCCAAGGTGGTGCTGCCGGAGGGCTGGCTCGACGATCCCGAGGATCCGACGGTCCCGTCCGCCGCCGATGTCATGCACAGCGGCGGCTGAGCGTTCATACGCTCCGACCTGCGCCGATCGTGATTGCTGGTTTAGAAGTGGCCAACTGTGCCGTAATCGTTATCATGGCGGGGGCCGCTGCGGCCGAATGTGAGCGCGCGTGCCGCCATCGGAGTGTGGAATTCGACAACTCCGGTCGCGACGAAACAGTGAAGTGAGGTTCGTTGGTGGGTGACGACGATCGGCGCGGGCGTTCGTCCCGGCCCGGAGGTCGCGCCCCCTGGGAGCGCTACCCAGCCCCGGATTCCGAGGACAACGCCGGCCCGCGCGGTCGGCGTTCCGATGAGCCGAGTGCACCCATCACCGTTCACGATCTCGTCCAGCGCGTGGACAGCGAGCGCATCGAACGCCGGCGCAAGGACGAAGCCGCCGGCCGTCGAGACCCGAGCGGGAACGCGCGCAGCGAGCGTGCGGGCCGCCCGGCCGGAAACCGCAGCCACGCAACGAAT
>NZ_BAGM01000012.1 GCF_000308855.1 Nocardia veterana NBRC 100344 | reverse complement strand
CACCGGGCCCGGCGCCGTTACCGGAGGCCGCGGCGCCGTTGGTCCGTACGGTGCGATCGTCGCCGGAATCCGCGGCGGGGGTGACCGGAATCGGACCACTCACGCCCGGATCCACGGTGACCATCACGTTCCCGCTCGGCGTCCGGGTAACCCCGCGCATCTGCATCGACGACGGCGTCGGCCGCTGCGTCGGCACCGACATCTGCTCACCCGACTGCGAGGCCGGAACCGCGAGCGAGCCGCCGGACGGCGCCACGATGATCGCCTTCGGCACATGCACGGTCACGGTGACACCCGGGTCGCGCGCGGTGTCGAAGGTCGGGCGCAGACGCACACTGAGTCCGTGCCGCTCGGCCAGCCGGCCGACCACGAACAGACCCATGTGCCGCGCGGTGTCCGGACCGACCTCGGCGGTCGATTCCAGGCGGCGGTTGATCGCCGCCATCTCCGCGGGCGGCATACCGATACCGCGGTCGGCCACCTCGATCAGCAGGCCCTGATCCTCGGCCTGGGCGAAGGTGAACTTCACGTCGGTCTCCGGCGGCGAGGCCCGCAGCGCGTTGTCCAGCAGCTCGGCGAACAGGTGCGCCAGGTCGGAGGCGGCCGGTTCGGTGACGGAGCCGCGCGGGGTGGCGCCCAGTTTGACGCGCTCGTAGTCCTCGACCTCGGAGATCGCGGCGCGCAGCACGTCGGCGATCTCGACCGGGGCGGACTTCGACCGCCGCTGCCGGGTGCCGGCGAGAATCAACAGGTTGTCGCCGTTTCGGCGCATACGAGCGGCGAGGTGGTCCAGCCGGAAGAGGTTCTCCAGCAGGCGCGGGTCCTTCTCGTCGTACTCCATCGCCTCGATCAGCGAGAGCTGATGATCGACCAGCGACTTCGATCGGCGAGCCAGGGTCTCGAACATGTCGTTGACCTGGGTACGCATCGCGGCCTGATCCGCCGCCAGCCGCAGCGCCTGCCCGTGGATGTCGTCGACGGCGCGCGCGAGCTGACCGACCTCCTCCTCGGTGTGCACCGGCATCGGCTCCAGCGGCACATCCTCGGGACTGGCGCCGTCGCGCAGGCGCGAGACCTCGTAGCCGAGGTCGTGCTCGGCGACCCGCAGCGCGGCCAGGCGCAGCTTGCGCAGCGGCACGATCATCGCCCGGGCCACCAGCACCGCGAAGATCAACGCCGCCAGAATCGTCAGCACGACGATGACCGCGTACTGGATGGCACCGGCCCGGGCGTTACCCGCCAGGTCGTTCACTCGCGAAGTGATGTCCTGGGTGGCCTGGCCGACGATCTTGGTGTAGCCGTTCAGGCTGTCCACCAGGGACTGTTTGATATCCATCAGCGGCAGCTGGCCGACGTCGACCGAGGGACCGCTGGTCATCGAGATCCGGTTCTGCAGCAGGCCGTTCAGCTCGGCGATCGTGGGATCGCCGTCGGGCAGACGCTTGGCCAGCAGGTCCAGCATGTACTTCTCGGTGTTCGCCGCGACCTGGAAGTCGTGCAGGCCGCCCTTGGCGTCGCCGCCCAGGGTCTTGGCCGAGGCCGCGATCTCCTGCACCATCACCGCGCGGGTGTTCAGTGAGTCGACCAGGCGCAGCTTGGCGGCGTCGACGCCGGGGTCGGAGATGGTGGAGACGATCTCCTCGACCGTGCGGACGCTGTTCTGACGGATCGCCTCTTCCTGGGCGATCGCGTCGTTCAGTACCGGGGAGGGCTTGGTGCCCTGGTCGCGCACCGCCTGCGCGCCCTTGATCATCTGCTCGATCGAATCGCGGGCGCCGGGGACGCCGTCCAATTTGCCCGCAGCCTTCTGCGCGGTCTGGATGGCGGCATCCAACCTGGTCAGGTCGGCGTCCTGCACCAACGACTGGGTCGGACTGATCGCGGCCATCTGACCGCCCGCGACCGTGGCCGCGGCACCACTCAGGCCGGTGACGGCCGGAATCGCCTCGACATGCCCGACCGCCTGGTCCAGGTGGCTCGAGTCACTGAACTCGGACGCGATCCTGGAAGCACCGAGCACCACCGCGACGAGCAGCGGCACGGCCAGCACAGCCGTAACCTTCCAGCGCAGGTCCCAGTTGCCGAGCGCCCAGCGCTTCCCAACGGGCCTAGCGGCGTCACGCATCTCCAACTCACTTTCCAAACTGGCCCCAGCCACGCGCCATCGGCGAGCCTCCACGATCGCACGCGCGGCTCGATAAGCAGAACGGGCCGGGAACTGCGGCTGGCCGAGAAATTGCGTCCATGACGGCCGAAATAGGTGACATGCGATTCTAACGGATCAATAACTTCTTGTGTGACCTCTTGGCAACCACCAGCCGTTGACCTGGCTGTTCCAGCCAAAATCAAAGGTCGCGGCGGCCGCCCGGACGTCGCGTGAAGTCTGCCACAATCAGGCTGATCTATCGAGGCGGGCATCGATGCGAGGCAGGGAGTCATACGGTTGAACGCGAAGCAGGAGTACCGGCCCACCTATCAGACCAGCCTGGTCGATCCGTCGGACTTCTGGCGCACCGCGGCCGAGGCGATCAGCTGGGACGTTGCGCCCACTCAGATCCTCGACACCACGGCTCGGTGGTTTCCCGATGCTCGCCTCAACACCTCCTACAACGCCCTCGATCGTCATGTGCGCG
Organism: Nocardia veterana NBRC 100344; assembly: GCF_000308855.1. Lineage (GTDB taxonomy): Bacteria > Actinomycetota > Actinomycetes > Mycobacteriales > Mycobacteriaceae > Nocardia > Nocardia veterana. The sequence goes on along the minus strand of NZ_BAGM01000012.1, from coordinate 8,777 downwards.
ATCTCACAGCCGATCCCGCCTCGACCGAGAACGATACCGAGGGCGTCGCCGGCTCGCTCACATCGGACAAAACGGGCGGCCGCGCGAATCAGCCCGCCTTAATATATGACTCCGCTATGACGGGCGCCACAGCCGTCTACACCTACGCCGAACTGCTGGCCGAGGTGGCGCAGTTCGCCGGCGCCATGCTGCGCCTCGGCGTCCGCACCGGTGATCGGGTCGTCATCTACATGCCGATGATCCCCGAGGCCGTGATCGCGATGCTGGCCTGCGCCCGCATCGGCGCGGTGCATTCGGTGGTCTTCGGCGGCTTCGCCGCCCACGAACTGGCCGCCCGCATCGACGACGCCGAACCGGTGCTGATCGTCACGGCCTCCGGCGGGCTCGAACCCGGTAAGCGACTCGAGTACCCGCCCATCGTGCTGCAGGCCCTCGACCAGGTGCAGACCACCGCGCCGCGCACGGTCGTGGTCAAACAGCGCGAGGGATTTCCGACCATCCGGTTCCCGGCCCCGCAACCGGCCACCGACAGCCTGCCCGACTCCACCGCGACCGTGGCCGCGCGCTGGCTGGACTGGGAGGACATGGTCCGCGACGCCGAACCGGCGGATCCGGTTCCGGTCGCCGCCACCGATCCGCTCTACATCCTCTACACCTCGGGTACCACCGGTAAGCCCAAGGGCGTGGTGCGCGACAACGGCGGACACGCGGTCGCCCTGGCGTGGTCGATGCGCAACATCTACGACGTCTCGCCCGGTCAGGTCATGTTGACCACCTCCGATATCGGCTGGGTGGTCGGGCACTCCTATATCGTCTACGCCCCGCTGCTGGTCGGGGCGACGACCGTGTTGTTCGAAGGCAAACCGATCGGTACGCCGGATTCCGGGACCTACTGGCGGCTGGTCGAGCAGTACGGCGTGCACGTGATGTTCACCGCGCCCACCGCGCTGCGCGCGATCCGCCGCGCCGATCCGGACGCCGCCCTGGCCCGCCGCCACGACCTGTCCTCGCTGCGCGCGCTGTTCTGCGCCGGGGAGCGGCTGGATCCGGCGACCTACGAATGGACGCGGGAAACCGTACTGGCCGATCTGCCCGACTGCCCGGTGGTGGACCACTGGTGGCAGACCGAAACCGGCTGGCCGGTTTGCGCGAACCCGCTGGGGCTGCAGGAATTGCCGATCAAGCCCGGTTCGGCCTCGGTCCCGGTTCCCGGTTACCGAATCCGCGTCCTCGACTACGAGGGCGATGCCGTGGCCGCCGGATCCGAGGGCAATATCGTGATCGGCCTGCCGCTGCCGCCGGGATCGCTGACCGGCCTGTGGCGCGACGACGAGCGCTTCACCCGGTCGTATCTGTCCGCCTATCCGGGCCACTACCTCACCGGCGACTCCGGATTCTTCGACGAGGACGGCTATCTGTACGTCCTGGGCCGCAGCGACGACGTGATCAACATGGCGGGGCATCGGCTCTCGGCCGGTGGGATCGAGGCCGCGATCTCGGGCCATCCGGCGGTCGCCGAAACCGCGGTGATCGGGGTCCCCGACGAGCTGAAGGGGCAACGGCCGATCGCCTACGTGGTCCTCAAGACCGGGGCCGACATCGAGTTGGCACAGCTGCGGGCGGAACTGATCGCGCGCGTGCGCGAACAGATCGGCGCCATCGCGACCCTGCACGATGTGACCGTGGTCCGCGCGCTGCCCAAGACCCGTTCCGGCAAGATCCTGCGCCGCACGATCCGCCAGATCGCCTCCGGCGAGACCTGGGAGATGCCGGCCACCATCGAGGATCCGGCCGTGCTGATCGCGCTGGAGGATCAGCTGCTGGCCGGAACCGACCCGACCGCCGATCCCCCGGCCGAGACCGGCGCCGATCCCGCCGCGACCACGAACGGCTCGAGTATCGGTTCCTGATCGCCGCCGGGCACGCTCATGGTGTTCTCAGAAACAGTTCACGCGCGCCCCAGACTCCGGCGATACGGTGCCGAACACGAACGTGCCGACGCACAGGGAGAGACGATCATGCGCATTCGAGGATTTGCCGCCGCCGGCCTCACCGTGGCGGGCCTGGCCGCCGGAGCCGCCCTGCTGGTTCCGGGCACCGCGTCCGCCGACCCGACCGAACTGGTTGCGCCACTGCTGAATTCGACCTGCAGCTTCGCTCAGGTCGATGCGGCGCTGCACGACAAGGCTCCGCAGCTGGCCTCGATCCTGGACGCCAACCCCGACCAGAAGGCCGAATTGCAGGCGAAATTCGATCAGCCGGTCGAGCAGCGCCGGGCCGAATTCCAGCAGTACCTCGCCCAGCACCCCGACGAAGCGCAGCGCGCCCAACAGGATCCCCGGGCGGCGGGTCTGAGCCGGACGATTCAGGAAGTCGCGGGTTCCTGCCACAACTACTGACACGCGCCCCGCGCCACCGACCCCGCCGCGACCGGGCACGGGTCAAATTACACTGCACACCGTGACGAGCAGCGAGAATCCGACGGTGCTGGTGGTCGACGACGACGAGGACGTGCTGTCCTCGGTGGAGCGCGGCCTGCGCCTGTCGGGGTTCCGGGTGGTGATCGCCCGGGACGGAGCGGCCGCCCTGCGCTGCGTCGCCGAACAGTCGCCGGATGCCATCGTGCTCGACATGAACATGCCGGTACTGGACGGCGCCGGGGTGGTCACCGCGCTGCGGGCGATGGGTAACGAGGTCCCGATCTGCGTCCTGTCCGCCCGCAGTTCGGTCGACGATCGGATCGCCGGGCTGGAGTCCGGTGCCGACGACTATCTGGTGAAACCGTTCGTCCTGAAGGAATTGGTGGCGCGGATCCGGGCCCTGCTGCGGCGGCGCACCGACACCGCGCCCGCCGCGGCGCCGGGTTCGATCACGGTGGGCCCCTTGCAGATCGACGTGGCCGGATACCGCGCACTGTTGCACGGCAACGAAATCGAGCTCACCAAGCGCGAATTCGAGTTGCTGTCCACCCTGGCTCGCAACGCGGGCGTGGTGTTGAGCCGGGAGCGACTGCTGGAATTGGTGTGGGGTTACGACTTCGCCGCGGATACCAATGTGGTGGACGTGTTCGTCGGCTATCTGCGCCGCAAGCTCGAGGCCGATGGCACCCCGCGACTGCTGCACACCATCCGTGGCGTCGGCTTCGTGCTACGGACTCCGAAATGATTCGGCCCGGCGGATTCCCATCGCCGCCCGCCGGCCGTTCGGGCGAGCGACGGAACCGCGGATGACGGAATCTCATCTGCCCGCATCTGCTTCGCCGTTTCCGGCAGCGAGCGCCGACGCCGCCGAATCGGGCCGGCGGCGCTTCGGGCGCCGCTCGTTTTCGCTGCGCACCAGGGTGGCCGGCGCGGCGGCGCTGGGCGCGATCATCATCACCGCCGTACTGAGCTGGGTGACGGTGGTGGCGCTGGGCCGGACCAACCTCGCCCAGGCCGATCAGGAATTGACCATCGCCTCGCGGATCGTGCTGATGCAACCGTTGATCGCGGTGGGGGTGCTGTCGCTGGTCGGACCGAACAAGGACATCGCCGTGACGGTCCGCGATCACGGCGAGATCGTGGCGTCCACCAGCGTGCGCCTCCCCGCCGAGGAGCCCGGCTCCCGGACGGTCACCTTGGACGGCACCCCGTTTCGCGTGCTGACCACCACCGACAATCAGCCCGCGGGCCGGACCGTCTCGATCGGCATCCCACTGACCGACGCCTACCACACCATGTCCGAACAGCGGCGCTGGGTGTTGTTCGCGGCCGGGTTGGCGGTGGCCGCCGCGGCCGGGCTCGGCTGGGTGTTCGGCGGTAGCGCGGTGCGTCCGATCCGGGACCTGACCCGGCAGGTGAGTACCCGCAGCGGAACGAGCAAGGCCGCGGTCGGGGTCGACGGTTCGGGCGTCTGGGAGGCCGAAAAGCTTTCCGACGCGGTCAATTCGCTGCTGGAACGCGTCCAGCACGCCCAGGCCGAGACCGCGGCGGCGCTGGAGACGGCCCGGGATTTCGCCGCCGTCTCCGCCCATGAGCTGCGCACCCCGCTCACCGCGATGCGCACCGATCTCGAGGTGCTGCGCACCCTCGACCTCGACGAGCAGCAGCGCGCGGAGATCCTCGACGATCTGCACCGCAGTCAGGGCCGAGTGGAGGCCACGCTGGCCGCGCTGGAACGCCTGGCCGCCGGTGAGCTGACCGACGAACGCGACCACGTCGAAACCGACGTCGCCGATCTGGTCGACCACGCCGCACACGACGCGATGCGGCATTTCCCCGAGCTCACCGTGCGGATCGATACCGATCCGGAGTTGGTCACCCGCGGCCTGCCGACCGGCCTGCGCCTGGCGGTGGACAATGCGCTGACCAACTCGGCCCGCCACGGGGGCGCGACCCAGGCGCTGGTCTCGGCGCATCGCCGGCCCGACGGCCGGATCGTGATCTCGGTCGACGACAACGGCGCCGGCATCCCCCCGGAGGAACGCCGGACCGTGTTCGACCGCTTCATCCGCGGCGCGAGCGCCACCAAGGGCGGCTCCGGACTCGGCCTGGCGCTGGTCGCTCAGCAGGCCCAATTGCACGGCGGCCGAGCCTATTTCGACGACGGCACACTGGGCGGCGTGCGACTGGTGCTGGAACTGCCGGATCGTCCGGTGCCCGCCCCCGCGCCCGGCGACACCGAACGCTGAACGGTCCGACCCTCACAGAACCCTCAGATTTCCGCCAGCCGTTACGCATTCCGCGCCGCTACCGTCGAAGCACGTGGCAAATAGACGTTTTCGCTGGATGGTGGTCGGATCGGTGGTCCTGGTGGCCGCGAGCGCGGTGACGGGTGGGGTGTTGCTCGCGCGCAACGCCGACGCACCCACGGATATCGCGATCGTCGACACCGATACCGGTCCGACGGGCGCCCGGATCGTCCGAGCACTGCAGGACGCCGGCGGCGCGCAGTGGACCGTCGCCGCCCCCGGCGCATCCGCCGCCGACCACGCCGCGGTGATCACGCTGCCCGCCGATCTGAGCTCGTCGCTGGACACCCTCGCCACCGCGCGCCCGCATCGCGCACAGGTCACCGTCGCGACCAACGACCGCGCCGATACCGCCGCGGTGGACGATGCCGTCGCCGAGGTGACCCGCCGCATCGCCGCCGCCGGTGTGGATCGCACGTTGGCGGCGGTGTCCACCGCGCGCGGTTCGATGCAGCAGGCCGCATTCACCTCACAGCTGCTCGACGTGGGGGTACGCACCGCCGCGGACGCGGCCGGCCAGTTCAGCGGCGGCGCCCAGCAGATGCTCGGCTTCCTGGATTCCGCGGAATCCGGCGCGAGCGCACTGACCGCTCAGCTCGGTCAGGTCCGGACCACCCTCGCGCAGGCCACCACGCAGGCGAACAGCCTGGCCGGCGCCTTCGACGCCACCGGCGTGACCCTCGGCCAGATCGGCAGCAGTGCGGCGGCGATGAGCACCGGGCTCGACCAGGTGCTGCCGCTGCTGCGGGCGTTGCCGTTCGCGGGCGACCCGCGGGTCGCCGATGTCATCGGCAAGCTCGAGGCACTGCGCTCGATCGCGGGTCACGCCGATGCCCAGTTGACCGGGGTGGCCCGATTGACCGGCAGTAGCACCGATCCGGACACCGGCCTCGGCACCGTGCTGCGCGATGCCGCCGGTCGCCTCACCGACGCGAGCGGTCAGCTCGACCGCGGGGCGGAATTGATCGAGGGGATCCCGCAACTCACGGATCAGGCGCGCACCCAATTGCAGGCGGCCCTGCAGGCGGTGAGCGGCGGAATCACCCAGATGCGGCAGATCTCGGCGAATCTGACCGACCAGACCGGTAAGGCCCTCACCGCGTTACCGGCGGCCGGTTCGTCTCAGCAGTCGGCGCTGGCGACGAATCTGTCCGATCCCGTCGAGATCGTCCGGCAATGACAACCGATCCGGCGGCGGGTTACGCGATCGACTTACTCGACGACGTTGACCAGGTCGATGACGAAGACGAGGGTCTTGCCCGACAGCGGATGCCCGGCACCGGCCGGACCGTAGGCCAGCTCCGGCGGGATGGTCAGCTGACGACGGCCACCGACCTTCATGCCCGGAATACCTTCCTGCCAGCCCTGGATCAGGCCGCGCAGCGGGAAGGTGATGGATTCACCGCGGTTCCAGGACGAATCGAACTCCTCGCCGGTGTCGTATTCGACTCCCACGTAGTGCACCTCGACGGTGCCGCCGGGTACCGCTTCGGCACCTTCGCCCTCGACCAGATCCTTGACTTCCAGCGTGGTGGGCGCGGGGCCTTCCTGGAACTCGACTTCCGGCTTGGTCATGCGTCCTCTTCCGTTGCGATGGATAAATCGTTCGGTGGATAAACCAATAAAGAGTTCACCATAGCGTTGCCGGCCAAACCGTGTTCTGGCCGACAGTTGGCTCCGCCGGATTCCGGGCCAGGGTGCAGGATAGGTGGCCGTGGCCCACGTGATCGATATCGTCGACCCCGGCGACCCCCGGGTCGCCGACTTCCGCGACCTCAATTCCGCTGATCGCCGCCCCGATCTGCCGGGCGGGAAAGGCCTGGTCATCGCGGAGGGTGTGGTAGTCGTACAGCGCATGTTGGCCTCGCAGTTCCGGCCGTTCGCGCTCCTCGGGGTGGGTCGCCGCTTCGATCAGCTCGCGGCGGACCTCGCCGGGGTGGACGTTCCGTATTTCCGGGTGAACGCGGAGGTGATGGCCGAGATCGTCGGATTCCATCTCAACCGCGGCGTGCTGGCCGCCGCCTACCGGCCGCCGGAGCTGCTGCCGGAGGAGATCCTGCCCACCGCGCGCACGGTGGCGGTGCTGGAGGGCGTCAACGATCACGAGAACATCGGCGCGATCTTCCGCAACGCTGCCGGGCTCGGCGCCGATGCGGTGCTGTTCGGTGATCGCTGTGCCGATCCGCTGTACCGGCGGGCGGTGCGGGTCTCGATGGGGCATGTGCTGCGAGTTCCGTTCGCCGCGCTGCCGACCTGGCCGGACGGCCTGCACACCCTGCGTGAGCAGGGGTTTCGGATCATCGCACTCACCCCCTCGCCGACCGCGGTGAACCTCGCGACCGCGATGACCGGCGACCGGGTGGCCCTACTGCTCGGCGCGGAGGGCCCGGGGCTGACCGAAGCGGCGATGCGCGCCTGCGATATTCGCGCCCGCATCCCGATGACACCCGGAACCGATTCGCTCAACGTCGCGACCGCGGCCGCGATGGCGTTCTACGAAAGGGTGCGGACCTCGTGACTCCATCCACCGGCGGTCCCGACCTCCCGCCCGCCGAGCCGACCCCGTGGGCGGCCGGGGTGGCGGTGAGTGTATTCGTCGCCGCCCTCACCGCGGCCGGGGTGTACTCGTTCGGAATCGCGCTGGCGCAGGTGCATTGGACGCTGGCGGTCGCGGTGAACGTGATCGCGGCCGCCGGTACCGCCCCCACCGCGTGGCGCTGGCGGAACACTCCGGTCACCCGGTGGGTGCTGGCCGGGATCGGCGCCGGGGTGCTGCTCGGGTGGCTGATCCTGCTGATCGCCGCGGCATCCCGGTGAGCGTCCCGCTCACGACACCCGATCGCGCCCGCGCAGCCAGCCCAGCCAGCGCCGGCCCGCCGGGATCGACACGGACGGTTCCTGCGGTGGCAGCGCCGGCGCCTGCCCGGCGGGATAGAGGCTGAAGCCGCACACCGGGATCCGGTCCGGATGCAGTGCGTCGTCGGACGCCCCGGTGCGGTACCGGAATCCGAGCCACTGTTCGTTGGCCGCATCGGCGAATTCGGGTGGATCGAAGGGCAGAATCTGCGGATCGGGAAAATCCCCGGGCCGCAACCGGATCGGATGCTCCCCCGCCCAGTACGACCGCTCCCAGACCAGCGGCAACCCTTCGTCCTCGACGATGTGCACCCGGGTGGCGCTGAACGATCGCCGGAATTCGCCACGCTCCCAATGGGCGAACGCACCCCAGCCGAGCGGCACATCGTAAGCGACGAGGTAGGTGTGTTCCGAGGCCAACGGCCGAATCAGCGGTTCCGGCAGCTGCCTGGGACGACTGCGCGCCGCCTGCACCGTGCAGACGACGGTGACGCCCGGAAAGCAACCGATGAACACCGACCCGGGATCCGGGCCGGCCCACACCTTCAGGCTGCCCGACGCGGCGGGCACCACATCGTGATCGGGGTTGAGCTGCTTGGCCAGGGCGAAAGCGGCCTCCGGATCGGGATCGGCGTGGGAGCGGAGAACGGCGGCGGGGTCGGGATCATCGACGTACCAGATCGACGAGGCTGTGGACGGCACCTGCGACACCTCCCGAGCTCGAACGGGTAAGCGTAGTTACTCCCGAGCAACTCGCGGGACCGAACCGTTTCCGCTACCGCGGCCTGCTCGCTGCGGACCCGAGGCAAATCGGGCGCATACCGGAAATCTACTCCCCCAACAGCGTAAACACCGGCGCTTCGGGCACCGGCGAACGCGTGTCAAGCCCCGTTTCACAATGGTCGGCCGCGAATTCGTCCGCCTCCTTCGGGCCGGGACGGCCGGTACGAGAACGCGGCACAAGCCGGATGCCTGCGCCGCGTATTCGCCTCGGCCCGTTCGGAGCCGGAAATCAGTGCCCGGAGCTGCGCACCCCGAGCAGCACGTCCTCCCACGAGGGCATCGGCGCCTTACCTCGTTTCGCCCGCGCCGGCTTCTGCGGCGCGGGTTTGGCGCTTTCCGGCTTGGCCGGCTCGGCCTTCACATCCTCGGTCGCCGCGGCGGCCGCCGGGGCGGTGGCCGCGGGCGCGCT
>NZ_BAGM01000013.1 GCF_000308855.1 Nocardia veterana NBRC 100344 | reverse complement strand
GTCTGCGGCGGCGCGGCGGGCGGAGTGTTACCACCCTGCTCCGTGATGTTCTTCTTGATGGCCTCCGTGCCCTTGTCGATGTGGTCGGAGTACTTGCCGCCGGTCTTCTCGTTGATGAAACCACCGGCCTTGTCGACCGCACCGTGGACCTTCTCGGAGTTCTGCGAGGCCGCGTCGCGGCCCTTGCCCACCAAGCCCTTGAGCGTATCCATCAAACTCATGAAGCCCACTCCTTCATTCGTCGATTGCGTTCCTAGCGCACATCCTCCCACCATGGGACCTGCGGTGATACCGCATTGGTATCTATCCGTTCCCCGGGAAGCGGCACGACAATCGGAGTACCCGCCGCACGGGCCGCCGCAACCAATCGGCGGACCGGCTCCGACCAGCCGTGGAACGCGAGGTTGAAGGTGGCCCAGTGAATCGGCACCAACATGCCGTGCCCGGCGTCGCCGACGCAGACGTCGGCGTGCGCGCGCACCGCCTCCTCGGGATTCATGTGCACATCGGGCCAGTGCACGTCGTAGGCCCCGATCGGCAGCAGGGTCAGATCGAACGGACCATAGCTCGCGCCGATCTCGGCGAAGGCCTTGGTGTACCCGGTGTCGCCGCCGAAGTACACCCGTCGCTGCGGTCCGGCGAAGACCCACGACGCCCACAGCGTGGTGTTCCGCGTGAGCCCGCGCCCGGAGAAATGCCGCGCCTCGGTGCAGGTGACGATCAGTTCACCGCGTCCCGGCCGGGTGAGGGAAGTCGAAGCGCCCCAATCCAGTTCGATGATGCGGGTCTCGGGGACCTGCCATTTGCGCAGGTGGGCGCCGATCCCGATGGGCACCACGAACGGCGCGTCCTGAGCGTCGACCAGCGCGCGCACCGTCTCGCGGTCGAGGTGGTCGTAGTGGTCGTGCGAGATGACGACGGCGTCCAGCGGCGGCAACGAGGTCAGCGGCGCCGGTACCGGATGCATTCGCGCCGGACCGACCAGCGGTGACGGCGAGACCCGCTCACTCCAGACCGGGTCGGTGAGAATGCGGTAACCGTCGATCTCGACCAGGGCGGTGGCGTGCCCGAACCAGGTGACGGCCAGCTCGGCGGCCTGTTCGGGATGCGTCGCCGTCGCCAGCGGGATATCCGCCGGTGGCCGGCCCACATCACGCCGGGTGAGCGCCGACACCAGCAGCGACATGCCCGATCCGGGCGCGATCTGGCTGCTCGGTTCGGTGTTGTGGAATTGCCGATCGCGGTAGCGGGACGAACCGGCGGCGACAGGTGCGATGGCAGCGGTGGAAGCACCCAGCTCCGCGGGTATCCGCCACGCCGCCCGCGCCACCCAGCGCAGGCCGACCAACCCGGCGGCGGCCAGCGCCGCCCGGCGGGCAGCGGCGACGAGTTCGGGGGCGGCCATCAGCGCCCCACGAACTTCGCCGCGCGCTTCTCGGATCGGGCCAGCCGGGCCTCCTCGGCGTCGGCACTGCGCCAGGCCGCCTCCAGGGCGGCCCGCTGCTCGGGCGTGTCCTCGCCGCGGGTGCCGTCGTCGTTGAACACCAGCTTCAGATGCCGCAGCGACAACGGGGCCAGTTCGGCGATCGATTTCGCCCACTCCTGCGCGTCGGCGAGGGTGCCGATCCGATTGGCGAAGCCGAAAGCGTAAGCGTCGGAGGCGGTTACGGTTTCGGCACCCATCAGCACGGTACGCGCGGGGCCGCCGCCGATCAGCGACACCAAACGGCGGACCGTCCAGCGATCCACCGAAATGCCGAGCTTCGCCGCCGGGATCGCGATGTAGGAGTCCGGGCTCATCACCCGCAGATCCGCGGCCAGCGCCAACTGCACCCCCGCGCCGAGCGCGCCCCCGTTGATCGCGGCGATCACCGGCACCGGAACCGTCTCGATGGTGTGCAGCAGATCGACCAGGGAGCCGAGGAAGTCCTGCGAGTACACACCCGACAGATCGGCGCCCGCACTGAAGATCGGCCCCTGACCGGTCAGGACGATCACCCGAGCGTCGGCCGCCGCGGCCGTCACGGCCTCCCGCAACGCCGCCACCAACTCGTCGTTGAGGGCGTTACGGCGCTGCGGGCGCTGCAATTCGATGGTGACCACGTCACCATCCCGGCTCACTGCGAGCATCTGACCTCTCCCCATTCGCGCGGTTCACTTCCGGCGGGCGCCTCACCGCACCCGCCGGTCGGTATCGACTCCACTGTATGCGCCGCACAGTTGCCGCAGCGCACTCGACGCGTACTGTGACGGCGGTGACCGCACCCGATTTCGAGATTGTGGTGATCGGCGCCGGCCAAGCCGGACTGTCGGTCGGCTATCACCTGCGGCGGCTCGGCTTGGCGCCGGAACGTGATTTCGTCATCGTCGACCATTCGCCCGGACCGGGTGGGGCATGGCAGTTCCGCTGGGCCTCACTGACTTTGAGCACCGTGAACCGGGTGCACGACCTGCCTGGGATGTCGTTCGCCGAAACCCTCCCGCCCGGTTCGGATTCCGTACCCGCCGCGACCGCGGTCCCGCACTACTTCGATCTGTACGAGAAGCGGTTCGAGCTGCGGGTGCGCCGGCCGGTATCGGTGCGGGTGGTCTGCGATCGGGCGACACCGGCCACCTGCCCGGGGACCGCGGTCGACGGCTTTCTACATGTCGAAACGGTGTCCGGGGACACTCCCGCGAACGGCGCCGCCGAGACCCTGCGGGCCCGCGGGTTGATCAATGCGACGGGGACCTGGGAGAAGCCGTTCATCCCCTACTACCCCGGCGCGGAGACCTTCGCCGGCCGGCAGCTGCACGCGCACGACTACCGCGACGCCGCCGAATTCGCCGGAAAACATGTCGTGGTGGTCGGCGCCGGAATCTCGGCGATCCAGCTCTTGGACGAGATTTCGCAGGTCACCAGCACGACATGGGTGTCGCGGACCGAGCCGCGCTGGCGCGAGGGGCCGTTCGGGCCGGACGACGGCCGCCGCGCGGTCGCCCTGGTCGAGGATCGGGTGCGCCGCGGGCTGCCGCCGCGATCGGTGGTCTCGGTGACCGGACTGCCGGTCGACGACCGAATCCGGGCGGCCCGCGCCCGCGGAGCGCTGACCTGGCATCCGATCTTCTCCCGGATCGAACCGACCGGTGTGCGCTGGGCCGACGGCAGCTTCCGGGCCGCCGATGTGATCCTGTGGGCGACCGGTTTCCGCAGCGCACTCGACCACCTGGCCCCGCTGCGGTTGCGCGGCCCCGGCGGCGGCATCACGATGACCGGGCAGCTGGCCACCCAGGTGGCGTCGGATCCGCGCATCCATCTGATCGGCTACGGGCCGTCGGCCAGCACCATCGGCGCCAACCGGGCCGGGCGGGCGGCGGCGGTGGAGCTCACCCGGTATTTGGGGATCCATCCCGCTCGGCAGGGTGGATAGGTCCGAACTGTTCGTGCAAACCCCGGCCGATTCGCGGGTTTTTCCCGATTTCGAGCCGAGTCCGCGCCAAAAATTCGACTCTGGTCAGTCCAGCCCCATGGCGAACGTATCGGGATCGGGCCCCACCCGGCTGCCGGTGTCGAGCGCGCTGAGGGTGGTCATCTGATCGGCGTCGAGTTCGAAGCCGAAGACGTCGAAATTCTCGCGGATCCGGCTCGGTGTCACCGACTTCGGAATGACGATATTGCCCAACTGCAGATGCCAGCGGATCAGTACCTGGGCGGGCGTGCGGCCGACCTGCTCGGCGATCGTGGTCACCGTCGGATCCTTCAGTTCCGCACCCTGGCCCAGCGGACTCCACGCCTCGGTGGCGATGCCGTGTTCGGCGTGGAAGGCGCGCAGCGTGGTCTGCGCGAGCGCGGGATGCAGTTCGATCTGGTTGACCGCCGGGACCTCGCCGGTTTCGCCGATCAGCCGCCGCAGATGATCGATCTGGAAGTTCGACACCCCGATCGAACCGATGCGGCCCTGCGACTTCAAGGTCTGGAACGCCCGGAAGGTGTCGATGTAGCGGTCGGCCTGCGGCACCGGCCAATGGATCAGGTAGAGGTCCAGATAGTCGAACCCGAGCCGCTCCATGCTCGCGTCGAACGCGCGCAGCGTCGAGTCGTAGCCCTGATCGGAATTCCACAGCTTCGTCGTCACGAAGACGTCCTCGCGCGGGATACCTGATTCGGTGATGGCCCGCCCGACCTCGGCCTCGTTACCGTAGGCGGCCGCGGTGTCGATGCTGCGATACCCCGCCTCGAGCGCGGCGGTCACCGTATCGAAGGTCTGCCCCTCCGGCACCTGGAAGACGCCGAACCCCAATCTCGGAATCAGATGACCGTCGTTGAGGATCACCGACGGCACTGCGCTGCTCTCGCTGCGAAAGGTCACCGTTCCGACCGTAGAAGCGGTTTGCCCGAGCGTCAACGACGAACCGGTGCGTGTTCACACCCGCCGCGGCAGAGCCACCGACCAGGAGCCGGAATCGCGACCCGCGGTTCGAACCGCTTCATCGCTGTGTTGCCCGGCCCAGATCGAGATCGATCCCGAACGGGACCTGAAGTCGCATCCGATCGTGGTGAATGCCGGTGAGCGCGTACTGCGACGTCGCAGGATCCAGCTCGTAGACGTAGGCAACCGCACGGTCGTCGGCGTTCTCGATGCGCCAGAAGTGCGGGATACCGGCTTCGGCGTACAGCAACGGCTTGCGTTTGCGGTCCCGTTCCTCGGAGTCGGGAGATACCACCTCGACCGTGAGGACGACGTCCGCGGGCACAAAGGTTGTCGTCGAGAGGTCGTCAACCGCATTTGCATCGACAACCATGATGTCGGGTTCCGGGCGCTGCCGCGGCCCCAGCGTCACAGTCATCTCCCGGCACACCTCGAAGTCGGCCGGAGCCTGATCGCCGAGCGTCCGAGCGAGATAGTTGATGACGCGCATGTGGAACATCATCTGCGGGCTCACGAAGACGAGACTCCCGTCGATCAGCTGGGTATGTGAGGGAAGATCGGGAAGTGTGTCGAGATCATCGGCGGTGTATCCCTCCGGTGGAGGCACCGGCCATCGCGGACGCGCGCGGTCTTCGGACGGCATCGGATCGGCTGTCATCGAGTCCTCACTCCGCACTGGTTCCAGCTGATTCTGGAGATAGCCCAGTATCGCATGTGACCGGCGGGACCATCTCGGCCTCGGCCCTACGCCGATGCCGTGTTCCTCCACATCTTCGTTCTTCCACATCTTCGCGGGCACTCTCCCCGAGGCAGACTCCTTCCGCACGGGCCACACCGCCGGTGCGATGGCTCGCGACTCTCCTGGCCGGCGCTGCGCCCCGCAATGGACACCGGTGTAGCGCTTCAGCTCGATAGTCCGAGCCGGCGGTAGCGGTTTCGGCGGTCACCGCGCAGGTCCGCGACGGGCCGAGTTCGCAGGTCCGCCAGCTCCTCGGCGATCGCGGCGACCATGCGGCGGGAGAAGTCGACCGGCTCACGGGCGGCATCGGGACGCTCCGGCACGACGCGGTCGACGATTCCGTCGGCGAGTAGTTCCGCGGCGCGAACCCGTTGGGCCGCAGCGAGTTCCGGGGCGTGATCGGTGTCGCGGAAGACGATGGCGCTGGCACCCTCGGGAGGGAGCGGGGCCAGCCAGGCATGAGTGGCGGCGAGGACGCGGTCGGCGGGGAGCAGCGCCAGGGCGCCGCCGCCGGTGCCCTGTCCGAGCAGGACGGAGACAGTGGGGGTCGCCAAGGTGACCAGATCGGCGAGGCAGCGGGCGATCTCCGGAGCCAGACCACGTTCCTCCGCCTCCCGGGACAGGGCGGCCCCGGCGGTGTCGATCACCAGGACCAGGGGGACGTGCAGTTCGGCGGCGAGGTGCATGGCGCGGCGGGCCTCACGCAATGCCGCCGGGCCCATGGTGTTCTCACCGGTCTGGCCGGAACGGTCGTGGCCGAACACCACGCACGGTTCGCCGCGGAACCGGGCCAGGGCATGGACGACGGTCCGGTCGGATTCGCCCTGACCCGTGCCGCTCAGGGGCACCCGATCGGTGGCCTGGCGCAACAGTTCTCGCAGGCCGGGACGCAGTGGATCGCGGGAGATCAGCACCGACTGCCAGGCGAGTGGAACCGGCCCGCCGACGTCGGATGATTGGGGCGCCGCGTCCGCGTCCAACGAATGGGACTGTGCCCCTTGCACTCCCGCAGCGGGGGTGCCCTGGGCAGCACGACCGTCCGGCGCGCCGCCCGACTCCGGCGCACGATCGCTGTCGTGTCCGGCGGCGCTGCCCACTCCGGCCCCGCCCACCGAGGCTCCGGGCGCGACCGCCGGGGGCACGGACGCGGACGTCGCTCCCGGGCGACGCGAATCCGGTTGCGACTCAACCGGAACCGTGACGTTCAGCACCCGGTGCGCGATCCGGCGGAATACCCGCACCGGCACCACACCGTCGATGACGCCGTTGTGATAGAGGTTCTCCGCGGTCTGCACCCCCTCGGGAAACGACCGCTCGTACAGCGCCTCGTACACCCGCGGGCCGAGAAATCCGATCAGCGCCCCGGGTTCGGCGAAGGTCATATGGCCCAGGGATCCCCAGGACGCGAAGACGCCGCCCATCGTCGGATTGCGCAGGTACACCAGATAGGGATGGCCGGCGGCCTTGTGCGCGGCGACCGCGCCCGCGATCTTCACCATCTGCACGAAAGCGACCGTGCCCTCCTGCATTCGGGTGCCGCCGGAGGTGGGTGAGGCGACCAGCGGCAGACCCTGTTCGGTCGCCCGCTCGATCGCCGTCACGATGCGTTCCGCGGCCGCGACACCGACCGAGCCGGCGAGAAAGCCGAATTCACAGGCGATGACCCCGACCGGCCGCCCACGCAGCAGTCCCGAACCGGTCAGCACCGATTCGTCCACACCGGACCGCTGTGCCGCGGCGTCGAGTTCGGCGCGGTAGGCGGGGCCGGCCGCGACCGGAATCGGGTCCCGATCCCAGCTGCGATACGAGCCGGGGTCGAGGACGCCGTCGAGAAACTCACGCGCCGAAATCTTCACGCCCCGAGGGTAACCAGCGGATGCGGCGTCACCCCGGCGCGTGGCGTCGACGTTCGTGTCGACCGCCGCGTCGATCCGGCCGCCTGATGGTCGCGGCCGGTCGTCGGCGTATCAGTAACCCTGAACCACTTTGCGCAGCGCGTACTCGGTGACCGAGACCAACGCCTGCTTCACCGGCTCGCGCCGGCGCGCGTCGATCGACATGATCGGCACGTCCGCCGGGACGGCCAACGCCTGGCGGATGTCCTCCAGGGGGTAGCGCGGTGCGTCGTCGAACTCGTTGATGGCCACCAGGAACGGCAGCCCGCGAGCCTCGAAGTAGTCGACGGCGGCGAAGGAGTCCTCGAGCCGTCTGGTGTCGATCAGCACTACCGCCCCGATGGCGCCGCGAATCAGGTCGTCCCACATGAACCAGAAGCGATACTGGCCGGGTGTGCCGAACAGATAAAGCACCAAATCGTCGGCGAGGCTGATCCTGCCGAAGTCCATGGCCACCGTGGTGGTGGCCTTCGTCGGCACGGCGGCCAGGCTGTCGACGCCCACACTGGCGTTGGTCACCAAAGCCTCGGTGCGCAGCGGAACAATCTCCGATACAGCACCGACCAAGGTCGTCTTACCCACACCGAAGCCACCGGCCACCACGATCTTCGCGGAGGTCGGTTTGGCGCTGCGGGTATCGACCTGGGCCGTCGAATCAAATACGCCGGAGTCCACTGAGAACCCTTTCGATCAGCTCGCGACGTTCATCGTCGCTCGAATCGTCTTTCAAAGTCGCCGAAACTCGCACATGTCCCGCCTCGATGAGGTCGGCGACGAGCACTCGAGCCACCCCGATCGGAATACCCAGTCGGGCAGCCAGTTCCGCAACAGACGGCGATTCTCGGCACAACTCCACGATTGACGTCTCGATGTTGGTCAGTTCGAACTGCCGCTCGAGGGCGACCGGATGCGATGCGACGAGCGCCTCCAAGGCCAACTCCACCGTCGGTCGGGTACGACCGGCGGTCAGCGAGTACGGACGGACGAGGCTGGGCTCGGCGCTCCCCACGTGCTGGTTGTCTATGTCCATCCCACCATCAGGAACCCATCGTGACGCGAGGTGTGGCCTGAACTGTCTGGCCAACCCGCTCGACCAGTAGTGCCATCTCGTATCCCACCTGGCCGATGTCGCAGGACGTGTTGGTCAGCACGGCCAGATAGGAACCGTCACCGACCGCCATGAGCAGTAGGTAACCGTGTTCCATCTCGACCACGGACTGCAGCACCGTGCCGCCTTCGAACAGGTTCGACACGCCGACTGACAGGCTGGCCAGACCGGCCGTCACAGCGGACAGCTGTTCGGCGCGGTCGACGGGCAACTGAGCGCTCGCGGCCATCAACAGGCCGTCCGCCGAAACCAGCACGGCATGAGCGACGCCCGGAACCTCGTTGGCGAAGTTCGAAACCAGCCAATCCAGCTGACGGTTCGTACCACCTAGATCGGGGTTCATCGGTCTCCTTTATCTCCGGTTAGGTTCATTGCTCCCATTGCGCGGCCATCCCGGACGCCCTGCTGGTGACGACTCAGACTTGACCTGATCGACTCTGGGTCACGGCGCGGCGCCCGATCGGCACGTCCGGTGACACCACCGGGCACCAGCCGATTGCCGGGATCACGCTGCGGCAATCCGGCCGCCGTCCGCTTTTCCGACGGGGTTTCCACCGCCCGCCGGGCAGCCTGCCAACCTTCGTCACCTGGGGATTCGAAGGAGGCGGCGACTTGGGACCGATCCGCGTTGGGGTCCGCGAGCCACGCCGACATCATCTCGGCGAAGATCGGCGTGCCGCCCAGCGACGGGCCGGGATCGGCTGCGGGCTGCAGCCGGGTCTGGAAGAACGACGCCGTCTTCTGCGGATTCGACCGGTAGCTGTGGCGGCCGCGTTCGCGACCCTCGCCACCGGCGGATTCCGGGCGCGCACCGTCCGCGGCATCCGCCTGCGGCGCGTTGCGCCCGGGCAGGCTCAGCCCCGGAGTGGGTTCCGGACGCGGAGGCAGCCCGGCGCCGGGCTGCCGTTGCGGTAGGCCGCCCGCGGCCGGGGGCCGCTGCGGGAGACCGCCGGTCGACTCTCGCTGCGGCAGACCTGCACCGGCGTCACGCTGCGGCAGCCCGCCGATCCCCTCCCGCTGCGGGAGGTCACTGCCCGAATTCCGTTGCGGCAGGCCGTTACCCGCCTCACGCTGGGGCAGACCGCCCTCGCGCTGCAAACCGGTGGGAGCGGCCTCGCGGCCGGGCACACCGGCGGAACCCGGCGTGCGCTGCGGCAGTCCGCTCGCGGCCGCACCGCGCTGGGGTAGTCCACCGTTGGACGAATCCCGTTGCGGCAGACCACCATTGGCGGACTCCCGCTGCGGCAGGCCGGTCCCGGCCTCGCGGGCCGGAGCGCCGTTGGTGCCCGGCGTGCGCTGCGGCAGGCCGTTGGGGCCGACCTCCCGCGGCGGCAGCTGGGCGGCCGGACGTTCTTCACCACCGGGCGCCGACGAGGCCGGAGTCCGCTGCGGCAATCCGGAGCCGCCCCGTTGCGGCAGGCCGCCCTCACGGGGCGGTATCCCACCGGCACCGGATTC
>NZ_BAGM01000014.1 GCF_000308855.1 Nocardia veterana NBRC 100344 | reverse complement strand
TGAGCACCGTGCCGCAGGCCACCCACCCGGTGCGCAGGCCCGCGCCGGCGGCGACCAGCACGGCCACCGCGAGGAGCGCGCCATCGGTCGTCTCCGACTGCGCCACGACCGCTCCGGCCATGGCTCCGGCGGCCGCGCCGGCGACGATCGGCGCCGGCCTCATCGGAATCTCCCGTCGACCACGGTGTCGGCGGGGTCGGAGCCCAGCACCTCGGGCACCAATCGCTCTCCCGGCCAGGGGAATACCTCGATTCCCACCGCTCGCAGGTCGCGGTACAGGCCCGACCGTTCCAGCCGCCGGAGCCGCTCGACGACCGGATCCTCGGCACCGGCGGCGGTGTCGTCCGAGACGTCGACGACGACGGTGCGGTGGCCGCGCTTGCGCAACTCCGATACGGTCGCGACGAAGCGCGTCTCGGCCAGGGTGGACAAGGCTACGACGGTCGCCGCCGGCGGGACCGCGTGCCGCGGCACCACGGTCCCGGGGAAGGTGTCCGCCGCGGGTACGTCCGGGTCCAGCAGGGTCGACATCAGGCCGACGAACTGGTGCCGCTCGGCCCCGACCGCCAGCCATCGCGGCCGGCTGCCGAGGCAGATCAGGCCCACTCGGTCGCCGGACCGCAGCGCCGCCCGGGCCAGCAGCGCCGTCGCGCGGACGGCCCGATCGGCGGCCGTACTCGGTTGCCCGCCGGTCACCACCGGGTCCTCGATCATCAGCACGATGTCGTGGGCGTGCTCGGGTGCGCGAGCGGTGACGAGAACCGATCCGCGGCGGGCGGTGGCGCGCCAATTGATCAGGCGCACACTGTCGCCGGGGGCGAACGGTCTGATGTCGGCGTATTCCGAGCCGGTGCCCGCGCGCGCGGTCGGATGCGACCCCACCCGATTCAACGACGCTCCGCCGGCGGCCGTCACCGGCTGTTCGTCGATCGCCGGCAGCACCTGCAGAATCAGCGGGCGCAGCAGCGCGGTACCGCGGGACAGGCCGGTCCGGTCCGTCAGCTCCACCTGCACCGGCACCGGATATCGCCCCCACATGCGCGGTGTCAGCCGCACCGATCGTGATTCCTCGTCCGGGTATCCAGTGGACTCGATCCCGTCGATCGCCGGGATGTACCGGCGTCGCAGCACGGCCCCGTCCGTGGTCTCGACGTGAACATGCACCTCGACCGGTTCGCCCTCGACGCATCGGACGACCGTGGTCTCGACGGTCTCCGCATCGGTGATCCAGGCCCGGACCCGGGCGGTGCCGCGACTCGTCGAAGCCCAGGCCGAGGCGAACATCGGGGCCGCGAAGACCACCAGGCGCGGCTGGGCGAACAGCAACGCGGCCGCCACCAGCAGCCCCGCGCACGACACCGCCGCCACGACCGCCGGGGCCGGCCGCCAGTGCACCGCGGATTCTCGCGAAACCGAATCATGTTGTCCCAGGGAAGTATTCACAGCTCCCCCAAACGCTCGACGATCGTGACGAAGGTGGCCCGCCCCGGGCCCGGCCGCTGTGCCGTCCCCGGCTCGGCCCCCGCCGGATCGACCCACCGCCACGACCGTTCGCCGAAGAAGTCTCGCCCCACCCGGGACGCGGCCTCGGGATCGTCGCGGTGCGTACTTCCCAGCGCCAGCAGGAATTCACGAGCCAGCACCGGCCGCACGTGCCGGTCCCACTCCCCGGCCGTGCCGTCGGCGTGGTCGAGCAGCACCGAGGCGCGAGACCGCTTGCGCAGCAGCCGGTCCCGTTCATCGGCAGCGGCGGCATCGTCGCGGGCCGCCGCGGCCACGGGTGCTCGGGCCACCTGCGTGACGAATACGACCGTGGACAGCGCGAGGACGACGGCGCCGGCGGCCGCGGCAGCGGACATCCGGTCGGCCAGCAGGGCCGCGAGCTGCACGGCGAAAGCCACGACCAGTGCGGCTGCCGCGTGGATGTCGAGTCGGGTCATCACGACCTCCCGGTGCCGATCACGGCGGTCAGTAGTTCCGCGGCCCGGTGCCGGTGCGCGTCGGTCATCGGATGCGGGCTGAAGCGGGCCTCGCAGAACAGCTCGACCAGCTCGGCCGCGGCGGGTCCGGTCACCACACCGGCTCGTACCGCCTTGGCCAGCACCTCCGCCGCCGTGTCCGCGCCGGATACCTGCATCGTGCCGGACGTGCCGAATGCCGATTCCATGACGGCGTAGCAGGCGATGATCGCGGCTCGCGGATCCCGTTGCGGCGCTGCCAGTTCGGCGGCCGCGCGCGCCGCGATCGACCGCCCCGAGGCGGGCGGCCGGTGCACCGCGACCTCCTCGGCCGCGGCAGCCACCGGGTCGCGCCGTCTGGATCGGACCACGATCACGCCGCCGGTGACGACCGCGGCCGCCACCACACACACCCCGGCGATCCCGACGGCGATCCCGGGGCCCGGCGGTGGCCCGGAGCCGGTCACCGGCGTATCCGGCGGTGGCGCCTGCCCGGCCACGGTCGAGTCGTGCGTATCGCGCATCGGGCGGATGTCGCCGGCCGGAACGGATATCCGTGCGACCGACGCCACCGCGATCACCGCGACCGTCCCCGCCGCCGCGACCGCCGCGGTGGTCAGCAGCCCGCGGCGCGAGAATCGAAGCGACCGCCGCTTTTCCGTCGAGCCGGACACCACGTCGACCGCCGGACCCGGATGCCGCAGATACGCCAGCATCGCCACCACGATGACGACGGTCGCGACGATCGCCAGCACGACCACCGGCAGCGGGCTGTGCCGTGACGGCGCTGCCGAATGCTCGGCCGGGGTATCGGCCAGCCGGGGCCCGCCGGTGCCGGCCACCACAACGACCAACGCGGCCATGAGCAGCACGAGCAGTGCCGGGCGCCGGCTCCGGCGCACCACCTCCGCGAACTCGTTCACCTGGCCCTCCACGATGCGCTCGGATCCGTCGACTTCGCTGTGCCGCACCCGATCTCAGTGGGTGCGACCGTGCGCTCCGGGCACCGAAACGCGCGGGGCGGGCACCTTCGACACGATTTCCTCGATGACCGTTTCCCCGCGAATCCGGCGCAACCACATCTCCGGACGTAGCGACACGCGATGCGCCAGCACCGGCACCGCCAGGGCCTTGACATCGTCCGGGATCACGAAATCGCGTCCGGCGAGCAAGGCGTGGGCGCGAGCCAGCTGCAACAGGTCCAGCTGCGCGCGGGGACTGGCCCCGACCTCGATGTGGATGTGGCTTCGGGTCGAGCGCACCAGCGCGACGATGTACTCGAGGATGTCGTCGTGCACGATCACCGCATCGACCGATTCGCGCATCCTCAGGACGTCCGGCAGTTCGACGACGCGATGGGCCACCGGATCCCGCACCGTGCTCTGTACTCGCCGGCGCAGCAACGACTTCTCCTCACCGGCCGTGAGATAGCCGAGTCGCAGCCGCACCGCGAACCGGTCGAGCTGCGCGTTCGGCAGTGGGTAGGTGCCCTCGTGTTCGATCGGATTCTCGGTGGCCAGCACGAGGAACGGTGACGGTAGCGGCCGGGTGGTGCCGTCGACCGACACCTGACCCTCGGCCATCGCCTCCAACAGCGCCGACTGCGTCTTCGGCGCCGTCCGGTTGATTTCGTCCGCGATGACGATATTGCTGAAGATCGGTCCCGGCCGGTATTCGAAATTGCCGGTGCGCGCGTCGAATATCGTCGATCCCACCAGATCGGCGGGCAGCATGTCCGGGGTGAACTGGACGCGGGTGACGTTCAGTCCGAGCGCACGGGCGAAAGACTTGGCCAGCAGGGTTTTCCCGAGCCCCGGTAGATCTTCGACCAGAACGTGGCCGCCGGCGAGGATCGCCGTCAGAACCGCGGTGACGATCGGACGTTTCCCGATGACGACGTTGTCGACTTCGTCCAACACTCGCTGCGCGGGCGTGCGCAGCGTCGTTTCCTCCACACCCAGCATCGCTTCCTCCTCATCCGGACAGTCGGGCGGAGCCGACGGCGGTTCCCCAAATAGCCATGGACATAGCGAGATTCACGATGACGGTGACGATGATCGACATGCGGATCGCCCGCCCCGCCGCGACGCCGACACCTTCCGGCCCACCGCTGGCGAAATAGCCGTAATAGCACTGGATGAAGATCGTCAGCGCCACCATGACGAAGACCTTCAGCACCGAGTAGAGCAGATCGATCGGCACCGCGAAGATGTCGAAATAGTGGCCGTAGGTGCCCGGCGGCACATTGCCGATGACCGCGACGGTCAGCTCGGTGGCGAGCATCGACACCGCCAGCGCCGCGACATACAGCGGAACCGCGACCACCGAACCGGCGATGATCCGGGTCGTCACCAGATACGGCATGGGCCGGATGGCCAGCGATTCCAGTGCGTCGATCTCCTCGGAGATCCGCATCGCTCCCAGCTGGGCGGTGAAGCGGCAGCCGGCCTGAACGATGAAGGCCTGGGTCGCGAGAATCGGTGCGATTTCCCGGATTCCGCCCAGCGCCGACACCGCTCCGGTGAGCTGACCGATGCTGAGCAGGTCGAGATTGGTATAGGCCTCGATCCCGACGGTCATGCCGCCGAAGGCGCACATGACGATCATGACGCCCACGGTGCCGCCGCCGGCGATCAAGGTGCCGTTGCCCCAGGACACGTCGGCGGTGAGCCGCGTGACCTCGCGCGAATAGTGCCGCAGCGTCAGCGGGATCGCCGCGAGTGAGCGGTAGAGGAAGAAGACCATGTGCCCCATCCCCGCGAGGCCGCGGGCGGGCGGGCCGGCCAGCCGGGCCGGGCGCAGCAGTGCGGGTGTGTAGCCGGATGCCATGGTTACCCCAGCCGACTCGGGACGACGGTGTCGTAGATCTGCGAGATCACCACATTGGCGCCGAAGAGCACCAGCGCCGACTGCACGACGGCGGCGTTCACGGCATCGGCGACACCGGCCGGTCCGCCTCGGGCGTTGAGGCCGTGATAGCTCGCGATGACCGCGGTGAAGATGCCGAACAGCGCGGATTTGACGAAGGCGAGCAGCAGGTCGTTCGAGTTCGCGAAACCGACGAAGGTGGAGATGAACGATCCGGAGGTGCCGTGTTCGGCGAAGACGAAGAATCCGTAGGTCGCGCCGAAGCCGACGAACACCACGAAGCCGCACAACATGACGCTGACGAGGGTGGCGGCGAGTAGCCGGGGTCCGACCAGCCGCTGCAGCGGGTCCACACCCATCACGCGCATCGCGTCGATCTCTTCACGGATGGTGCGCGAGCTGAGGTCGGCACAGATCGCGGATCCCACCGCGCCCGCGATCATGATCGACGTCACCAGTGGCGCACCCTGTTTCACGACCCCGATGCCGACGGCCGCGCCGACGAAGGACTGCGCGCCGACCTGTTTGATGACGAGGCTGACCTGGAGCGAGACCACCACCCCGACGGAAATCGCGACGATCAGGGTGGGGATCGCCGACACGCTGGACATGAAGCCGCACTGCCGCACGAATTCCCGCCAATGGAAGCGCCGGCGCACGATCGAGACGGCCACCCCCGCGATCAGCGCCTGGCTCATGGCCAACTGTCGGCCGAAGGTCTCCAACGCCCGCTTCGGATGCTCCTCCCACCACCGCATTCCGGCATCGGCAAAGGCGACCGCCCGGGAATCACGCGGCGGCCCTACCGGCAGCGGTTCATCCGGCCCCGCCGCCCGGTCCTGCATACTGACAACCATTTACTGACCTCCAGTACTTCACCGACTCACAGTATGTGAGGGTGAGTAGCTTTTGTCCAGACATGGCTCGGCCCGCCGCACGGCAGCGACCCGGCGCCGCACCGGCGCGACAGGTTAGACTGACGCACGCCCGATTCGCGGCTCACCCGAGAACGCGGCTCGGCACGGCGGACCGATAACGTTCGAGCGATGTGAATCTCGTTGCCGCAGCGGGGTTTTCAGCCCTTCGGTCGCGGTCCTCCGCCCTCGTAGCTCAGGGGATAGAGCACCGCTCTCCTAAAGCGGGTGTCGCAGGTTCGAATCCTGCCGAGGGCACGCCTTGACCTGCTGTTTCATGACAATGAGACGAACCGCGCGCCGACTCCGTGCCAGATATGCCATCCGGCTGGCCGTCCTTTCTTTCGACGCCGACGCGCGGTGTGGAACACGAGCTACCTCGGGTGTGGCAGCGGGAAACCATCGACGGCGCTCCGGGGTACCCGATGTCGGAGAACGCCGGCTCCGTGGCGTAGACCGCTCGATGGCGGCGGCAGCCATCGACGTGTGATCGGCACCAGATCGAAGGGCACGCTCTCGCGATGAGAATCGGCGGTACGCCGTCCCTCCCATCACATGGAATAGGTACCTGTATATGGGTTTTAGGCTCATGCTCAGCGCAATGAAGACCGATGAGGAGACTGCGTGTCCAAGGAAGTTCCGGAGTGGCAGTCCATCGTCGACTCTCCCTCGCAAGCACTCCTCGAGGCTGCGGACCAGCTCACGGAGAGCGGGGTGGTCGGAGTCTCGGCGGCATACTCCACCACATTCGGCACCGTCACCGGCGACTTCGTACTCACCGCGAGTGGATATGCGACCGGCACGATCAAAGACAACTATGGCTGGGACCAAGCGGAATTTCTGGCGTCGCCGACCATCAGCGCTGTGCGCGGCGACGTCGACTGGTGGGCGCGACGAGCGCCCCGCCAGATCAGTCAGCTCGCGGACAGGTGGATTTACCTCGATCGGGACATCGACTGGATCAACCCGGACCAGGGCGGCGCGTTCGCGGTCGACATAGTCGACACATTCGGTCCCCATGGCCTCGCCGACGCCATCCGGGCTGTCGCGCCCCTGGCTTCCGTCGATATGTCGGAGGTATCCGACGACTACGACATGTTCAGCGGGATAGCCGTCACTGCGGGGAAATGGACCATCACGCTGAATGGGAGCGCACCGCACGACATTTCGTCCATCTGGATGCCACTCGTCGGCGGCATCGTCGACCGATCCGCAGCCCAGGACCTCGCCTCCGACCCGCAATCCGACGATGACGACGTACCCCTGTGGGACGAAGCGGGCAGGCCAGTGGGAATCTATGTCGCGATAACCGCCCGGTCCGGCCACGCTGGAGCGCTTCAGATCCGAGCCGACCGTGTGCTCGCGGACGACGCCCGACTCGCTACCGGGGCCACCGCCCAAGTCGGCCTCACCGAACACGCGAGCCGCGTCGGCAACCTCCTCCTGGAAACGGCAAAGGCACTCGATGACCCGGACAATCCAGGACAGGCGCTCAATCGCGTACTCGCCGGACTTACCGACCTGGAACCGGTAATTGTGACGAAGCCCCCGGATGTCATTGTCGGAGTGGATGTTTCACCGATTCTCACGCCTGCCATTGTTCTGATCAATGTGCTCACCGTCCGCGTCGCCCACCTCGAAAATACGTCCCGAGACGTGGTGATCTCGACCCTTCGTGATCAACTCGATGCCGCCGCCCGACACCCACCCCCACCTAACGGCCCAGCCGACGCGGGGTAGACGTCGCTCGCGCAATGACCTCACGCGCGAGATGTGCCGGAGCCCGGACGGTCGACCACGTAAGTCAGCTGGTGCCGTTGACAGGGCGGTTGTCGCAGTTCTTGAGAATCAACCACTGTCGGCCTGAGTAGAGTCAGCCGTGTGCGTGGTCGCGAACCGGATCCTGTCATTGCCGAGCTGGCGGCCACTCTGCGGCTGCGACTCGATGACCTCGTCGACGAGCTGGTGGACCTCACCAGGGCGCAGATCGACCTCTACAAGGACGACACGGTGGTGCCGCGGGCGATGCTCGCGGCCAACCTGCGCCGCAACATCGAACGTTCGCTGGATCAACTCCAATACAACCTCCCGGTCGATGTGTCGACCGCGGAGCGGACCGGTCGCGAACGCGCGGCCATGGGAGTGCCGCTGCCCGAACTGCTCCGGGCCTACACCCTCGGTTTCTCCCTGCTGTGGAAATGGCTGCTGGACGCGGCCCGCGCGGCGGGCAGCCGGGAGACGAAGGCACTGACCGACGCGGCGGCGGATCTGTGGCTGCTGAACCTGGAATTCTCGACAGCCGTGACCGAGGCCTACCGGGACCAGATGACCGCGATCATGGTGGCCGAAGATCGCAGGCGGTCCGCTCTGGTCGCGACGCTGCTGGACGGCAGCGCCGACGACCGGCAGACGGCCTGGGAGATCTCGCAGACTCTCGGGCTGCCTTTCGAAGGGGCATTCGTGGTTGTCGCCGCCGAGTCGACCCCGATCGCCGACAAGGCGAAGGTCCATCTGGAAGACGTCCTCCGTCGGCGTGGTACCGCATCGGCATGGCGGTCGCAGCCCGATCGCGAGATCGGCATCATCTACCGAGGCAGCGGCCAAACCCTCGCCGACATTCTCGAGGTCGTCTCCGCTACCGCGGCCGCTCGGGTCGGTGTCAGTCCGGAGTTCGAACGACTCGATATGACTTCGCGTGCGGCTCGTTTCGCCCGCACGGCCCTCGAGACGATGCCTGCCGGCACCGTCGGCGTGAATCAGATCTCCGATACGCCGATCAGCGCTCTGGTCATCGCCAATCTGGATTCGACACGGCAATTCGTCTGGCGGGTCCTCGGTGGTGTGCTCACCCTGCCCGACGACGAACGCGGCACCCATCTCGCCACTGCCCGGGCCTGGCTGGATGCCGACGGTTCGGCCGCACAGGCCGCGAACGCCCTGTACTGCCACGAGAACACCGTCCGATATCGCATGCGCCGGCTGGAAGAGCGGCTGGGTTGCTCCCTGTCGAGCCCGGCCCGGCTCGCCGAATTCGTCGCCGCCCTGCAGGCGATCAACACATTTCCCGACCTCGCCTCGTACCCGGCCGACGAGTCCGCGGTGGGCAGGGCGGCAGCGTCCCCGGTGCCCGGCAGGCCGGTCGGAGCCTGATTCATCCGGTTTTGGGCTGGCGACAATCCTTCGCTCCGAATTGTGTTTTCGGCTACAACCGGATGTCAGCTGCCGGGTCCTAAGCTTTTCTGCGTCAAGCGTTTTCGGGGAATCATCGATATTCCGCAGGCGCCGGCTCGGGCAGCGACCGCCGGCTCGCCCGCGGGTTCTACGACAGGGGTGTGCACAATGACGCAGTCATCGGCTCTCGGCCGGGCCGGCTCACGGCTCAGCGGCCCTTCGCGTGAAGTTGCGAAGCGATTTGTCATCGACAGGGTCGAATCCACCGGGGCGGCAACACGAGACGACTTCGATATCGATTTGATCGTCACGACCGTGCACCAACAGACCGACGACTGGAACTTTCAGGCCATGCCCGCACCGGCGTTCTGGCGCATCGTTTCCAACTGCTTCAAAGACGAGTCGACGCCGGTGGGCGCCGACGATTGATTCTCGTCGCCCCGGAGCCCACGGTGAGGACCGGCTGTGGGCATACCCGCATTGCGGGACGCCCCCGCACGTCGATCAGGGGGCACCGGTCGAGGGTTCGGCGGGGCCGTCGGCGTCGCGGTGCAGCACCCAGGTGCCGCGGCCGGCGGCCTTGGCCCGGTACAGGCCGAGATCGGCGTCGTCGAGCAATTTCTCGGCATTCGCGCCGGCCACCGGGGCCACCACGGCCCCGATGCTGGCCGACAGCGACATCGCGGCATCCGGACCTACCGGGACCGGTTCGCGCAGCGTCGCCAGCATCGTCCGGGCGGCGGCGTCGGCGATGGCCTCGCTACACGGCGGCGCCAGCAGCGCCACGAATTCGTCTCCGCCGATCCGCCCGACGGTGACCGTCGGCGAGGTCATCGCCGCGTCCAGCCTGCGCCCCACCTCGGCCAGTACGCTGTCGCCCGCGCGGTGACCGTAGCGGTCGTTGATCATCTTGAATTCGTCGAGGTCGAGGAAGCACAAACCGATGTGGTCGGCGGGCCGGGCCGTCGCGATGATCGCTTCCAACTGTTCGAGCAGGCAGTGCCGATTCGCCAGTCCGGTCAACGGGTCGTGGCGGGCCTGCCACCACAGTTTCCGCTCCATCGCCCGGCGCTCGGTGATGTCCTGGCCGACGGCGAGCAGCCGCAGATCCCGACCGCCGGCGCCGCGCACCAGGGTCATCGTCCAGGCGCCCCAGCAGACGGTGCCGTCGGGGCGCACGAACCGCCCCTCGAAATGGACGGTGCCGCTGCGACGCCGATACAGGTCGACCACGACGTCGCGAAGCTTGTCGCGGTCCTCCGGATGCATCAGGTCCAGACCGGAGACCCCCGGCAGATCCTTCTGATCGATGCCGACCATCCGGGCGGTGGTGGGGTTGGCTTCGAGCGTGACCCCGTTGCTGTCGTAGAGCGCGATCGCCACCGCGGCGTGTTCGAACACGACCCGGAAGCGCTGGTCGGTACCCTCCCGGCGCTCGGCATCCGCCTTCAGCAATTCGGCGCTGTAGCCGCGACCCAGCTCGCCCAGCAGTACCCCGAAACGGCGCGTTCGATCCGGTAACCGGGACCGCTCCAGCAAACCGGCCACCGCCGTCGCGGCGGGGGTCAACGCGGCCGGGTCGACGAGGTTCGACCGGACCATCTCGGCACCGATCCGCGCCGCCGGGGACGGATCGAACGGCCGGCTCGACAAGGCGGCCTCGAGTTCGACGATCCACCCGGTCAGCCGGTGGATATCGGGCGGCACCGAGGTCGGCGCGGCATCGCTGCGGTGCAGGGCCGCCGACCATTCCAGGGCGATCTCGCCCACCTCGCGACTGTCCATCCGCGAGGACCTTCCTCCAGCTGAACCCTCGAGATCCAGCACCGACGTCCCCCGTCCGTTATCACCGAGCATACGAAACATCGGACACCCGCGTGGCGGTG
Organism: Nocardia veterana NBRC 100344; assembly: GCF_000308855.1. GTDB lineage: Bacteria > Actinomycetota > Actinomycetes > Mycobacteriales > Mycobacteriaceae > Nocardia > Nocardia veterana. Next base: position 22,609 of record NZ_BAGM01000014.1, on the reverse strand, counting down.
ATTCGAGACGGCCCGCCGCTATGTGGGCCGTCCCGGCCGTCGCCGGGCCTCGCCGCACCCGTCCTCGGCTTCGATCCGGCGCCGAATCGCTTCCACCGAGCGATCTTTCGGAATCCGCGGCGGCCACAGGATCGCCGCCACCAGCACCGCGACCGGCAGGCCGACCACGATCGTCCACCCCAGACATACCCACCCTCCACTCATCACACCTCCTCGTCCGCTACCGAATCCGGCACCGGGCCGACCACGTCCGCCACCGGCCCCGGATACTCCTCCGGCGCGACCGGCCACCCATCCGGACCCACGAACCACCACGAACCGTCATCGCGCTGGAGATAAAGCGGGCCGTCCTCCGGACCGAGCGCGGACCGCCGCGCAGCTCGGTCCCGCCCACCGGCAGCCCCGTCCCACCACACCGGAAAACCCACCGATCACCCCCTTCGATCGTCGATTGATCCGCACCCGCCGCGCGGGGCGAACAGGAACGAAAAAGACGCTAGGCGTGGAGAATTGGGCCGGGAAGCAACTCCGCGTTCACAACCGTCTACAACTCGACCCGGAGCACGGATACCGTGGCACACATGAATCCCGGCGGGGAGATCGTCAGCGGCGCCCAACTGCGCGCGGCGCGGGAAGCGGCCGGACTCAGCCTGTCCGCTATGGCCATGCGGACGCACTACAGCAAGCCACTACTCGGGATGTTGGAGACCGGTCAGCGCACCGTCAAGGCCGAGCACGTCCGCGCTTACGCCGGTGTGCTGGGGGTGGGTTCGGCGCTGTTCGTGGAAGCGGCGAACGGAGAACAGGCTGCGTCGGAATGGCTGTGCCGGGTCGCCTCCTCCGATCTTGGCGCCGACACGTTGGACCAGCTCGAGGCGGCCGTGGACGAGTTGGCGGCGGCGTACCCGACCACCCGGCCACGCGAGCTTCTGGTTCGTATTCGCCGCCACTTGGGCTACGCCGGTCGGCTGATGGACGGTCGAATGACTCTCACTCAACACCGGCGCCTGTTGGTCACGGTGGGCTGGCTCTCCCTCTTGGCCGCGACATGCCACATCGATCTGGGCGAGATCTCCGATGCTGCCGCACGCGGACATCTGGCATGGAAGCTCGCGGCGGAAGCGGAACACCGAGAAATCGCCGCGTGGTGCTTGGAGACCCGGGCGTGGGAACAATTGACGAGCGGGAAGTACGCGAGCGCGGTCGAGTTGTCGCGCGGGGCGCAATCACTGGCGCCGACCGGAAGTTCGGCATATATCCAGGCCACCGCACAGGAGGGCCGCGCATTGGCGCGACTCGAGGATCGGCGAGGGACCTATGCCGCGCTGCGGAGAGTGGCTCGTCTGGTGTCCGATCTGGAAACCCCTGAACGGCCGGAACACCACTTCCGGTTCGACCCCGCGAAATCGGACGCGTACGTCGCCACCACCCTCGCTTGGCTCGGCGACCCGGCCGGCGAGGGCTACGCCCGGCAGGTGCTGGCGGACCTCGGCCGCGCCCCCACAATTCGCCCGCGCCGGATCGCGATGGCGAACCTCGACCTCGCGCGCGCACTGGTCGCGGCAGACAAGCCCGACGAGGCGGCGGACATCGCGTTGACCGTCGTGACCTCCGGCGTGCTGGTCCCCTCGCATTACTGGCGCGTCGGCGAGATCCTGGCCGGGATCGCGGAGCGGGGGGCGCGGGAGGCGGTGCTGTTGCGGGAGGCGTTTCGGGAGACGTACCCCTCGGCTGGGTTGCAGGTGAACTGATCGTGCGAACCTCGGCAGGATTTCCGGTTTCCCCGCACTCACGCCCAGGTTTGCGTGGAAGCTCCGGCCGCACCGGAATGCGGGCGTGGGGCGGGCCCGCAGGTCAGTCGGGGATCACGGCGTACACCCGCACGGTGAACGGCTCGGTCGAGCCGGAGGGGTTGGCGATGTAGAAACCGCGGCGCGACAGGGATTCCCGCTCCCGGGGGATGCGGGTCTTCGATCCGGACGCGACATTGGACAGGACGCGCTGGTCGAAGTTGGCGCGCACATCCGACATCACGCTGAAGCGCGTCGCGGCGCTGTGGGGTTCGGTCAACCACAGCAGTTCCTGCACCCCGTCCGGAATGCCGGCGAGGGAGAAGTTCGCGCTGGAGCGATCTCGGCGGCCCGCCCACGGCTGAGGATCCGACTCCACCTCGGCGACCAGGACCTCAGCCATCCTCGCTCCTTTATGCGTACGAATCGTGTGCCTATCCGAGCCTAACAACGGAATGCGCCCGGGAAGGCCTACCTCGCCGATCTACCCGAAGCCGAACTACACCTGTTCGACACCTGTCGTTTCGCGCTCGAGACCCGTCTGTCCCAAACCGCCGTGCTGACAGCGGATTTCCTGGGCCACGTAACGAGCTAGGGATTGCTGACGGCGAGTTCGGCGGCAAGGTCGGCGGCGATTGCCCGGCCGATCGCCGCCCGCCGAACCCGTTGCCGCTCCGGGCCTTCCGCCGCCGCACCGGCGGCGAGCCGGTCCAGCGTCGGGAGCGCCTGCCAGCTGTAGCACAGTGACAGAATGGTCAGCAGCAGCTCTCGTGCGCGGGATTGCGACAGTTGCGGCACCGCGCGACGGATATCGCGGATCTTGCCGAGCATGCCCTCGCGCCGGACGGCCTCGGCCACCGGCACGCCCAATTCCAGCCCCTCCCAGAACAACAGGCGCGCCAGAGCCGGCTGTGCGCACAGATGATCGAAGAACCGCTCGGCGTAATCGACCACCGCCGCGGGACCCTCACCCTCGAGGTGCACCGCCTCGCCGAGCGCACCGATCTCCCGACTGATGACGGTCGCGAACAGCTGATCCTTCGGCCCGAAGTACTTGTAGATGCGCTCCTTGTTGACCCCCGCCGCCGCGGCGATGCGGTCGACGCGCGCACCGGCCAGCCCGCGCTCGCAGAATTCCGCCGCGGCGGCGTCCAGCAGCAGACGTTTGGTGCGTTCGGTGTCCCAGGCCATGCGCCCACCCTAACAAAATTCCAACCGAACAGTTGCAGATGCCGCCTCCATGGTGTCTACTCTGATCTACAACCAGTTAGTTGGAATTGAGGAGACATCGTGACCACCACCGCTCCCGGCACCACTCGGCCCACCCCCGCCCTACCCTCGATCCATCTGCGTGCCCTGCTCACCTGGCTCGCGATCTTCCCGATGGTCGCCCTCGGGATGACGGTGATGGCGCCGTTCACCGCCGACTGGTCGCCCGTGCTGCGCGCACTCGTACTGACGGCGTTCGTGGTCCCGTCCGCCGTTTACGTCGTGGTCCCCCGCCTGCTGGCGGCCTGGGCCCGGATCACCCGCCGCTGACGGCCGAAATCCCCTGCGGGCGCGGCATTTCCCCGATGCCCGCCCGCCACCCCCGCCACATTTTCGGCACGTTGGGTGCGGTCGACCTTTTCACCCGGGCCGACACGCACGGCATTCCGTGCTCGGTCGTGATCGGGTACGCCGAGGGCGAGGCGGCGCTGGCGGACCCGCGGTTGCGCAAGGATGCCCTCGGCGCCGCGGAAATATTTCGCCGCAACAGGTCCGACGCCCTGTCGAATCCGGATGTGCAGGCGCTCAGCACCCACATTCTCAACAGCGATCCATCGGATCACACGCGGCTGTGCAGGCTGCTTCTGCGTCGGCGCGCGGCCGGCCCGAATGGAGGCCACCGTCGCCCGCGCCGCTGCTGCGCAGGTTTCCGAAGCCGGCGCCGGCCCCGGACTTCACGCCGCGCCGGCAGCCCAGTCTGTTGATCCGCGGATTGACCGAACTGCCGGTCCGGCCGCACGGATAGTCGCCGCCTCGGCGGCCGGCGGGCCGGTCCTCAGCGGCCGAGCTCCTCGGCCGATTCGACGCCGGCGGTTCCCGTCCGTCGGAGGAAGTCGGCGATCACCTCGAGTTCCGCCGCCGAGTAGCGCTCGAGCACCTGGTCCATGCGCCGATTCATTCCGGAGAACACCTGGAACAGGGCGGCATTGCGTTCCCGGACGGCCCGCAGGGTGACCGCGCGGCGATCATTGGATTCCGGATCACGCTCCCGGACGATCCAGCCGCCCTTCTGCAGGCGGTCCAGGATGCCGGTCAGGGTGGCCGGATGCAGCCCGGTCCGGCGGGCCAGCACGGACGGCGAGATCGGTCCCTGCCGGTTGATCAGGTCCAGACAGGTCCAATCCACGTCGCGGAGTTCGACCTGTCCACCGAACCGCCGATTGAGCAGCGCGAGCTGGATATTCAACTCGCGCAACGCATCCTTGACGGCCACGGTCAACCGGCGCCGCTGCTGCGCGGTCGGGCCATCCGTCTGCGGGCTCATCGGTACCCCCCGGTCGGTTAATACGGTTTTCATATGATATCGCCCGCGTCGGCGTATTCGGTACCGGCTCGGATTCCGGAGGCGCGAGACCACCGAATCGGCCATCGCAAACATGGCGCAAGTGCGCCAGAACACACCCTGTTCGTCTGTCCTCCTCCAGACATTCCGGCAAACACCGTGCACACACCCCGTGAACCGGTATCACCTGCGGGTTCACCGACCGGTCGGGAGGTGCGCCGGACCCCGGGCAAGAGCCGGCGCGACTAACGATCATGAGCGATGTGAACTATCGTCCGGTCACGAATTCATAACCCCTCTTCCGTTTATGGAGACCTCGTGCTCGAGCTCGACCATTTCAGCCACGGCTGGGTGACGCCCGCCCTGGCCTATGTCATGTCCGTCATCGGTTCGGTGCTGGCATTGCGATGCGCCACGCACGCCCGAGCCTCCCGCTGGCCGGGCGGCTGGCTGATCGCCGCGGCGTCTCGCTGGGCGGCGCCGGCATCTGGGTCATGCACTTCACCGCCATGCTCGGGTTCGCCATCCACGGTGCGAACATCCGTTACGACGTTCCGATGACACTGCTCAGCGCTGCCATCGCCATCCTGGTGGTCTGGGTCGGACTGTCGATCGTGGTGCGGGGCCATCGCGAGGCGATCGCGCTCCCGCTGGGCGGCATGATCACCGGCTTCGGCGTGGCCGCCATGCACTACCTCGGCATGCACGCGATGCACGCGGGTGCGCACATCGAATACAGCACGGGACTGGTGGCCCTGTCGATTCTCATCGCGGTCGTGGCCGCGACCGCCGCGCTCTGGTTCGTCCTGCACGTGCGCGGGCTCTCCGCTACCCTCGGCGCGGCCCTGATCATGGGCCTCGCGGTCTGCGGAATGCATTACACGGGAATGGCATCCATGACCGCGCACCGGATGGATTCGATGAGCGAGCCGACCGGCGGCGTCGATTCGGTACAGCTGCTCACCCCGCTGATCATGGTCGTCACACTCGTCACCATCATGCTCGTGGTGCTGGTCGGCCTCGCCGAGGTGGATGCCCCGTCACGGCGCGAGAATGCCACGGTGACAAGCGATCTCGGACTCGCCGACAGCGGCCGCGCCTGGCCGCGGGCGCATACCGAGGAATCGCCGGCGCCCGCCCAGCCCGCACCGGCCTTCAGCCTGCAGGCGATTTCGAAACGGCAGTCCACCCGGCGTTAGCCGACGGACTCGGATGACCGGCCGAGCACGATCCACTCGGCCGGTCACCCTCGGGATCCGTTCGCCCGTGCCGGCCACCGGCACCGGCCTCGAATCACGGTGCCGCGCACCGCATTCGGTGTCACCGCTCAGAACCGACGGGCAGCCGTGACCGGCATCTGGGCGATCGCGGAGCGGATGACTCCCTCGCCACTGGTCGCGGCGTGGACCACGGTCCCGTCACCCGCATACAGCGCGGAATGTCCGCCGCCGTAGAACGAGACCAGATCACCCGGCTGCAGCGCGTCCAACGGGACGGGCACACCGGCGGACAGCTGGTCGTAGCTGGTGCGCGGCAGTTCGACGCCCACCTGCCGATAGGACCACTGCACCAACCCCGAGCAGTCGAAGGCATCCGGGCCGGCGGCGCCGGTCCGATAGCTCGACCCCAGCTTCGACTCCGCGGCCTCCAAGGCCCGCTCCCCGAGCGATTTCGGGGTTTCCGGCGGTGCCGGCTGAATCTCCGGAATCAGCCCCGGAATTGCGATCTGGGGAAGGGGGGAAATTCCCGGCACGACCGGGGCGGGTAATGGAGATTGAGCGCTCACCGGCGCTGCCGTTATCGTCGCCGTTCCCGCGGCACCGGCCAGAACTGCCAGTGCTACCGCGGTCGACCAGGCCGAACGGTGGAGCAAACGGGTACATCGACCCTCTGCGGTTCCTGCCATGATGCGTTCCTCCGAATCTCGTAGCGAGAGCAGATTTCCGAAACACCACGGTGATCTGTCGATCCTTGGATCCGGGGAGCCATGATTCGCCACGAGCGGATGGAAACCAAATAGGAACGCGGCAATTCGAATAACGAAACGATAAATTCCGGAAAAACGGCAGATATCGCCGGTATCTCGATACGATCCCTACGGTCGATCGGCCGGCGTGGTCGCCGCGGGCGCGGCCAGCAGCGAGTGGCGGCGGCTGTACGCGAGATAGACGACCGCACCGATCGCGAACCAGATCGCGAACCGCAGCCAGGTCACCGGCTCCAGGTGGGTGATCAGCCAGATCGAGAACCCGATCCCGACCAGCGGCACCACCGGCATTCCGGGCGTGCGGAAGGTGCGTGGCAGCTCCGGGCGGCGGTAGCGCAGCACGATGACGGCCACGCAGACCACGATGAAGGCCAGCAGAATTCCGATATTCGTCAGTTCGGCGGCCTCACCGATCGGCAGCAGTCCGGCGATCGTGGCCGACGCGAATCCGACGATCCAGGTGATCCGCGTCGGCACCTGCCGGACCGGATGGGTTTTGGCGAACCACCTGGGCAACAAGCCGTCTCGGCTCATCGAGTACCAGACGCGGGTGACTCCGAGCATGAAGGTGAACAGCACGGTCATGATGCCGACGATCGCACCGGCCGCGATCAGACTGCCCAGTCCGCGCAGCCCGACGGATGCGAAGGCCGAGGAGAGCCCGCTCTCCGGATCGATCTCGGTGTAGTGCTGCATCCCGGTCAGCACCAGGCATACCAACACGTACAGCACCATCGAGATCGCGAGCGAGAGCAGAATCGCCTTGGGCAGATGGCGTTTCGCATCCACGGATTCCTCGGCCGCGGTCGACATCGCGTCGTAGCCGAAGACCGCGAAGAACACCGTCGCGGCGCCGGTCACCGCGCCGGACATACCGAACGGGAAGAAGGGGTGGTAGTTCGCCGCATCGATGTAGCGGAAGCCGACCACGATCACCACGATCACGACCACGACCTTGAGGCCGACCACGAAGGTCTCGAACCGCGCCGCGGCCCGAATGCCGAGATTGAGCAGGTAGGCGATCAACAGGCACAGCACCGCCGCGAACAGATCCACCACGTGGCCGTGGCCGGTGCCGGGCGCGCCCAGCATCCAATCCGGGAGTTGAAGGTCGAACTGTCCCAACAGGAATTGGATGTAGCCGGAGATGCCGATGGCGACCACGGACACGATCGCGGTGTACTCGAGCAGCAGATCCCAGCCGATGAACCAGCCGACCGGCTCGCCGAGGACGGCGTAGCCGTAGGTGTAGGCCGAGCCGGCGCGCGGAATCAGGCCCGCGAATTCGGCGTAGGACAGCGCCGCGGCCGCGCTGGCCACCCCGGCGATGAGGAACGAGATGAGCACGGCCGGCCCGGCGGTATCGTGGGCGACCGCCCCGGCCAGGGCGAAGATCCCGGCGCCGATGATGCCACCCACCCCGATGGCGGTCAGCTGCCACAGCCCCAGCGCCCGGTGCAGACCGGTGGCGGAATCGTCCTCGATGAGCTCGATCGGCTTGCGCCGGAAGAATTCTCGCAGGGCGGGACCGGCTCGCATGGGCCCTCCTTGTCCGACGGTCGGCGCGGGGTGAGTCCACGGTACCGAGCCCGGCGGCCGCCCGCGCGGTATTCGATTCGGCCTCGATCGGGGCAAACCGCGCACCGACAGGCCCGCCTCCGGCGTAGAGTACGCGCTGGCTTCCGCGATGCGCCGGCGCTTCGCCCCCTTCCACATACCCGGGTGACCACGATGCCCTTTACCGATCGTCGCGAAGCAGGCCGTCGTCTGGTAGCACGCCTGCGGCCCTTCCGCGACCCGAGCGCGATCGTGCTCGGCGTGCCACGCGGCGGCGTGCCGGTGGCCTACGAGGTCGCGACCGCGCTGGATCTTCCGCTGGACATCGCGGTGGTGCACAAACTGCGGGTGCCCGGCCGGACCCGGCTGATCTTCGGCGCGGTCGCCGAGCACGGGGTTCGCGTGGTCGACGACGATGCGGTGGTGCGGGCCTTCGTGAGCCCGGCCGAACGCAACGGGGTCGAACGCGACGCACGGGAGGCGGTGCTGCGGACGGCGGTGCGGTATCGCCGACGCCACCCCGCGCCGATCCTGGCCGGACGCACCGTGATCGTGGTCGACGACGGTGTGAGCACCGGCGCGACGGCCCGCGCGGCCATCGCGCTGGCCCGATCGCGCGGTGCCGCGCGGGTGGTGCTCGCGGTACCCGTCGGATCCTGCCGGGCGGTGCGGGCCCTGTCCGGTCACGCCGACAATGTGATCTGCCTGGAGACGCCGGCGCTGTTCCACAGCATCGGCCATTGGTATCGCGATTTTCTCCCGGTGCCCGAGACCGCGGTGGCCGAGCTGCTGCTGCGGGCGGCGCAGCCGAAGCCCAGTTCGAGTGGGCCGATCCGGCTGCGCTGAACGCCGTCGCGGTGCCCTACGACAGCCAGTGCCCTACCCATCTCGGTGAAACACGTTCTAGACACTCGACCTGATTTGTCTTACATTCGAAACATGAGCCAGACGGTGTCTCACGAAGCTCGATTCACACTCCGCTCGGGCGAAAGCTGGCGCGACCCGTGGCCGATGTACGCGGCCCTGCGCGAATTCGCCCCGGTCCACCATGTGGTGCCGGAAGGCCGGGAACAGGACGACTACTACGTGCTGTCCCGCTACGCCGATATCTACGCGGCGGTCCGCGATCCCGAGACGTTCTCCTCCGCCCAGGGGTTGACCGTCGACTACAACAATCTGAGCGAGATCGGGCTGGGCGAGAATCGGCCGTTCGTCTTCACCGATCCGCCCGACCACACGGTGTTCCGCCGCCGCGTCGCGAAGGGTTTCACGCCGCGCCAGGTGCAGGAGATCCGGCCGGCCGTCGAAGCCTTCGTGATCGACCGGCTGGAACGGTTGCGCGCGGCCGGCGGTGGTGACATCTCCGTCGAGTTGTTCAAACCGCTGCCGACCATGGTGGTGGCGCACTATCTCGGTGTGCCCGAGGCGGATCGAGCGAAATTCGACGAGTGGAGCGAGGCGATCGTGGCGGCCTCCGCGACCGGCGGTATCGAACACGCGCAGGAAGCGGTCGGTGAGCTGACGCAGTACTTCATCACGATGATCGACAAACGCAAGCTGGAACCCGCCGACGACACCGTCTCGCATCTGGTGGCATCCGGGCTGGGCTCCGACAGCGATGTCGGCGAGATACTGCAGATCATCGGCTTCGCCTTCACGATGATCACCGGCGGCAACGACACCACCACCGGAAATCTCGGCGGCGCGGTGCAATTGCTGACCACCTACCCCGAACAGCGACGACGGCTGCTCGACGATCCCGGCCTGATTCCGGGTGCGGTCGACGAATTCCTGCGGCTGACCTCGCCGGTGCAGGGCCTGGCCCGGACCACCACGCGCGATGTCGAGATCGAGGGGGTGCGGATTCCGGCAGGCCGGCGGGTGCTCATGCTGTACGCCTCGGCCAACCGGGACGAAGCCGAATACGGTCCCGACGCAAGTGAATTGGACGTCACCCGAAATCCGCGGAACATCCTCACCTTCGGCAACGGCAACCATCACTGCCTCGGCGCCGCCGCCGCGCGGATGCAGGCCACCGTCGCCCTGCGGGAACTGCTCGCCCGCTGCCCGGATTTCACGGTCGACCTCGACGGGGTGCGCTATACCGACGGCAACTACGTCCGGTGGCCGGTCAACGTCCCCTTCGTGCCGGCATGAGTGACTGGTTGGCGCAGCCGCGCTCGTTACAGGCCGCCGAACGGATTCTGGACGCCGCCGCGAGCCTGTTCGCCCAGCGCGGTGTGAACGCGACCCAGATGGGCGATATCGCCAAGGCGGCCGGATGTTCGCGGGCCACGCTGTATCGCTATTTCGACAGCCGCCAGGCGGTGCAGCTGGCCTACGTCCACCGCGAGGCGCGGCGGGTCGGTGCCACGGTGACGGCCGAGATCGGATCGATCACCGATCCCGGCGAACGCGCCGTGGCCGGTGTGCTCGCGAGCCTGCGAGCGGTGCGTTCCGATCCGCTGCTCATCGCCTGGTTCCGCCCCGACGATGCGGGCCGGACGCTGGCCATCGCGCAGACCTCCGAGGTGATCGAGGCGATCAGCCGCTCGCTGTTCGGGCCGGAAACCGGGATGGGAGACGATGATTCGAGCCAGCTCGCACGCTGGCTGACCCGCATCATCGTCTCCCTGCTGACCGTGCCGGGGCGCGACGAGGCCGAGGAGCGCGCCCTGCTGGAACGGTTCCTCGCGCCCCTGCTCGCCGAACGACACTGACCGGGACGGCCGCCCGACGCCGAGCCCGCCGGGGTCGCACCACCGGCGGGGCGACGCGCCCCTTGCGCGGGGCAGCGTCGCCCAGCAGGCTGGGGGTATGGACTCGCTCATCATGTCGGCCCGTGACCTCGACTTCCTGCTCTACGAGTGGCTGAACGTGACCGAGCTGACCGGGCGCGAGCGCTACCGCGAGCACAGCCGGGACACGTTCGACCAGGTCCTCGCGCTGAGCCGGGAACTGGCCGAGAAGTACTTCGCGCCGCACAACCGCACGGGTGATCTGCACGAGCCGACCTTCGACGGCGAGAAGGTGCACATCATCCCCGAGGTGGCCACCGCGTTGAGCGCCTTCGCCGAGGCCGGATTCGTCGGCGCCGCGATGGACGAGCGAGTCGGCGGAATGCAGCTGCCGCACACGGTCTTCACCGCGTGCATGGCCTGGTTCTATGCCGCGAATGTGGCCACCGCGAGCTACGCGCTGCTCACCATCGGGAATGCGAATCTACTGGCCGCACATGCCGATCCGGGCCAGATCGACCGCTTCGTGCGGCCGATGCTGACCGGGCGGTACTTCGGCACGATGGCCCTGTCGGAGCCGCAGGCCGGCTCGTCACTGGCCGATATCACCACCAAGGCGGTGCCGCAGGACGACGGCACCTATCGGCTCTTCGGCCGCAAGATGTGGATTTCCGGTGGCGATCACGAGCTGTCGGAGAACATCGTGCATCTGGTGCTGGCCCGGATTCCGGGCTCGGAACCCGGCACCCGCGGTATCTCCCTGTTCATCGTGCCGAAATACCTTCCGGCCGAGGGCGATTCGCTGGGCGAGCGCAACGACGTGGTGCTCGCCGGGATCAACCACAAGATGGGCTGGCGGGGCACGGTCAACACCGCACCCGTCTTCGGCGACGGCGCGTTCACCCCGGGCGGCGCGCCGGGCGCGGTCGGTTATCTGGTCGGCGAACCCAACCGGGGCCTGGCCTACATGTTCCACATGATGAACGAGGCCCGGCTGGGGGTCGGCCTGGCCGCCACCGCCCTGGGTTATACGGGGTACCTCAAGGCGCTCGACTATGCCCGCAACCGACCGCAGGGCCGGCCGGTCACCGCGAAGGGCGGCGCCTCCGCTCAGGTGCCGATCGTGTCGCATCCGGACGTGCGGCGCATGTTGCTGGCGCAGAAGTCGTATGCCGAAGGCGCCCTCGCATTGCAGTTGTACTGCGGCACGCTGATCGATCGCCAGCGCAGCGCAGTCGACGACACCGAGGCCCAGCGCGCCGGCCTCCTGCTGCGAGTCCTGACCCCGATCGCCAAGAGCTGGCCCAGCCAGTGGTGCCTGGCGGCCAACGACCTGGCCATCCAGGTACACGGCGGCGCGGGCTACACCCGCGACTACGACGTCGAGCAGCACTATCGTGACAACCGGCTCAACCCGATTCACGAAGGTACCCACGGCATTCAGAGCCTGGATCTGCTCGGGCGGGCGGTGGTCGCCGACGGCGGGGCGGCGCTGACGCTGCTGCTGGACACCATGGGCGACACGGTGGACCGGGCCCGCTCCACCGGCGACGGCGAACTCGGCGATTTCGCCGACGCGCTGGCCGCCGCGGCGGGCCGCATCGCCACCACCACCGCGACGGTCTGGCGGGACGCGAATCCGGAAGCGGCGCTGGCGAATTCGTCGGCATACCTGGAGGCGTTCGGACATGTCGTGCTGGCCTGGATCTGGCTGGAGCAGGCGATCGCGGCCAACGCCGGGAGCGAGGACTTCCATCGCGGCAAGCGGGCGGCGGCGCGCTACTTCTTCCACTGGGAATTGCCGCGGACCGCACCGCTTTTCGACCTGCTCGACGCCATGGATCGCACCACCCTGGACCTCGACGACGCGTGGCTGTAGCACACCGGCATCGCGGTACCGCCCCCTCCTGGCGACAATCGGCCATGACCGGGGCCTCTACGCTGACCCCGTGGAGATGCACCCGGCGCAGATGCACTGGTCACGGCTGGCCGAACAGTACCTGGTCGACGAGGACGACGCGATCATCGCGCTGAACAAGCCGGCCGGTATCGCGGTGACCGGCGAACGGCACGACACCGACCTCGTGCAGTTGGCCGCCGCGGAAGGTATCACCCTCTATCCGGTGCATCGCATCGACAAGGTGACCTCGGGGCTGGTGCTGTTCGCCAAGGATCTGGCCGCCCACGGCGGGCTGACCCGCCAGTTCACCAAGCGAACCGCGGACAAGCAGTATCTCCTGGTCACCGCCGCGACCGGGCTGCCCGAGACGGGCGTGATCGAGCTGCCGTTGAGCGTGGGCCGCAAGAATCGGGTGCGCATCGCCGCGCCCCGGGAAACCATCCGGCGCGACGGCGACCTCTGGTTCGTCGACGAGAGCGACGTCCTCGCGGGAAAGAGCTATCCCTCCCGCACGGAATTCACCACGGTGGCCCGGGCCGAACGCCACACCGTCGTGCTGGCCCGGCCGATCACCGGGCGGCGGCACCAGATCCGCGTCCATCTGGCCTGGATCGGCTATCCGATCGCGGGCGACCCGCTGTTCGACCGATCCGGGACCTACGCGCGCACGCACCTGCACTCGTGGCGGTTGCGGCTGGACGCGCCGTGGCGGGCCGGATCCGCACTCGAACTGACGGCCCGGCCCGGCCCGGACTTCTTCACGACCGGCACCGAGCCGATCATCGATGATCCCGCCGACCTGCTCGCACATCTCGCCGATAGATAGCAACCGGCTATAAGCGGTGGCGTGCGTCATGCAGACGGCGCGCTATGGACCTTCTACTCTGGACAGGTGCCGTTTCGGCACGCACGCGGCCGAAGCGAACATCCCCGGGGGCCGACTCCACACGGGCTCGCACCGGTCGTTCCCCATCCGGGCGCAACGGTGCGATCCCACGAGAAAGCGGACGCCATGATTCTGTTGGCACAGGTCAGCGACACTCACTTCGATCAGAACCCGCACAACGCCGACCGCGTCGCCACGGTCCTCGACTATCTCGACCGATTACCGCACCGCCCCGACGCCATCCTGATCACCGGCGATCTCACCGATTCCGGCACCGCCGCCCAGTACGAGCAGGCGCGGAAGGTGCTGCGCACCGACATTCCGCTGTACGTCCTGCCCGGCAATCACGACGACCGCGCGAATCTGCGCCGCATTCTGCTCGATGTTCCGGCCGCGACCGGGCCGATCAATCGGGCCGTCGACGTGGGCCCGGTCACCGTGGCGCTGTTGGACTCCACGATTCCCGGGGCCGGTGGCGGGGCGCTCGGCGCGGCCACCTACGACTGGCTGGATCGGCTGCTGGCCCGCACCCCCGCGGACCGATCCGTCCTGGTCGCGATGCATCATCCGCCGGTCCCGATGTACTCGACCGTCGTCGACCCGATCCGGCTGGCCGATCCGCAGCGCCTGGAACGCACGATCGCCGCCGACGATCGGATCCTGGGCGTACTCACCGGCCACATGCATGCGATGGGCACCACCCTGTTCGGCGGGCGCCCGCTGGTGGTGGCGCCGAGTGTGGCCTCGGCGATCGGCGGCGCCTGGGAAGTGCGCACCCCGGGCGAGGTGCCGATCGACTACGCACCGGATCCCTCGGTCGTGTTGCACGCGGTCGAGGGACGGCGGCTCACCTCGATTCTGCGCACCGTCCCGATGGGCGGGCGGGTGTCCGTACTGCCCGGCTGAACCGGCTCACCGGGAGGTCGACCGCGCCTAGAGTGGAGATACCGTTCTCGATTCGAGGAGTACGCGTATGGCCGCCACGCAGCCTTCGGTCATCGTCGTCGGCGCCGGTTTCGGCGGGCTGGGTGCGGCAATCGAACTGCAGCGCAACGGGTTCGACGACATCACCATTCTGGAACGAGCCCGCGATCTGGGCGGGGTATGGCGGGAGAACACCTATCCCGGCGCCGCCTGTGACGTGCCCTCGCCGCTGTACTCGTTCTCCTACGAGCCCAAGGCGGATTGGCCGCATCGGTATTCGGGGCAGACCGAAATCCTCGGCTACCTGCACTCGGTGGCGATGAAATACCGGCTGCCGGAACGGATCGGGTTCGGCTCCGAGGTCACCGAGGCGACCTTCGACGAGCAGGCCGGACGCTGGGCCGTCCGCACCGCCGACGGGACGTCCCACACCGCGGACGTGCTGATCTGCGCGGTCGGCCAGCTGTCCCGGCCGCGACTGCCCGACATCCCGGGTATCGGCCGTTTCACGGGTCCGTCCTTCCACTCGGCGCAGTGGGATCACGATGTCGAACTGGCCGGCAAGCGGGTCGCGGTGATCGGAACGGGCGCCAGCGCAATCCAATTCGTGCCCGCGATCGCGCCCGTGGTGGACCGGTTGACGCTGTTCCAGCGCTCCGCGGCGTGGGTGGTGCGCCGCACCGATCGCGCCTACCGGCCGATCCACCACGCACTGTTCCGGTACGTCCCCGGACTGCGCCTGGCCCAGCGGCTGTGGTGTGGTGCTTCCTGGAATTCTTCGCCCTCGGCCTGGCCGCGATCCCGCCTATCCGCCGCATCGCGACCTGGCTGGGCACCCGGGCACTACGTCACGACATCCCCGATCCGCAGCTGCGGGCCCGGCTGACCCCGGACTATCCCGTGCTCTGCAAGCGCGTGCTGTTCTCCAACGAGTACTACCCGGCGCTGGCCCGGCCGAATGTGACGCTGGTGACCGAGCCCATCACGGAGGTAGTCGCCGAAGGGGTGCGGACCGCGGACGGGACCGTCCATCCGGCCGACGTGATCATCTACGGCACCGGCTTCAAGGGCAGCGAATTCCTCTGGCCGATGCGGATATCGGGCCGGGGTGGCGCCGACCTCGAACAGGTCTGGGCCGAGGGGGCCCGCGCCTACCTCGGAATGGTCGTGCCGGGCTTCCCGAATCTGTTCCTCATGTACGGGCCCAATACCAATCTGGGTGTGGGCTCGATCGTCTACATGATCGAATGTCAGGCTCGCTACATCCGCCGTGCGGTGCGATACCTGAGTGAACATCCCGGCGCCCGGCTGGAGGTGAAACCGGAAGTCGCTGCCGAATTCGACGAGCGCACCCAGCGCCGCCTGCGCCGCACCCCGTGGACCGCGTGCTCGAGTTGGTACCGCAACGCGGCCGGGCGCATCACCAACAACTGGCCCGGCACCGTCACCGCCTACCGGCTGCGAACGCGGACGCTGAATCCACACGATTACCTGTCGACCGCCCCCGACCCGATCGCCACGCCGTGAGCGGACCCGCCCGCCGCGGGTGCTGGCAGACTTGAGCCGTGACCGCGCCATCTCCCACCGGCGCCGAGCCGCATCTCGACCACGGCCCGTTGCGCCCCATCGAACTCGCCACCGCGGCGGTTCTCGGCGGCGTGACGGTCGGGCTCGTGACGATCGGCTCGGTCGTTCCCTACGCCGCCGCCCTCAACCTCGTCGCGGCGGTGCCGATGGGCCTGCTGGCGCAGCGCTACCGGCTGCGTGCAATCCTCGGCGCGACCGTCGCCGCGACCCTGGTCAGCTTCGTGGCGGCCGGGCTGGTTCCGGCGGCCACCGTGGTGAGTGCGGCGACGATCGGCGGCATCATCGGCGGCGTCAAGCGCCGACACCGCGGGCTGATCACGGTGCTGTGTCTGTCCACCCTGGCCGGACTGGTGTGGGCCACCTTCTCGGTCGGGATGTTGTACCTGTTCGCGGCCTCCCGGCGGCTCGTCTTCGACAATGTGCGCAATCTGGCCGCCGGCGTCGACCATGTGCTCTCGCGGCAGCCGCAGCTGGAATCCCTCGGCAACGGGGTGGTTTCGATCACCGACGCCGTTCTGCGCTGGTGGTGGCTCTACATCGGCGGCGGTGTCCTGCTCGGCGTGGTCGGCACCGCCCTGTTCTCCTGGTTCGTCCTCGGTTCGGTGCTGGACCGGCTCGCGTGGCTACCGGGACGGGACCGGTTGGAGGCGCCGGCCGATACCCGGGCGATCGCGCCGGTGCCGGTGCGACTGCGGGGCGCGTCGTTCCGCTATCCGGGTGCGCGCACCGACGCGCTGACCGATATCGACCTGACCGTCGACATCGGTGAATTCGTCGCGGTGGTGGGCCACAACGGTTCCGGCAAATCCACGCTGACCCGGCTGCTGGCCGGACTGCCGCCGACGGGCGGGACGGTCGAACGACCCGGTTCGGCCGGCCTGGGACGGATCGGCGGTACCGCCCTGGTGTTGCAGCGCCCGGAAAGCCAGACCCTCGGGGTTCTCGTCGCCGACGATGTGGTCTGGGGGCTGCCGGCCGAGGCCGCGCGCGCCGTCGATGTCGAGGCGCTGCTGTGCGAGGTCGGACTCGGCGGGCTCGGCGGCGCCGAAACCGCCACCCTGTCCGGTGGGCAACAGCAGCGGCTCGCGGTCGCCGCGGCCCTCGCCCGCAACCCCGCCCTCCTGATCGCCGACGAGGCCACCTCCATGATCGACCCGGAGGGCCGCCGCGAACTGGTGGCGCTGCTCGCCGAACTACCCGCGCGGCATCGGATGGCCGTCGTCCTGGTCACCCATCACGAGGCCGACGCCGCCGCCGCGGATCGGGTGATTCACTTGTCCGGCGGCCGGCAGGTCGAGCAACTGCCGACCTGGCCGCGGCCGGTTCGCAACCTGCGGCGGCGGCCGATCGGGGAGCCGCTGCTGGAACTGCGCGATGTCCGCCACACCTACAACCGCGGCACGCCGTGGGCCGCGACCGCGCTGCGCGGCGTGGATCTGACCGTCCATCGCGGTGAGACGCTGCTCGTCGTCGGCGGCAACGGCTCCGGCAAATCCACGCTGGCCTGGATCATGGCCGGACTGGTGGTGCCGACCACCGGCAGTTGCCGGCTGCGCGACTACACCGGGTCACGACCCGTACACAAACGCATCGGCGCCGTCGAACTCGCCTTCCAGCATTCGCGGCTGCAACTGCAACGCCAGACCGTCGGTGCCGAAATCGAGGACTGGGGTGGGCACGGCACCGGATCCGGGGCCGTCGGCCGCGCCCTGGACGCGGTGGGGTTGGACCGGGCGATGGCCTCGCGCTCGATCGAGGAATTGTCCGGCGGACAGGCCAAACGAGTGGTCCTCGCCGCCATCGTGGCCAGCCGGCCACAGGTGGTGGTGCTCGACGAGCCACTGGCCGGGCTCGACCCGCAGGGCCGGGCGGAAGTGGTGGAACTGCTTGCCCGCCTTCGTGATTCGGGCCTGACGCTGATCGTCATCTCGCACGATGTGGCCGATATGGAGAGCGTCTGCGACCGCACGGTCCACCTTCGCTCCGGCCTGATCCTGGAAAGCCTGCCCGCCGTGGCGGCCGCCGCCGAACATCCGGCCGATGTCGTCGGCACCGGTACCAGCGGCCCGAGCGATCCCGTGGTCGGACCGCACACCGGCGACGGGCACACCGATTCCGTCCCACCCGCGCCACGATCGGGCCCGGCGGCACGCGGCGGCGGAGAGCTGGATGGAACCGATCCGGAACGTTCCGGCCCGCCGCGCGGACGGGGTGAATCCGCGCCCGGCCCGGACCGGCCCGGTCCGGGCCGCCGGCGCGGCGACGCCTACGGAGGTGCGCGATGAGTATGGTGCTGCTGCGCGAGGTGCCCGTCGACAGCCCGATCCATCGGCTGTGGGCCGGCACCAAGATGATCGCCGCCTTCCTGATCAGCGTGCTGCTGATGTTCCTGCCGGTCTGGCCGGTCCTCGGGGTGATGGTGGTCTTCCTGGTGGTGATCGGTCTGCTGGCGCGGCTGCCGCTGGGCACCCTGCCGCGACTGCCGTGGTGGTTCTGGGCGCTGATCCTGTTGGGCGGCCTGCTCACGCTGCCCACCGGTGGCGCGGCCCTGGTGCGTTATCTGCAGGTGACGCTGTTCGGCCTGGTATTGCTGACGACCTCGTTCCTGATCGCCTGGACCACGCCGATGAGCGAGGTCGCACCCGCCCTGGCCAAACTCGGTGCGCCGCTGCGGGTCCTGCGGATCCCGGTCGACGAATGGGCGGTCGTCGTGGCCCTGACGCTGCGCGGGCTGCCGCTGTTGCTGGACGAGATCCGGGTGCTGCGTGCCGCCCGCCGGCTGCGTCCCAAGGACGGCGGGGTCGCGCGCGGTGCGGCCAATCCGCTGGTGGACATCCTGACCGCCGCCATGGCGGTCGCGACGCGACGGGCCGGCGAGCTGGGCGAGGCGATCACCGCACGCGGCGGGACCGGTGAACTCACCGCCCACCCCGCCGGACCCGGCCGGGCCGATTTCGTCGCGCTGGCCGTGGTGGTCGTGGCGTGCGGCGGTGCGGCCGTGGTCGGCCTGCTGGTGTGATCGCCGGTTCCGCTGTCGGCGAACATCCGGGCTGCCCGCGAACCGTCAGCGATCACCGGGGCGAAAAGGGCAAACATCGTTTCCTTTGCAAAATACCAAGTCAGACGTTTTTAAATCGGTCCACATAACGACTCAGTGAAGGTACGGTTACCACTGTGAGTTAGCCGGACCGCGGCTCCACGCGCACTGGGGAGATACGTCGGGGGTATTGAATTCTTTGCGCGCGTCGTTTCCGGCTGTGTGGGCTTCATCCTGATGAAGATTGGAACCGGAATGATTCTGCGCAAGTTCGCCGCCGTCGCCCTGCCGGCAGTGGTGGCCGTTGCCCTCGGTGCCGGCACCGTCCACGCCGACACCGGCGTTGCCGATACCAGCGCACAAGAGGTGCGCTACCGAACCGAACTGGTGGGCAACACCGTTCGAACAACGCTCGACAACGGCTTCTTCCGCATCGGCGCCGACGGCACCACCGTCGACGTGGCCGACGCGACCGGCCACTCGTTGATCACCCTCCCCCTCTCCTTCCGCCAGGACGGACTGGAATATCCGCTCCCGCATCAGGTTCGCGACGATGCCCGAGTACTGGATCTGACCGTGGTGAAGGACGTGGCGGCGGCGCATCCGGTGCCGGTGACGCCGGTGGCGTCGGTGTGGGAGAACCAGAATGCGATGAATGCCTTCGCGACCCAGTTCGGGATCGGAACGGCCATAGGTAGTTTCATCGGCTCGGCAATCGGCGGGGTGATCGGCCTGGTTGTCGGGGCGGCCGCAGGTGGTATCGGTGCGATTCCGGGATTCATCACGGGCGCAACCGCGGGTGCCATCATCGGATCGCTGGTGGTGGGCGGGCCGACCTTGGTGGTCGCCGCAATCGACCTCATCAGCACCCTTTCCGCCCCGCCCGGAACGACCAAGTGGAACGCTGTCAGCACCAACTGAGCTGCTGTAGCACCGAGGTCCGGCACCCCGGCCACCGGGATGTCGGACCTCGGACGCGGCTCGCGGCGGCCACCGCCCAATTCCCTACTCCCCCTCCGGCACCCATGCCGCGTGCCACAACCGGCCCGCCTCGGTCCAGTTCATGAACCGAACGGTGCCGGTGAGTTTCGGTGTCGCCCAGACGGCGTCCTTGCGTTCGTCGGCGCTGAGCTCATTGACGAACGGGCTGGTGCTGCGCCGCAGGCGTCGCAGCCGCGTGGTCAGTTCCGACATCTCGCGGTCACTGAACCCGGTACCGACCCGGCCGATGTAGTAGAGCTCGCCCTCGTACTCGACACCGACCAGCAGCGAGGCGAATTCGCGTGCGGCGCTGCGCCGCCAGCCGCCGATCACCACGTCCTGGGTGCGCCAGTTCCGGGTCTTGATCCACGACTGGCCGCGCTTACCGGGCAGATAGACCGAATCCTTCCGCTTGGCCACCACCCCCTCGAGGCGGTGCTCGCGGCTGTACTGCAACGCTTGTGCGCCCGGACCGTCGAGACGTGGCGGCACCACCAGCGACGGGGCGCGCTCGGCCAACACCTCGAGCAGCTGCCGCCGGTCGGTATAGCGCTTGCGCAGTAGCGACGTTCCGTCCAGATACAGCACGTCGAAAGCCACCAGCACGGCCTGCCCCGGATTTTCCTGCAACAGCGCGAGATTCGCGGCGCCCTCCGCGTCGAATACGACCGCCTCGCCGTCGAGCACCACCCGATGCCCACGCAGCTCGCGCCCCAGCGCGGCCACCCGCGGATAGCGATCGGTGACGACATTGCCCGCCCGGCTGCGGATCACCACGGCGCCGTCGTCGATTTCGGTCACGATCCGGAACCCGTCCCATTTGGTCTCGAAAACCCAATCCCGGGCGTCGAGCTTCGCCACATCGCCCGAGGTCGCCAACATCGGCGCGAGCCCGCGGGGAAATTCGGCACCGGTTCGCCCGCCGCCGGTCCCCACGACCCCGTCCGCTTCGCCGGCGCGGCGACCGGTCCGAGGACCGGTCGCACCTCCGGCGCCGTTCGCCGCGCCGGCGTCGGGTGCGGCATCGGCCGACCCGCGGGCGGACGAGCGGCGCGAGGTGGGCCGGGCCGACGTGGGCGACGAGCCGGGCGGGGCCGAATCCGCTTGCTGTTCTTCGTCTTCGGCGACCTGCGACTTCATCAGGTGCATCAGCCACTGCTTGCCGTCGGTCCGGATGAAGGCGTAACGACCGCTGAGGCGCTCGCCGTGGAAGTGGACGATCACCTCGTCCTCGCGCCATTTCTCGGTGTCGTAGGTTCCGGTGTCCCAGATCGTCATCTGCCCGGCGCCGTATTCGCCGCGCGGGATGGTGCCGTGGAAATGCAGGTATTCCAGCGGGTGGTCCTCGGTGTGCACGGCCAGCCGGTTCTGGGACGGGGAGGTCGGCGGCCCCTTCGGCACCGCCCACGACACCAGCACACCGTCACGTTCCAGGCGCACGTCCCAATGCAACCGCCGCGCGTGATGTTCCTGCACCACGAAGCGGTCACCGGAGCCGGGGCCGGGCGGCCCGGCCGGGACGGGCTCCGGGGTACGGGCGGGATCGCGCATCGAGCGGTAGGTCTGCAACGGGTCGGCCGCACCGGCGGCCGGCGGCGGATCCAGGGCGGCCAGCAGATCGCCGTCGGCGCGCCAGCATTCGATGACCTCGTCGAACCGCAACTGGCGCAGATTTTTTCGATCGGCGATCTCGTCCCAACTCCGCGGCGCCGCCACCGTCGGCTGTTCCCGGCCGCGCAGGGAATACGGAGCGATAGTGGTTTTCGCCGGATTGTTCTGGCTCCAGTCGAGAAAGATCTTGCCCGGCCGGACCGCCTTCGCCATCGTCGCGGTCACCAGTTTCGGATGCAGTTTCTCCAATCCGGTCGCCAATTGTTTGGCCACCGTCGACGCCCCGCCCGGGCTCAATTCCCGGTCCAGCGGCACATAGATGTGGATGCCCTTGCTGCCGCTGGTGACCGGATACGCATCCAGTCCGGCATCGCGCACGGTGTCGCGGATCCACAGCGCCACGACGGCGCAATCGGCCAGTTCGACGCCCGGGCCCGGATCCAGGTCGAAGACGATGCGGGTTGCCGGACCGCGCTGCCCGCCGACGAAACGCCATTGCGGGACATGGATTTCCAGCGAGGCCTGCTGGCCGAGCCAGGCCAGCCCGGCAACCGAATCGATCACCGGATACTCCACGCGCCGATCCGAATGCTCCATCGGCATGCGCTGAATCCATTTCGGCGCGTGCGAGGCGAGATTCTTCTCGAAGAACGACGAGTCGGCCACCCCGTTGGGCCACCGCTTCCGAGTGACCGGGCGCCCGGCGATATGCGGCAGCAGCGCCGGTGCGATGGTGGTGAAATAGTCCACCACCTCCCCCTTGGTGGTGCCGGTCGCCGGATACAGCACCTTGTCGAGGTTGGTCAGACCGACCTCGATGCCTCCGAAATCGCGGCGCGCCGCCATCTCCGCAGTGTAAAGGCAGAACGGGCCCCGCCGGAGGAGTGAACCTCCGGCGGGGCCCGTCGTCGACACGGCGAGTGCGTGCGCCTGCGCGCTGCGGCTCGCCCAGCCTGCTCGGCCCCAGCCTGCTCGGCCTCGGCCGTCAGCGGCCTGCTCAGCCCTCGGGCGGCTGCGGCGCCTGCGGCCCTCCGGCGGGGCCCGTTCTGCCTTTACACTG
>NZ_BAGM01000015.1 GCF_000308855.1 Nocardia veterana NBRC 100344 | reverse complement strand
CACCGACCCGGCCGGCCTACTGATTTGCGCGTCCTTCGGCCGCGTGGCCCTGGTGGTGGTCGGCCTGCATTGTGTTCCCGCGCCCCTCCAGCGTCAAGGGCGCCGATGGCGTCAGCTTCGCTGATGGGCATTCG
>NZ_BAGM01000016.1 GCF_000308855.1 Nocardia veterana NBRC 100344 | reverse complement strand
CCGCCGGATTCGTCGCGGTGGCCTTCCACTGCCGCAGACCCGTCACCGGGTCCACCTTCTGACGAGCCGGAGCATTGCGGTTCTGGTTGTACTCGGTATCCGGCTCGATCTCACCGACCAGCACAAGACCCTTCTCGAACGCGACGTGGAACGGAACCTCGAAACGCAAATCCTTGAGCGCCATTTCCTTGCTCCCTCTCTCGGAATCTCCCGCACCCGGTGTGCGGCATGTCACTCACGGTAGCAAGTGCTTTCGCGGGAAGCAACTACTTTCGCGAGTAAATGTGCAGCTATTCGAATCAGGGAGATTTCCGCAGGCCGCAACGGGTGAGCAACTGCTACCCTCGCAGTGGCAACTGCTATCGAAGGAGTCCGCTGTGACTGGCCCCAACACCACCGCGCCGTCGTATCTCCGGATCGCACATGCGATACGGAATGAGATCGAGGCCGGCCGACTACGTGACGGCCAGCGCCTACCGTCGACGCGGGAGTTGGCGAACCAGTGGAAGGCAAGTCAGCTCACGATCACGAAGGCGATGGAGCAGCTTGCGGCCGATGGCTATGTGTCCAGCAAGGACCGTTCAGGCCGCGTAGTGACCACGCCGACCTCTGTTGCGCTCACGCTTGCTGCGCCTCTACGTCCGGTACGTCCGCGAGTCGTCTACGTGGGCGGGTACGCCGGAAGCGGAAAATCCGAGTTTGCCCGCACTCTTGCCCGCGAGACCGGTTGGGCCTTGCTCGACAAGGACACGATTTCCCGTCCGATCATCGAGCCAGCACTCGAAGACCTCGGCTCCAGCTTCGAGGATCGAGAGTCCGACCTCTACAAGACCCGCATTCGCCCCCGTGAGTACGAAGCGCTCACCGCTGTAGTCGATGACAACATCGAGTGCGGGACATCGGTCATCGCTACCGCGCCGTTCATTCTGGAATTCAATGACCAGTCATGGATTGACCACACGTTTGCTCGCGCGGCAGTGAACAACGCCGAGGTGACGATCGTTTGGGTTCGCTGCGCCCTCGACACAATGCTGATGTACCTCCGCCGACGTGGTGCAGCGCGCGATACATGGAAGCTTACGCACTGGGACGAATACACGTCCGGTGTCGACCTCGAGTATCGGCCGTTGGCCGATCACGTTGTCGTACACAACGACCCGGATAGCGAACCGTTGCGCGAACAGGCCCGTCGGCTGCTCGACTCCTTCCGACGCGACAACCTCTCCGAGTCGTGATCAGCGGTGTAATTCTGTACGGCGCACCGGCCGCAGGTAAGGACACCGTTACGGACGCCCTGACCCGAGTCGATGCGAGGTTCTGCTTGTTCGAGCGCCTGAAATCGGGCCGAGGCCGAACGGCCGGCTACCGAATGACTTCGGATGACGCTCTGGACCAACTCGCAGCGTCTGGTGAAGTGATTTGGGAGAACACGCGATACGGTGCCCGCTACGTCATCGATCGCCCCAGCTTGCAGGCGGTCATTGACTCTGGGCGAATCCCTGTGGTGCACGCCGGACAGCCCGAAGTCATCTCCGCCGTCCGTGCCGCCATGCCGGGTATCTGGATTGTCGTGCAGCTCAGCACCTCTCGTGCTGTCGCGCAGGCCCGGATTATCGAGCGAAGCACCGGCGACACCACCGCCCGTCTAGCGGCGTGGGATGCGACGCCGTGGCTTTCCGACGCCGATCTTGACGTCGACACAGGCGATGTGCCGCCTGAGACTGCCGCTCGGCTGATTCGGTCGCTCGTCACGCGCTGATTCCAGCGCTGTTCCGTTCGGCTCCGCGCCTTGCGTTGCGCGGTGGTTGCCGAATTTGGCCATAGAGGATC
>NZ_BAGM01000017.1 GCF_000308855.1 Nocardia veterana NBRC 100344 | reverse complement strand
TGATCACGGGGGCTGGGGAATACAGGTCGGCGATGGCGTCTGCGTGGTCGTCGTCGATCCAGAACGCCCGCACCCGAACGAATTCGGTGCTGCCGTCCTCGCCGACGTAGCCGACACCCGGGGTGGTTTCCGGGATGCGGTCGCAGTAGGCGCCCCGATCCCGAGCACCCTGCCCGTGGACCATCGCCGTCTGTGTCGGCTCGTCCAACCGCAGCCCGATACGCACCGGGAACAGTTGCCGGTTCGGCATCGTCTCCTTGGACGGGTCCTGCAACGCGGCGATCACGGAGACACCCGCGGCGCGGCCCTTGGACAGCAGCAGTCCGGTCAGCTTCCGGAACTCTTCTTGCTCGGTGCGGTCGGCATACGACGACAGCGACGCGGCTTCGTCGATGATGATCAGGATCAGCGGCTCGTCCACGCCGGGGACCAGCTTGCGCACCCCCGCCGCCCGCATCCGGGCAAGCCGCTCGTCCATCTCGTCGCGAGCCTCGGTCAACATCGCCAGGATGGAGCCGGAGTCGACAGCGAACCGGGTGAACAGCCGGTTTTCGCCGCGCCCGAATTCGGCGCCGCCTTTCGGGTCGGCCATGCGCACATCCACGAGTCCGGCTTTGATCGCGGGGCCGAGGCCGGCCAGGATCGACCACAACACCGAGCCCTTACCCGAACCCGTGGCACCGGCGAGAAGGATGTGCGAGTACAGGATTCGCAGCAGCCACGGTGCCCCGTCCTCGCGCACACCCACCGGAACCGCTTCCAGATCCACACCCGCGGCGACGGTGCCGGGGGTGTCGGTGGTGACCGCTTCGGCCAGGGTGTCGTGCACCCGCAATTCGAGACGCACCCAGCCCGG
>NZ_BAGM01000018.1 GCF_000308855.1 Nocardia veterana NBRC 100344 | reverse complement strand
CCCCGTCGTAGCCCCAGCCGTCGCGGCCGGCGGAGAAGTAGAAGGCGGCCTCGTAGGTCGAGGAGAAGCAGACCGCGTCTCCTTCGGCGTCGGTGTAGAGGTCACCGCAGCCGTCGCAGTAGATGACCACGTGGTTTTCGGTCACGAATCCTCGTCTCATGCCGCCACCGGTCCCGTGTAGCCGTCACTGGGGATGTCGTCGTCGCCCAGGTCGTCGGGGTCGAACCCGCTGTAGTCCTCGGTCGGTCCAG
>NZ_BAGM01000019.1 GCF_000308855.1 Nocardia veterana NBRC 100344 | reverse complement strand
TTTCGCGGCGGTGGGCTTTGCCCTTGCAGCGGCCGGGCTGGGTCTTGTCGCTGGCGCCCTTCGGGGTGATGCCGTACCGCAGCCAGATCGGGCACTGCGGTGAGCAGGGCACCTTCTGGAGTTCGGCGTGCAGCCGGTCGTAATGTTCGGCGGCCCGGTCGGTTTGTGGCTCGATGACCTCGGCGATGGACTTGGTGAGGTATTTGGTCAGGTAGCCGACGTGGCGGGAGGCTTCTTCGGTGCCGCCGAGCACGCCCTTGACGTTCTTCGGGTCGATTTGGTCGCCGAAGCGCACCACGTGTGCGGGTTCGAGGTCGTCGACCGTGTCGAGGACGTCCATTGCCTCATCCCACGTGGGCAGCGGTTCGGCGGTGTCGGGGTCGACGAATCGGCCGGCCGAATAGTCCCAGACCGGCATACGGCCATCGGTGTACTGCTCGTTTTCCGGGTCGAAGTGCGGCCACCACACCTGGTGATACGTCGCGGCGGCGATCTGCAACACCAGTGCCCGGGGGTCGGTGCCGCGTACCGCCATGTGGATGTGCGGGGCGCCGCGCCGTTGAGGTTCGACGGTGGCGAAGTACTGGATGTCGCGACCGGTGGCGCGCCGGTAGTTCTGGACGAACCGGTCGAACAGGGCCGGGAAGAACACGATGTCCCGGGCAGCGCGCCGGTAGTCGTAGGTGTCCGGGTTGCGGGGCGATCCGTCGCCGCACGGTTTGCCCTTGCTGTTGATCGCGCCGTCATCGTTCATGCGCCCGTAGCTGGGCATGGTCAGCGTGATGAACATCGAGGGCCGGTACTTGCCCGCGTACTGACGCCCGATCGTGGACTTATCCACCTTCTTGCGGGGTAGGTCGGGGACGTCCTGGCGGCGGCGGGTCGACCGTTTGCGCTCCGATTTCGGCGCAGGGTCGAGCGCCGGAAGACGCCCGCGCATACCGGTAGCCCGCAGCTCCGCATCCAGCTCGGCCACGATCTCGCGGATGCCGGTCATGGCTTCCTCGTCGCCGTGGGCCTTGGCGTGCTGGTAGTCGTCCATCAGCCGGGCGCGGGTCTCGACCAGTTCGCGTTGCTGGTCGGTGGGTTCGCGTTTGTCGTCGACGGGTTCGTGTTCGATGTGCCAGCCTTCGTGGGCTTGCTGCATCCGCAGAGCGCGAGCCCGCGCAGCACAGGAGGGGCACACGCTTTCCAGTGTCGATTTGCAGGGTGCGCCAACGTATTTCGATTCTCCGGTGTCGGGATTGTAGGAGTACATCGGGATCGGTCGGCGGCACTGGCCGTGTTTGTCGGCCGCGGCTTGCGCGATGTCGTACAGGTTCGGCATGGCGCGGCGATCGGCCGCGGTTTCGCGGGCCGGGCCGAGGGAGGCCGGATCGGTGGCAGTGGTGGTGTCTGTCATGATCGGGCCTCCCTCACTGGTGGTCGTGGTCACGCGGCGTCGTCGTCCTTGTCGCGGGGTGGTCCTCCCAGTCCGCCCGGAATGTGCTGGAACGGGGCGGTGATCGGTGTGGCGAGCGAATCGGCGTGCCGGAACACCAGCTGGACCCGAGCGGGGCCGGTGATGCTGACGCGGCATTCCTGCGCCCCGAATGCATGTGCCAGATGGCTTGCACGGTTGGCCCAGTCATCGGGGCATTGGCCAGGAAGCATTGCGACTCGCACGGTGTCGGTGGCTTCCCCGATGTCGATACTCACCAGTCGCGGAATCTTCACCGCTCCGCCGAGGTCGTCACGAACCGACAGGCTGCAATCGTCCAGCCGTGCCGACCATTGCCGGCGATACCGGAACCAGGACAGGAACCGGGACCGGACACGGCGAGTGATCCAGCGGGAGAACGACTCCGGAGCTTTCACCCGCCACAGCCCGAGCGCGGCGGTAGAGGCCAGTGCCATGCCGAAGGCGGGCAGCCAACCGTAGAACCAGAAAAGGCCGGCCACCGCGACGAGCGGTAGCGAGATCATCGGGAACAGCAGCGCCCACCAGACCGCGAGGAACACCGAGATCACCGCCCAGCCGATCACCGCCAGAAACAGCGTGGCAATGTCTTCTGCCGGGTCGCGGCGGGTCCGGACCGTGGTGGTGGTTTTGGTGGTTGTACTCATGCTGCCCAGTCCCCGCCGTCGGGGTCGTAGCCGTGTCCGAACGCGGTGCCGGTTTCGGCGAGGATGTTGACCGCAATACCGATGGGGTCGAGACCGCGGGCTTCGAGCTGGCAGCGGCGACGCGCGTGCAGGTCGATCACGTTGGCGTATTCGTTTGCGGGGGTGCTCATTACAGGGTCTCCTGTTCGTTGGGTGCTCCGCAGCGGTCGCAGCTGCGGAACGGGTTTCCGGTGGTGAAGAGATGGCCGTGGGTGTCGCATTCGCCGGTGATGGCGCAGCCGTCGCAGGTGATGCGGT
>NZ_BAGM01000020.1 GCF_000308855.1 Nocardia veterana NBRC 100344 | reverse complement strand
AGCCGGATTCAACCCCGCCGCAGCAATATCGGAGTCAGGGATGGAGCAAGGATTCCATGCAGTATTCGAGGCCGGCGGCGATGAAACCGGAGCGACACTTGCCGCCGTTGTCGTAGTTTTCTCGGTCTGCGCCGACGACGAATCATCCGAACAACCGGTCGTCGCCACCAGCATTCCAATCGAAACCACTGCGCCGGCAACGCACGCCATACGGCGCACGCCAGCGCGTCGGCCGAACTCGAGCTGCATGAATTGGCCCCTCCTGTTCACCGTGCCGCTGGGAACGCCATCGACTCTCCCCCGCACGAGGCGACCCTATCCCAGAGAGATACTTCGCGGCCAGCCCGGACAGGGCTCGGCCGGCAGCTGCCACTCAGCGGGAACCGAGGGCGACCGACCAGCAAACCGCAGAGCCGGACTCAGATCGCCCACGGCCACCCGCGAAGTCGTCGACGGACCTCCCGGCGCGCCGCCCCGTGATCATTCATCTCCACGCCCTCGCAATTGTCACTAGATCGCGGCATAGTGGTCCCTTCGAGGGACACCATGGAAGGCCAACTGCCGCACTGCCGCCGCCGCTATCCCTTGTCGAACTCGCCGTCCTTCGCCCCACTGATGAACGTCCACCACTCGCCAGGGGCGTTCGAACTGGCGGAGCGGTTCGGTCGTGCTGATGTATGCGCGCTCTCCCGTACCCTCCCCCGGCGCGGTGCATGTGGAGCCCGAGTCGGCCGAATCCACCCACAGATCGAAACCCAAGGGGGCAAAGGCGAATGCGG
Source organism: Nocardia veterana NBRC 100344 (assembly GCF_000308855.1). Lineage (GTDB taxonomy): Bacteria > Actinomycetota > Actinomycetes > Mycobacteriales > Mycobacteriaceae > Nocardia > Nocardia veterana. The sequence continues at coordinate 58,302 of NZ_BAGM01000020.1, read as the reverse complement.
CGGACGATGTGCGCTGGCGAATGGTACGGCATCGAGAAACCGGTGAGCCGCAGTTTCAACGAACATACTTCTAGTTCCCTTCTCCCCCAGCGTGTTTCGCCTACCGATCCTCGCGGAATATTCCGGGTCGTCAGGTGCGCACCCGGCTTCCGATGGACCCCACCCCGGGCAAGGCGGCCGGCTCCCTTGCGACGGAGGAGCCGCGACCGCAGAACCGGTGGTCACGCCGCGCCGGCGTCGGAGGGCGGCCGGGAGCGCGGCTCCGGTTGTGGCCGGTGCCGTCGACGTCTCTCGCGGTCCCGCTCATCGCGGAGGTGGATGCGGGTGAGTATCGCGGCGAGTAGTTCGCCGGCGCGGTGGCGGTGATTCACCCGGGGCGTGCGACTGGGATCGATGTGCTCGGGCGCGATCCAGGCCGTTCTCCCCGGAAACGGGGAATGCCGGTCTGCCACCACGGTTTTCCAGCCGCCCGGGCCATCGTGAATCAAGCCATGGCAGGCGTCGCAGGCCAGGACGAGGTTCTCGATGTCCGTGTGTCCACCGGCGCGGTAGTCCCGAATATGGTGCACCGCACAGAGACTCGCGGGCGCGTCACAGCCGGGGCGGGAGCAACCGCGCAGCGCGGCGATCAGCGCCAACCGCTGCGCACGGGATGCCAGCCGCTTCATTCTGCCCAGGTGAAGCGGGAGCCCGGCATGGTCGAACACCGCGAGATAGGGACGCGATCGTTCGGCCAGTCGCAGCGCCTCCCGGATGGGCACCACACCACCGGTGGCGGTGGTCGCGACCCCCGAATCCTTTTCCAAATCTTCGAGTTTCATCGTCAGGACAGTGGTCACCGGCATGCCGCGGTGGCGCCCGAGGTCCTCGGCAACCAGCCCCGATCGAAGGATGGTGGTCAGCGCGTCGTGATTGCGCTGGGCGGTGCTGCGATGGTCGGCCCGCGCGGCCGCGGCCAACACCGCCGGATCCACGCCGTCGATATCGGCGGCCGGACTCGACGGGTCCTCCGGATTGCACACCCCCGGCCGAGCATACTTCGCCAGCAGTGGGTCGAGCAGGGCCCGCATCACCGGATCGATATCGCCACGGATCGGGGACATCCCGTCGGGCCGTTGCCGACCGATCATGATGCCGCGCATGCGGGCACGGTCCCGGTCGTTGCTGAGCCGGCCGTCCGGATCCAGATACGCCAGGATCCGATCACCGACCTTCGCGATATCGTCCGGCGATCCCGACCGCGCGAATTCGGCGAGCAATTGCTCGGCCGCTTCGCGATCCGCCTCCGAGACCGCGCCGGGCACCCGGTTCATCACCTGCGCGATCCCGCGCACATGGTCGATCGAGACCGCGCCGTGCGCCAAAGCCTCTGCAGTGCAGGACAAATGCGGCTCCCGCAGTTCGCCGTCGAGGCCTCGGAAGGTGCCCACCCAGCGGGCGGCGTTCACCCGACTGCCCGCCTCCGCACTCGACAAGCGCAACGTTTCCATCAGAAAACGCTTCACGGATTTCACCCCGCACCGCGCCGGGATGGACCGCTCCTCCGCCTCGATCAACAACCGATGCTGCATCGCGGCCAACCGACGGGCGCAGCGCTCCACACCCCGCATCACCTCGACGAGATCGCCGTCCGACAACGGCACCAGCGATCGCTCGAGCAGGTCGGAGACCGCAGCCGACAGCGGTCCCACTACCTGCTCCGCAATCTCACCCCCACTCGAATGCATGTTCGAACTCTATCAGCGCAGAACTCGGACGCGAACCGGCTTTCCAGTTGCCGCACCCTTTTCGACCAGGCAAGACGCATCGTCGCGCGCCAATAGCTTCGCCGACGTGGTGAGACAGCGACCGTGGCGCCCCGGCAGCACAGCTCGCGAGCCGAGTCGCGCTCCGGCACGAATCCCTCGGTCACCCTCGCAGTGTGCGGTCGAACAGTGCCACCAGTTCGCCGTAGTGCCGTTCGGCCGCATCGGCGTCGTAGGCGGAGGTGTCGGCCTGCGTGAAGCCGTGCTGGGCTCCCTCGTAGACCTCCGTGCGGTACCGGACACCGGCAGCCGTGAGAGCCCGATCGAAGCGGGCGATATGTTCCGGGGTCATGTGGTCGTCGTCGCCCGCGTGCGCGAAATACAGCTCACCGGTGATGTTTCCGACGATCAGGTGTGGACTGTCGGGGGTGTCGGTCACCAGCGGGCCGCCATGGAATCCGGCCACCGCCCCGATCCGGTCGCCGAACATGGCGGCGGCCAGTACCGCCAGCCGCGCTCCCATGCAGTAGCCGGTGACGCCGACCTTTCCGGCGGTGACCAGCGGCGACGCCGCTAGCCACGCGAGGTAGGCGCCGACATCGGAGCGCAGTCGTTCCGGTGTCAGTTCGCGGATCATCGGAAAGACCTCGTGGAAGATCTCCGGCCGCTGCACGGGGTCGATGAAGTCCGGCAGTTCGACGACCGGTGCCCGCCCGCGCCGGTAATAGGCGTTCGGGAGCATGACGGTGTAACCGTGGGTGGCGATACGATCTGCCAGCGCCCGCAGGCTCGGTCGCAGTCCGAAGCCGTCCTGGATCACCAGCACAGCCGGATGGGCGGCGCCGTCGTCGGGACTGGCGATATATGTGTCGGCGACACCATCGGGTGTCCGTACATCGACCGAGCGGGTATTGATTGTCTTCATCGTCGAATCCTTGTGTCGTAGTTGAGATCTCGGAATCACTACGACAAAAGGGCGGAGCTCGCGCGGAACCGCGGAATCCGCGCTCGACAAGCGGGCCACCTCCGGCCCGCACGGCGCTCAGAACAGCACCGGGTAACCAATCCGCGTGTGGCGCAATGCCGTCCCGGTAGTCATCGGGTCACACCGTAACAGATCACTCCGGTAGGCAGCTCACCGGTGCGAGCAGCCCCGGTCGCCGGGGCGAGAACATGCATCTGCGCCGGACCGGGTGTCCAAGCGGCACTCGAGCCGAAACCGTAGACCCGGCCCGTCAGTTTCCGGTGACCGTCAACCAGATCAGCAGCAGATTCAGCGCACTGATGACGGCGGCGATCACCCACGCCGCGGAGGTCGTCGCCCGGTGGTTCACGTCGTCCCCCATCAACTCCCGGTCTCCGGTGAATCGCACCAGTGGGATCAGGGCGAACGGGATGCCGAACGACAGCACCACCTGCGACACGATCAGAGCGCGCGTGGGGTCGACGCCGGCGGCGAGGATGAACAGGGCGGGGATGAGGGTGACCACGCGACGGATCAGCAGCGGGATCTTGCGACGCAGCAGACCGTCCATGATCATCGCGCCCGCGTAGGCGCCGACCGAGGTGGAGGCCAGGCCGGAGGCGAGCAGGGCCACGGCCAGGAGCAGAGCGGCCCAGGGCCCCAGCACCTCTCGAACGGCGGAATGCGCGGATTCGATCGAGTCGATATCGCGGCCGCCGAGGGTGGCGGCGGCCATCAGCAGCATGGCCAGATTGACCGCACCGGCGATGATCATCGCCAGCCCCACGTCCACCCGGGTGGCCCGCAGCAGGCGGCTGCGCCGCGGGCCGGGCTCGGTCCGGCCGTGCCGGTCCCGGGTGAGTCCGGAATGCAGGTAGATGGCGTGCGGCATCACGGTGGCGCCGATCATCGCGGCCGCCAGCAGGACGCTCTGCGCGCCGTCGAAACGCGGCACCAGCCCGGCCGCGACGCCGGACGGCGAGGGCGGCGAGATCACCACCCCGGCCAGGAACCCGACCGCGATGATCGCGAGCAGGCCGATGATGACCCGTTCGAACGGTTGCTGCCCGCGTCGGTTCTGCACCGCCAGCAGCCCCATCGACACCGTGCCGGTGATCACCCCACCCAGCAACAGCGGCAGTCCGAACAGCAGGTGCAGCGCGATGGCCCCGCCCACGACCTCGGCGAGATCGGTTGCCATCGCGGTCAATTCGGCCTGCGCCCAGTAGGCGAGCCGCACCGGCCGTCCGGCGCGCTCCCGCACGATCTGGGGCAGCGAACGACCGGTCACCACACCGAGTTTCGCCGAGAGGTACTGCACCAGCGCGGCCATCACGTTCGCCATCACGACCACCCACATCAGCAGGTAGCCGTACTGGGCGCCGGCGCTGATGTTGGAGGCCACATTGCCGGGATCGACGTAGGCGATCGCCGCCACGAACGCCGGGCCCAGCAGCACCGCGATCGACCGCAGCCGGAAGCGCATCGTCGGCCGGGCCGCCACGGTGATCGTGTCCATGAAAATTATTTTACGGGTACCCGAACTTTTCTTCGAGCCAACCCTTCGTAAACGGCGAATCCGCCCCGAGCGCTGCGGCGATCGAGGCGGATTCGGTGGTTCGTACGAGGCGGTCAGATGCCCAGACCGCGGGCCAGGAGCGGCCAGGAGTCGAGGAAGTCGTCGTGCCAGTAGCCCCACGAGTGGGTGCCGGAATCCCGGAAGTTGTAGGTGGCGGGGATGTTCAGCGAGTTCAGCTTGGTCTGCAGGTTGTGGCTGCAGTAGTTGGTCGCCGCCTCGATCACGCCGCCGACCACGAGCTGATTTCCGAGGCCGTAGGCGCCGGGCAGCGTGTAGGGGCCGTTGAGGGTGTCCCACTGGCCGGGCAGACCGTTACCGGAGGAGATGTACAGGTTCAGCCCGCGCAGCGCCTCCGCGTGCAGCAGCGGGTCGTTGTCCTGCCAGGCCGGATTGTCGTCCTCGCCGTACATGTTCCGCACATCGCCGCCGCCCCAGGTGTTGACGGTCAGTTTGATCGCTTCGCGACCCACCGGCGAACTGGTCTCGGCGCAACCGGAATACGCGGCGACCGACTTGTACAGGCCCGGCTTGGCGATCGCCAGATTCAGGACCGAGGTACCCGAAGTGGACAGGCCGGCAATGGCATTCACGCCGTTGGTGCCCAGCGCACCGTCGATCAGCGGCGGCAGCTCCTCGGTGAAGAAGGTCTTCCACTTGTTGCGGCCCAGGGTCGGGTCGTCCTTCAGCCAATCGGTGTAGTAGCTCCACTTGCCACCGATGGGCTGTACGACGTTGACGTTCTTGTCGGCCAGGAAACCGTTGACGATATCGGTCTTCTTCTGCCACGAGGCGTCGTCCTCGCCGCCGCCGGCGCCATTGAGCAGATACAGGGTCGGGCGCGGCACCGAGGCATCGGCCGGGCGCTGCACATCGACGGGGAAGGTGCGGTTCATCGCCGCCGAGTAGACGTACAGCCGGATGCTGCGATCGTCCTTGTAGGTGGCCTTGGCGATATGCGATCCGTCGGGCGACTTCGGGTCGGACAACAGCGACTTCGACGCGATGACCGGGTCGTCCGCCGAGGCGGTGGTAGCGCCGACTCCGGCCACGACGCCTGTCAGGAGTCCGGTGGCCGCGAGCACGGCAGCAGCCCGTAGACCACTACGCCGGAAGTGTCGACGAATCAATGTTCACACCTTCGCTATCTGCTCGACATTCGGTTTCAGCTTTTTCCGGCGGCGCCCGGCGAGGCGCACCGGAAGGGCCGGACCTCGCCCGACCCTACGGCCTATCTAGTCGTCTGACCAGACCGCTCCGTTACGTATGCGTGACCCATCATGCCGAACCGGAACCCGCTTCGGCGGGACCGCCCCGCCCGCCGAGCAACTCTGCCAGCAGGGGTCCCAACTCCGCCAGGCCTTCGGGCGACATCATGAAGCTGTGTTCGGCCTCGACCCGATATTCGACCACATCGCCGTCCACGTACTTGCGCCAATCGCCGACCTCGGTGGTGTTGTCGGACGCGGTGAAGTAGTCGACCCGGCCACGGAACACACCCGGCCGATGCTCGGTGGTCAGTTCGGCGGACTGCACCGCGCTGCGGTAGATCCGGTGCACGCGTTCCGGAGTGAACGCACCCATATCCGGCCCGAACGCCTCGAACAACTGCTGCACCGCATCGTCACTCAGATCGCGGATATCGCTGTCACCCGTGCCGATCAGCGCCTCCGCGCCGATACCGATCTCCGCCAGCGCTTCCCGCATGGTGCTGCGGAAGTGTGCGATATCCATTTCGGCACGGCTGTCGAACATGACGAGGCTTTCGACCCGCTCGCCCTCGGCCTGCAGGGTGGTCGCCACCGCGTGCGCGAGCACGCCGCCGAGCGACCAGCCCAGGAACCGGTACGGGCCGTGCGGCTGCACGGTCCGGATCCGGCGCAGATATTCCTCGGCCATCTCCCGCAGCGACCGCGGGAAATAGTCGTCCTCGGACAGGGCCGGGGACTGCAGCCCGAAGATCGGTCGATCCGGGATATAGCGCGCCAATCCGGCGTAGCACCAGGCCAATCCGTACATCGGGTGGAAGCAGAACACCGGGGTGCCGGTGCCCTCGGCACGAATCGGCAACAGCACTCCGAGCGCTTCCTCGGCCGCCGCGTCGTAGTCGTAAGCCGTGCCCGGGGCGGTATCGATGCGTTCGGCCAGGGCGGCCACGGTCGACCCGGCGAAGAACCACTGCACTCGGACATCGACGCCGGTGAGCGCGCGCAGGCGGCTGATCGCCCGGGTGGCGACCAGCGAATTGCCGCCCAGATCGAAGAAGTCGTCGTCCGCGCCCACCCGATCGACCTCGAGCACCTCCGCGAACACCGCGGCGACCGTCTGTTCGGTCGCCGTCGCCGGCTCCCGATAGGGCCGGCCCGACACCTGCGGCACCGGCAGGGCCTTGCGGTCCAACTTGCCACTGGCATTGAGCGGCAGTTCCGCCAGCACAACCACCGCCGCCGGAATCATGTACGCGGGCAGGGATTCTCGCGCATGGGCCAGCAGTCTCGCCTCGTCCAGCGCACCGCCGGCAGCGACGACGTAGGCGACCAGACGATCACCCGAGGCGCCGCGCACCAGTGACACCACCGCGTGCCGCACTTCCGGATCGCGCGCGAGCACCGCCTCGATCTCACCCAGTTCGATCCGCTGTCCCCGCAGTTTGACCTGGAAATCGCTGCGGCCCAGGTACTCCAGCGCAACCGCCCCGTCCGGCTGGGTGCGCCAGCGGACGATGTCGCCGGTGCGGTACAGCCGTTCGCCACCCTCGTGCGCGACGAACCGCTCCGCGGTGAGCGGCGCCGCGTTCACATAGCCGCGAGCCAACTGCACACCGGCCACATACAGCTCGCCGGGCGCGCCGGGCGGGACCGGGCGCAGCTGGCGATCCAGCACGTGCACCCGGGTATTCGCCACCGGGGTTCCGATCGGCACGGCGCGTTCGACGTCGGCGCCGGCCGGCCAGGCGGTCACCACGGTCGCCTCGGCCGGGCCGTACCAGTTCACCAGATCGGTCTCGGGCAGGGTCGCCGCGAACAGTCGCGCGGTGTCGCCCGAGAGCGCCTCGCCGGCGGCGAAGACCCGGCGCAGCGACGAATATCCCCGAGTCACCGCGGGATTGGCGTCCGGATCCAGGAACGCGTCCAGCATCGACGGCACGAAGTGCACCGTCGTCACCGAACGGGTATCGATCAGCCGCGACAGATAGGCCGGGTCGCGGTGTCCGTCCGGTTCGGCGACGGCGATCGCGGCGCCGGTGTGCAGCGGCCAGAACAGTTCCCACGTCGAGATGTCGAAGGTGATCGGAGTCTTGTGCAGGACCACGTCACCGGTGTCGTGCGGATAGGTCCGCTGGGCCCAGCGGAATTGATTCACCATCTGCCGGTGGGTGATCACCACACCCTTCGGCCGGCCCGTCGATCCGGAGGTGTGGATGACGTAGGCGACCGAACCCGGATGCACCCGCGGCAGCCGCACCGCCGCGGACTGCCCCGCATCGCGCGGCGCCGTCACATCCACGATCGGGATGTCGGCCGAGGTGGCGAACCCGTCGCGGGCGGTGGTCAGGACACAGGCGGGCCGGGTGTTGGCGAGGACGAACTCGTTGCGTTCGGCCGGATGGTCCGGGTCCACGGGCACATAGCCCGCACCGGCGCGCAGCACGGCGTAGATGCCCACCACCAGCTCGATCGAACGCCGCATGGCGACGGCCACCAGCGTTTCCGGCCCGATCCCGCGGGCCACCAGCTCCCGCGCCAGATCGCGGGACCGGCGGTCGAGCTCACGATAGGTGAGCACGGTGTCGCCGAAGTACACGGCCGGGGCCTGCGGAGTGCGCGCGAGCTGGGCATCGAACAGCATCGGCAGGGTCGCATCGTCGAGCAGCTGCCGATCGTCGGTGGCATTGCGCGCGGCCAGTTCCGTCACTTCGTCCGGCAGCAGCGCGTCGACCTCGGCCACCCGCGCGTGCGGGGTGCGCACGAAACGGTCGATCGACTGCCGCAGCCGGTTCGCGAGCGCCGCGGCCTCCTGTTCGCCGAAGACATCGCGCAGATACTTCAGCGAGATGCGCAGCTGATCGTCGAGCACCACCATGACGGTCACCGGATAGTGCGTGCCGGTGACCGACTCCACGCCCTGCACCTGCATGCCGTCGATCGATCCGAGCGCGGCCAGGCCCTTCTCGTCGACCGGGAAGGATTCGAACACCACCAGCGTGTCGAACAGGCCCTCCACCCCGACGGCCCGCTGGATCTCGCTGAGGCCCAGATAGTGGAAGTCCAGCAGATCGGCCTGTTCGGCCTGCAACCGCGCGAGCAGTCCGCTCAACGTCTCCTCGGCGCCGAGGCGGACGCGCACCGGGATGGTGTTGAGGAACAGGCCCACCATCGTCTCGACCCCGGACAGCGTCGGCGGGCGACCGGACACCGTCGCGCCGAACACCACATCGTCACGGTCGGTACAGCGGCCGATCAGCAGACCCCACGCCGCCTGCACCACGGTGTTCACGGTGACGCCCAAGGCGGCGGCCAGCCGGGCCAGTTCCGCGGTCTCGGCCACCGACAGGGCGAAGTCGACCTCGCCGACGCCCGCGGAGATCTCCCGGCCCGGGTCGACCGGCGCCAACGGCGTCGGCTCGTCGACACCGGCGAGCGCGTGCCGCCACCGGTCGCGGGCCGCCGCCACGTCCTGGTCGCTCAACCACCGCAGATAGTCGCCGTAGGACCGGACCGCGGGCAGCTGCCGCGACCGCGCGCCCAGGGCGTACACGGTCAGCACTTCCTGCATCACCAGCGGAATGGACCAGCCGTCGAGCAGGATGTGGTGAGTGGTGACGAGCAGTCGGCAGCTCTGCGGACCGGTGCGGATCAGGGTGAAGCGCAGCAGCGGCGCGCTCGCCATGTCGAACCGCTCGGCATAGTCCTGTTCGCGGATCCTGGTCAGTTCGGCCGATACCCGGTCCGCCGGCAGGTGCCCGAGATCGATCTCGCGCCACGGCACCTCGACCCGGTCCAGCACGACCTGTACCGGGTTGCCCGCGGCGTCACCGGCGAAGGCGACCCGGAGATTGTCGTGACGATCCAGCACGGCCTGCGCCGCCGCCCGCAACCGCTGCGCGTCCACGGCGCCGCCGAGTCCCACGACGAACTGCATGAGGTAGACGTCGGTCGAGGCACGGGCGAGCAGGGCGTGGAAGAGCATGCCCGACTGCAGCGGGGTGACCGGCCAGATATCGGTCAGCGCCGGATACCGCCGGTGCAGGCGATCGATGTCGCGCTGGTTCAGATCGACCAGGGCGAAATCGGAGACGGTGAATCCGCCGACGCCCGGATGGGTGCCGTGCTCGGCGAGGCCGCCCAGCGCCCGGACCCACTGCCCGGCGAACTCCTTGACCTCGTCGACGGTGAAAACCGTTGCGGCATAGTCGAATCGGGCCAGCAGCCCGTCCTCCGCGGCATCGACGGTGATATCCAGCAGCAGATCGGCGGCCGGGGTGTCGGGATGCGGATGCGCCGGCCGCAGATCGCGGTAGCGGAATGCGGTGCGCCCCTGGGCCAGCGCCGCGAGCACCGGCTCGGTCTCGGCGTTCAGGTAGCGCAGCAGGCCGTAACCGATGCCCGCGTCGGGCACCGATCGGCGCAGCTCCTTGGTCTGCGCGATGGCGGCGCCGGCCGCGTCCGCACCGAGCAACGCCTGCTCGACGTCGATGTCGTCGAGTCCGACGACGAGCGGATAGGTGAAGGTGAATCCACCGACGGTGCCCTCGGATTCGGGGCCGGTGACCGCGCGGCCGTCCACCGGTAGTTGCACCACCGGGCCCACGACCTCGGCGACAGCGCTCCGGGTCGGTCCCGCCCAGGCCAGGGCGAACGCGGTGAGCAGGACGTCCTCGATCGTCGCGTGGTATGCGCGCGCCACGGCGTCCACCGCGGCCGCACCCTCGGCGGTGAGCACGAGCGACACCCGGCCGCGATCGGTCAGGTCGACCTCGTCCACCGCCACTTCGTCCGGCGCCTGCGCGAGATGCTTCTGCCACCAGCCCAACTGGGCGACGACGGCGGTTTCCTCGGCCCGCTCGGCCAGTGCCTTGCCGACGCCGACCGGTCCCGCGTGATCGACGGCCGGTGCGGAGTGCCCGCCGGCCCACGCATGCGACAGTTCGTCGGCCACGATCCGCCAGGAGGTGTCGTCGACGACCAGACCGTTGGCCACGGCGACCAACGCGGTCGGCGCGTCCGCGCCGTCGTCGGCTCCGGCCGGGGCGACCAGCCCGAACGCGATGCCGTGACCGGCGTCGGGATCCAGATCCTCCGACAGCGCGCGCACCACGATCGCGGTGCCGTCGTCACCGGGCGCGAACCGGCGCAGCGGCGCGGCCATCGGCTCCTCGGGAACCACCAGGAGGTTGCGCTCACGGTCCAGCCGCGCCGAGAGCATCGGATGCCGCTGCAGCAGTGCCGAAATCGCCGCCTCGATGCGCTCGGCCGAACTGTCGGCGGGCAGATCGACGGCAATGGCCCGCCGGTCCCGGCCCGAGGGATCGAGGCGCAGTAGGCGCACCGCCGGCGGCAGCAGCGGCATGGCGCCGAATCGCTCGTCGGCGTGCACCGGCGTGACCGTCGCGCGAGCCGCCAGCGCCTCGACCGAGCGAGCCGAGAACACCTCGCGCGGTAGGAAATTCACGCCACGCTCCCGGGCGCGGGCCACTACTTGGAGGGAGACGATGCTGTCGCCACCGAGTGCGAAGAAGTCGTCGTCCAATCCCACCCGGTCGATGCCCAGCACATCGCCGATGACCTCGGCGATCACCTGTTCGGCGACGGTACGCGGTGCACGGTAGCGCTTGACCTCGACCACCGGATCGGGCAGGGCCGCGCGGTCCAGCTTCCCGTTGACGGTCAGCGGCAACGCGTCCAGCACCACGAAGGCCGCCGGGACCATATAGGACGGCAGCGCGGCTTCGAGCGCCGACTTCACCCGTGACACATCGAGTTCGCGGTCGGCCGATACCAGGTACGCGACCAACCGGTGCCCGTTGCGGCCGTCGGGTTTGGCGACGACCACGGCCTGAGCGAGCTGCGGCAGCCGCAACAGCGTCGCCTCGATCTCGCCCAGTTCGATCCGGAAGCCACGCACCTTCACCTGGAAGTCGGTGCGGCCGCGATACTCCAGCTCACCCTGGGAATTCCAGGCCGCCAGATCACCGGTGCGATACATCCGGGTACCGGAACCGAACGGATCGGCGACGAAGCGGTCCGCCGTCAGATCGGGGCGCCCGAAGTAACCGCGCGCCAATTGCGCGCCGGCCAGATACAGCTCACCGGCCACGCCTTCCGGAACCGGATGCAGCCGCGAATCCAGCACGTACGCCCGGCTGTTCCATTCCGGCGCGCCGATCGGCACCGAGGTGTCGTCACGCTCGGTGACGCGGTGACTGGTGATCGAGACCGCGGCCTCGGTCGGGCCGTAGAGGTTGTACAGCGCCACGTCCGGATGGACGGCCGCGAATCGCCGGGCCAGCGCGGCCGGCAACGCTTCACCGATCGCGAGCACGCGCCGCAGCGGTGTGGCACCGGTGGCGCCGGAAACCCGTGCGGCCGACTCGGTTGCGGTGAGCAGTGCGTCCAGCATGGACGGCACCACATGCAGTGTGGTGACGCCTTCGCGGTCGATGAGCTCGTTGAGGTACTCGGGATCGCGGTGGCCGTCGGGTGCGGCGATGACCAGCCGGCCGCCCACCACCGCCGCGGACCAGAATTCCCACACCGACAGGTCGAAGGTGGCCGCCGTCTTCAGCAGCACCGCATCCTCGGCGCCCAGCTCGAATTCGGCCTGCTTCCACAGCAATTGGTTCACGATCGCCGCATGCGGCACCGCCACACCCTTCGGGCGTCCGGTCGAGCCGGAGGTGAAGATCACGTAAGCGGTGTGCTGCGGACGCAGGGGCGCCGACCGCTCCGCATCGGTGACGGGAGCAGCGGAGAGCTCGGACAGATCGAGTTCGTCGATCCGTATCACCCCGGCACCCGCGTTCGGACGGTGTGCCGGAATGGATTCCGAGCGGCCACGCCAATCCCGCACCACGTCGTTCCCGTCCGACGGCTCGGGACCCGACCAGGGCAGCTCGCCGATATCGGAGGTGGTCAGCACGCAGACCGGATCGGCCGCGTCGAGAATGTAGCCGGTCCGCTCGGCGGGCTGATCCGGGTCCAGCGGTACGTAGGCGCCACCGGCCGCGGCCACCGCGTACATGCCCACCACCAGGTCGACCCCGCGCCGCAGCGCCAGGCCCACCCGGGCCTCCGGGCCGACCCCGAGCGAAATCAGCTTGCGGGCCAGGCGATTGACGCGCCGGCCGAGTTCGGCGTAGTCGAGTTCGACGCCCTCGGCGACCAGGGCGGGCCCCGCCGGATTCGCGGCCACACTGCGGGCGAGCAGATCGGGCAGCGTCGCGGCGGTGTCGATCGCCCGATCGGCGCCCCGCTCGACCTCCGCCAGGCGGTCGCGCTGGGCCGCGGTCAGGATGTCGATATCACCGACCGGTATGTCCGCATCGCGAACCACGGCGGCGAGCAGCAGCGACAGCCGCCGCGTGAGCTCGATCGCGGTCGAGGCGTCGAACAGATCCGTCGCGTAGGTCAGGAAACCGCCGATCCCCGCGGGGCGGCCGTCCTCGTCGTAGCTGTCGGAAACGATCAGATGCAGATCGAACTGCGAGACGTCGAGGTCCGCGTCGACCCCGGACACACTGAGCCCGGGCAGCTCCAGCTGCGTGCGCGCCACGTTCTGGAACGACAGCCCGACCTGGAACAGCGGATGGTGCGCGGTGGAGCGCGGCGGGTTCAGGATTTCGACCAGCCGCTCGAACGGGATGTCGGCGTGGGCGAACGCCTGCAGATCGGTTTCGCGCTGTCGCACCAGCAGTTCCGTGAACGACTCACCGGGGTCGACCCGGGTCCGGAACACCACGGTGTTGACGAACATGCCGATCAGATCGTCGAGTTCGGCCTCGCCGCGCCCGGCGACCGGGCTGCCGATGGCGATGTCGGCGCTGCCCGACAGGCGGGCGAGCAGCACGGCCAGGGCCGAATGCACGACCATGAACAGGGTGGCGCCGTGCGCCCGGGCCAGCTCCACCAGTCCGGCGTGGATCTCGGGCGCGATGTGCACATCCACCCGGGCGCCGGCCAGGTTCGCCACCGCCGGGCGGGGCCGGTCGGTGGGCAGCTCCAGCAGGTCGGGGAGCCCGGCCAGTTCGCGCTGCCAGTAGGAAATCTGCTGCGCGGCAATCGAATCGGGATCCGATTCGTCGCCGAGCACGGCACGCTGCCAGAGCGCGAAATCGGCGTACTGGACCGGCAGCGGGGCCCACTCCGGGGCCTGCCCGCAGGTGCGCGCCGCATAGGCGGTCATCACGTCGCGGACCAGCGGGCCCATCGACGAGGCGTCGGCGGCGATGTGATGCACGACCACCGCGAGGACGTACTCGCGCCGGGAACCGGGCGCGAGGTCGGAGATCTCCAGCAGCCGCACCCGCAACGGCACCTCGGAGGTGACGTCGAATGCGGTTGCCGCCAGACGGTAGACGACGTCGGTCAGCACACCCGACGGGGTCGGTTCCGGCTGCAACCCGAGCCGGGTGTCGGCCGGCAGCACCAGCTGGACCGGGCCGTCCGGAGTCTCGGGATAGATGGTCCGCAGCACCTCGTGCCGGGCGACCACATCGTCGAGGGCGGCACTGAGCGCCGCCACGTCCAGGCTGCCGGTGAGCCGCAGCGCGAACGGCAGATTGTAAGCGGCGGAACCGGTTCCGGCCGCGCGCTGGTCGGCGTGGTCGAATCGGTTCAGGAACCACATCCGGCGCTGCGCCAGCGACAACGGCAGCGCCTCGGGCCGCTCGATCGAACCCAGGCGCACCCCCCGCCGCTGATGTGTCCGGGAATCCACGCTCGCCGCAAGGCCCGCCACGGTCGGGGCTTCGAACAGGGCCCGGACCGGAATCCGGGTGTCGAGGGCGGCGCCGAGCCGCGCCACCACCTGGGTGGCGATCAGCGAATTACCGCCGAGCGCGAAGAAGTCGTCGTCGGCCCCGACCCGCTCGATACCCAGTACCGAGCCGAAGACCTCGGCCACCACCTCTTCGACCGGCGTGCTCGGCGCCCGGAATTCGCGGGTGCCGAAGGTCGGTTCGGGCAGCGCCTTGCGGTCCAATTTGCCGCTGGCGTTGAGCGGAAGCGCCTCGAGGACGGTGATCACCGACGGCACCATGTACGCCGGCAGGGTCTGCGCCACACCGTTGCGCAACCGCTGCGGATCGAGTGTGATCCCGGGCGCCGGCACCGCATAGGCCACCAGCTGATCGCCCAGATCCGAGCCGAGCACCACCGCGACGGCCTGGCTGACGCCGGGCAGGGCCAGCAGCGCGGTCTCGATCTCACCCAGCTCGATGCGCTGGCCGCGGAACTTCACCTGGAAGTCGGTGCGGCCGATGTAGTCCAGCCGGCCGGGCCCGACCTCGTCGGCGGGATGCCACCGCACCAGATCACCGGTCCGGTACATCCGCGCACCCGTGTCGAACGGGTCGGCGACGAATCGATCGGCGGTGAGATCGGGGCGCCGCACATAGCCGCGGGCCAACTGATCACCGGCCAGGTACAGCTCGCCCGGGACCCCGGGCGGTACCGGATGCAACCGCCCGTCGAGGACATAGACCCGGGTGTTCCATTGCGGCAGGCCGATCGGAACGGTCGGCCGTTCGTCGCCGACCGGCCAATAGGTCACCGAGACCGCGGCCTCGGTGGGACCGTACAGGTTGTGGATGCGCGCGTCGCTGACCGCGCGGACGGCATCGACGGTCTCCGGCGGCAGCGCCTCGCCGATGACGAAGATGTCGGCCAGGGTCGGGCAGCTGCCCGGGCTGATCTGGGTGGCGAAGACCGTGAGCATCGACGGGACGAAGTCGGTCATCGTCACCGATTGCGCCGCAATGGTTTCCGCGATGTAGAGCGGATCGCGGTGACCGTCGTGCGTGGCCAGCACCAGCCGGGCGCCTGCGCGCAACGGCATGAAGTAACCCCACAGCGAGACGTCGAAGGTGGTCGCCGTCTTCTGCAGGTACACGTCCTCGGTGCCGAGCGGATACGCCGCCAGCATCCACTCGATCTGGTTGTGGATCGCGCGGTGCGAGACCGCGACGCCCTTCGGCCGACCGGTGGACCCGGAGGTGAAGATGACATAGGCGGGGTGCTCGGGCCGCAGCGGCGCGGCCAGCTCCTCCGGCCGCACCGGAGCGGGGTCGAAGCCGCCGAGGTCCATGGTGTCCAGGCGCAGCAGCGGAATGTGAGCCGGCACCGGCACCGCGTCGGCGCGGGTGGTCACCACGCAGACCGGTTGGGCGGTCTCCAGGATGTGCGTGATGCGCTCGACCGGATGGTCCGGGTCCAGCGGCACGTAGGCGCCACCGGCGGTGATGATCGCGTACATGCCGACCACCAGATCCAGCGAGCGGCGAATCGCCAGGCCCACCAGCGCTTCCGGGCCGACCCCGCGGGCGATCAGCAACCGCGCCAGCTGATTGACCTGCGCGTCGAATTCGGCGTAGGTGAGTTCGGCGCCCTCGAAGCGCACCGCCACGGCATCCGGATTACGCTGCACCGCACGGCGATACCCGTCCAACAGCAGCTCCGGTTCGACCGGGTGGCCGGTGTCGTTCCACACCCGCAGGATCTGTTCGAGCTCCGCGGGGTCCAGCAGGTCGATCTCACCGACCGCGCGCCCGGGGTCGGTGACCACCGCGTGCAGGATGCGCACCAGCCGGTCGGCGAAACCGGCGACGGTCGCCTCGTCGAACAACTCCACCGCATAGGTGAACATCGCCGACAGGCCGGCCGGGGTGTCGGCCTCCTGCCGCGGCACGACGGTCAGCTGCAGGTCGAATTTCGCGATGGCGCCGTCGAATTCGACGGCGTCCACGGTCAGCCCGGGCAGCTGCAGGCGCGGGGTCTCCATGTTCTGGAAGAACAGCGCCACCTGGAACAGCGGGTGGTGGGCCTGGGAACGGACCGGATCCAGCACCTCGACCAGGCGCTCGAACGGCAGCTCCGCATGCGAGAACGCGCCGAGGTCGGTCTGTTTCACCGCGGCGAGCAACTGCTCGAAGGTGGCGGCGGAATCGACGGTGGTCCGCAGCGCCAGCGTGTTGACGAACATGCCGACCAGGGCGTCGAGTTCGGCCTCACCGCGGCCGGCGACCGGCGTGCCGACCACGATGTCGTCGGTGGCCGAGGCCCGGGCGAGCAGCACCGCGAACGCCGCGTGGACCACCATGAACAGCGAGGTTCCGGTGCGCTGCGCGAGCTCCTCGAGGGCGGCGTGGGTGTTCGCGTCCAGCTCGAAGCGGTACTGTGCGCCGACGCCGGAGGCGATCTGCGGGCGTGGGCGATCGAACGGCAGGTCCAATCGTTCGGCGCTGCCCGCCAACGTTTTTCGCCAGTACTCGATCTGCCCGGCGGCGATCGAGTCGGGATCGTTCTCGTCGCCGAGAACCGCGCGCTGCCACAGGGCGTAATCGGCGTACTGCACCGCCAGCGGCGCCCAGCGCGGCCGGGACCCGTTGCGCCGGGCCAGGAACGCGGCGACCAGATCGCGCATGAACGGCGCGATCGAGGCACCGTCGGCGGCGATGTGGTGCACCACGACCGCGACCACGTGCTCGGTCGGCCCCACCTGCGCGACGGCGATACGCAACGGCACCTGCGCGGCGACATCGAATCCGGCGAGCAGCTCGGCGGCCAGCCAGCCCTCGAGTTCGGCCTCCGGCACCGGCTGCGGCGTCAGATCCGGAACCGCCTGCGCGGCAGGCAGAATCACCTGATAACCGGTGCCGTCGATCGCGGGATAGACCGTGCGCAGGGTTTCGTGGCGTTCGATGACATCGGCGACGGCGGCCTGCAACGCGGCCACGTCCAGCGCCCCGGTGAGCCGGATCGCGAACGGAATGTTGTTGGCGGCCGACTCCGGATCGAACTGGTTGAGAAACCACATCCGCTGCTGCGCCAGCGACAACGGAATGTGCTCCGGCCGCGGCATCGGCGCCAGCGGCAACCGGCCGCCCTCCCCCTTGAGCGGTTCCAGCCGCTGTGCCAGTTCCGCCACCGTCGGGGCCTCGAACAACAGCCGGGCCGGGACGCGAGCCGAGATCGCCGCGCCCAGCCGGGCCGCGACCCGCGTCGCGATCAGGGAGTTTCCGCCCAGATCGAAGAAGTCGTCGTCGGCGCCGACCGGCGTGCCCGGATCGAGCAGATCCGCGAATACCCCGGCGACCATCTCCTCCAGCGCATTCGCGGGGGCGCGGAACTCGCGGGCGGCCAGCACCGGGGCGGGCAGCGCGGCGCGGTCCAGCTTGCCCACCGGCGTCAACGGAATCTCGTCGAGCACCATGACGGTGGTCGGCACCATATGTGCCGGCAGGCTGTGACCGGCGGCCTCGATGAGGGTGTCCGGGTCGGCGGCCTGTCCGGGCGCGGCGTGCACATAGGACACGAGAATGGTGGCGCCCGTGGGCAATTCGTGTCCGACCGTGACCGCGAAATCCACCGACTCGTGGGCGGCCAGCACCGCGTCGATCTCGCCGAGTTCGATCCGGAACCCCCGGATCTTGACCTGGAAGTCGTTGCGGCCCACGTATTCCAGCTCACCGGCAGCGGTCCAGCGCACCAGATCGCCGGTGCGGTAGAGCCGGGAACCGTCGGGATCGAACGGATCGGCGACGAACCGGGCGGCGGTCAGCCCGGGCCGGCGGTGGTAGCCGCGGGCCACCTGCGCGCCCTTGATGTACAGCTCGCCGACGGCGCCGCGGGGCACCTGGGCCAGGCGCTCGTCCAGCACGTATTCGGTGATCGCGCGGATCGGCCCGCCGATGGTGACCGTCTCCCCCGGCACCAGCGGCGCGCTGATGTTGGTCATGATGGTGGTCTCGGTGGGGCCGTACCCGTTGAAGAACTCCCGGGTCGCACCGTCGTCACCGATCGGAATCACCCAGCGCCGCACCAGCTCCGGAGGGCAGGCCTCACCGCCGGCCACCACGACCCGCAGCGCATCCAGTCCGGTCGGGTCCACCGACGCCAGCGCCGCCGGCGTCACGAAGGCGTGCGTCACCGCTTCGCGGCGCAGCAGACTCGCCAATTCGTCGCCGCCGAGGACCGTGGGCGCCGCGACCACCATGGTCGCCGCCCCGCCGAGCGCCAGCAGCAGTTCGAGCACCGACGCATCGAACGACGGGGAGGCGAAATGCAGCGTGCGCGAATCGCTCGCGACGCGATACCGCTCCCGCTGCTCATCGCAGAAGCTCGACAAACCGGCCTGGGTGACGACGACACCCTTGGGTTTGCCGGTCGAACCGGAGGTGTAGATCACGTAGGCGGGATGTTCGGCGCGCAGCGGGCGCAGCCGATCGGCATAGGTGACCGGATCACCCGGGAATTCCGCGAGGGCTGCGGCGAATTCGGGGGCGTCGACGGTCAGCCACTCGACCGAATCCGGCAGCTCCGCGGCCACTTGTTCGACGGTCAGGCCGAGCTTCGTCCCGGAATCGGTGACCATGTGCGCGACCCGGTCGGCGGGATAGTTGGGATCCACCGGCACGAATCCGGCCCCGGTCTTGGCGATCGCCCACACCGCCAGCACCGACTCCACCGACCGCGGAATTCCCACCGCGACCAGATCCTCGGGGCCGATGCCGCGGGCGATGAGCAACCGGGACAGCCGGGTGGACCGCTCGTCGAGTTCGGCGTAGCTGATCTCGGCCAGCGTGGTGGTGGCGTCGGCGTAGACCAGCGCGGTGCCGGTGGGATCGGCCTCCACCGCGGTGGCCATCAGCTGCGGCAGGGTGGTGACGCGGGGCCGACGCGTGCGGGCCGGACGGGTCCGGGTGGGGCGGGTCATGCCGTCCCGCCCAGCACGTACTTGCCGCTGACCATCCGCCGAACCACGTATCTCATCCTGCCTGTCGTCCCCGCATGCGCCCGCACGGCGCCACGTCTCTCCATCGATCCCGGCCGCACGGCTCGTTACTTACCACACGAACGCCGGCCCGGCCGTCCTCAGCGAAGCACATCGCCGGGCAACACGACCACCTCGGCGGAGCCGAAGTCGCCGGCCGGCGCCGGACCCGCCTCGAGCAGTACCGCGCGCAGATCCTCGAGCGGCCCGGGATCGAGCCGGGTGAGCTCGCCCGGCTCGGTGAACAGATGGGTGACCCACTCGTCGGCCAGCGCCTGCGTGCTCACCTCGTCCGACAACACCATCGAGGCGCCCGTGACACCGGCGGCCACCACCTCGAGCAGGGCCGCGACCCCAGCGGGGCGGCCGTGCCGGAAGGTGCGGGACTCGAAGGTCAGCTCGGCGCGCGACCGCAATCGGTCCACCGCCTCGGCGAGCTGGTCGTAGCGCAGCGCACCGTCGGCGGCGGCGAAGGCCGGATCGGTGGCACGCAACGCCCGGATCCGGTTCGCATAGGTGACCGGCCGGGCCGATTCCCGTGCGATCTCCGCCGACACCGCCGGATCGTCGAGGATCAGCCATTCGATTCCGGCCGGACCCGGCTGTGGGCGGCTGTCGGCCAGCGTGATGCCGATCTTGATCTCCAAGCCCGACGGCAGGGCCTCGGCACCGACCACCGGCACCAGCGCGGCACCGGCCTTCAGCACCGCCCAGGTCGCGACGGTCGACTCGACGCCGCGGTCGAGACGGACCGCGACCCCGGTGCCCGGACCGCAGCCGCGGCCGATCAGCGCACGGGCCAGCCGCGACGAGCGGGCGTCGAGGTCCTGATAGGTCACCGACTCCTCGCCCCAGGTCAGCGCCGGTGCCTCGGGATCGTCCTCGACCGCGGCGGCGAGCGCCTGGGCCAGGGCGGTGCCGATGGTGGAACCGGTGTCGGCCGGTTCCGGCTGCGTGGCGGTGGGGACGGCCGCGGTCTCGGTGTCACCCAGGTCGATCGCGCCCAGCAGAATCTGCGGATCGGCGGCGACCGCCGCGAGGACGCGCTCGAAACGGTTGCCCAGGGTGCGCATGGTTTCCGGTTCGAACAGCTCCCGCGCGTAGGTGAACAGCGTGATCAGTTCGCCCGGCGACCCGTCGGCATCGTGTTGCGGTTCGACGGTGACCTGCAGATCGAACTTCGCCGCGACCGCGTCGGTGTCCAGCGCGGCGATGTGCAGCCCGGGCAGGTCCAGACTCGGCCGCTCGTTGTTCTGGAACGACAGCACCACGGTGAACAGACTCTGCGCCCCGCTGCGGCCCGGCGCGACGACCTCGGCCACCCGCTCGAACGGGATATCGGAATTGGCGAATGCCGCCAGATCCGCTTCCCGCGCCGTTTCGACCAGGGTGTCGAAGGTGTCACCGGTGTCGACACCGGTGCGCAGGGTCAGCGTGTTGACGAACATGCCGACCAGATCGTCGAGCGCGCGCTCGCCGCGCCCGGCGATCGGCGTGCCGATCACGACGTCGGCGGAACCCGACTGCCGCGCCAGCAGCGCCGCCAGGGCCGCGTGCACCACCATGAACAGCGACGAATTGTGTTCGCGCGCAATCCGAACCAGGCCCTCGTGCACCTGCGCCGGGACCGTGAATCCCAGGGCCTCGCCGCGCATCGACGCCACCGCCGGTCGCGGATGATCCGGAATCAGCAACGGCGCACCGGACACCCCGGCCAGCCGCTCCCGCCAGAAGTCGAGCTGCCGAGCCGCGACCGAATCCGGATCGTCGTCGGTGCCGATCACCGAGCGCTGCCACACCGCGAAGTCGGCGTACTGCACCTCGAGGGGAGCCCACCCGGGCTCGTGACCGCCGCTGCGCGCGATGTACGCGGTCACCAGGTCACGGGCCAGCGGGGCGAGCGACGCGCCGTCGCCGGCGATGTGATGGAGCACCAGCGCCAGCAGATGATCGGAGCCGTTGCGCAACAGCAGGGCGCGGACCGGGACCTCGCGAGTGACATCGAATCCGGTGGCCAGCAACGCCCCGATCCGGCCGATCGGATCGTCGGCGGTCTCCACCGGCAGACCGTCCGGCAGCGCTTGGCGCGCCGACAGAATTTCCTGATACGGCGTCTCGTCCGCGCCGGCCACCGGGTAGCGGGTGCGCAGGACCTCGTGCCGTTCCAGCACATCGAGCACGGCCTCGCGCAGCGCCTCGATATCCAGGTCGCCGGTGAGCTGGATGGCCAGCGGAATGTTGTAGGCGGGCGATTCGGGATCGAGCTGGTTGATCACCCACATCCGCTGCTGAGCCAGCGACAGCGGAATGCGCTCGTCCCGGACGGCCGGTTCCAGCCGCGGCCGGGCCGCGCCGCGCGCCCCCGGCACCACCCGGGCGGCCAGGCCCGCGACCGTAGCTGCCTCGAACAGTTCCCGGACCACGACATTCGAGTCCAGCGCCTCGTTGATCCGGGCGACCGCACGGGTGGCGAGCAGCGAATTGCCGCCCAGCGCGAAGAAGTCGTCGTCGAGACCGACCGCGGTCTGCTCGGCCGATCCGCCGAGCAGTTCGGCGAAGACGTCGGCGACGGTCTGTTCGATCGGGGTGCGCGGGGCCCGGAATTCCGCGGCGCTGCGCACCGACGGTTCCGGCAGCGCGCGCCGGTCGAGTTTGCCGTTGGGGGTCAGTGGCAGCGCATCGAGCACCACCAGGGCGTCCGGGACCATGTATCCGGTCAGGAAGCGGGCCGCCTCGTCGCGTACGGCCATCGGATCCAGTTGGGTACCGGCCTCGCCGACGACATAGCCGACCAGCCGCTCACCGCTGTGCTCGCCGGTGCGAACCAGGGCGACCGCCTGCGCGACACCGGCACAGCGCAGCAGCGCCGCCTCGATCTCCCCGAGTTCGATCCGGAATCCGCGCAACTGCACCTGCTGGTCGCTGCGCCCGGCGTATTCGAGGGCGGCCTCCCCGTCGAAGCCGGCCCACCGGCCGATATCGCCCGAGCGATACATCCGCGATCCCGGGGGCCCGTACGGGTTGGCCACGAAGCGGGTGGCGGTCAGCCCCGGGCGGCCCAGGTAGCCGCGCGAAAGCTGATGGCCCGCAATGTACATCTCGCCGGCCACCCCTACCGGGGCCGGATGCAGCCGGTCGTCGAGGACATAGGTTTCCAGTCCCGGCAGCGCCCGGCCGATGACGCTGGCCGGATGATCGGCCAGTCCCTGATCGACGGCCAGGAACGAGACGTGCACCGTGGTTTCGGTGATGCCGTACATGTTCACCAACTGCGGCTGCGACGCGCCGTGCCGATCGAACCAGCGGCTGAGCTGGCGCAGATCCAGGGCCTCGCCACCGAAGACGATGTAGCGCAGCGCGAATTTACCGGCGTGCGTCACCGCACCGTCGTCACCGGCCGCACCGTATGCCGCGCGGTCGGCCTCGGCGAGCTGGTAGAACGCCGACGGCGTCTGGTTGAGCACGGTCACCTGTTCGCGAATCAGCAACTCCCGGAACAACTCCGGCGACCGCGAGGTCAGATGGTCGACGACCACGACGGCCCCGCCGTTGGCCAGCGCACACCACAGTTCCCAGACCGAGAAGTCGAAGGCGAACGAGTGGAACAGGGTCCAGACGTCGGTTTCGTCGAAGTCGAACAGCAGCTGGGTGTTCGCGAACAGTTCCAGCACATTGCGATGGGTGACGCCGACGCCCTTCGGCACACCCGTGGAGCCCGAGGTGTAGATGACGTAGGCCAGATCCGCCGGGCGCAGCGGAGCGACCCGGTCGGCATCGGTGACGGCCGCGCCGTCGAAATTGCCGACCTCTTCCAGCAGTACGGTCGCAATGCCGTTGGCCGGCACCGCATCTCGCAACTCGGCGGTGGTCAGCACGCAGGTGGGCGCGGCGTCGGTGAGCATGAACTCCAGCCGCTGCGCGGGGTAGCCGGTGTCGATCGGCAGGTACGCGCCGCCGGCGATCAACACGCCGAGCAGCGCCACCGGCAGCTCCTCGGTGCGTGGAACCGCCACGGCCACCAGGGTTTCCGGGCCGACGCCGTTGGCGATCAGGGCGCGGGCCACCCGGTTGGCGCGCTGCAGCAGCTCGCCGAAGGTGAGTGCGACGTCACCGAATCGAATCGCGTTCGCCCCGGGACGCCGCTGCGCCTGCGCCTCGATCAGGTCCACCAGGGTCACCGGCGGCACCGCGACACCGGGGGTGTTCCAGTCGTGCAGCACCAGTTCCCGTTCGCCCGGCGACAGCACGTCGATATCGCCGACGACGGCGGCCGAATCGGCGGCCACCGCGGTCAGGATCCGATGGAACCGATCGATGAAGTCGCGCACCGTGGCGTCGTCGAAGAGGTCGGTTGCGTAGGTGAACGCCGCCGAAATCCCTTGCGGCACACCGCGTTCGTCCACATCCTCCGCCATGGTGAGCTGCAGGTCGAATTTCGCCGGCTCCGAGCCGAGCTCGACACCCGAGACGGCCAGGCCGGGCAGCTCCAGAGCGGTGCGCGCCATGTTCTGGAAGGTCAGCATCACCTGGAAGAGCGGATGGCGGCCGGTCGAGCGCACCGGGTCCAGAATCTCCACCAGCCGCTCGAACGGCACATCGGCGTGCCCGAAGGCCGCCACGTCGGTGGCCCGCGCCGCCGCCAGCACCTCGTCGAACGGCTGGGCGGGGTCGATCTCGGTCCGCAGCACCAGGGTGTTGACGAACATGCCGATCAGGTCGTCCAGTGCCGCGTCACCGCGACCGGCGATCGGCGTGCCGATGACGATGTCCCGGCTGCCGGACAACCGGGCCAGCAGGGTGGCGAAGGCCGCGTGCACGACCATGAACAGGGTCGAACCGTGTTCGTGGGCAATCCGATTCAACGATGCGTGCAGCTGCGCGTCGAGCCGGAAGTCGATCGTGGCGCCGGCATTGGACGCGACCGCGGGGCGCGGCCGATCGGCGGAGAGCTCCAGTTGTTCCGGCACGCCGGCCAACTGCCGGCGCCAGTACTCGATCTGCTGGGACAGCACCGATTCCGGATCGTCGGCGGCGCCCAGCGCTTCCCGCTGCCACAGCGTGTAGTCGGCGTACTGGACCGTCAACGGCGTCCAGTCGGGTTCGGCCCCCTGCGCGCGCTGCAGATAGGCGGTCATCAGGTCGCGGGTCAGCGGGGCCATCGAGAACCCGTCACCGGCGATGTGGTGCACGACGCACACCAGGACATGCTCGGTCTCGCCGAGCCGGATCACCCGCAACCGCACCGGCGGTGCGACGGTCACGTCGAACCCGCCCGAGACGGTTTCGACGACCAGACCGGCGACGTCCCCCTCGGCGGCCTCGACCACCGCCAGCTCCGGCACCGCGCGCGGATCGGTGACCGGCAGAATCCGCTGGTATCCCTCGCCGTCCAGTTCCGGATAGACCGTGCGCAGCACCTCGTGCCGAGCGACCAGATCGGCGACCGCCGCCTCCAGCGCGCCGAGATCCAGTTGTCCGGACAGCCGGACCACGACCGGGATGTTGTTCACCGCACCCGCGGGGTCGAAGCGGTTGAGGAACCACATCCGTTGCTGCGCATACGACAGCGGGATGCGTTCGGGTCGCGGCATCGGCCGCAGCTGGGTGCCCGCCCCCGCATGTCGCTCGACCTGTTCGGCGAAGGCCGCGACCGTGGAAGCGTCGAACAGCAGCTGCACCGGCACGCGCACCCCGAGCGCCGACCCGATGCGGGCGGCGGCCTGCGCGGCGAGCAGCGAATTGCCGCCCAGTTCGAAGAAGTCGTCGTCGGCGCCGACCCGGCCCGGCTGATCGTCCACACCGGGAACCAGCAGGGCCGCGAAAACCTCGGCGACGATCTCCTCCACCGGCGTGGCGGGGGCGCGGAATTCCTTGGACGCGAAGCTCGGCTCCGGCAGCCGCGGGCGGTCCAATTTGCCGATCGGCGTCAGCGGGATCTCGTCGAGAACCATGATGACGGCCGGAACCATATAGGCGGGCAGGGATTTCGCCAGGAAATCCTCGAGCTCCTTGGTGTTCACCGTGGCGCCCGGCCGCGGCAGCACGTACGACACCAGGCCGGTGGCGCCGGACGGCAGCGGCTTACCCAGCGTCGCCGCGAAATCGATATCCGGGTGCGCGGTGAGCGCATTGTCGATCTCACCGAGTTCGATGCGGAAACCGCGGACCTTCACCTGGAAATCGGAGCGGCCCAGATATTCGATCGTGCCGGATGCGGTGCGGCGCACCAGATCACCCGTGCGGTACATCCGCTGGCCGGGGCCGTCACCGAAGGGGCCGGCGACGAAGCGTTCGGCGGTGAGCCCGGGCCGATTCAGATAACCCTGTGCCAGTGCGGGTCCCGCGAGATAGAGCTCGCCTACCACACCTTCCGGCACCGGCCGCAAGCGCGAATCCAGCACGAAGGCAGCGATTCCCGGCAGCGGCGAACCGATCGTGATCAGTTCGTCCGGCACCAGCGGCGCACCGACGGTCGCCACGATCGTCGCCTCGGTCGGGCCGTATTCGTTGTAGAACCGCCGGCCGTCGCGCGCCCAGCGGGCCACCAGTTCCGGCCCGAAGCGGTCACCGATGACGGCGACGACCTCGAGGTCGGGCAGATTCTCCGACTCCACCGACTCCAGGGCGCCCGGCGTGATGATCATGTGGGTGACCCGCGCGCGCCGGAGCAGATCGGCGAGCTCGAAGCCGCCGAACACATCCGGCGGCGAGACCACCAGCGTCGCCCCCGAGGAGAAGGTGAGCATCAGCTCCAGGACCGAGACGTCGAAACTCGGCGAGCACACGTGCATCACGCGGGAATCGCCGTCGACGCCCCAGCGCTCGCGTTCGGCGGCCACCAGGCTGCCCAGCCCGGCGTGGGTGACGACGACGCCCTTGGGCCGGCCGGTGGATCCGGAGGTGTAGATGACGTAGGCCGGATGCTGCTCGGTGAGCGGGCGGACCCGGTCGGTATAGGAAATCGGATGCGAGGGGTGGGCGGCGATCCGCTCGGCGACCGCCGGCTCGTCGAGTTCGAGCCACTCCACCTGGTCGCCCAGACCGGCCCGGTACCGCCCGAGGGTCAGGCCCAGCGCCGCACCCGAATCGGTGACGATATGCCCGATCCGCTCGGGCGGATACGTCGGATCCACGGGTACGTAGGCCGCACCGGTCTTCGCGATGGCCCACACCGACAGCACCGATTCGATCGAGCGGCCGATACCGATGGCGACCACGTCGCCGGCGCCGAGACCGCGCGCGATCAGTTCACGCGCCAGCCGGGAGGACGCCTCGTCCAGCTCGCGGTAGGTGAGCTGCCGCGCATCCGCCTCGTCACCGGTGGGGTCGAACCGAATCGCGACCGAATCGGCGGCGGACTCCACCGCGGCGGTCAGCAGCTGGCCGAAAAGCGGGCTGCCCGACCGGCGGCGGCGACCTCCACGAGCGGAACGGCGGGCAGTATCCATTCGAGCGTCTTCACCTCTCGCGTCCAGCAGGTCCGCACGGTCGAACGCCCCCTCGCGCGGTCCGAGCAATCATATAAGGAAGGTGAGCACCCCGGGTCGCGCCGGATCGGCCGACGATGAACCCACCGGTACTCCTGGTACTCATCGGTGTCAGGGTGCCTCGATGTTGCACCCCGAGTCGACCCCCGTGACTCTAGTCACAGCCAGCCGCGGCGGATCGCCTGCACGCCCGCCTGGAACCGCGTGCTCGCACCCAGCCGTTCGAGCAGGCTCGCGGTTCGCCGCACCACGGTTCGCCGCGACATGCCCAGCCGGCGGGCGATGGTGTCGTCGGTGGCGCCCAGTCCCATCAGGGTCAGGATCGCGCGGTCGCGTTCGTCGAGCGGCTGTTCCGGATTCACCGAGATCGGCGCCGCCAGCGACCACAGCACCTCGAAGGTGTGGATCACGATGTCCAGGGTCGGGCACGCCGCGATCCGCAGCCCCATCGGATCGCCGCGGCGTTCGTCGTGGTGCAACATCAGGGCGGCGCGATCGTCGTCGGCGATGATCACCTTGAACGGCGGATCGGGCAGGGTCCGGGCCTGCGCACCGGCGGTGTTGGCGGCCAG
This sequence comes from Nocardia veterana NBRC 100344, assembly GCF_000308855.1. Classification (GTDB taxonomy): domain Bacteria; phylum Actinomycetota; class Actinomycetes; order Mycobacteriales; family Mycobacteriaceae; genus Nocardia; species Nocardia veterana. Next base: position 30,970 of record NZ_BAGM01000020.1, on the reverse strand, counting down.
CGCGAACCGCAACCGGTCCGGGTCCTGATAGATGGTGTCCTGATACAGCGTCTGGTAGCGGACTCCCGCGGCGATTCGGGCGGACCGCAACTCGAACAGGCGCTCGGCTCGCTCGCCCTCGCACAGATACGGACCGCGATCGATCATCCGAATGCGGCCGCGGGCCGCGCGCTGCAGGTCCTCGAATTCGGCCACGACCTCGCGGGCCTCGTACATCGGCACCACGGTGCCGTCGCCACGAGAAGTGCGCCGCACCGAGCGGAAGGTCTCACCGAGGCGGGCGGCCGCGGCGTGCATGCGCGCGGTCTCGGCCTGCCGCCGCCGGGATTCGGCCTCCGACAACGCCTCCGGGGCATGCGCGTCCCAGCGCACGCCGTCGCCGGACTCGATCCGCACGACGGCCTGCATCTCGCTCAGTTTTTCCAGGGCCGCGACGACGGCCTCCCGGGAGCATTCCAGATACTGCGCCAACTCGGACACGCTGGAGCGTGGATGCTGCACCAATGCCGTGTAGGTACGGCCGTGCATCGAATCCGAGTCGAACAACTCGTACAAACCAGGCAAGGCATCAACCCCCCGCGGCCGGCCGAACCGGGCGGCCGACATCAGCGCCGGCGCTATTCGCCCGCCCCCCACGACTGCTGGGACAGCACGACACCCTTGCTCGCCAGATAGGGCGCCGGGTCGATCTTGATGTCGTTGGGATCCCAGATCTCCAGATGCAGGTGCGGACCGGTGGAGTTCCCGCGATTGCCGACGGTGGCGATCACGTCACCGGCGTTCACGCGCTGGCCGACGTGCGTCAGGATGTCGTTGACGTGGCCGTAGACGGCGGTGGTGCCGTCGTCCTGCTTGACGCGCACCCACAGGCCGAACCCCGACGCGGGACCCGCGTCGATGACCGTGCCGCTTTCCACCGAGTGGATGGGCGCACCGATCGCATCGGCGAAGTCGACACCGTAATGCATGGCGCCCCAACGGGATCCGAAGCCCGAGCTCACCACGCCGGCCACCGGGCGCACGGCCTGGGCGGGGGCCAGCTGCTGCTGAATACCCTTGAGCACCTGCTCGGCCTGCGACAGCGGACCGGCCACCTCGGGCGGCAGATTCTGCAGCCCGAACGGCGCCGGGGCGGGCGCGGCGATGGGCTGAGCCTGCGGCGCGGCCGGAGTTTCGGCCGCAGGGGCGGGCGCGGGGGCCGCCGCCTGCTGTTCGGCCTCGTGCGCCGGTTCGGAGGCGGACTTCAGCGCGACCGGGTCGGCGTTGTCGTTGTGGCCGCCGGGCAGCAGCGGCGCGGCGTGCGCGAGCTGGGTCGCGGTGCCGATCAGGGCGCCGGTCGCGACGGCCGCGCTGGCGGCGAGCTTCATGCGATCGGCCGTCCGCGGCTGGGCACGATGGCGAGTGGGCCGCCCGGCAGCGCCGTCACCGGCGGAGATGTCACCGAGCAGGTCCTTCACGGATACGGAACTGGATGTCTCACGGTGCTGCGGCAAGGCTCGTCCTAGCGTCGATCAACTCGGTGGCGACGCCGGGATCGGTACCTGCCGGGCGGCGGACATCCGCGAAACCTGACATTCGGTAACGATTCGGCATCTGTTGTGACGCAAACTGTACTCCGTCGTGACCTTTTCGCAACCTCCGGATCGGAATCCGCAGGTAGGAGGCGGATCCCGCAATCCGCGCGACCGTTACCCGCGCCCGCCGCGGCGGTTCACACTGAGAGGGTGATCCTCGACAACCTGCGCACCCCGATCGTGCTGGCGCCGATGGCCGGCGGGCCGTCCACCCCGGAACTCGCGGCGGCCGTCTGCGGCGCGGGCGGGCTGGGCTTCTTGGCCGCCGGGTATCTGACCCCCGCCGATACCGCCGCCCGCCTCGCCGCCCTGCGGGAGCTGACCGAGGTCCCCTTCGGCGTGAACCTGTTCGTCCCGGGCGCGCCGACACCGCCGGAACATTTCGCGCCCTATCTCGATCGGCTGGCCCGTCACTTCGCCCTGGGCGAGGCCCGGTTCGACGACGACGCCTGGAACGAGAAACTGGATCTGCTCACCGCCGACCCGGTCGCGGTGGTCTCGTGCACGTTCGGCTGCCCGTCCGACGCCGAGATCGAACGCCTGCACCGCGCGGGATCCGAGTGTGGGTGACGGTCACCTCGGTGGCCGAGGCGCGGGTAGCCGTCGACGCCGGCGCGGACGTCCTGGTCGCCCAGGGTTCGGAAGCCGGCGGCCACCGCGGCGGATTCGCCGATCGCCCCGAGGAGGACGGCGCCGATCCCCTGACCACACTCGCCCTGCTGCAACTGATCCGCGCCGCGGTCGAGGTCCCGATCGTCGCGGCGGGCGGAATAGCCACCGGTGCCGGGATCGCCGCGGCGCTCGCGGGCGGCGCCGCGGCGGCGCAGCTGGGCACGGCCTTCCTGCGCTGTCCGGAGGCGGGCACCGCCGCCCTGCATCGCGACGCGCTCGAGATCGACACCCCGACGATGCTGACTCGCGCGTTCAGCGGCCGGCGGGCCCGCGGCCTGCGCAACCAATTCATGCTCGACAACCCGGACGCGCCCGCGGCCTATCCCGAAATCCATTACGCCACCGGGCCGTTGCGGGCCGCCGCCCGCGCCGCCGACAACCCGGACGCGGTGAATCTCTGGGCAGGTCAGACCCACACCCTGACCGCGGCCATACCGGCCGCCGACCTGGTGCGCAAGCTCTCGGAGGAGACGAAAGCCGCTCTGCAATCGGCACTTTCACGGCCGATTCAGCCTTGTTGACAATGTTTGTCGTTTAGAATCGAGGGGCATCATCCGCCATCCCACGAGGAGAGCGTTATGTCATTGGATGTCCCAGCCGCATTGCTCGAACGCGCCGAGAACGGTCCGGTCAGCGACGAAGAATTCGTCGAATGCGTCCGCACCTCCCTGCCCTACGCCTACGAAGTGGTCAGCCGGGTGGCCGCCGATTTGCGTTCCGGCACAGCCGAGTTCGCGGACAACCAGGTTCCCCCGCCGGACGAGACGGCCCGCGGCCAACTGCTGCGCGCCATGGCGTCGGACTCGATTCGCGGCAGCCTGGAACGGCATTTCGGCATCAAGCTCGCCTTCCAGAACTGCCACCGGGTGGCGGCCTTCCCGCTCTCGGCGGTCGGCGGCGAGACCTACTCCACCTTCATTTCCACGCGTGCCCAACTGCTCAACCAGAGCCCGGAACTGCGCAACTGCTGACCCGTGGTCCGGCGCCGGCTCGCCCGGCGCCGGACCCGCGTCCGGTCAGCGTTGGCGCAGTTGGCGTTTCAGCACTTTGCCGGTCGGATTGCGCGGCAGCTCGTCGAGGAAGACGATCTCGCGCGGCACCTTGTAGCGCGCCAGATTCGCCTTCACATATCCCTTCAGCTCCTCCGCTCCCAGCTCCTGCGTGCCGCGGGTGTCGGTGGCGGGCACGACGAAAGCGATCAGGCGCGCACCGTATTCGTCGTCGGGCACGCCGATCACGGCCACCTCGCGCACGCCCGGGTGGGTGGACAGCAGCTCCTCGACCTCGCCCGGAAAGACGTTCTCGCCGCCGGAGACGATCATCTCGTCGTCGCGGCCGTCGATGAAAAGCCGTCCGGCCGAGTCGAAATGGCCGACGTCTCCGGTCGACATCAGCCCGTCGATCCGTTCCTTACCGCCGCCACCGGTATACCCCTCGAACGGAATCGCGTTGCGGACGAAGATGCGGCCGGTGGTACCGGCCGGCACCTCGGTGCCGGTCTCGTCCAGAATCTTCACCACGGCGCCCCGCACGGGCGATCCCACACATCCGGGTTCGACGGCCAGATCCTCCGGCGTGGCGATGGTGGCATAGGCGACCTCGGTGGATCCGTAGAGGTTGTAGACCACCGGCCCGAAGGCGGCGGTGACCTTGCGGCACAGGTCGGCACCCAACTGCGACCCGGCCACGAAGATGATCCGCAGCGCGGACAGATCCTTCTCGGCGATCGCCTGCGGTCCCAGCTCCACCAATCGCGCCATCATGACCGGCACCGCGATCAGGGTGGTCACCCGATGCTCGGCCATGCTGTCGAGCACCCGCCGCGGTTCGAAACGACGCCGGATCACCAGGGTGGATCCGAACCCGATGGCCAGCAGCGCCATGGCGAACCCCAGGGTGTGGAACAGCGGCGCCGGGCATTCGGTGACCTCACGAGTGCGGAAGGGCACCTTGCTCAGCAGCGCGCCGAGCGGCTCCAGCGATCGTGGCTCCGACCGCGGCGCGCCCTTGGGCGTGCCGGTGGTTCCACTGGTGAGCAGGACGATCTTGGCGCCGGAACACGAAAACGGCGGGGTCGCGGGCGATCCCGCGACGATCAGTGATTCCAGGCTGCTGATGTGACCGACTTCCGACCATGCTCGATACGCCCCGCGCCGCGGGCTCAGATCGCCGAGCAGGGGTTCGTACTCCTCGTCGTAGACCAGCAGATCGGCGCCTTCGCGAGTAGCCACGTCGCGCAGTTGCGGTCCGGCGAAATCGGTGTTGAGCAGGATGATTCGGGCTCCGCACTTGGCCCCGGCGAAGACCGCGTCCAGCAGGCCGCGGTGGTTGCGGGCCAGAATCGCCACGCCCTCGCCGGTCCGCAGGCCGCGTTTGCGCCATTCGTTGGCCAGCCGATTGGAGCGGTCCTCGAGTTCTCGGTAGCTGAGCGTGCCCAGCTCGTCGATCAGGGCGGCCCGGTCGCCGTATCGGGCCGCCGCGAATCGCAGCAGCGCCGGCAGCGCCCCGTGGCGCAGTAGGGCGTCACCGGCGGACAGCAGCGTGAACGGCGATTCGAAACCGATCACGCCGCTGCCGAGGGCCAGTCGCAGATAGTCCAGTTCGGTCCAGATTCGCGCGGTCACCGCGCGTAACGGATTCATCCTCGAAACCCCCTGCCGTGCCGTCGAACTCGCATCGGATGGCGGTGTACGCCCATGACGCCGGACCTCTCTGTCCCCGCCCGGTGGAGCCGGGCCCGCACGGAGGCACCGGTGCATAGCCGCGCGGACTCCTTCGTCGGGCGCTCACCACACCGCCCCATCGACGGTACGCGCCCTTACCGTAACCCCGTGGCACACGATCGGTCGACAGCGGCTGCGCGGGGGCCGCGGCGGTCGCTACCTGCCGTGGGCGCGAAGCTGGTAGAGGCCCCGGGTTTCGGCAACCACCACGCCGTCGGCGTCGGTCACCGTCGCCTCGAGGGTGAAGTCGGCCTTGCCGTTGGCCTCGGCGTCGGCGAGCACCCGCGCGATCTCCGCCTCCGACAGCGAGGCCTGCGCGCGCACATCGGTTTTCGCGGGCTTGCGGAAGAAGATCTGCAGATCCTTCACCAACGGGTAGTACTTGGCGGTGTCGAAGGTGGCGATGGGAATCGCACCGCCCAGGATTTCGGCGACCGTGAACAGCACGCCGGCATACATGACGCCGAAGTGGTTGCCGTTGCCCTCGATCGGCACCGTGGTGGCCGCGAAGCCGGGGCGGATGTCCAGCGCCTTCACGCCCATCTTGTGCGCGATCGGAATGGTGAACTCCAGTGCGCCGTTCACCATGTCCGCGAAGGCGGGAGTCTCCTCGTTGGTTCCGGCGCTGTCCGTTCCGGCGCCGTCACTCCCGGCGCTGTGTGTCTCCGTCATCGCCAACCCTTTCCTGACCGTGCTCGGGCGCCCTCCGGCCACCGGGGCACAGCGTACGACATCTTGTTGACGCAGCGCCAACAGATCCGGCCAACGCACCGACGACGGCGAAGTCCGGCGAGCGGCGCCACCGGGTGCGAGCCACGAACGCCGCAGCCGCGACCGGATCGCCGGCCGCGGCTGCGGTGGGGGTGTGCGGTCAGAGGGTGGTGACGCTCAACTCCCCGTCGGCGTAGCGGGCCCGCAGCCGCTTCTTGTCGAATTTGCCGACACTGGTCTTGGGCACCTCGTCGATGAAGGTCCAGTGTTCGGGCAGCTGCCATTTGGCGAACTTGTCGGCCAGGAAGTCCCGCAGTTCCGCGGGTTCGGCGGAGGCGCCCTCCTTGAGCACGATCGCCACCAGCGGCCGCTCATCCCATTTCTCGTCGGGCACACCGATCACCGAAGCCTCCGCGACCGCCGGATGGCCCATGATCGCGTTCTCCAGATCGACCGAGGAGATCCATTCGCCACCGGACTTGATGACGTCCTTGGAGCGGTCGACCAGGGTCAGGTAGCCGTTCGGGGTGATCTTGCCGACGTCGCCGGTGCGCAGCCAGCCGTCGTCGAACTTGTCCGGATCGACCGAGGCGCCCTCGGGCGAATAGTAGGCGCCGGCGATCCACGGTCCGCGCACCTCGAGCTCGCCCACGGCCTCGCCGTCGTTGGGCAGTACCGATCCGTCGTCGGCGACCAGCCGCGCCTGCACCAGGGCCGGGAAGCGCCCCTGGGTGTAGCGGTACTCCCACTCGTCCTCGCCGGTCACGCCCTTGGGCGGATGCGCGACGCTGCCCAGCGGCGAGGTCTCGGTCATCCCCCAGGCGTGCAGCAGCCGCACCCCGTGCTTTTCCTGGAAGGCCCGCATCATCGACGGCGGCAGCGCGGAGCCACCGACGACCACTTCACGCAGATGCGTGATGTCCTGCGGCTTCGCCTCCAATTGCGCCAGCACACCACCCCAGATGGTCGGCACCGCCGCGGCGAAGGTCGGCCGTACCGCGGCCATCATCTCGAGCAGCGGGGCGGGCTGCAGGAATCGGTCGGGCATCAGCACACTGGCCCCCGACAGCATCGCGGCGTAGGGCAATCCCCAGGCGTTGGCGTGGAACAGCGGCACGATGGCCAGCACCGTGTCGGAGGAGGTGAAGCCCATACTCGCGTTGGTCAGCACCTGCATCGCGTGCAGCACGTTGGATCGGTGCGAATAGACAACGCCCTTGGGATCTCCGGTCGTACCGGAGGTGTAGCACATACCGGCCGCGGAGCGTTCGTCGATCACCGGGAAGTCGTAGGTATCCGGTTGCGCGGCAAGCAGTTCCGCATAGGAGTGCACCTGCACCCCGTCCGGCGCGGTCAGATCGGCGGCATTGCCGTTGGCCACGATGACGTGGCGAACGGTCTTCAGCGTCGGCAGGTAGTTCCCGAACATCGGCAGCAGCGAACCGTCGACGATGACGACCTTGTCCTCGGCGTGGTTGGCCACGTAGGTGACCTGCTCGGGGAACAGCCGCAGATTCAGCGCGTGCAGCACCGCACCCATCGCGGGGACGGCGGCATAGGCCACCATGTGTTCGTTGTTGTTCCACATGAAGGTGGCGACGCGATCACCCACATCGATCCCCAGCCCCCGCAGCGCATTCGCCAACCGCGCCGATTCGGAACCCAACTCCCGGTAGGTCATGGTCCGCACTCCGTCGCCCGTCCACGTCGACACCGTGGCATCGCCGTGGAACGTGGACGCATATCGCAGCAGGGTGGCCAGCGACAGTTGCTCGTCCTGCATCGTGCTCAACATCAGTACCCGCACTCCTTCACCGGTGAACGACGTCACACCTGCCGCGAGGATAGCCGAAACCGGACGTAGCGGTTATCGGCCCGACCAGATGGTTGGATTTTCCGGCGACACGCAGGCGGAACAGGGCAGACATGGGATGAATCGAGGCATGCCGGGCGAGCATATGGCTGCTGGACGTAGAAGAGATGAACACAGAGACGGACGCGGCAGAGATGAAAGGCTGCGCGTGGCGGACCCCTGACCGCCACGCGCAGCCGCCCTGCCGTCCGACACGCCGCCGACGGCAGATCCGTCCCGACGGTCATCGAACGCGCGACGACACCCCCTGCAGCGCCGCCGTGAACACCAAATGCCCACCGGGACAGGCTTTTTGGATGAGGATCTGCCATCGATAGTAGGTTCGACCGGCCACCACTGTCCAGTCGGAGCCGCGATTCGCCGGCGAATCCCCCACCGGCTCGTGGCCGGAAATATTGATTCATTGGCCGATGATCTCTCGGAATCGCACGCCCGGCGGCTCTACGCTTCGACTATGACCGCCACGCCATCCATCCTGATCATCGGTGCCGGATTCGCCGGCCTCGGCATGGCGCTGGAACTGCAGCGCGCCGGAATCGACAGCTTCACGATCGTCGAGAAGGCCCAGGACCTGGGCGGCGTCTGGCGCGAGAACACCTATCCGGGCGCGGCCTGCGACGTGCCCTCCCCGCTGTACTCGTGGTCGTTCGAACCGAAATCCGACTGGCCGCGCCGCTTTTCCCGACAGCGCGATATCCACGCCTATATGCGTTCGGTCGCCGAGAAATACGATCTGCCACGCAAGATCCGGTTCGGCACCGAGATCACCGACGCGGAATTCGATCCGGGTCGCGGCGGATGGCAGGTGCGCACCGCCGACGGCGAGACGCTGACCGCCGATGTGCTGATTCCCGCGGTCGGCCAGCTCTCCCGTCCGGCGATGCCCAACATCCCGGGTATCGACACCTTCACCGGCCCCGCCTTCCACTCCGCCGAATGGGACCACAGCGTGGATCTGGCCGGTAAGCGCGTCGCCTGCATCGGGACGGGAGCCAGTGCGATCCAATACATTCCGGCTATCCAGCCGACCGTCGGACACCTCACGCTGTTCCAACGCTCGGCGGCCTGGGTTCTGCCGAAATTCGACACCGAATATTCGGCCGTCCACCACGCACTGTTCAAATACTTCCCACCCAGCCGCTGGGCCGAACGGTTCGCGATCTGGACCTTCTTCGAGGTCATGGCGCTGGCCCTGACCGATGTGCCGTGGATCAAGCGCCCGGTCATCGCGATCGCCGACCGCCACCGCGAAAAGGCCGTCCCCGATGAGCAGTTGCGGGCGAAGCTGACTCCGGATTACGCCGCCGGATGTAAACGCGGCCTGTTCTCCAACGATTACTTCCCCGCGCTCGCCCAACCGAACGTGAGTGTGGAGACGACCCCGATCGAGGCGATCACCGAATCCGGAATCCGCACCGCCGACGGGGTGGAACACGAGGTCGACGTCATCGTCTACGGCACCGGATTCAAGGGCACCGAATTCCTGGCGCCGATGAACATCTACGGTCTGGGCGGCCGGAAACTGTCCGACGAATGGGCGGCCGAGGGCGCCCGCGCCTACCTCGGCATGTCGGTGCCGGGATTCCCGAATCTGTTCATGATGTACGGGCCCAACACCAATGTCGGGTCCGGATCCATCATCTACATGCTGGAATCACAGGCCCGCTACATCCGGCAGGTCGTCGAATATCTGGGCGCCGAGCCGGGGCACTTCCTCGCCGCCGAGCCCGCCGTCGAGCAGGCCTGGGACGACTGGTTGCAGAAGCGCCTGGTCGACACCCCGTGGAACTTCTGCTCCAGCTGGTATCGCAACGCCTCCGGCCGCATCACCAACAACTGGCCGGGTGCGACCCTGCTGTTCCGATGGAAGACACGGCGTTTCGATCCCTCGGACTACGCCGAGGGCACGGCCGCCGGGGCCTGAACCGACATCACAACCGCAGCTCGGTGAAGACGGCGGCCGTGCTGTCCTGGCGATAGAAGATATCGGCGGGTGCGTCGGCGAGACGGGAATCCGGCAGCCAGCTGTAGTCGATCACCCGCAGTGGCAGTGGCCCGGCCGGCGCGGTCAGCTCCACCACGACACCCGATGCGGTCGGGGCGTGAAACTGAAAGCCTGCGGCCGGCGCCGGTGTGAGGTCGCGACCCGCGACGCGCAGCGACCCGACCGGCGACCCGTAGCGCAGTGCCAGGGAGGTCGCGTTCCGATTCGAACGCAACCGCAGCCGCACCGTCCGCAATCCGGATTCGGTGGTGTCGGACAGGATTTCGGCGCTCGGCGCGGGCAGGTCCCGGACCGGGGCGGGACCGGCCGCGACCACTTCGTCCCACAGCTGGTCGAACGGCGCGGGCGGCGGCGCGGCGGCGACGAAGTCCCGGGTCCAGCGGTCCGGCGGCTGCCGGGAAATCCATTGCGCCGTACCGTGATCGGCGTCGAGCGCGTAGGACAGCTGCGACATCAGCGGATGCCGGTCGTCGAACCGATCGACGGCCAGACCGGCCGCGGCCAGCGCCACCGCGAGCACCACCGCGGTGGCCGGCACGAGCACCCCGCGTCGACTCGGCCAGGAGGCGGTCAGGGTGAGGAGGAACAGGCCACCCAGCACCGTCACCAGTGGAGCGGTGAGATACGGGGCCGCCGCCAGACCGGTCTGTAGCGCCGAGAACGCGGTGCCGCCGAGAATCACCGCGGCCGGAACGAGAAACAACGTCAGCACCGGCAGCCGCCACCGCTCCGGCACCACGAAGGTCAGCGCCGTGCCCACGGCCGCCGCGAATGCGGGTATCACCACCAGCACCGCACCTGCCGGAACCATGATCGCCGCTGCCCCGCCGATCATCGCCACCGCGCCGAGCACACCGGCCGCCGTCGCTGACGGCCCGAACAGCCGCCGCGACAACGCAAACCAGCCCAGCAGGACCGCGGCACACAGGACGAGGACGGCAGCGTAGTAGAACTGCGGCCGATACGGATCCACGAACAGCACGCGATACTCGGGTCGCACCGCCTGGACCGCTTCCCACCACCCGTACGCGGCCGCCATCCCGACCGGGACCGCCACCACTGTCGTCACCAGCGCGCCGAGGCTGCGCCCGATCGAGGCCGCTCCGGTCCGGCGCAGTCGCCACATCACGCAGACGACCAGGGCCACCGTCGCCAGCGCGAGGACCAGGATCACCCACAGCGGCAGCACCACCAGCACGCCGAACGGCAACTGGAAGTACGCGGGATTCGAGCGATCGACGGCGCCGAGATCACGACCCGCGAAGTCCCGGGCCAGCGCGACCGTATTGTCGCCGAACTGCTGCACCGTCCCGGGATCGACATGCGCCGGGTCGTCGAAGGGATTGTGGTAGTACGCGTTTCGCGCGGCGAAGGCCCAATCGAGGACGCGCAGGCCGGCCGGGTCCAGGGCGGCGAAATCGGTATTGCTACCGGTCTGATCGCCGGCCAGGGTGGTCGAGAGCGAATCGGTGTTCGGATGTGGCGCATCGGCCACCGGCCCGATCAGCCCGCCGTCCGGCCGGCTGATCCGCCACATCAGCACCGGCCCACCGGAACCGCGCGCCTCGTGGTTGAGCACCACCCCGCCGCGCGGGTCGACACCGCCGGCGGCGACGAAGGCCTCGGCGCCGACCAGACCCACCTCTTCGGCATCGGTCAGCAGCACCACCAGGTCGTTGCGCGGCCGCAGCCCGCTCGCCCGCAGCGCGCGCACCGCTTCCAGCACCGTGGCCACACCCACGCCGTCGTCGTTCGCGCCCGGGCCCGACGGCACCGAATCGTAATGGGCGGCAAGGTAAACGGTGCCGGTCGCGGCGGTTCCCGGCCAGCGGGCGACGATATTCGCGGCATTACCCAGTACCGCCACGTCGCGTCCGCGATCGACCGGGAACCGGCCGACGCCGGGACGAATGTCGGTGTCCAGACCCAGCTCCCGCAGCTTCGCCACCAGATGGTCGCGGACTCGATCGTGTTCGGACGTCCCCACCGGATGCGGCCGGGAGGCGATCTCCCGCACCGTCGTCAGCGCCCGCTCGGCGCCGAATTCCGCCACCGCGGCCGACCGGTGCCCGTGCGGTTGCTGTTCCCACGCGGTCACGATCGCGATGACGAGCAGCACGGCGAAGGCCGGCACACCGGATAGTCGACGCCCCATCACACCGATGATATCCGGCCGAATCGCCATAATCCGGCATCCGTCCGCGTCGCGACCCCGGAAGAGCGTTCCCCGCAAAGGTTTCGTGCGCACCGATCACAAGGGTGGCGCCGCGGGCTCCACCGGCTAACGTCTGGACGAATGAGCATCTCGGTTCCGATCGGCGTATCGGTGTGGCCGCGCCCCGACGCCGGCAACGACGTCGACGAGGTCGTCCGCCTCGCGGAAGCGGCGCGCGACACCGGCGTGCGGTCGGTGTGGTTCGGCCAGAAATTCGACCTCGATTCCCTCACGCTCGCCGCCGTGGTGGGCCGTGCCGTCCCCGGGGTGGAGGTCGGCACCTCGGTGGTGCCGATCAATCCGCGCCACCCGCTGGTGGTCGCCGCCCAGGCGCAGACCGCCCAGGCCGCGTCCGGCGGGCGCTTCCGGCTGGGCCTCGGATTGGGCGCTCCGCCACTGGAATCGGCCGCCTTCGGTATCCGCGAGGACAAACCGGTCCGGCGATTGCGCGAATATCTGATCGCGCTGCGGCAGGCGATCGAGGAAGGCACCGTCGACGTCGCGGGTGAACGCGTGCACGCCCGCCCACCGCTGCCCACCACGGTGCACGGCGGGGGGAACATCCCGCTGCTGGTCGCCGCGATGGGTCCGCAGGCGCTGCGTGCGACGGGGGAGCTGGCCGACGGGGTACTGCCGTTCCTCGCCGGACCGCGCACCCTGGCTTCGCATATCGTGCCGGCCCTCGAACGCGCGCGCCCCGCCGATCCCGTACGTCCGCTGCAGGTTGTCGCGGGCGTGGTCGCGGTGGTCACCGACCGCGCCGAGGAGGTGCGGGCCGAGGCCGCGCGAGCGCTGTCGTTCTACGAGCAATTCGATTCCTACCGAGCGGTTCTCGACCGCGAGGGCGTCGCGCACGCGATCGATGTGGCGGTGATCGGCGACGAGGAATACGTGACCCGGGGACTTCGTGCCTACGTCGACGCCGGCGCCACCGAACTGCTGGTGCACCAATCCGATCTCGCCGGACCCGAGGATCAGCTGCGCACCTGGAAGCTGCTGGCCGACCTCACCGCCTGATCAGGCCGCGCGCGGCCGGGCGATGATGATCGGGCATTCGACGCTGTGCATCAGGGCCTGACTGGTCGAGCCCAGCGTCATTCCCGGAAATCCGCCTTTGCCGTGGCTGCCGACCACGACCAGCTGAGCGGTCGCCGACTCGGCGAGGATCCGACGCACCGGCCGGTCCTCGACCACCACCCGCCGTACCGAGACCGGCTCGTCGGGATCATCGTGCACGGTGAGGGCGGCATCCAGCATCCGGTTGCCCTCCTCCTCCAGTGCGGCCGGCGAGGGATAACTGCCGAACCGCTGCCAGGTGTGCACGACCACCAGATCCGTCCCGCGCCGCCGCGCCTCGGCGAACGCGATCGCCAAAGCGTCCGCGCTGCACGGAGAGTCGTCGTAGCCGACGAGTACCGGACGTTCGGAACCGAGCAGCGGTTCGGCCGGTACCACGGCGACCGGGCCCCGCGCATGCCGCACGAGTGCCGTACTGACCGAACCGAGCAGGCTGCGCTGATACGCTCCGAGCCCGCGGGCGCCGACCGCGATCAGACGGGCCTCGTCGGCGCGGGCGAGCAGGGCCGGAATGATCGGCGCATCCACCACGGCCGCGCCGATCTCGACCCGCGGCGCGATGTCGGCCGCCACCCGCCTCGCCGCCTCGACCGCCTGTACGGCCTGTCGACGGGTCTGCTCGTGATGGTCTCGCACCCGATCGTCGTCACCGCGGTCGTCCGGAATCGGCGGCACCGCGCTGATCAACTCGAGCGGAACCCGGTGCAGCGCGGCATCGTCGGCGGCCCAGCGGACTGCTCGCAGCGCATCGTCGGAACTGTCGACTCCCACCACGACGGGTGCTTTCGAAGCCATGTGGATGTCCTTCCGCGCAGCGTTTCTCGAGCGATACTCCGGCGACGACGCCCACTACCCTACCGGCCGGCCCGGTGTCGGCTAACGATCGGAAACCGGCGAAAAGCCGGCGGCATGAGCGATTGGCCGGTCGAAGCCCGGAACAGAGATTGCTCGGCGCATGCGGGTTGATAACTGCCATAGTGGAAATACGTTGACCGATGCGCACGTGCACCCGACGAATCATCGCTCTGGGAGGCATCATGCAGAACGTTCCCGACCGCTCGACCATCGTTTCGGCCCTACAGCTGGCCGCCCGCGCGCCGTCGGTGCACAACACCCAGCCGTGGCGCTGGGATTTCGACGGGAAACGGTTGCAGCTGTTCAGCGATTCGGAACGGCAGTTGAAGGTGGCCGATCCGAGCGGACGGCAGGAGGTGATCAGTTGCGGTGCGAATCTGCATCACGCCCGGATCGCCTTCGCCGAGCAGGGGCATCCGATCGCCGTGTCCTACGTCCCGGAGCAGGCGCCGCACGATCTGCTGGCCATCGCCGAATTCGAGCCGCCGCGACCGCCGACCGACGGTGAGCGGGCGCTGGCCGACGCGATCCGCGAACGCCGCACCGACCGGCTGCCGATGGCGGCGCCGGACCGCCCCGAGCTGGTGGACCGGTTGCGTGAGGTGTCCGAACGGGCCGGGGTGCGGGTGGATGCGGTGGACGATTCGGTACGACCCCGCCTGGCCGCCGCCTCCCGGCAGACCGCCGCACTACAACAGTTCGACACTCCGTACCAGAACGAATTGCGGTGGTGGACGGGTAATTTCGACCTTCCCGAGGGGATACCTCCCTCGGCCCTGGCCACCGCGCGCGAGGCCGCCCTCGTCGACGTGGGCCGCGACTTTCCGATCCCGCCCGGAAGCCCGCGCCGCGCCGACGAACCCGACCACGCCACCCTCGTCGTCCTCAGCACCGCCGTCAACGCCGAACACGACTGGCTCGCGACCGGCGAAGCGCTCTCCACGGCCCTGCTGTCCGCCACCGCCGCCGGCCTGGCCACCTGTCCGCTCACCCATATCACCGAGATTCCCGCGGCCGTGCGCGCGATCAGCGCGGTCCTGCCCGACCCCGTACGCATCCCCCAGGTCCTGGTGCGCCTGGGCACCGCGCCCCACGACACCTTCGTAGCGCCCACGCCGCGGCGCCCGGTCGAGGATTTTCTGACCATGCCGCGCTGACCGGCCCCGGTCGCTACTTCTGCCGCTCCGCTACTTCTTCAGACCGCCGAGCATCAGCAGCATGACGGTTTCGGCGCGCTGCGACGCGGCATCGGGATCCGCGGCAGCGGCGACGATCAGCGACGCCTCGCACAGCACCCGGAAGGCCAGCTGGGCGGCGACCTCGGTGTCGAAGCGGGCCAGCTCGCCCACCCGGTTCATCTCCTCGAACAACTGCTGGATCAGCGGCAGCGCGTACTCGAGTTCGATCTCCTTGGTCTGTTCGTCCCCGAGTACCCGGGTGACCTGCTGCAACAGCGCCCGGGCTTGCGGGTCGCGGGCGTAGGCGCGGATGGCGGTGGTGGCGGCGACCTCCATCCGCTGCCACGAATCGGCGGGAACCCGCAGCACCTCCTGGGCCACCACCGTGGAAACCGCGGCGGTGGTCTCCCGGTAGACCTGGGCGAACATCTCCCGCTTGTCGCGGAAGTGGTGATACACCGCGCCCTTGCTGACATTGGCCGCCCGAGCGATGTCGTCGACCGAGGTGTCGTCGTAGCCGCGCTCGACGAACAACTTCTTGGCGGCCTCGAGAATGGCGCTCTTCGTCAGCGCGGCATACATCTCGCGGCGGCTCGTCTTGACCTCACTCACATAACCCAGTTTAGTCGTCGACGATGCGCCCACTGGCCGACTTGACGTCGGCGGCCGCGCACGCGGGTTCATCGCGTCCCTCCCTCCCGGTGGCGGCCGGGTCGCCGAGCGCCCAGCGCAGCAGCGGCGGCGCGGTCAACGACGTGATCAGGGCGACCAGGATCAGGACGGTATAGGCCGCCGGGCTGAGGATTCCCAAACTGAGCCCGATGCCGGAGATGACGACCTCGATGACGCCGCGTGCGTTCATTCCCGCACCGAGCGCGATGCAGAAGCGACTGTCCAGGCCGCTGAGCCGCCCGCCCAGATATGCTCCCGCGAACTTGCTGACGGTGGCGATGGCCAGGACGGCCAGGCCGGTGCCGAGAACCTTCGGATCGGACAGCGCGCCCAGGTCCATCCGCAAACCCGCGGCCGCGAAATAGATCGGCGCCAAGACCGCCAGCACGGTCGTATCCAGCGGTCGCACCAGCTCGGCGGGCAGCCGGCACGAGGCGACGACCATTCCGCAGAGGAAGGCGCCGAGAATCGCCTCCAGCCCCAGCGCCTGCGTGGTGACCGCGCCGGCCAGCAGCACGATCACCACCGTCGCCGTGACGGTGGCCGGCTCACCGCCGTCGGCCGCGCGGCGCACCAGGGCCCGGATCGGTCGCCGGCACACCATGACCGCGAGCGCGGCGGCCGCGACGGCGCCGACGGACAGCAGCACACCCGACACACTCGGCCCACGAACCGACAGCGCCGCCACCACCGACAGCAACATCCAGCCGAGGGCGTCGTCCACGGCGCCGGAGGACAGGATCAGCTGTCCGATGCTGCGCTGCATCAGGCCGAGGTCGAGCAGTGTTTTGGCGATGACCGGAATGGCGGTCACGGCCAACGCGATCGCGAGAAAGAACGCGAAGATCAACGGATGCGAGCCCTCGGATCGCAGCGGCCGGGCCAGCACGACGCCCGCGCCGACGCCCATCGCCAGCGGGATGACGAAGGCCATACCGCTGATCTTGGCGACGGTGCCGGCGTGCGAACGCATATATCGCAGATTCACGTGACTGCCGGCCAGCCCGACGAGCAGCAGCACGCCGAGCTGGCCGATCGCGTCCAGCAGGTGTTGCTGGTCCGGTTGCGGTGGAAACACCCACCGCGACAGCGCCGGAAGCAGATGCCCGAACACCGAGGGGCCCACCAGCACCCCGGCCAGGAGCTCGCCCACGATGGCGGGCATGCGGATTCGCGCACACAGCGTGCCGAGCAGCCGGGCCAGCCCGAGCAGCAGGGTCAGCTGGACCAACAGGACCAGGACGGTGTGCGACGGCACGGGCGGAACAACCCCCATCGGTATTCCCGGTCAATTCCGCCGGCGCCAGTCGCGGTTGCCCGCCGCCACCATGTCGCGCAGCCCGCGATAGGCGGTGCCGAGGCCGCCGGCCAGCTCGCGGCCGTAGTACGCCCCCGCACTGGGAACGACGATGTCGAATCCGCCGGTGAAATACCGTCCGCGCACCGATTCCGGGCTCCGGTACTTGCCCCACAACAGGATTCGCGTCATCGACGCCAGCGTGAACGGTCCGGACGGGCACCGCCGGGCGGGGTCGAGCGTATGCCAGAAATCGGGCGACAGGCCGCTGTCGGCCAGGGCCGCGTAGATGCGGCCGCAGGCCTGCCCGACGGTGATCTCCTTGTCCCGATACTCCTGCATGGCGGCACACGCGGTGTCGAACAGCCGGGCGCAGTCCGGATTGTCGATCGCCTGGACGCCGCGGTACGGCGCCTGTTCCAGCGCGTCGAAGGCCAGGGTGTTGTGTGTGCGGTCGAAGTCGAACCCGGCCTGCATCTGACCGTTGACGCCGTAGAGGGTTCCGATGGTCCAGACCCGGAACCAGGCGTTCCAGAGCTCGAAATCGTCGAAGGCCACGTACGAATAGCCGACCAGTTTGTCGTAGTAATCGAAGGAACGCTTCACCCACGTCTCGAGATATTCGAACCGCTCGCGGCGGAAGTCGTCGTCACGGACCGCGTCGATGAGCCGGTGCCCCAACGCGTTCAGCGCCATCACCGTGACCGCCAGTCCGCTGGAGAACAGCGGATCGATGAAATCCGACGCGTGCGGCAGCAGGCACCAGCGGTCGCCGACGACCCGGGTGGACGCGAACTGGTTGCGCGCGTTGGACATATAGGGCCGCACCGCGCGGGCGTTCTCGAGTTGCCGGTGCACGGTCGGCAAGGTGCGGATGTGCGACCAGAATTCGGCCTCGGGCGACTCGTCCGGATCGTGCGGGTAGCGGTCGATGTCCAGACTCAGGCCGACCGAGCACAGTCCGCTGGTGGAGTCGGGATGGTTGTCGAACGGAATCACCCACACCCAGCCACCCGGGAACAGGTGGTGCAGTGTGCCCTGGGAGAAGGGGCTCGGCATCCCGTGCCGGCGGCGCGGTCCGGCCAGCTCGTCGAACGGCCGCACCCCCGTGAAGTGGCTGAAGATCGTCCGGGTCCGGGTGCGGTACGGCGGTTCGGTCCGCAGCCCGAGCACTTCGCCGAGGACACTGCGCATACCTCCGGCGTCCACCAGGTAGCGGGCCCGGATACGGGTGGCTCCGGCCGTGTGCACGGTGACTCCGGAGTCGTCGAATTCGACGTCGGTCACGGGGGTGTAGGTGAGACCGACCGCGCCGTAGGACAAGGCGATTCGATAGACGTAGGCGTCGATGTCCTGCCGGAAGAAGTGCGAGTCCGGCCCCAGCGGCGGCCCCCACGTGGGGTACTGGGTGCATTCCTCGGGTCGGAAAGGTTCGCCCGGGCGGTGATAGGCGAAGCCGAAGTTGCGCTTCACGCCGGAGGCCGCGCTGACCTTGCGGCGCAACTGTCCGTGCGAGGACAGGTTCTCCAGTTCCGGAACGTCATAGCGGCGGGCCAGGTTGCGCAGGCCCATGATGGTCTCCGGCACGGTCGATTCGCCGATCGCGAAGCGCGGATGGCCGCCGGCTTCGACGATGACGACGCGGACGCCGTGCCGGGCCAGGATCGCGGCGAGGGCGGCGCCGCCGATCCCGCCGCCGACCACGGCGACGTCGAAGGTCTGCTCTGCTTCTGGGGTGGTGGTCATTGCGGCTGCCCTTCTACGGTCCGATGCTCGGTGCGGACGTGCCGCCGGGCGGTCTCGCGCCGCACGCGGTAACGGTCCAGTCGGTCGAGGTACTGCAGGTAGCCCCGGACGCCGTTGGTCCGGGCGAAACGGGTGGGTATGCGCTGTGCGGTGCTGCGATACCAGGGCAGACGCGGTCGGCTGCCACCGGTCAGCATGTCGGCCAGTCGCCAGGCGGTATCGACCGACATCGCGAATCCGTGCCCGCACCAGGCGCCGGCGTAATAGACGCCGTCGCGACCCGGAACCGCGCCCACCACCGGAAGCCGGTCGATGCTGCTGGCGGTGAGGCCGGACCAGCGGGCCGCGATCTCCACCCCCGACAGTGCGGGGAAGCGTTGCAGCAGTTCGATATCGACGCGCCGCTGCACCCGATCGGAGGCTGCCGCGTCGCGGCGAGGGTCGCCGCCCGGCACCAACGCCGGGCCACCGCCGAAGACGAGCCGCTTGTCCGCGGTCATCCGGTAGTAGTTGAAGAAGTTGCGCTGATCGATGATTCCGCCGCGCCCGTTCCACCCCAGCGCCGCGAGTTGGTCGCCGGCCAGCGGCTCGGTCGCCAGCAGATGGGTGCGGATCGGCACCACCGAGGACCGCATCGGGTTCAGCTCGCCGCCGTACCCGTCCACGGTCAACAGGATTCGCCGGGCGGTGACGCTGCCGGCCGCGGTGATCGCCCGCGGCCGACCGGCATCGGTATCGAGCGACAGCACCCGGCTGCCCTCGTAGACCCGCACGCCACGGCCGCGCAGCACGTCCGCCAGACCCACGGCCAGCCGGTACGGGTCGACCACCATCGCGTTGTCGTAGGCGAATCCGGCCACGTAACCCGCCCCGGCGTGTTCGGTCACCTCGTCGCGAGTCAGCCAGCGCACCGGACGGTCGAGCCGGTTCAGCGCACGCAGGTGGGCCGCCATCCGACGCTGATCGGATCCCGTCACGGCCACCAACGTGTGCGGTTCGTCGCGGGCGTCGCAATCGATGCGCTCGGTGGTGACGATCTCCCGCAGGCGGTCGACGCCGTGCTGGGAGGCGTCGAAGGCCTCGGCCGTCACCCGGTCGCCGAGCCTGCGCCGCAGCCACGGGAGCGGGATGCTCAACCCCGGTGACACGATCCCGGTGCTGCGACCGGTCGCGCCGGCGCCGACGAATTCGGCTTCGAGGACGACGATGGTCAGATCCGGATCCGCCGACGCCGCATAGTAGGCCGCCGCGAGCCCGGCCAGGCCCCCGCCGACGATCACGAGGTCGGCTCGGATCACCGACTCGAGTTTCGCCCAGGTGGGAATGTGCTCGGGCCACCAAATCGGCCTGTTCGTTAGGTTCGCAGCAGCGCGAACGCCTGACTGTGCCACAGCAACGGCCTTCCTGAATCGGTCTTCAATGCAACGATTTCGCCGACGACCAGTTCGTGGTCGCCGTATGTGCGGCTGTCGCCGAGGCGGCATACGGCCCACGACAGCGGGGTCGCGAGCACCGGCACGTCCAGGACGTAGCGGTGCTGATGCCGGCCGAATCGGCTGCCCGCCGGGGAGGCGAAATCCTCGGCGATTTCCCGCTGGTTCTCGGTCAGCAGTGATACGGCGAAGGAGCGGGATCGGTGGATGGCGGACAGCGTCTTCGAGCCCAGGGACAGACATGCCAGCAGCAGCGGCGGGCGCAACGACAGCGACGTCACCGACGACGCCGTCATCCCCACCGGACCCGCGGGACCCCGCGCGGAGATGACCGCCACCCCGGCGGCCATCGTCCGGTACAGCCGCAGACATTTCTCCTCGGCGGTGACCCCGTCGTCCGGCCCCGATTCGACGGCGGTTTCGCTCATCGCGGTCACCGTGCGGTCGCGTGGCCGGCCAAGCTCTTCTCGAATTCCTCGAATTCACGAATCTGCTTGGGCTCGAACGGAACACTGAACGGTTTGACGAAGCTGCCGAACAGGGCGCGGTCACCGCACAGGTGAATGGGGACCACCAGCAGCGCCCATTCGAAGCCGTGGATCCAGATCCACAGCCCGAGCACCACCGCCTGGGTGATGAAACTGTGCATCGTGTTGTAGAGCACGTAATAGACCTTGGGCACCGCACCGGTGTCGGCCCGCAGATGGACGACGAGTCCCGGGAGGTAACCGATCACGTCGATGTAGGCGAACAGCAGGATCGCCGGCCACCAGCGCACCTCGCCGAGGTGCAGCAGGAACAGGACACCGCAGACCAGCATCGCGACGCCGTATTCGGCGCGCAGCAGGGTGTAGGTGGTTTTCGTGGTGAAGCGGTTGGCGTAGTCCATGTCAGCACCCCGTTCCGCTCACCGCGGCACTCGCCAGTTTCCGGTCCACCGCCGCCGCGGTCGCCGGATCGCCGACGACCTCGATGCCGCCGAGAATTCCGGCGAGGATGGTGGCTATCCCTTCCTTGAGCACCTTCTCCGCGATCGGCTCCAGCACGCCCGCCAGGCTCGGAATTCCGAAGTCGAAGTCCGCACGGAACGTGACGGTCGTCCCGTGGTCGAGCTCGGCTACCGTCCAGTTGCCCCGGAACACATGGAAATCCCCGGATTCCTGCTCGAATACGATGCTGCGCTGCTCCGGCCGGAAATAGTCGATCTCCACCCAGCGCAGGGGCCCGTTGCGGAAATACACCTCCCAATCGCTGACCGCGCATTCCGCGGTCGCCCCGGGGCGGACGACCACCGAGCGGACATCGTCGACGTGGTTGGGATAGTCTTCGAAATCCCGTATGGCGCAGTATGTTTCATCAGCGTCCCGATTGCGGACACGGACGGTGAGGGTGACGTTTCGCATTGTCTCGATCATCCTTCGGGATAACGGGTCGCGACCGCTCGCGCGGACGTCTCGAACCTGGTCAACAAGAATTCGATTTCGCTCGCGCTCAACGTCGCGGGCGGTGTCAGGCGGACAACTCGGTCGGAATTCAGCGAATGATTGGCGATGACGTTGTTCGTGATCAGTTCGATCAGCAGATCCGCGGCCATGGCCGGGTCCGCGAATTCGATGCCGATCAGCAGACCGCGCCCGCGGACCCGGCAGCGGTGGCCGGGGAGTTCGGCCTCGACGATCGTCTCCAGCGCGGCCAGCAGTTCGGCGCCGATCCGAGCCGCCCGTGCCACCAGATCGTCCTCGGTGATCGCCTGCAGCGCACCGCATACCGCCGCCATCGCGATCGGCGCGGCCGCGAAGGTGGACGTGTGCAGGAACGGATCGCGGTCCAGCGGCGCGTACACCTGCTCGGTGGCGATCGCCGCCGACACCGGAATCACGCCGCCGCCCAGGGCCTTTCCCGCGAGCAGGATGTCCGGCCGGACCCCCTCGGACTCGAGCGCCCACCAGTGTCCGGTGCGGCCCAGCCCGGTCTGGATCTCGTCGACGACCAGCAACGCCCCGTACTCCCGGCACAGGTCGGCGACACTGCGCAGATATCCGTCGGGCGGGACGATCACCCCGCCCTCCCCCTGCACCGGTTCGACGATCACGCAGGCCGCACCGGGGTGGCGGGTCAGCGCGGCGGCCAGCGCCGGCAGGTTGGCGAACGGGATGTGGGTGACATCCGGAAGCAGCGGCCGGAACGGGTCCTGGAAGACGTCCCGGCCCGTAACCGACAGCGCCCCCAGCGTTTTGCCGTGGTATCCGTTGCGCATCGCGACCAGGTGGGTGCGGCCGTTCAACCGCGCGAGCTTCAGCGCCGTTTCGGTGGCTTCGGTGCCCGAGCCGGAGAAGTGGACGCGGGTGAGATTGCTCGGCGCCACGGCCATCAGCGCCTCTGCCGCCTCCGCCGCCATCGGTTCGAGGAACATGCGGGATCCGACCGGATGCCGGTCGAGCTGGCGCCCGACCGCCTCGATCACCCGCGGATGCCGGGCGCCCATGATGAACACCCCGTACCCGCCGGCATTGAGATAGCGGCCGCCGTCGCCGGTCGTCACCCAAACGCCGCTGGATTCGGTCTCCACATGTCCGCCCAGCATCTCCCCGACCCGGGCCCGGCCCGCGCTGAGGTGCCGGCGGTAGATCGACGCGACCTGATCACCGGTGGAAACGAATTCGGTTTCGATACTCATCGCTCACTCGATCCGCAGGACGTCGCCGGCCAGGCTCGCGACCAGGTCCGCCCCGGCCGCCGAGCGCGAGGGCGGATGAAATGCCGAACACTGGCAGGCGGCGACGAGATACGCGAGATCCGGATCGGTGACGAAGGCGATGCCGCCGAGTGCCGCGAGTGCCGCGCCGGCCGCGTCGCGGATCGCGTCGACCGCGCCGTATCGGGCCACCAGGGCCCGGGCGAGGTCGGTATTGGTGTTGGCCCCCGCCGCGAGCGCGGCCGCCGTACCCTCCAGGAGCAATGCCGCGGTTTCCAGGCGGATCCCGAGTTCGGCGCGGCGGTCGGCACCGGCCCGGTCGGCATCGAACACGCGCTCGACCAACGCGCTCGCCATCCCCAGATAGCTTGCGGTGATGAGCATTTCGAACCAGATCAGGCCGACCGTCTGCAGCTCGTCCAGTTCGCCGTTCGCGCCGACGCCGACCGGGACGACGAGTCGCTCGTCGACGAAGGTGTCGGTGAGGCGAACCTCGTCGCTTTCGGCGCCGCCGAGAATCGGGGTGGACCAGAACGGGTGCACCGACAGTCCCTCCGTTCCGGCGGGGATCAGAATCACCGAGGTCTCGACCCCGGTGGGCGTCTCGATCGCGACGCTCGCCGACAGCAGGTCCATCGACGCCGCGAGACTGCACGGCTTCTTCGACCCGTTCACCACGATCCCGCCGGGGGCGGGCGTCCCGCGCAGCGTCGGGCTCAGAATGCCCTGTCCGGGTCTGCCCTCGGCGAAACCCGAAGCGACGAGCAGGTTTTGATCGGCGATGCCCTCCAGCAGCGCCCATTCGACCCCGCTGGACCGGAGCCCGGCAGCGAGCGTGAAGATGGTCGCCACCGAGAAGTGATGCATCGTCGTCGCTACCGCCAGCGACGGCGCGCAGGCCCCGATCGCCCGGGTGATCCGCACCGCTTCCAGCGGCTGGACCCCGTGCCCGGAGTACTCGGCCGGCACCAGCAGACCCGGACCTCCGTACTTGCGGAACAGCTCCAGGGCCGGACCACCGGGTGATTCCAGTTCCGGCAGCGGATGTTCCAGCAGGGCCGAGCGCAGCCCCGGGAGGTATTTCTCGCAGACCGCACGCGCTTCGTCCATCGTTCGCATCCGGACTCCCCCTTCAGTGGTATCGAGGTGCGGTGCCCGGCGCCAGCACGGAAACACCCTGGATATGCGTGGTGCGCAGCACCGGATAGTTCGCCTCGCCGACGGCGCCGCCGGTCAATCCGGTGCCGCCGTGCGACGGCAGCGGGGCGGAGAAGGCGATGTGCGAGTCGTTGACCTTCAGCAAGCCGCCGTTGACGACCTCGTCCACATACCGCTGAATCACGCCGGCATCGGCGGCCCACAGCGAATTCCGCAGGCCGTACAGGTTGGAGTTGACGAAGTCGATGAAGCGCGCCAGGAGCCGCTCGTCGGATTCCGGCGCCGGCACCACGATCGGAAGCAGCGGGAAGAAGGTCTCGTGTTCGACCGCCTCGAGTTCGCGCGCGCGCTCGAGCCCGTCCACCCGGAGCACGGTCGGCTGCAGGAAATATCCGCTGTCACCCGGAGTTCCGTCGAGATGCATACCGGACCCACCGGTGATCAGCTGTGCGCCCTTCGCCAGCGCGTCGTCGAGCACCCGGCGGAACCGGTCGTGGCGCAGCACCGGCGACAGCAGCACGTCCTCGTCGTCGGGATAGCCGGGGCGCAGCTGCTGCGCCTTCTTCGCGACCCGCGCGATCAGGTCGTCGGCCACATCCGGATGCACGAGAACCAGATTCGGAATCATGCACAGCTGGCCCGATCCGAAGAACCCTTCCAGCAGTGCATCCGAGGCGTGGTCGAGATCGGTGTCCGACCACACGACCACGATGTCGTTTCCGGCGAGCTCCAGAATCGGCTTCTTTCCCGCTGCGACACAACGCTTCTCGAAGTTCAGTCCGTTCTCGACGCTGCCGAAGTACATGATGTCGTCGACCAGGGGGCTGGCGAGCCAGGCCTGCAGGACGGGTTCCGGCTCGCCACATACGGCGTTCACCGTCCCGGCGGGCGCCCCCACCGCGTCCAACGCCGCACCGAGAACGACCCGCAACGCCCAGGCGGCACCGAGCGGCACCGACCGGGGCAGCCGGACCACGACGGCGTTGCCCGCCACCGCGCTCAACGTCGCCGCGAAGATGGCACTCGACATGGGCGCGTTCGCCGGCGGGTTGACGCAGACGACACCGTCGGCGCGCCGCCGGACGATCTGGCGCCGACCGCGATAGCTGAATTCCTTGTGTAGTTCGCCACGGAAAAAGCTGCGCGACAACGGATCACACGCTTCCAGCCACCCGGCGATCTCCCACCGGGCCAACTGCAGCGGGTGCCCCTCGACCGTCAACATCTGTTCGATGGTCTCGGTGTGGTCGACGATGTTGGCCCGCACCTGCTCCAGCAAACGGTCGACGCGGGTCTCCAGCGGCGCCGACCGCCACACCCGCGCGGCGGCCGCGGCGGACTCCAGCGCCGCGACGATCGTCCGGTCGTCCGCGACCGCGACCCGACCGGCGAATACGTCCGGGTCGGCCGCGGTCGCCGGCAGTTCACCGCTGTCGAGCCGCCGCTTCGCCGTCAAGGTCCGGAACGAGTCGGTCAGTGTCGACCGGGCTCGCGGTACATAGACCCACGTGTCACCGCTGTCGACGTCTCGGCCCGATATGTAGCTCCCGAAAGACGGGATCGCAACTGTGTCCGCTGCGCTCGCCATGCTCACCAACCTCGTTCGAACATCCTGGGAATGTGCAGGGAAACGCCGTCGATCCCCCGGAAACGAAGACTACGAACGAGGTATGAAACCGCTCTGACGCGCAAACGCGGCCGGTTTCAGCCGGACGTCAGAGCAGCGCTCACCGATGATCCGGTAGGTTGACTTGGGTAAGCCGAGCCAATACTCTCACAAACGAGCAGCGGAGCTTGGGGGATTCGGTGAATTGCCACATTATTTCGGGGGCTGCTGTGCAGGTGCGAATTCAGGTACTGGGACCGACCGCAGTGGCGTCCGAGG
Source organism: Nocardia veterana NBRC 100344 (assembly GCF_000308855.1). Lineage (GTDB taxonomy): Bacteria > Actinomycetota > Actinomycetes > Mycobacteriales > Mycobacteriaceae > Nocardia > Nocardia veterana. The sequence goes on along the minus strand of NZ_BAGM01000020.1, from coordinate 5,201 downwards.
GCAATTCGATTCGACTCGACGGGCACAAACTTCGCAGTCTCGTCGCGATACTGGCCATCCGCCGGGGAGATGTGGTCGGACGAGATGAACTGATCGAAGAACTCGCGCTCACGGAATCGACGCAGAATGCGGTCAATGCCCTGCACGCGCATATCACGAGATTGCGCCGATGGCTCCGCGCCCACGAACTGCCGGCCGATCTGGTGGAGACCTCGGGAACCAGCGGCTACCGGATCGATATCGAACGAAGTCAGGTCGATGCCTGGCAATTCATCGACACCGTCGAGCAGGCCGCTGATCTGACGGCGAAAACCCCGCTGGTCGCCGCCACCGTGCTGGAGGACGCACTCGCCCTGTGGCGCGGGGAGGCCCTGCGCGACGTGGTGGACAGCGACGGGGTGCGCCGCTTCTCCGAGCAGCTGTACGCGGTGCGTTGCCATGCCCAGGAAGCCCTGCTGACGGCGTGGATGGACCTCGGGCGACTGGACCGGATCGCCCTGCACGGCCGCCGGTTCATCAAGGACAACCCCCTCAACGAACGATTGTGGGAACTGATGATCGAGGCCGCGCAGCGGGCCGGGCGGACGGCCGAGGCGGTGGCCCTGTACAACGATCTGAAAGGCTTGCTGAGCCGGGAGCTCGGCGTGCTGCCGGACCCCCGGATCGCCAGATCGGTACAAGACCTGAATTGTGCGTGAACCATCAATCTGCGACGAATTCGCGATTATCCCGCTGCGGAATATTTTTCGACACGTCGCTGTGATTTCTCACAGTTTCCTCCTCGGTCAATCCCCACCTTTCGTGGAAACGGGACAGAGCGGCGGGAGCCCACCAGTTGAATCGTCCCATCAAACGCATTGCCGCGGGTACGAGCAGCGGACGGACAAGGAAAGCATCCAATGCCACACCGACGGTCAAACCGATGCCCAGCCCACGCATGAAGGACACCTGCCCGGCACTCATCGCGATGAAGACGAATATCATCACCGTGGCCGCGGCGGTGACGATTCTGCCGGTGCGCGCCAAACCGATTCCGACCGCCTGCTCGTTATCGGCGACGGTGCGACTCGAGTTCAGCCATTCCTCCCGTACGCGAGACAGCACGAATACTTCGTAGTCCATTGCCAGCGCATAGGCCACGCACGCCAGCAAAGGCGGAATGAATGCGGTGAAATGCCCGGTGGCGGTGGTCCCGGCCGCACCGAGATGGCCGTTCTGGAAAATCCACACCAGAACGCCGAAGGCAGCGCCGAGCGAGAGCACATTCATGATCAACGCCTTCACCGGTAGTACGACGCTGCCGGTCATCAGGAAGATCAGTACGAAGGTCATCAGGGCGATGACGGCGATCACGATCGGCGTGCGATCGGTGATGCCGCGGACGTTGTCCAGATTGCGCTGCGCCAGTCCGCCGTAGAGCGCCGGCGCGGGAGTGTCCACCGCCCGCAGCGCGGCCAGCTGATCGCGGCCGGCATCCGAGTAGGGGTCCCGAGTCGAGCTGATACTCAGGTAGGCCGCGCGATTGTCGGCGGCAGCGTCGTAGCTGTTGATCGAAACCGCTTGTCCCGCAGCGTATACGGCGCCGGGCGCGTTGACCGCGAGGACCCCGTCCACGCGCGACAGAGCGCGGGCATAGTCGTTCAACCGATTCGGACCACCGGTGTATTCGGGCAGGACGACGTAGACGGTGCCGGCGAAGTTCTGCGCGAATTCCGTGCGCAGTGTGTCACCGGTCGCGCGCGCCGAGGCCGAGGTGGGCAGCACCCGATCATCCGGATAACCCAGCTTCATCCCGATCGCGGGCGCACCGACCAGCAGCAGGAGGCCGCCCACCACGACGACCACCGGAACCGCATGCCGCATCGCGAAGATCGCGACGCGGTACCAGCCGTTGTCGGTGGAGGTGCGGTCGCTGGGTGTGCCGCGGCCCAGCAGCCGGGCCAACGGTCGCCGGATATCCCATGCGTCGATGCGGTCCCCGAGGAACACCACCAGCGCGGGCGCCACCAGCAGTGAACCCAACAGCGAGAAGCCGACGCTCACAACGCCCGCGTACGCCAGGGATCGGACCAGATATTGCGGGAACACGGCCATGGCCGCGATCGTCAACGCGACGATGAGAGCCGAATACGTCACCGTCCGGCCGGCGGTGTTCATCGTGCGGACCAGTGCCCGATCGCGCGGTACGCCGCGTGCCAATTCCTCCCGGTAGCGGCTGACCACGAACAGCGTGTAGTCGATGGCGAGCGCCAGACACAGGGCGGTGGCCAGATTGACGGCGAAGACGGAGACGCTGGCGAACGTGTTGATCAAGCTCAGCGCTGCCGCGGACGCGGCGATCGCCACCCCGGCGACGGCCAACGGCACCAGCGCCGCGAGGGCGCTGCCGAAGATCCACACCAGCGCGATGAAGGTGAGCGGGAAGGCGATCGCCTCCATCAGGAACAGATCGTCGCGCGACTGACGCCCGCCCTCGCTGTAGGTCATCGCCTGACCGCCGGCCTGGACGTCGACCCCGCCCACCTCGCCGATCAGCGGTTCGGCGAGATCGTGCGCCCGCGTGGTCGCCTCCCGATCGTTTCCGCCGATGCGCGCCACGACCAACCCGACGGTGGCATCGGTGCTGCGCAGGGACGCGTTCAGGGGTGGCGGCGCCGTCCAATAGGACAGCACGTGCCGGGAATGCGGCGAATTCTGCAGCGCCGCGGAAATCGCCGCGGCCCGATCGCGCGCCGCGGCGCTGTCGGCACCCTGCGGGGCGCGGACGGTGAACACCAGGGTGTAACCGCCCGCACCGAACTGCTGCTCCATAACCCGGTCCGCGCGGTCGGACATGGATCCCGGAACGTCGTAGCCCGCCGCGGGCAATTTCAGGCTGGCCGGCAGCCCGTACACGCCGGCCGCCACGAGCACCGCGAGCGCGGCGACGAGCACCGCCCGGGGACGGCGCAGGGCCAATTCGGCGCATCGACCGAGCACCCTGAAACGAACCATCACAACCCCCAATGACCATTCGGCAAACCGGTGTAGATTCACCGACCCTCAGTCGGTGAGTCTACCCAAGGTCAGTCACTCGGTCAAGATCCGGTTGAGCGGATTGGTCTTGACCGGCAGCGCCATGCCCTGCTTCCACATCACCGCCGCGCGCGAATCCGGCCGTTCCCGGGCCTCACGCCGCATGGCCGACAGGAATACGGTGGCGAAATCCGCACGCGGACAACGCCGCAGGATCTCCGCCAGCACCTCCCGGGGAACGTCACCGCAGCGCACCCCGGCAACGTCCAGATGCGCCCCGGCGTGCAGCAGATGGGCCTCCACTCCGCTGTCCACCGGAACCCGCACGTCCATGTGCACAGCGATCGCGTCGGCGACGGTGTCGGCGAAACGCTGTTCGGCACCCCAGCCGGTCAACGTGTCACGTGCGGCGGCACCACCGTGCACGGCGAAACACGCCGCCTCGGCCGGTGGCCGGAAACGGTCGGTCAGGCCGGCATCGTGCAACAGGCAGGCGATATAGAACAATTCGGGGTCGTATCGCAGATTCCCCAACTGCGCGAAGACATCTCCGAAATACCAGCACCGAACGCAGTGGGCGAGCAATTGCTCACCGTAGATCTCCTCGGCCAGATCGGTGGCCTGGCGGGCCAGCCGGCTGTCCGGTGGCGCCGCCGCCACCGTGATTCCGGGCCGGTTGTGCGCACCCCCCAGTGCCGCGCGCACCACGCTGGGCATCCCGGCCAGCTGAGCCACCACCGCGCGCCGGGCGAAGCCGACCTTGGCGCGCCACGCGAGCCGACCTGCGGAGGATTCGATATCGGTCACTGGTTCTCCATTCCTGTTCCTCTGATCTGTTCGTCAGACCGAATTGGTGACACGAAGCAATTGCCACACCGAGCTCGGGCGCGGCCCGCCTCGGAACGCCAGGTATTCGGGCTCGACGATGTGCGGTGCCCATTTCAGTTTGAAGGCCTGCTGGGTCTTGGCGGGGTAGACGAAGGAACCCCGTTCCGACAGGGTCCGCACCATCCAACGCACCAACCCGTTCGCCCCCGGATGATCGTCGGCTCCGAGTCCGGCGAACGGGGTCAGTCCGAGGTGCAGCCAGCGCGCCCCTTCCGCGGTGAACTGTTGCAGCGCTTGGAAATTGACCAACTCGATGGTGCCCACCGACGCATCCGGGGTACGCCGGGTGAGATCGTAGAGCCAACCGGGACGGGTGCCGAATGCCGGGGAATACGACACATAGCCGGTGATCCGCCCGTCCCGCTCGGCGATGAACAGGCGTCGCGACCGCGCTCCCCGGCCGCCGCGCTGGCCCACCATGAAGTCGAGCTTCTTCACGTGACGTCCCTTCGCCCGCAGCCACTCGGCGTCGATCGCGTCGAGTTCGTCCTCGCGCTCCCCGGGTGCGATCTCGGTGACGGTGGTGCCCTCCCGCTTGGCCCGCGAGATGTTCTGGCGCACCTTGGCCAGCGGTTTACCCCTACTCGTGAACGCGGCCAGCTCGATCGAGTAGGAGCAGCCGAACTGGTTCACCGAAAAGCCTTGCCGCACGAAGAATTCCACATCCTCGGGACGAACCTGCACGACCACGGTGTGGCGGCGGCCGACCACGTCCCGGGCGAAGGCGGCCAGCAGGTCCGCGCGGGCGTGCCGCGGAGCGAACGGACCGCCGAAGATCAGAACCGACCGGCCGCGCCGACGGTAGGCCACCACGCCGGGAACGTCGGGGGTGGAGTAGTGATCGGTGCCGTCGTTGCAGGCGATGAAACCGCTCGGGTGATCGGCGAATTCGGCGACCCAGTCCAAGGCACCGGACGTCGGGTGGTGGGGCGTCTCGTCAGTTGTTCGTCCTACCGACATGGCTCTCCTTCACAGGTACGGACGCTGCCCGTCCAGCGTGCCCGGGGGCGCTGACGTCGCCCTGACGCGTCGGCTCCGCGGCCGGGACCCGCCGCAGCGGGACGAAGACCAGGACCAGGGCCGCGATCGGCGCACCGATCGCGAGCCACGTCGCCGGACCGAACTGCCCGCAGATCGCCGCGGCGAGCGCGGCACAGGCGCCGACGCTCACCCATTCACCCCACCGTGCGCCGGCCCGGGGCGGCGGGTCGCCGCGGTAACGCAGGTACACCGTGGCCGCCACGCCGGCCACCGCCATGACGGCGGGCCCGGCGCCGACGAACAGCAGCGCGAACGCC
>NZ_BAGM01000021.1 GCF_000308855.1 Nocardia veterana NBRC 100344 | reverse complement strand
GTCTCGCCGACCGGTCGTGCAACCTCGACGGAAATCCGGGAATCCACCGAATCCGGCGAGGTTTGCACGGCCGGTTCGGACCCTCCGAGCCTCTCCGGCCGGCCACCGGCACAGCGGCCGAAACGCCGGAACCACCGCTGGCTAGGCTCGTCGGGTGCGACGCCGGCAACAACCGCCGCTACCCAAGCGCCACGGACTCGATCCGGCGCGGCTGCGGCTACCCGAGGACGGGACCTGGGCGACCATTCGCGACCATCTGGTCCATCGGTTGCCCCGGGTCCCCGCCGCGCGCATCGATGAAATGCTCGCCGCGGGCGCGATCGTGGACCTCGACGGTCCGATCGCCCCGGACGCACCCTACGTGCCCGGCGGTGCGGTGTGGTTCCACCGCGATCTGCCGGTGGAGACGCCGGTCCCCTTCGAGGTCACCGTCGTCCACCGAGACGATGATCTCCTGGTCGTCGACAAACCGCATTTCCTGTCCACCATCCCGCGCGGGCAGCACATCCTCGAGACCGCGCTGGTGCGCCTGCGTCGCGAGCTCGAGTTACCCGATCTGGTGCCGGCGCACCGACTGGACCGGACCACGGCCGGACTGGTGTTGTTCGTGATCAACCCCGCGCGCCGCGGCGCCTATCAGATGCTGTTCCACAAGCGCCGGGTGCACAAGGAGTACGAGGCGATCGCGCGCTACGATCCCGACCTCACCCTGCCCCGCACGGTGCGCAGCCGGATCATCAAGGAGCGCACCGTCCTTCGCGCCTTCGAGGTCGAGGGCGAACCCAATGCGGAAACGCTGGTCGAGCTGATCGACACGCGCGACGGACTGGGCCGTTACCGCTTGCGCCCGCATACCGGCCGCACCCATCAGCTGCGGCTGCACATGAACGGGCTCGGCGTGCCGATTCTCGGCGACGACTTCTATCCGGACCTCACCGATCGCCCCGTGGACGATTTCACGCGGCCGTTGCAACTGCTGGCCGCGCGACTGGCGTTCACCGATCCGATCAGCGGAGCCGAGCGCGTCTTCGAGACCACGCGGACGCTGCAGGCGTGGACCGATTACGAGGGGTGGCTGGCGGGTCGAACTCGATAGGCGCCACCCACCTCGCCGGTCGGCGCACATGAACGTAGACTGGCCGTGATGTCTCGAAACGATAACGGGGTCGTGCAGTCCTCGGCCCCCGTCGGCCCGGGGCGCCGGTTACACGCCTACCTCGACGTCGCCGTCGTCGTGGCGGTCCTCGCGGGAACGAATCTCATCGCGCATTTCACTTCACAATGGGCCAATATCGCGACCGTGCCGGCGGCCGCGGTGATTCTCGTATTGCTGATGCGGCAACGGGGGCTCGGCTGGGCGGAACTGGGACTCGCACCCGGTCAGTGGCGGCGCGGGACGCGCTACGCCCTCGGCGCGGTGGCGATCGTCGTGGCAGCGGTCGTGATCGGAGCACTGCTGCCGATCACCCGGCCGTTCTTTCTCGCCAACCGATATGCGACCGTTTCCGGCGCGCTGATCGCGTCGATGATCGTCATTCCGCTGCAGACCGTCATTCCGGAGGAGCTCGCATTCCGGGGTGTCCTGCACGGCGCGCTCGATCGCGCGACCGGGGCACGCGGAGTGTTCATCATCGGATCGCTGCTGTTCGGCTGCTGGCATATCGCGTCCTCACTCGGGTTGACCAGCGGCAACCGCGGATTGAGCGGTCTGCTCGGCGGCGGGATCGGCGGGCAGATCGCCGGTATCGCGCTGGCCGTCCTGGCGACCGCGGCCGCCGGCGTCGTCTTCACCTGGCTGCGCCGGCGCAGTGGGAGCCTGCTCGCGCCGATCGCACTGCACTGGTCGCTGAACGGCGCCGGCGCGCTGGCCGCCGCCATTGTCTGGCACACCGCGATGCACTGAAATTCCGGCGCCACACCCGAATTCGAAATCGCCGAGCGGAGCAGCGGATTTGCGAATTCACCCGAACTGATGTTCGGTGAAAGCGTTGACCACGAGTTGGTCACGGATTACTCTCACCTCGATCACACATATGTTCGAGTACTCGGGTAATCGACCTCGGTAGCGTCGGCCGCTGCCGGGAAAGGCACGCCATGCTCGACGAGCAGTCGACCGCCACGACCGCCGTCCCCGCGACGGATTTCGCGCATCGTTCACAGCGCGCCGCCGATCCGGCAGCCGCGGCAACCCCGCCCCCGGCGCCCCACGGTGTCGCCCCGGAGCCGGCCCCCGGTCCCGACCTCGAGACTGCCGCCCGCGAGACTGCCGCCCTGGACAATCCCGCCCGCAACGCCACCTTCCGGCGCCGGTCCACCTCGGAACACTCCGCCCAGGCCGAGTTGCACGCACTCGCCCGGCGAGTCGCCACCGCCCGCGGCAAGCTGCCGCTCCAAGCCGACCCGGCCCTGTTCGCGGAATTGTCGGAGCGGGAAATCGCCGCCGAACGTCGGCTCGCCGAATGGATCCGCGCCCAGCGCCGTCGGCAGCGCAAGCGCGCGGTGATCGCCCAACTCGCCGCCGAGAAGCGGGACCGGCGGGTTGCGCTGGCACTGCGCCGGGCCGACGACGCCGATGCGCGCTGGCACCGCCGGGCTCGGGCCGGCCGGATGCGCGCCTCGAATCCGGATGCGCGGCTGGCGCAGTTGTTCCGCCGCGCCGAATGGTCCTCGCGCGCACTGATCGGCGTGGTCGTGCTGGGGATGGTCTGGGCGGGGGTGAACGTCCAGCACAACCTGGTGCCGAGCGGGGATATGTCGGATCCGCTGTACTGGCTCAGCTACGGCTTCGAAGCGATGATCTCCATTCCGATCATCACCATCATGGTGGTCGCGACCACCGCCGCCCGGTGGGGCCGAGACATCGATCGCGGCAAGGTGGTCTTCCTCGAGGTCGCGCTCCTCGGTGTCACCGTCGCGTTGAACGCCGGACCGCATCTGGTCGCGGGCGCACCCGCGCGGGCGGCGGAGGCCGCCGTCGCTCCCGTGATGGTCGGCGTGGTGATCTGGTTGCACGCCTGGGTTTCCGCCCGATACGCGCAATTGATCGACGACATCCCGGTCGAGGACAGCGAATCCGGTGATCTGCCGCCGTCGGGATATCGGCCGAGCTACCGCACCGACGCCGTCGCGGAATGGCCCGAGTCGCGGTCGGTGCCCGAGCAGGGCTGGTCGCCCGACCTCCCCGGTTATCCACAGCTGACCCCAACCGCGGTGGCGCAACGGATTTCGGACCCATATCTGTCGGGCGGATGGGACTCGAGCGACTCGGCTTGCACCGCAACATCATTCAGCGCGGATGCCGCAACTGCGGCGGCCTCCCAGGCCCCGGCCTCGTCGACCGCCGCCGCGACAGCGGAATTCCCGAGCACCGCAACGCGATCGATCCCTCGGACGGCCGACCGGCCTGCCTTCCCCACAACGACCGCGCCGGCGCCGACCCACGCTGCGCCGGCGGACCCCGCGCCCACAGCCGCTCTCGACACTGCTGTGGCAGAAAGCAGCGCCTCGGCAGCGGGGGAAGCGGCCGGCATCCCCGCGGCGACCGTGTCGAGCCGGAGTCACCCCACCGCGGCTACCGAATCCCGCTCCGGCGCCACGGAATCGCGCTCCGGCACAAACGAACCGGAGGCGCCGGTCGCCGAGCCGACGGATCCGGGCGCAGCCCCGGAGACGAAGCCGATCGGCTTGCGCATCGTGCCCGACGAATCGGCCCGGACTCGAACTCGGCGGGCCGTGGACGATGCCGTGCAGCTGGTCTTGGGCGAACCGGCGGATCAGCTCGACAGCCCTCGAACTCGGGACCACGATCTCGCCGAGCTCGCCGCGGAGACCGGAGAGCCCGACCCCGAGGTGGCCGACCTGTCGGAGGACGGGGACCTCGAACGAGAGCTCACCGACGTCGATCCGGTGGCCGACGAGTCGGGCGACGCCGCGATCTGGTCGGTTGCCCGGGAGATCCGGCGGCGCGGACTGTCCAAGTTGTCGGTCGATCAGCTCGCCGAAATACTGACCCTGACCGATGAATCCTGGACCCCGGCCGCGATCGGCGCCGCCGTCGGCCTCCCCGGTTCGCGGGTGCTCGGCATCCTGGAAACTGCCCGCCGGATCAGTCTGCCCGTCGCCGTGGGCGGCTGACGGCACGCCCGCTACCAGGCGGTTCAGGTCCCTCGAAGGGGTCGATGAGGAACCTCACAGGTTCGGTCGCAATCATGGATTGCGACGACCGACTCGAGGAAGCAGATGATCGACACCTTTCCGCGAGCGCATTCGTCGGCGACCTTGCTGCGCGACGGACGGTGCTCCTGCCCACGGACCACGGCGCGATGAGTACGGGGATTGCGACTTCGGTAACCGGCCCAGCCACCGCCGCCGAGACCGGATCAGCGGCGACCGGGCAGCAGCCGTCGCGGCCCTATCTGCATCAGGTCAGCTTGTTTCGGATCCTGACCTTCGCCAGTGTGATCGGCGTCCACGTCCTCGACAGATCCGGCGATCCGAACAGCGTGACCGCCAACGGGGTGATGGTGCTGCTGCATTTCCCCCGCGAGGCGTTCTTCACACTCACCGGGTTCGTCCTGATGTATCAGTACGCCGACCGCTCCTTCGCGGCCCCGCACTTCTGGCGCCGCCGATTCGCCCTGGTCGGCATCCCGTACCTGATCTGGTCGGTGTTCTACTGGGGCTATTCGGTGATCACCGGCATTCATCAGGAATCGATCGCCGGCGCGCTGCGCCGCTTGGCGATCGAACTCCTCACCGGTGAAGCCTGGTATCAGCTGTACTTCCTGCTGGTGTCGATGCAGATCTACCTGCTGTTCCCGGCGCTGCTTCGGTTCGTCCGCTGGACCGCGGGCCACCACCGGTGGGTGCTCGGAGCGAGTGCGCTGGTCCAACTGGGCATGCTGTGGGCACTGACGCATCCGCCGACGCTGACCGGCGTGCCCGCACAGCTGTGGGATCACCTCTACGTGACGATCCTGCCGTACCAGTTCTACGTCCTGTTCGGGGCGGTCGCGGCCTGGCATATCGGCACCGTCGACCGGGCAGTGCGCCGGTTCGGGCCCCTACTGCTTCTCGGCGCGGTGTCCGCGGCGGTGGTCGCGGAGCTGTGTTATCAGCGCTCGGTCGCGCACGGGACCACGCCGTGGCAGGCCGACAATGTCTTCAATCCGTATATGGCGGCGTATTTCATCGCCCTGATCGCGGGCCTGTACACGCTCAGCACCTGGTGGTCTCGGCTCCGCCCGAAATACCGCGTGGTAGGCCGGATCTCGCGCTACGGCGCCGATCGCTCGTTCGCGGTCTTCCTCGCGCACCCGATCGTGCTGGAACTGCTCATCCATCTCTACCCGGCCCTGCACGACGCCGTCGGCGCGGCCTGGGCCTCGATAATCCTGTTCGTCGCGGTCTTGGCGGTGACCCTGACACTGGTCGGCGTCATCCGGCACGCACCGGGCAGCATCTACCTGACCGGCCGCGCCCGCATCGACGGCCCCACGCCACTGGGACGGCTGCTTCATCGGCTCCGGCCCGTCGTGCTGCGTCCCGCCCGGACGCTCGACCTGGACACCGGTCGCGTCCTGTCCCAGTCGTACGGACGCTAGGCCTCGGCGGTCCGGACGGTACCGCCCGGACGACCCGGTGCACGGTCGGCACCGGCCGACGCGTCGCCGCCGACGGGTGAGGTGGCGCTGCTGGTCCGGCGATACGCATCGGCCAGCCCGGCCAATTCGGCCGCGGTGAGAACATCGTCGATCCGCTCGAACCCCGTCGGCGCGCGTTCGGCCACCGCGTGCAGGATACGGTCCATCGGCATATCGCGGTTGGCCAGGACGATGGCGTTGACCGCCTCGCGCCGCACCGCCTCGTACCGGGCGAGCCCGATGATCGGATCCGGTGCCGACGCGAGTTCGGTAGCCACGGCATGCGCGTCCAGAATCGCCTGCGAACCGCCGTTCGATCCGATGGGATACATCGGATGCGCGGCATCGCCCATCAGGGTGACGCGTTCGGTGCCCCAGTGCGGCAGGGGCTCGCGGTCCACCATCGGATATTCGAGGACTTCCGGGGCGCCGCGGAGCAATTCGGCGATATCGACGCCCGCCAACCGCCAACCGGCGTAGTGCGGCAGCACATCGTCCAATCGTCCGGCACGATTCCAGTCCGGACTCTGCACGGCGGTATCGTGCACCCGCACCTCGGCGACCCAGTTCACCAGGGCCGAGCCGCGCCGACGCGCGGCCTCCGAGATCGGGTACATCACGAACTTGGCGGCCCGGTTGGATCCGGCGAGCACCATGGTCCGCCCGTCGAGAAACGGGCGAAACTCGGTGACGCCCCGCCACATTCGGATGCCGTTCCACAACGGCCGGCCCTCCCCCGGATGCAGCTGCGCCCGCACGGTGGAATGCAGTCCGTCGGCACCGATCAGCACATCGGCGGTTTCCTCGACGACGATTCCGGCCGCGCGATCGAGGAGCCGGCAACGCACGCCGTCGGCCTCCTCGGTGAACGATCGCAGCGCCATCCCCTCGCGCACAGCCCGCTCGCCCAGCCGGGAACGCACCAGATCCACCAGCAATCCCTGCAACTCGCCACGATGCACCGAATACTGGGGGCGATCGTGACCGGCGGCCAGTCCGCGTGGCTCACTCCAGATCCGGTTGCCGAACCGGTCGAGATGCACCGCGGACGAGGTGGCGATCGCGCACTCGGCAAGGGCGGCACCGAGTCCCAGATCGTCGAGTACGCGCACGGCGTGCGGGAGCAGGTTGATCCCGACGCCGAGCGGTCGCAGCTCGGCGACGGAATCGACCACGACAGCCTCGATACCCACCCGATGCAGGCAGGCCGCGGCGGTCAGTCCGGCGATACCGGCGCCGGCGATCAGAACCCGCATCACCGTACTCCCGCCGGGACGTGCAGCGGATTGAATCGCTCCCGGATATGCGCCACCGGCCGGTCCGACGGATCGGTGAGGACGTATTCCTTGTACACACAATCGATTTCGCCGTCGCCGTCGGGCGACCAACTGGTCCAGCCGGTGGCCAGTACGGTGCGGCCGAGTACCCGGTGGGCGGCGTCGAGCCCGCGGCCGATCGGCACGTGCTCATCGGTGAAGATGGACCGCAGTTCGGGATCGCGACAGGACACCGTCACGTCGTTGCGCGACACCGGTCGATCGGCGAGCCGCAGCTCCGAGCGCCGCCGCACCACCTCGTCCTGGGCGAGGCAGCCGAGAACCGCACGCACCCGAATCGGCAGCGGCTCCGGAGTCGAGCACCACTGTTCCACCACCTCGACCGCCAAGGAAGCCCCGACCAGCGCCTCCAACAACCGCGTCGTGGAACCGTCGGCACTGAGCACCATCCGCGTCACCGGCGGCAACGAACCTGGATCCCGATCCCCGAAATCCGCCACACCCCACACTTGTTCGCTCCTCCCGCCGACGACCCGAGTATCTCGAGGACGCGAGAAATCTACCGAGTCGGCGAGACTTGCGCAGATCGTCACTCACCGGCGCTGGTCGTGCCCCGTCTCGCCGCCGCTGGTCCGCGCTTCATCGGACGCTGTCGATCCGGGTATCCGGCGCCGGCCGCCGCCGAGGTCATCCGCGTGGGGGAAGCAGCCGCCCGGTGAAGCCGGCCGCCACCAGCCGGTCGTAGGCGCCCCGGACCGCGTCCGGGACCTCCTGTTCGATCGCCCAGCCCTCCGCCGCGTATCGCCACACTCGCTGGGTGTCACCGACCAGCATGGTGACGACTCGCTCCGCACTCCCGATCCGCTCGACGTAGTCCTCCAGCGTTTCCGGCAACGACCCGCACACCACATCCACCTCCGGCCACCGCTTCCGGCACGTCGCGTAGCTGCGCCGCTGTTGATACGGCCGGCTGATCAGCAATACCGACCGCACCGCGTGCCCGGCGTCCCGGAGCAGTGCGCGCGAAAAGTCGATGTTCTCAGCGGTATTCGTGGCCAGAGGCTCGACGAGTACAGCCCGGTCCGGAACCCCCAGCGCCACCGCATGTTCGCGATAGTGCACCGCCTCGCCCGCCGGGAAGTCCGCCACCGTCGTCGGCGCGTTGGCGCCGCTGAACACGATCGTCGGAAAGACCCCCCGCGCGTACAGCTCGGCCGCGTAGGTCGCCACGCCGAGATCGTGACTGCCCAAACCGATCCCCACATCCACCGGCCGCACCTCGTGGCCCATGAGGTTGTAGTCCCACAACGTGCGCACATCCGCGCGGATTCCGTCGGACCAGGCCCACCGGCTCACCGCACCCTCCGTCGGTCACTCGTCGAGGTCATCGGGAAACAATCGACATCCGCGGAGGCGACTCGGACCGGAAGCCCGTGCCCGTCGCACGCTCCGAAGATACCAGGGTAGATTCCAACGCTCGGCCGCTCCGAATGCACGAAGGCCCGCTTCCCGAACGGGAAGCGGGCCTTCGCATGTCGACTACACAGCCGAGGCCGAGAAGAGGCTTACTTCGCCTTCTCCAGAACCTCCACCAGCCGCCACCGCTTGGTGGCCGACAGCGGACGGGTCTCCATCAGCTGCACGCGGTCGCCGACACCGGCGATCTCGTTCTCGTCGTGCGCCTTCACCTTCGAGGTGGTGCGGATGATCTTGCCGTAAAGCGGGTGCTTCACACGATCTTCCAACTCGACCACGATGGTCTTGTTCATCTTGTCGGAGACAACGTAGCCGATGCGCACCTTGCGCGAGCCACGCTCCTCCTGCTTGGCCGGCGTCTTGGCCGGGCCCTTGGCGTCACTCATGCCGCGTCTCCCTTGCCTTCAGGACCGGAGGCCAGGCCGAGCTCGCGCTCACGCATGACCGTGTAGATGCGCGCGATCTCGTGACGAACCACACGCAGGCGCCGGTTGTTCTGCAACTGGCCGGTCGCCATCTGGAAGCGCAGGTTGAACAGCTCTTCCTTCGATTCACGCAGGCGGGCGACGAGCTCGTCCTCGTTGAGCTCGCGCAGGTCTGCGGCCGGAGTTCCGGTAGCCATCAGAACTGCTCCTCCCTGGTCACGATCCTGCACTTCATCGGGAGCTTGTGCATCGCGCGGCGCAGCGCCTCACGAGCGGTCTCCTCGTTCGGATAAGACATCTCGAACATCACGCGACCCGGCTTGACGTTCGCAACCCACCACTCCGGCGAACCCTTACCGGAACCCATGCGGGTTTCGGCCGGCTTCTTGGTCAGCGGGCGATCCGGGTAGATGTTGATCCAGATCTTGCCGCCACGACGGATGTGGCGGGTCATCGCGATACGCGCCGACTCGATCTGCCGGTTGGTGACGTACGCCGGCTCCAGAGCCTGGATGCCGAAGTCACCGAACGCCACCGAGGTGCCGCCCTTGGCCATACCGGTACGACGGGGGTGATGCTGCTTGCGGTGCTTGACCTTGCGGGGCATCAACATGGGTCAGCCCTCCTGATTCTCTGCCGGAGCCTCCGCCACCGCGGTGGCGGCCCGTCCGGCCTCAGTGCTGGTCGCGGTGGTACCGGTCGAACCGGACCGCCGCGGACGGCTCGGCCGCTCCCGACGCTCGCGACGCTCGGGCTGCGCGGCGGCGGCGGTGACCTCACGCTTACCGCCGACGATGTCGCCCTTGTAGATCCACACCTTCACGCCGATCCGGCCGAAGGTGGTGCGAGCCTCGTAGAGGCCGTAATCGATGTCGGCGCGCAGCGTGTGCAGCGGCACCCGACCCTCACGGTAGAACTCCGAGCGCGACATTTCGGCGCCGCCGAGGCGGCCCGAGCACTGCACCCGAATGCCCTTGACGTTCGGCGAACGCATGGCCGACTGGATGGCCTTGCGCATCGCGCGACGGAACGCCACACGGTTGGACAGCTGCTCGGCCACACCCTGGGCAACCAGCTGCGCATCCGACTCGGGGTTCTTGACCTCGAGGATGTTCAGCTGAACCTGCTTGCCGGTGAGCTTCTCCAGCTCGGCGCGGATGCGGTCGGCCTCGGCGCCGCGACGGCCGATCACGATGCCCGGACGCGCGGTGTGGATGTCCACCCGGACGCGGTCACGAGTGCGCTCGATCTCGACCTTCGAGATGCCGGCCCGCTCCATACCCGTGCTCAGCAGCTTGCGGATGGCTACGTCTTCCTTGACGTATTCCTTGTACTGCTTGTCGGCGTACCAGCGGGACTTCCAATCGGTGGTGATACCGAGGCGGAAGCCGTGGGGGTTGATTTTCTGTCCCATTTACTTAGCCCCTCCCTTCCGGCGGCTACGAGCCGGGGCGGCGGAAGCGACGCTCTCGACCTCGATGGTGATGTGGCTGGTGCGCTTGCGGATCCGGAACGCGCGGCCCTGGGCGCGCGGCTGGAAACGCTTCATGGTCGCGCCCTCGTCGACATACGCCGTCGAGATGACCAGGGTGTCGGGGTTCAGGCCGAAGTTGTTCTCGGCGTTCGCCGCGGCGCTGGCCACGACCTTGGCGACGGGTTCGCTGGCGGCCTGCGGCGCGAAGCGCAGGATGTTCAGCGCATCCTCGACCCGCTTGCCGCGGACCAGGTCCACGACGCGGCGAGCCTTCATCGGAGTGACGCGAACGTGCTTCGCGGTCGCGCGCGCGGTCGGGTTCTGAAGCGTGGTGTCTTGTTCGCTCATCGCCGCTTGCTCTTCCGATCTTCCTTGACGTGGCTCCGGAACGTCCTGGTCGGCGCGAACTCACCGAGCTTGTGCCCGACCATGTTCTCCGAGACGAACACCGGCACGTGCTTGCGGCCGTCGTGGACCGAGAACGTGTGGCCGATGAAATCGGGGATGATGGTCGAACGACGCGACCAGGTCTTGATGACCTGCTTGGTGCCCTTCTCGTTCTGGGCGTCCACCTTCTTGAGGAGGTGTTCGTCGACGAACGGGCCCTTCTTGAGGCTGCGTGGCATCTTTAACCTCCTCCTTAACGCTTCTTGCCGCGGCGGCGGACGATGAGCTTGTCGCTCGGACGGTTGGGCTTACGAGTACGGCCCTCGGGCTTACCCCAGGGCGAGACCGGGTGGCGACCACCGGAGGTCTTGCCCTCACCACCACCGTGCGGGTGGTCGACGGGGTTCATGACGACACCACGGACCGTGGGGCGGCGACCCTTCCAGCGCATACGGCCGGCCTTACCCCAGTTGATGTTCGACTGCTCGGCGTTGCCGACCTCGCCGACGGTGGCGCGGCAGCGCACGTCGACGCGGCGGATTTCGCCGGAGGGCATACGCAGGACGGCGTAGGCGCCTTCCTTACCCAGCAGCTGGATGCTCATACCGGCGGCACGAGCCAGTTTGGCGCCACCGCCCGGACGCAGCTCCACCGCGTGGATGGTGGTACCGGTCGGGATCGAGCGCAGCGGCAGGTTGTTGCCGGGCTTGATGTCGGCGCCGGCGCCGGACTCGATCCGCGTGCCCTGGGCGATGCCCTTGGGCGCGATGATGTAGCGCTTCTCGCCGTCGGCGTAGTGCAGCAGGGCGATGTTGGCGGTGCGGTTCGGGTCGTACTCGATGTGAGCGACCTTGGCCGGGATGCCGTCCTTGTCCAACCGGCGGAAGTCGATCAGACGGTAGGCCCGCTTGTGACCGCCACCGCGATGACGGGTGGTGATCCGGCCGTGCGCGTTACGACCACCGGACTTGGTGAGCGGACGCAGCAGCGACTTCTCGGGAGTGGACCGGGTGATCTCGGCGAAGTCCGAAACGGACGACCCGCGCCTACCCGGCGTAGTCGGCTTGTACTTACGGATTGCCATGAGTTCTTCTCTGCTTTCTGAAGATCCGACCGCTTACGCGACCGGGCCTCCGAAGATCTCGATGGGCTTGCTGTCGGCCGAGATGGTCACGAGCGCGCGCTTGGTGCTCTTGCGCTGGCCGTAACCGAAGCGGGTCCGCTTACGCTTGCCCTGACGGTTGGCAGTGTTGACGCTGGTGACCTTGACGCCGAAAACCTTCTCGACGGCGATCTTGATCTGCGTCTTGTTCGAGTCCGGGTGCACCAGGAAGGTGTAGGTGCCCTCTTCGATCAGCCCGTAGGACTTCTCGGAGATCACCGGCGCGAGCAGAATGTCGCGAGGGTCGGCGATGGTGGTCACTTGCTTTCCTCCTGTCCAGCGGAGCCGGGCTGGGACTCCTGGGCCGACTCCGTCGGACCATGCACGAACGCGTTGAGCGCCTCGACGCTGAACACGACGTCGTCGCTGAGCAGCACGTCGTAGGTGTTCAGCTGGTCCGGCGCGATCGGGTGCACACCCTGCAGGTTCGCCACGCTCTTCCACGCGGTGACATCTTCGCGGCCGACCACGACCAGCACCTTCTTGCGGTCCGACAGCTCGGCCAGGAAGTTCTTGGCGGCCTTGGTGGACGGCGTCTGGCCGGCGACCAGTTCGGTGATCACGTGGATCCGCTCGTTGCGAGCCCGGTCCGACAGGGCGCCACGCAGAGCGGCGGCCTTCATCTTCTTGGGCAGACGCTGCGAGTAGTCGCGCGGCTGCGGGCCGTGCACGGTGCCACCGCCGGTGAACTGCGGCGCGCGGGTCGAACCCTGGCGGGCGCGGCCGGTGCCCTTCTGGCGGTACGGCTTCTTACCACCGCCGCGGACGTCGCCGCGGGTCTTGGTGGCGTGCGTGCCCTGGCGAGCCGCGGCCTGCTGGGCCACGACGACCTGGTGCATCAGCGCGATGTTGGCGGTCGCGTCGAAGATCTCCGCGGGGAGCTCGACGGTGCCGTTGGTCTTGCCGCCCGGCTCTTTCACCGGAAGCGTCAGGTTGGTCTTAGTGTCGGTGCTCATGCCCGGGCACCACCCTTCGCAGCGCTCTTGACGATCACGATGCCGCCCTTGCGGCCCGGGATCGCGCCCTTGATCAGCAGCAGACCGTTCTCGGCGTCCACCTTGTGGACCGAGAGGTTCTGCGTGGTCACACGGTCGTTACCCATCCGGCCGGCCATCCGCATGCCTTTGAAAACACGGCCAGGCGTCGAACATCCACCGATGGAGCCCGGCCGGCGGTGCACGGCCTGCGCACCGTGGGCGGCGCCCTGGCCACGGAAGCCGTGGCGCTTCATGACACCGGCGTAGCCCTTACCCTTGCTGGTGCCGGTCACGTCGACGTAGGTGCCCTCTTCGAAGACATCGGCCGACAGCTCCTGGCCCACCTCGAACTGGCCGGCGTCGGCGACCCGGATCTCGGCGATGTGGCGGCGCGGGGTGACACCGGCCTTGGCGAACTGCCCGGCGACGGGCTTGGTCACCTTGCGCGGGTCGATCGCGCCGAAGGCGAGCTGAACGGCGGAGTAGCCGTCGCGCTCCTCGGTGCGGATCTGGGTCACGACGTTCGGCCCGGCCTTGACGACGGTCACCGGAACGACGCGGTTCTTCTCGTCGAACACCTGGGTCATACCGAGCTTGGTGCCCAGGATGCCGGCGGCCGGCCTGTTCTTGTTGTCAGTCATATCTGCAATCCCCGTCACTGAATGTTGACGTCGACGCTGGCCGGCAGATCGATGCGCATCAGCGCGTCGACCGTCTTCGGCGTCGGGTCGAGGATGTCGATCAGCCGCTTGTGCGTGCGCATCTCGAAGTGCTCGCGCGAGTCCTTGTACTTGTGCGGCGAGCGGATGACGCAATACACGTTCTTCTCGGTCGGCAACGGCACCGGCCCGACCACGCGGGCACCGGTGCGGGTCACCGTCTCGACGATCTTGCGTGCAGACGCATCGATCGCCTCATGGTCGTAGGCCTTGAGCCTGATGCGGATCTTCTGTCCCGCCACGCTGAGTGTCCTTTTCTCCGCTTACGTTGTGGCCCAGGAGTTCTCACTCCCGAACCACCCTCATTTGCACAGCCCGAACACACGAAGACGCATCAGCCACCAACACGACCGGGAGCACACCCGATCCATCGCCGCTGTTCATCTGTCATGGTTCTTCCGGTCCACGCGGTCGGGCGTGTCGCCTCTCCACTCATTCTTCGGCCCCGGCGTATTTCAGCTATTGGCCTCGGAACTGCGTCCCGGACGTACCCGCGCCGGACTCGACGCCGATACTCAGTGGGTCCTGCTCACCTACCGGCGATGGACACACACCACCGCTGCAGGCAACCCGAACAGTATGCCCGAGGCCCCCCGGGCGATCCAAATCGGGGGTCGCGCGACTTCCAAGGCCTGGTCACGGCCCCGGGCGGACCGGCAGTGGGAGCCGCCCCGGACGGGTTCGACGCCACGCTACCGCAAGGAAGGCGAGCAGGCCGACCAACGGCAGCGTGCCCAGCGTCCAGCTCAACGCCAGCGGCGGTCCGGGCTGATCGAGCACGCGCAGGTCCTCCAGGGCGCCCGCACCGTGCCCCTGCGGGCCGTCGATCGTGAAAGCGAAGCGGTAACTGCCGGGCGCGTCGAGCGCCTTCACGTCCAGGCCCCACGAATCACGTTTACGCGGATGCCGGACCAGCGGGCGGGTGCGCACCGATTTCAGGCCCGGCCCGGCGACGCGCAATGTCCCGGATTTGCCGGCGATGCCGCCGTCGGGCAGGAAGGTGAAATCCAGTGATTGCATCGCGCGCAGCGGCCAGGTGGAGAAGCCGACGGTGAGGTCGTAGCGGCCGACGCGGACGCGTTCGGTGTGCACGATATTCACCGGCTGATAGGCCGATGCGGGCCCGGCGGTGAGCAGCGACGCCACGATCAGCACCAGCAGAACGATCACGGGGCGACCTATCCGCCGGGATCCGGTCCAGTGATTCCGAGCTTCGGCCATCGGCCCTCCCGTTCCGGGGAACACTCGCACCCGGTCTCGCCGGCGAGTGTGCGTCGCATCGTGACTCATCGGCCCTCCCGGACGGACAGCGTGCGCAGCATGGCGGCGAAGGCCCCGCCGAGATATCCGGCGAGCAGGCCGAGCGGAACGGCCGCGACGAGCAGGGTGACGACGGTGGTGCCCGAGATGTGGGCGGTGGGACGAGTGAGATACACCTGCAGCGGCAGACCGATGCCGACGATCAACGCGGCGACCACTCCGCAGATCGGCAGCAGCCGCGTCCGGCCGGCGGGACGGTTCGCGGTCTCTGCCTCCCGGCGTCGCCACATCCGGAAGAACAGTCCCTCCACCGCCGCGGCCGCGACGAACAGGAACATCGGGATGATGCTCGGAAAGGCCGGCGGCGCGGGGGTCAGTCCGTCCCGCAGCGGAAGTCCGACCGCCGCGGCGTAGGTGTGGGCAGCCCAGGGCGAGAACCACCACAACACGGCTTGCACCGCCGCGGTGGCGATACCGATGGCCAGCGCCGAGCCGGGCCGGCCCAGCACGAGTGCACCCATGATCAGCAGCATCGGCGCGAACAACACCGTCGCGACCACCATCGCGTCGACCGGCGGCGCGAGGTTGTTCAACGCATCGGCCGGAATCGGAGCGAAGGCGATCAGGATGACCGTCGCGAACACCACGCCGATCCGGCCCCATCGGTGGTCGCGGTGGGCGGCGAACACCATCAGGCTGCCGATCATCGTGATGCTGATCGACAGGAACAGCGCGACGTGCGAGGGCGTGTTGAGCACCGCGTCGAAACCGTAGATCGCATGCCATTCCAGGTCGAACAGCCCGTAGATCAGGAACAACGCCGCGCCCGCGCCGGCGACCATATAGCCCACCGGTGCGGTGAGCGTGGACCCGAAGACGCGGATCGGCGTTCCGCCCGCGAACGGAACGGTCCGTCCCGCCCGTTGCGCCGCGGTCGCCCGGACGACCATCGCGAGGCTGACGAAACCGGCGATCGCACTCCCGGAATACAGGAACAGATGCGGCAGCGTGAAGAAGGTGTCCGGCCCGACCTCGTTGTGCCACTGGATATCCCAGCTGATGCCGACCGTGGTGATCACGGTGCCCAGCACCACACCCCACGCGCCGGCCCGGGCCGCGGCGGTGGAATCGCCGGCGACCTCGGCCGATCCGGCCGACGCCGGCGCGTCGAGCGTCGTTCGCGACCGGTCCGAGGTCGCGTCGAACGGAATACTCATCGTGCGGTCCTTCCTGCGGTCATCCGCCGCTCACCCCGAGATCCACAGCGGTAGGGCCAGCTCGTCGGCGCCGTCACCACCGGTGATCGACATCCGCACCTCCCACGGCCCGCTCATCATGAACGGCACCTGCGCCGCCCGGTAGTCTCCGGCCGCTGTCGCCACCGCGGTCACCGGTTCCGCCGCGTACCCCATCCTGGGCTCGACGGCCTGCACCCGAATCTGCGCATCCGGCAAGGGCTTTCCGTTCCGGTCCGTGATCCGGATGCCGACATCGGACATGCCGACGCGATCGCCGACGGTCACGGCGACGAGGTACCGGCCGGTGCCCCCGTACAGGACGATCGCCGGCTCCCGCTCGGGCCACAGCCACCAGATCACCGCGCCCAAGCCGCCCACCACGACCGCGACGACGGCCACGAGACGTCGCCGTGGTCGCCACCCGCCGCCGGTCCCGGCCTCTGCGCCGGGCCCGCCAGGGCCGGTCATCGCGCGCTCCCCGGAGCCACGTCGAGCACCACCGGGATCGTCAGGACGGTGTAGCGGCGTTCGACCTGGAGCCAGAGGCGATAGCGGCCGGGCAGCGCGAAGGTGTAGGTGAACGGGACGGTGGGACCGTAGGCGGCGACGGTTTCGTCGGGCGGGCTGTCACCGTTCGCGGACGGCATGAGCATGGCTTCGGCGAGTTCGGCCGACGAGCCGGAACCGTGGGACATGTGATCGGCGGCCGTCGTCCCGCTGTCCGGACCCGGTGTCTCCATCGCCATCCCGCCCATCGACATCGCGCCCATCGAGTGGGCATGACCCCAGATCGGCGCGTTCTGCACCGCGGTTCCGAGGTCGTTGTCGCCGGGCAGCGGCCCCGCGACGACCAGATGACCGACCATGCCGAGCCAGGGTTGCAGTTCGGGGCGGTCGCCGACTTTCGCGGTGAGCGTCGTGGGCACGCCGGCCACCGCCGCGGTGGCCGTCACCGTGATAGGAGTCCCGTCGGAATCGGCCGAGGCGACCAGCGTCCGGTGCGCGTCCTGTGGGCCCCGATCCGCCGGCGCGGATGCATGTGCCCGCGTCGGCAAACCCGACTGCGCGCCACCCGGCGGTGTCGACCGGCCGCCGGTGAATTCGCGGCCGGATGTCGCGCCGACCGCGACATCGAAACCGGTTGCGGCGCGGACGGTCTGCACTCCCCCACCCCGCCGCACGAGTTCGGTGGACAAGGCGTAATGCCCGGGTTCGGGGGCCGTCACGTGCAGCTGGTACCGGCCGGGACCGGTCCGGATCGGATGCAGGTGGGCCAGCTGTCCACTCGGACCGACCACGAGCGCGTGGATCAGCGCATCGTCGTGGACGATCAGGTCGTCGACCCGATTACCGGTGGCGGCGTCGACGAGATCGAGATCGAGATCTGCCGCCTCACCGGCCCGGATCGACTCGGCAACGACCGCCAGCAGCACCGGCGGACGCGAGAAGTCCGAAATACGCGGCTGCTGTGCGGCATACGGGTCGGCCACGTTGTCGGCATCGGGGTCCACCTGCACCCCGGGTTGCGGCGGCAACGGCAGCGTGGCCGACAGCACGGCGGCCGTCACCGCGACCGCGACTCCGGCCACCACCCCGGCGGCCGGTACCAGCGCCCATGCGCTGCGGCGGGCGCGGATCGCCACCACCGCGGCCACCGGGAGCGCGACCCCGGCGACCACGAATCCGCCGTACACGAATCGTTCCGGCGGCGTGGCGATCTGGGCCGGGACGAGGAACGGGATCCGCGCCGTCCGGCTTCCGTCGCCGACAGCGAGCTCCCACGGTCCGGCCCGGTCCACCCACACGGTGGTCGAGTACATGCCGGGTGTCGCGCCGAGATCGATCGCGCCGTGGTCGGTCGGCGCACCCGGCGCCGGCCGCCGCGCCGCCGAGGACACCCCGGTCGGTGTCACCTCGATCGTGAGCCGACCCGCCGCTGTTCCGGCATGGGTCACCACCTCCACCTGCAGCGGACCGGGCACCGAGGTGACGCGGCGCAGCACCACCGTGAGTTCGCGATCGCCGAGGGTCTGCGCGATCGACAGGTCCCCGCCCGCCGCGGGCGAATCCGCGGCCGCCGGTGCCGCCGCGGCGAAGGCACCGACAGAGGCGAACAGCACCCACCATCCCGCGACGAGTAGGCGGCCGGCCGCGCTCCGTGCGGATTTCACCCACCCACCCTAGAGGGTGAGCAGCCGTGAAAACGTCGGCAGCAGAGCGTATTCCACATCCCCCGTACGGGTGATGCCGCGCGGCGGAATTCAGGGACGATCTCGGGGTCGCGGCGGTTGCGCGAAGCCCTGCCGAGCAGCCGCGGGCGCATAACTTACTCGATAGTAAGATGTGACCATGACCAAAGAGACCGCCACCTACCGCGGCTGGAAGAAGCTGCCCGACAATCGCCTCGGGCATGCGCTGTTCTCACTCGGCATGATCGCCCGGGTTCCCTACTTCGGCACCGTGGCGCCGACCGTGGTCCGGCTGGAGCCGGGATTGTGCGAGGTCACCGCGCCGAAATGGTTCGGCATCCACAATCACCTGGGCACCTTCCACGCCATCGCGGCGTGCAATCTGGCCGAGGTGGCGATGGGCATGCTGAGTGAGGCGACCGTGCCGACCACGCATCGCTGGATCCCCAAGGCGATGAACGTGCAGTACCTGAGCAAGGCGGAATCGGGACTGCGCGCGGTCGCGAAACTGGAGCGGATCCCGGACTTCGACACCATCACCGAGGGCGTCGAGGTCGTCGTCCCGGTATCGATCTACGACAAACAGGACCGCGAGGTCGTGCACGCCGACATCACCACCTGGGTGACGCCCCGGTAGCGGTTAGCAGGGCGCGGGCAGCGGCCCTCCGGTCACCCCAGCGGTGATGTCGGCGACGGCACGCGGGTTGGACAGCAGTTCGGCATGGCCGACCTTCAGATCCGGGCAGCCGTCCTGCACCCAGATATTGCGGTTGCCGTCGCGCGGCTCGGACAGCAGCGCGGTCTCCGACGGGGTGATCACCTCGTCCGTCCGGCTCGCGATCGCGGTGTACGGGATCCCGGGGCGGGTTTCACCGTCCGCGTTCAGCGCATGCAGCGTGGCCGTGCCGGGCACCTGTTCGGCGCCGGCCGGGCCGTAGACCTCGGCCGCCGTCTCCGGGCCGGTCAGACCCAGCGCCCCGTAGAAGGGATACATCGTGGGCAGGCCCGAGAAGGTGGAGCCGCGATAGGGCGTCCCCACGGTCACGACGCTCGCGACGGTTTCCGGATGCCGCTGCACCAGCTCGCGGATCGCGTTGCCGCCGGTGGAATGCCCGACCATGATCACCTTCGGCGCACCGGTGACACCGCGCACCATCGCCACGAAGGCCGCGAGCTCAGTGGTCTGCGAGGAAATATCGGCCACCCCGTAGGGCACGTTGCCGAGGAGTGCGGTCGACACCGGGCCCAAACCCGGCCAGGCCGGTTTCGCCACATCGTTCACACCGAGGAGCGGCAACCGGACCCGGCCGATGTCGGCGGCGAATACGCAGTAACCGGCCCGATGCAGCGCGGGCGCGAGGACCGCGAAACTGGATTCCGCATCGGAGGCCGCACCGTGTGCGAGAACGATCGGAAAGGGCTTGTCCCGGGTGGGTCGGCAGCCGAAATCGTTCGCACCGGCCAAGGTCGGCACCTGGACCGGAAAGGCGTCGGCTCGCGGCGCGACGGCGGCGGTCAGGGCACACAGGACGAGGGCGACCACCGCGAACCGCATCCTACTCATGCCGGTCGATAATAGCGGGACGATCCCGCAACACTTCGATCGCGCGGCCACTACATCGATAACGAGGAACAGGCGATTGGGCGGCAATCGCGTATCGATCCGCGATCGGCGTCTCGGGCCGGCAACGCGGCCTCCGCGGCGGCTGCGCCCGACTCGGCTGGGAGAATGGCGGCCATGAGTGCGCACCATGTCCGTCGTGCCGACCTGTGCGTCGTCGGACTCGGCCCGACCGGCCGGGCCGTCGCCCACCGCGCGATGCTGGCAGGCTTCGACGTGGTGGCCGTGGATCCGCGCCCGGAGCGCCTGTGGCCCCCGACCTTCTCCTGCTGGGTGGACGAACTGCCGCTGTGGCTGGGCCCGAGCGCGATCGCCCAGCGCATCGAGGCGCCCACGGTGTGGACGCGGTCCGCGCATCGCATCGAACGCCCGTATTGCGTGCTCTCCAAATCGGGCCTGCGCGAAGCACTTCCGCTCGACGACGCGACCGTGCTGGCCGGGCGCGCCACCGCCGTCGAGGCGCATCGCGTCGAATTGCAGGACGGCAGCACCATCACCGCGACGGCGGTCGTGGATACCCGCGGTCTGGCGGCTCCGGGCCGCCGGCGCACCGCCAGCGCGCACGGCATCTTCGTCGACGCCGAGGTGGCGGCGCCCATGGTCGGCGACGGCGAGGGACTGCTGCTGGACTGGCGGGACGAGAACGGGACGGGCCCCGACGAGCCGCCGTCGTTCCTGTACGCCGTCCCCCTCGGCGACGGCACGGTGATCTTCGAGGAGACCAGTCTCGGCCTGCGCGGCGGCATGCCACAGCATGAACTGCGCCGGCGCACCCTCAACCGCCTTGCCGCCCACGGCATCCGGTTACGCGGCGACGAGCCGGCCGAGGCCGCGCACTATCCGCTCGATCAGCCCCCGCCGCCGGTCCGGGCCGGGCTGCGCGCGGCCGATCCGATTCCGTTCGGTTCCCGCGGCGGCATGATGCATCCCTGCACCGGCTACAGCGTGGCCGATTCGCTCGCCCTGGTCGACACTCTGATCGAGGCCCTGCGCACCGGCGCCGATCCGGTTCGGGAACTGTGGCCCTGGCAGGCCCGGCTGGTGTATTGGATGCGGATGCGCGGACTCTACGGATTGGGGCGGCTCACCACCGCGCAGTCGATCTCGATGTTCGAGGCCTTCTTCACCGCCTCACCGCGCCAGCAGCGGGCACTGCTGTCCGCCCACGACGACTACGCCGCCCTCGGCGCCGTGCTGTTCATGACGGTGTCGCGGACCTGGCCGTTCCGCTGGCGTTACGACCTGGTGGGGTGGACCAACCGCAACCGCTGGGTGAACTACGACTACCCGCCCGCCACGCCGGATTCCCCGATCGACGATTCGCTGTTCCCGGAGCGGGGAGCGTAGGCCCCGGCACCCGCACGAGCACCTCGGCGCGCGAACGTCAGTGCGCGAAAACCGCCTTGCGCTTGCCGAGCATCGCCGCGGCGCCCTCCGCGAAGTCGGGCGAGCGCAGCAGCTCGGCCTGGCCCGCCTTCTCGGCGGCCAGCGCCTCGTCCAGAGAGGCCAGCGCCGCCCGGTTCAGCGTTCGCTTGGTGAGTTCCAGCGCGCGCCGCGGTCCGTGGGCGAGTTTCCCGGCCACCGCCTCGATCTTGGCGTCGAGTTCGTCGGCGGGCAGCACACCGGCCAGCAGGCCGCGGCGGTACGCCTCCGTCACCGGCAGCCGTTCGCCGAGCAGCGCCAACTCCGCCGCCAGCGCCCGGCCCGCGGCCGCCGCCACCAGCGCCGCCGCACCCCCGTCCGGCATCAGACCGATATTGATGAAGGCCTGCAACAGATACGCTTCCTCGCTCGCATAGGTGAAGTCGGCGGAAAGTGCCAGCGCCACACCGATTCCCGCCGCCGCACCCCGCACCCGGGCGATCACCGGCACCGGCGCGTCGATGATCGCGCGGATCATCCGATTCGCACCGTCCATCGTCATCTCCGGAGTGATGCCCCGCTCCTTCTCAGCGGCGGCCGCGGCCAGGTCGGCACCGGTGCAGAAGTCCCCACCCGCACCGGTGAGCACGACCACCCGGATCGACGGATCGGCGCCCACCCCCAGCAGGGTGTCGCCCAGCGCGATCATCGCGTCGTAGCTCAGCGCATTCTTCCGGCCGGGGTTGTCGATGGTCACCCGCAATACGCGATCGTCCCGCACGATGGTGAGGCCAGGGGTGTGGTCGTGATCGCTCATGGTTACTCCCAGGTGGGTCGCCAGCGGCGACGATACGAGAATGATGGTTAACATTGCGAATTGTGGTTAACTTATGTTGACTTGTCCGGCGCTGTCAACCAGTCGGCGCCGTCGACGAGCCGACACGCAGAAGGAGAGGTGTATGGTCGCGGATCGCAGCGAGGCCGGGCTCGCATCCGCGCGACCGGGTACCCCCACGACAACCCGGCGTCGGCCCAAGAATCGCAAGGCACAGATCGTGCGCGTGGCCGCCCGGGCGTTCAGCGAACGCGGCTACCACCCGGTCGGCGTCGACGAGATCGCCGCCGAGGTCGGCATCTCCGGCCCGGCGCTGTACCGGCACTTCGCCAACAAGTACGCCCTGCTGGTGGCCGCCGCCGAGGCGGGCGCTCAGCAACTTCTCGACGCCGCGAAGGCCGCCGACACACCCGGCCTCGACCCGAAGTCTCGGCTCACCGCGCTGATCCGCGCGCTGGCCGAACACACCATCGATGTGCGTCGCGAAGGTGGGTTGTACCGCTGGGAACGCCGCTATCTGGAGCGCGAGGACCGCGCCCGGATCCGGGTGATCTACGACGAACTGCAGGATCTGATCGAGTCCGCGGTCGCGGCACTGCGGCCCGAGGCGCCACCCGCCGACGTGGAACTGCTGGCCACCGGCATGTTGGGCGTTATCGGCAGTATCACCGCACATCGCACCGCCCTGTCGAATGCCCGGCTGACCGAACTGATCCTGGAGATGTGCTGGTCGATCCTGCACACCGAACTGCCGCCACTGCCCGATCCCGCCGTCGCCGGCGCGCCGGTACGTGGGCTGCCGCTGAGTTCCAAACGCGAACAGTTGCTCACCGAGGCGATCCGGATCTTCGGCCGGCAGGGCTATCACGAGGCCAGCATCGAGGAGATCGGTGCGGCGGTCGGCATCAACGCCTCCAGCGTCTATCGCTATTTCGCGAGCAAGTCCGACCTGCTGGCCGCCGCCTTCCACCGCACCGGCGAGCGGGTCGCGATCGCCAATGCCGAGGCGCTGGCCGAGGCGACCAGCCGCTCGGACGCCGCGCTGCGGATCGCGGCCCGGTTCGCCCGGCTCACCTTCGCGACCCCGGAGATCCTGCCGGTCTATTTCGCCGAATTCTCGAATCTGCCACCGGCCGAACAGCAGAAACTGCGATCGGTGCAGCGGCAGAACGTGCTGGAGTGGGCCCATCTGCTCGACGACGATCCGGCCGAGGCCCGGTGCCGGGTGCATGCGGCCATCGCCCAGGTCGTGGACGTCGGGCGGCGGGTGCGGTTCGAGAATCGTCCCGAACATGTGGCGCGGGTTCGCGCCCTGATGGAAGCCGTACTCCTGGGCTGGAATTCACTCCCGGAACCGTCCGGCCCGCCCGAGCCGTAACGGCCGGGCCCGGCCGGATCGCTACAGCCGGCCGTGCCGCATGCGGAAGATCGCCCGGGTCAAGCGCAGATGGCCCGGATGACGGTCGAAACTCGACAGATCGACCGGCGCCCGATACCGCTTCTCCGCGATGGCGAGCGTGCGACTGAATTCCCGCAAACCGGCCGCGCCGTGGGTGTGGCCCTGCCCGTATTCGCCCACACCGCCGAACGGCAGCGCCGGATTGGCGGCATAGGCCATCGTCGAATTCACGGTCACCACACCGGTTCTGATCCGCTCGGCGAACTCGCCGACTCCGCGGACGTCGCGCGTGAACACCGATACCGCCAGTCCCTGATCGGCGGCGTTGATGCGCTCGATCGCCTCGTTCACATTCGCCACCCGGTTCACGATCAGCACCGGCCCGACCGCCTCGGCGGTGATCGCCAGGCTGTCCTCGGGCACATCGGTCAGCACGATGGGCTCGATGTACGGCTCACGGATCGATTCCAGACCACCCACCACGGCCCGGCCACCGCGAGCGATCGCATCCTTGACCTGCCGACGCACCACGTCGACCTGCGATTCCACGATCATCGGACCGTAGGAGGCCTTGCGATCGCCACCCGGCCGCAGGGAACGCGCCTGTGCGACAACCCGTTCCAGGAACGGCTCGTACACCGACTCGGCGACGTAGGCGCGCTGGATGCCGGCGGGACTCTGCCCGGCGTTCGACATCGCGCCGAAAACCGCTGCCTCCGCGGCGGTATCGAGCTTGGCGTCGACGTGCACGATCAGCGTGCCCTTGCCGGCCTTCTCGACCACCACCGGCGTCAGCGTGGGCGCGCACAGTTCGATCACCTCACGAGCGCCGGCCTCCGAACCGGCGTAGGCGACCTTGTCCACCCGCGCCCGGCACAATTCCGCGCTGGTGGCGCCGGTTCCGGTGATCGTCTGCAGCACAGGCTTGTTCGGCGCCAGCGCGGCCCAGCTGTCGGCCAGCCACACCCCGACGCCCGGGGTGAGCTCGCTGGGTTTGAACACCACCGCATTGCCGGCGGCCATCGCATAGGCGATCGAACCCATCGGGGTGAACACCGGATTGTGCGGCGAACCGAGTACGCCTACCACGCCCAGCGGCAGATAACCGACCGATGCCCGCTGGTTGCGAGTCAGCCAGGTGGAGGCGAGTCTGCCTCGGCCCAAGACCTTTTCGGCATTGCGCGCGGCCCAGTTCAGATGTTCGACCGCGAGCATGATCTCGATGGCGGCATCGACCTTGGGCTTACCGGTTTCGGTGCAGACCAGCTCGGCCAGCTCGCCCGCATTGCGCGCGATACTGCGTTTCCAATCCAGCAGCCATCGCTTCCGGCCGGCGAATCCGATTGCCGCCCACCAGGTCTCGGCCGACCGAGCGGTACGCACGACATCGGTGACGGCAGCGGCGTCCAGGACCGGATATTCCGCGATGAGCTCCCCGGTGCGGGGATCGTGGGACTTCAGCATCTCGGCCATTGGCCACCCTCTCGCCGGCGGAGACCTCGGCATTCGTTCGATGTGTGCGCCGGCTGCGGGCGGGCGACGATGCCGCGGACGGGTGCGGACGATCGGACCCGCCTCCCTGCTCGTCAGACTATGGTGCGGCCGGGCGGCCGACAACAACCGCGAACATCCCACGAACCGCGCGGTCTGCGCCCCGACCAGCAGTGATGACGGGCGACACCGCGGTCGACAGCCGAGTGTGAGCAAAACCACATTCCCGCCGGTGGGCACGCGCGCACGCGACCGGCTTTACGACAAAAAGACAACGCCATGTTTCAGATCGCGGTAGAAAGACTCGTGGCGCCGAGCGGCACCGCCCGGCGCCCGGGCCTGCGCGGCAGCTCGAGGAAGTAACATCGCGCGCGGTGGAAGGTATCCATCAACCGGGGCGAAAATCAGCGTTCCGGACAATCCGGTCGCGGCCCGGCCGATAGTGGAGAGTTGATGCCGAGTTTGGACAACGCAGGATCGCGCACACCGCGTGAGGATTCCGGCTCCACCCACGCGGCAGCCTCCCAGTCGCCCGACGCGGCAGCGGCCGAGTTGCCCGACGCGGCAGCGTCCGAGTTGCCCGACGCGGCAGCGCCCCAGTCGCCCGACGCGGCGGGGTCCGACTCGCCCGAGACAGCGGCGTCCGGGCCGACCGGCACGGCCGCGTCACGAACCGGAGCGACCACGTCGGCGGCATCCGCCGGCGGTGGCGCCGACCCCGCGGTCGTGGTCGACGATGTCCGCAAATCCTTCGGCGAGGTCCACGCGCTGCGGGGCATCAGCTTCACCGCCGCGCGCGCGTCCGTGCTCGGCATTCTCGGTCCCAACGGGGCCGGTAAGACGACCACCGTGAAGATCCTGTCGACCCTGCTGCGTCCCGACTCCGGCACCGCTTCGGTCGCCGGGCACGACGTGATCGGAGATGCCGCCGGCGTGCGGCGCTCGATCATGATGACGGGCCAGTACGCCGCCCTGGACGAGAACCTCTCCGGCCGCGAGAACCTCGAACTGTTCGGGCGACTGATGGGCCTGCCCAAGAAGGACGCCCGCCGTCGCGCCGACGCCCTGCTCGAGGAATTCGATCTGGTCGGCGCCGGCAAACGCGCGGTCCGCCACTATTCCGGCGGTATGCGCCGCCGGGTCGACATCGCCTGTGGGCTGGTGGTGCGGCCGGAGGTGGTCTTCCTCGACGAGCCGACCACCGGGCTCGATCCACGCAGCCGCCAGGGAGTGTGGGATCTGGTGAACGCGCTGAAGAATCAGGGCATCACCGTTCTGCTGACCACGCAGTATCTGGAAGAGGCCGACATCCTCAGCGACAACATCATCGTCATCGACAAGGGCACGGTGATCGCCGAAGGAACCGCGGACGAACTCAAGGAGAAGACCGGCGGCAGCTACTGCGAGGTGGTCCCGCTGGACCCGACGCAGTTGCGACAGGCGGTGGCCGCGCTCGGCGAACTGGTCCCCGAGGCCCTGCGCCGGGACTTCGACAGCGCCACCGCGCTCGACCGGATCTCGATCCCGGCCCCGGACGGGGCGAGCACCCTTGCCGAGGCGGTCCGCCGCCTCGACGCCGCCGGGCTGGAACTGGCCGACATCGCACTGCGCCGGCCCTCGCTCGACGACGTATTCCTGTCCATCACCGGACATTCGGGCGGGCATCAGTGAGCGCGCCGACGGCCGAGGCTCCCCTGTTCGCCCAGCTCCCCGAGGCGCGAATTTCCGGATTCGCGCAGTGGCGGGCGCTGACCGGGCGGCTGGTGCGCACGATGGCGACCAAGGGTGAGCTGGTCGTCGCGGTCATCACGCCGCTGGTGTTCACCCTGGGCTTCTATCTGCCGCTGCGCTACGTCATGCAGTTCAAGGGCATCGATTACGCCCAGTTCGTGATGCCGATCATCGTGCTGCAGACGATGTCGTTCACGATGATGTCGAATGCGCAGATCGCGGCCTTCGAGGCCATGACCGGGCTGCACAGCCGGCTGCAGACCATGCCGATCGGGCCGATGGTGCCGTTGACCTCACGCATCTGCGCGGGCCTGGTCCGCTCGGTGACCTCACTGATCGCGGCGCTGCTGTTCGGGTACGTGATCGGCTTCCGGTTCACCGCCGGCCTCGGCCAGGCCGTGCTGTTCTGCGCCTTCTCGCTGGCCGTCGGGACCGTGCTGGCCATCGGCGCCGATGGCCTCGGCAGTCTCACCAAGAGCCCGGAATCGCTCAGTCAGGCACTGACCCTGCCGACCCTGATCCTGGGCATGTTGTCCTGCGGATTCGTCCCGGAATCCGGCTTTCCGGAATGGATTCGGCCGTTCGCGCGCAATCAGCCGGTCTCGCAGTTCTCGTTCGCCCTGCGGGATATGGCGGCGGACGGCGTGAGCTGGAGCGTGTTGTGGGTGCCGTTGGTGTGGTTGATCGGGCTGGCGGTGGCATTCGTCCCGCTGGCGGTGTGGGCGAGTGTGAGGCGATCGTGAGTACGGCCATCGAGACGACGACCGCCCCCGCCGAGACCGTCGACTGGACTACCCCGCTGCCCGTCGTCACGACGAGTTCGGAACGCGCGGTGTCGACCTGGGCGCGGCACAGCCTGATCCAGTGCAAGCGACTGCTGATGGGCTGGGCGCGCGATCCGGCGACCACCGTGCAGACGCTGATCTACCCCGCGCTGACGCTGCTGATGTTCCGCATCGTGCTCGGTGATTCGATCACCCAGTTCACCGGCATGCCCAGCGTGTACGGCACGGTCCCGATGATCACCCTCGTCGCCGCCATGTCGGGCGCGGTGGTGAGCGCGCTCGGCTTCAAAACCGAGAAGCAGACGGGCCTGCTCGGCCGGTTCTGGACCATGCCGATCCATCGCGCCGCGGGATTGACCGGCCGGCTGCTGGCCGAGGCGATTCGGGTGCTGATCACCACCCTGTTCGTGATCGCGGTCGGGGTGTGCATCGGCTTCCGGTTCTGGAACGGGCCGTTGGCCTCGCTGGCCATGATCGGCATCCCGGTGCTGTTCGGCGTCGCCTTCGCGGTGATGGTGACCGCGCTGGCGACGGTCTCGGAAGGCGTGATGCTGGTCAACATCATCAGCATCGTGAATACCCTGTTGATGTTCTTCAACTCCGGGTTCGTGCCCGTGTTCGCCTACCCCACCTGGCTGCAGAACGTCGTCGAGAACCAGCCGATGAGTACCGCGATCGACGCCATGCGCGGGCTGTGCTGGGACGGCCCGGTCGCCGAGCCGCTCTGGAAGACCCTGGCCTGGGTGGTCGGCATGATCGTGGTCTTCAGCTATCCGGCCGTGCGGGGTTACCGACGCGCCGCCGAAACGGGAGCCTGATCCGAGGCGGCCGCGCCGGCCTCAGTCGCTGTCGGACAGGATGCCCGGCACACCGTCGGAAATCGGCCGAATGAGCGTGGTCAGGAAGCGCGGCGAGGCATGCGGCAGCCGGATGCAGTAGAGCTCAACGGTCTGCCAGCCGCCGGTGACCGTGAGCAGCCGGACGATGCCCCGCGCCCGGGAAACCCGCCCGGCCGCCAGATCGCCGAGCGCGCCGAGGTAGATCCCGGTGTCGTCGGGGTGGATCAGATGTGTGGTCTCGAGGTTGAACGCATCGCTGTCGGCGGGATCGAGATCCCGCGAGGCCGGATGGTGACGCCATGCGATATCGGCGATCGGTGGCGTCAGCCATTCCACGATCTGCAGCCGCTGAATGTCGATCAACGCGGTGGTACCGCCGAGCAGCGCCGCGGCGGCGTCGTTGTGGTAGGTCGGCAGCACGATGCCCGGTTCCCGATCCGACCCGATCCGCAACAGCAGCCCGCGCACCGACTCCTCGCGGTGGTATCGGAAGAAGCCGTACACCTTCGTCGTATGTGTTCCGGCCGCGGTCAGCACCTCCATCGGCCCTGCCCACGCGGTGCCGGGTTTCGGATCCAGCGCGGCGGTCATGAGGCGGTCGCGTTCCTCGCATTCGATGATCCGGCTCAGGAACCACGCACCGTGCAGCATGGGATACCCGGCCGGTAGGACGGGTCCGCCGACGCCGGTGCTCATCAGCGTCCACTGTCTTCCGTCCCAGACGAAGGCGTCCACCTCCGGCGCCGGCTCCCGCGGTGCGTCCGAC
Organism: Nocardia veterana NBRC 100344; assembly: GCF_000308855.1. Classification (GTDB taxonomy): domain Bacteria; phylum Actinomycetota; class Actinomycetes; order Mycobacteriales; family Mycobacteriaceae; genus Nocardia; species Nocardia veterana. Next base: position 7,323 of record NZ_BAGM01000021.1, on the reverse strand, counting down.
GGTCCAACCCAGACCTGAACGGCCAGCGGTCGCGCATCCGGACCGGCGATCGGAATCGCCAGAACGGTGTGCGCCGCGCCGCGCACCGGCACCTCGCGGGTGCACGTTGTGGCGGTGGTGATCGCCTGCTCGATCGCCGAATGAGTGAGCGCGGCAAGCGAACTCGGGCGAACCGCGCGGTGCAGATGACGCTCGCTCACGGCGTTGTCGGCACGAACATGACGAATGACCTTCGCCGTATCCGCCGCATCCACCAAGTACCACATCGGCCCTCCCCTGAGATCGTCGTCGCAGAGTGTAATGACGCAGCCGGACACACCCTCCCGCAGTCGGACCGGCGACGGTGGCGTGGTGTCCCCGGCGGACAGCGAGGATGCCGGGGTAGCTGCGCGGCGCTCGACGCGAACGGCAGACTGAGGCCATGACCGAATCTCACCCGACGCCGACGATCAGCTGCGGTGCGCGCACCCGTCCTCAGCCGGAGTCGCATCGGCGGGCGGGCAGCCTGGCAGCGGCACTCGTTGCCGACGGACTCGGCCGCGGCGACCGGGTCGCCGTCATGGCCCGCAACGACATCGAATTTCTCGAGGTATCCCTCGCCATCGCCTCCTGCGGAGCGAATCCGGTGCCGATCAACACTCGCTGGCAGGCCGGGGAGGTGGCCCACGTCCTCGCCGACAGCCGGGCCGAGGTGGTGTTCGCCCACACCGAATTCGTGCCGGTGGTGGAAGCCGCTGTGGCACAGACGGATAGGCGACCGACGATCGTCGAGATCGAGATGCCGGCCGAGCTGATCGCCGAGGCGGGCCTGTCCCCCGAGTGGGCGCACCCGACCGGTCGGCATCGCACGGTGGAGCAGGGCATTCGCGACCATCCCGAGCCACTGGGCCACCTGGACGGGGCGATCGCCGATTCGATGGGATTGATCTACACCTCCGGTACGACCGGTGCGCCCAAAGGCGTTCTCCGCGAACGCATGACGCCGATGCAGCTGCTGTCCATCGCGGGCGGGACGGCGCGGCGAATGGGGCTGACACCGGGCGGGCAAATGCTGGTGGCCGGTCCGCTGTACCACACCAGCCCGAATGCGGTGGCGGTGCTGGCGCTGCGGATGGGTACGAATATCACGATCATGCCGCGCTGGGATGCCGAACGTTTCCTGCAACACGTGGACAACCGAAAGATCCAGCAGGCCAAGGTGGTTCCCACCATGTTGTCGCGGCTGCTGTCGCTACCCCGGGCGGTCCGTGACCGCTACGACGTCTCCAGCCTCACCCATCTCATCCATTCCTCCGCGCCGTGCCCGCCGGCGATCAAACGACTCGCCATCGAATGGTTCGGCGATGCCCTGTGGGAGTTCTACGGCAACTCCGAATGCGGCACGATCACCTGGATCAGTGCCGCGGAATGGCTCGACCGGCCCGGTAGTGTGGGCCGGCCCGCGGACGGATCAGCGGTCGTGATCGCGGACGAGACGGGTAGCCCGCTCGCCCCCGGATCCACCGGCCGCGTCTACGTTCGCGGCGCCGACTACTGGCCGGCCTTCCGCTACCTCAACCGCTCCACGGACCCGAGCCCGGTGCCGGGCATGGTCTGGGTCGGTGACCTCGGACATCTGGACGAGGACGGTTATCTCTACCTCACCGGCCGCAGCGGCGATGTGATCATCCGGGGCGGAGTGAACATCTATCCCGCCGAGATCGAGAATGCGCTGCTCGCTGTGCCGAGTATCGAGGATGCGGCCGTCTTCGGCGTCCCCGGCGCCGGCGATCTCGGCGAAGCCGTTGCCGCGGCGGTCCTTCCGCGCCCCGGCCACCGGCTCACCGCAGCCGACGTGCACCGGCACCTGGCCGGCACGATCGCCGACTACAAGATCCCCCAGCAGATTTCGATCGTCGACGAACTGCCGCGCGACGATTCCGGGAAGGTGTACAAACGGCACCTGCCGGGCTCACACCGGTGACCACGCCGGGTACGAGGCGCGCAGGCTACGAGGCGATACGGGCGCAACCTCGCAGCTCGGAGATATAGGCCGACATGGCGTCCCGATTGCGGGTGAGCAGTTCGATGCGTTGGCTGAGGCGATCGCGCTGATGTTCCAGCGCGGCGATGATCTCCGGGGTCGCATCGGCGAAGTGGATGTCGCGCGGATCGTCCAGACAGGGCAGGATCTGTTTGATGATCCGGGTGGGCAGGCCCGCTTCCAGCAGACCGCGAATGTGCACGACCTGATCGACCAGCCGCTCGTCGTAGTCACGATAGCCGTTGGCGCACCGCCGTACTCGGATCAGGCCCTGTTCTTCGTAGTAGCGCAACAACCGCGGCGTGGTGTCGGTTCGCTTCGCCAACTCGCCGATCCGCATATGTCGTACCTCACATGGACTGCCGGTTGACCTTCACATCTATGTCAACGTTCGACGATACCCGGCATGAGCAAGGACATCACCCTCTACGACTATTCCCCCATCACCGAGCGGGAGCCGATCCGCTGGCCGGACGGTAAGCGGGTCGCGTTCTACGTCGGGCTCAACATCGAACATTTCTACGTCGATCTGCCGGGCACCGCGACCTACGAGGGCACCACCGCCTTGACGCCGGACGCCTTGAACTACGGCTGGCGCGACTACGGCCCACGGGTCGGTATCTGGCGGCAGATCCAGCTGTTGGACAAATACGGGATCCGCGCCAGCGCCCTGTTGAATTCCGATGTGGGCGAGCGTTACCCGCAGATCATCGCGGCGGGCAACGAACGTGGCTGGGACTGGCTCGCGCACGGCAGCTCCAACAGTCACCTGCACACCGGGCTCTCGGTCGAAGAGGAGCGCCGGGTGTTGACCGATATCGTCACCACCATCGAGAAGACCACCGGCCGGCGCCCGCGCGGCTGGATGGGGCCGGGCCTCACCGAAACGTTCCACACGGCGGAGCTGCTGGCCGAACTGGGGCTGGAATACGTCCTCGACTGGACCAACGACGATCAGCCGTATCGGTTGAATGTGCCGGGGATGCTCAGCGTTCCATATTCGGTGGAGCTCAACGACATCGGCATCTTCGTCACCAAGGGCCTGACCGGACCCGATTTCGTCCGCATGGTCCGCGACCAGGTCGACCAGCTCTACACCGATTCCGCCGACAGCGGACGCGTCATGGCCCTGGCGCTGCACCCCTTCGTCACCGGACAGGCGTTCCGGCATCGCTACCTGGACGAGGCCCTCGATTACGTCGTGAACCACCCGGGCGTATGGGTCACCACCAGCGACGAGATCGCCACGCACTTCCAGCGGACGTAGGCGGCGTCAGTTCCGCGCGGCGTGCGGGCCCAGGTCACGAACTCTTCGGGCCAAGGCCCGCGCGTGGCCGACGAACCCGTCGGCCGTCATCGGCTGCACCGTGTAGCCGGCCGCATCCTCCCGGATGTAGTACCGCCCGTCGCGCGGAAAGTCCATCCACAAGAATCCCTGCACCCCGTCGGTGCGGTTGTCCAGGAACCGCCCCGGGTAACACAGCACCTCGCCCCAGCCGGAGCGCGGGCGGGCGAAGAACGCGTCGAGTCGCTCCCGCAGAGTGGGCGGACGGTTCCAGCCGCCGGACCATTCGGGCTCGAGGTCCAGCTCGGATTTGAGTGCGGCGAGTTCGTGGCGCCCGGGCGGCTGTTCCGGCAGCATCCGAGCCAGCAGCCCCAGCGCCTGCACGTGCGTGCACAGGCTCAGCGAAACATCGCCGCTCACACCGGGTTCCGGGTCGGAATCCTGCACCGCGACCGCCGCCATGTCCGGACCGAAACCCGCATACGCACGCACCTGGACCTCGGGATTCTCGGGGTCCGGTCCGAGGCGGCCGTGCACGTGCAACCGCACCTGCGGCTCCACCAGGGTGCGCAGCAGCCGGGCGAGATCGTCGTCCACGCGGGGGCGCAAGCTGTCGATCGCCTCACGACGAAGTCGAGCGAGTTCGGCGTCGTCACCGGCACGCACCGCGTTCCAGGTCGGATACGGGAGCCGGTCCCGCTCCATGGCGAACACCGCCGCCTCGTACTGCGCACTCGTCAACCGCCAGTGGATCACCGATATTCTCCCGGCGCTCGCCCACGATCCGGCTTCGTCGAGCCCGATGCGTCGCGGGATGCGGACTGCTGCTCCGGATTTTCCCCGATCGCGCCGTAGGCGGGCAGCACCTTCTGCCCGTCCTCGATCCACTCCTCGAGGTGCCGACCGCGCAAGTACTCCGCCGACTGACGCTCCTTGTCCTCCTCGGACTTACCACCACGGCCACCCGCACCCGGCGCCATTCCACCAGGCATACCCGCAGCTCCGGCCTGGGCCGGATTGCGAAATCCCAAGGGCGCCACAGGTTCCGCGATCGGCCGGCCCGGAATGCTGACACCCGGTCCACCCGGCCGCGATCCACCGGGACCCGAGGAGCCACCACCGAATCCGTGGCCCGAAGAACCGCCACCGAAGCCCGGTGTGCCCGAACCGCCGCCCGACCCACTGCCGGGTTCGAAACCCGCCGCAGTCGTGGCGGCGGGATTCGACGCACCCGATCCCGACGTGCTCGGCTGCGTCGTCCCACTTCCCACACCGGAAGCACTCGGCTGGGTGCCCGCGGACCCCGGCGTGGCAGGGTCCTGAGTGCCGTTGCCATCCTTACCGTTCGCCGGATCGCCTCCGGGCGTATCACCGCCCGGAGTCGGCTGATCGGACCCACCCGGATGCAAGCCGCCCGGCCCCGGCTGACTCGGCCCCGGACCGACACCCGGCGGACCGGCCGGGTTCGCGACCGGCTGCACCGAGGGAAGTACCGGAACCCCTTGATCGCCACCCCGAATGCCGGGCGCGTACACGTTCTGCAGTACCTGCAGGGCCGCCTGCCGCACCTCCTCCTTATGCCCGTCGGCGCCCTGTTGCGCGCCGAGGACCGGGATCGGAATACCCGGCGCCGGCGTCGAGACCTGGTTGGGAACCGAAGGCATACCCGGAATCTGGATCTGCGCGACCGGGACCACCGATTGCAACACCGGAACCAGCATCCGGGACGTCTCGTCACTACCGCGCTGCGCGAACGCGACCTTCATCCCCACCAGGCTGGCCGATTTACTCACTTTGTCGGACGTATCCAGGAACTGCACCAGCGCCTCGGAGGCTCTCGACGCGGCCGCACCTTGCCAACCGCCGGCGAGGGTCTTGACGAGTTGGGCGCCCAACGTGCTGGTGGCATCGCCCAGGTTGCGCCCGATATTGCTCCACGCCTCCGCAACCGCGTGTACGACATCGGGTTTGATCTGATAGGTCAGATCACGGATCTGCTCCAGATCGAGATGCGCGAAACCCTCCGCACCGTTGATACTCACCGGCTCGACATCGGCACCCACATGCTCGGCCAGAGCGTTGATCTTCTGCTGCAAACTGAGCTGATCCGCATCCCACGCCTTGGTATTGTCCGCCGACACCATGTTCGCGTAAGTGCTGTTGGACAACGCATCCAACTGTGACCGCAGATAGTCGCCGCTACTCTGATCCAAATAGCTGGAAGGCGTTCGAGGCGTCACGGCTGGATCCCTCCGAGCACATCAGCGAACTGCCCGTCGGTCTGGGCGTAAGCGACTGCGGCCTTGCGAAGCACATCCTGGATAGCCTTCGCTTCGTCGGCCAGTTCCTTGAGTCGCTCGCGAATTGACCCGTCGCCGCTCCCTTTTCGAGTGAACTTAGCTGCTAGATCCTGCCCCATCTGAAACCCGCCGAATCCTGAAACCCTGGCAACGGTCTGCACATCGCGACGGCAGCTGTCAATGTGGTCGATGTAATCCTGTAGGAGCTTCACCGCCGCATCCAAAGCGTCGCGGTGAACCTTCAGCGTCAAGTTCCCCTGCGCTACCTCATCCGAGAGCTGTCGCCACGTATCCAGTTCCGACATTTCCGCTGTCTCTCTGTGGAATTACTTCGACGGGGGTATGTCTTTGAGAAGCGCACCTGCGATACGAGTCACTTCAGCGCACGAATCGCCCGTTACGTCGGCGCTGAGCTTGGGGTCGAGGTCCAGTTCAACGGGACCGCTGGTCGCGTCGAACACAAGGGTGCACCCGCCCGGGATGTTCACTGGGTCCAACATCACGGCACCGCGGTCGCCTATGGTGACAGGACGCGGGTTCCGCAGATTCGCGGTGTTGTGCACAACCTCGTCGAAGGTGTGTGCGTTCGTCGAGTAGACCTCGACGCCATACCAACTGTCGCTGTCCCAACTGCAGATATCCCAGCCTGGAAATTTGACGCCGGCCGACCCGACATGTTTCGTCGCGGGGTTCAATCCTGCTGCAGAGATATCCGACTCAGAGATCGCGCAAGGGTCCCATGCGGTATTCGACGTTGATGTCGACGAGACCGGAGCAGCACTCGTTGCTGTTGTCGTGGATTTCCCCTCGTTCGCTGAACCCGGACTGTCCGAGCAACCTGTCGCCGTGACGAGAAGCCCTATGGTGAGGACAGAGCCGGCGATACCAACAATTCCCCGCAGGCCGCCGCCTCGCCCGAACCGCACCTGCATGATTCGACCCCTCCTGTTCACCGCGCCGCTGGGACGCCATCGACTCCCCCGCACGGGGACTTTATCGCAGACGGATGCTGCCAGCCAGCCCACAGATGCCCCAGGCATCAGCACAACTCAGCCCATAGCTGGAAGGCGTTCGGTACGTCACTGCTGGATACCGCCGAGCACATCGGCGAACTGCCCGTCGGTCTGGGCGTAAGCGACTGCGGCTTTGCGAAGCACATCCTGGATAGCCTTCGCTTCCTGGGCGAGTTCTTTCAGTCGCGCATTTATGGATCCCCTCGCCGTAATCCTGGAGCAACTTAATCGCTGAATCCAACGCGTCACGGTGGACCTTCAGCGTCAGATTTCCTTGCTCGATCTCACCGGAAAGCTGACGCCAGGCATCGAGTTCCGACATGGTGTGCCACCTATCTTCCCGTGGGAAGATCTTTTACCAAGACTCCTGCGATCCTCGTCACTTCCGCACACGAGTCACCGGCAGCTTCGGCGCTCGCCTTGGCATTCACATCGATCTGAACCGGATCGCTGGGAATGTCGAACGCAATGGTGCAGCCATCCGGGTCGTCAACTTTGTGCAGCAGCACGGCGTCTCGACCGCCGACGGACAAGCGCTGCGGATCCCGGAACAACGCAGAGTTGTTTACGACCTCATCGAAGGTGTGCGAGCTGGTGGAGTAAACACTGACGGTGTACCAACTGTCGCTCAACCAGCTGCATATATCCCATCCAGGAAATTTCTGCGCATACTTGCTGGTATCTGCATGCTTCTTAGATCTT
>NZ_BAGM01000022.1 GCF_000308855.1 Nocardia veterana NBRC 100344 | reverse complement strand
TTCGGCCGGAATGGCCAGCAACGCATGGGCATTGGTGCCCGAAACCCCGAACGACGACACCGCTCCGTACCGCAGGCCGTCGTGTGCGGGCCACGGTTCCGGTTTCGCCGCCAGCCGCAGGCCCGTCGCGTCCCAGTCCACCTTCGTGGTGGGGTTGTCGGCGAAGCGGGTCGGCGCGATCTGCCCGTGCAAGCCGCTGAGCAGCACCTTGATCAGACCGAGCATGCCGGCGGCGGCCTGGGCGTGCCCCAGGTTGGATTTCACCGAACCCAGCCGGGCCGACCCCGAGCCGTACACCCGACCCAGCGCCTCGAGTTCCAGCGGATCACCGACCGCGGTAGCGGTGCCGTGCCCCTCGATCATCCCGACCAGCTCCGGCGAAATACCCGCGGCCGCCACGGTGGCCCGGATCAGCCGCTCCTGCGCTCGGCTGCTCGGAACGGCGATCGGCGCGCCGCCGCCGTTGTGATTGACCCGGGTCGCCAGGACGCGCCCGTAGATCCGATGTCCGAGCGCGCGGGCCCGGGATTCCCGTTCCAGCACAACGATTCCGGCGCCCTCACCCCACAGTGTGCCGTCGGCGGCGTCGGAATACGGTTTGCACTGCCCGTCCGAGGCCAGCGCGTTCGCCTTGGAGAATTCGAAGAAGGCCGCGGGCGAACCCATGACGCAGACGGCACCGGCGAGAGCCCACTCGCATTCACCGGAGCGGATGGCGCCGACGGCCAGATGCAGCGCCGACAGCGACGAGGCGCAGGCGGTGTCGACCACGATGGCGGGCCCGCCCAGGCCGAGACAGTTCGAGATGCGCCCGGCCACCGCGCCCAGCGCCGCACCGGCCGCACGATAGCCGCTGTAGTCGTTGACCTCGGCGCCGTGCGGACCGTATTCGGTCGGCGAGGCGCCCATATAGCAGCCGACCTCGTCCCCGTCGATGGTGGCCGGATTGATGCCGGCGTTCTCGAGCGCACGCCAGGCGACCCGCAGCGCGACCCGCTGCTGCGGATCCATCGCGACCGCCTCGCGAGGGGTGATACCGAAGAACGCCGGATCGAATTCCGCTGCGCGGTCGAGGAATCCGCCCGCATCGCAGACCGCCGCCCAGCCCTCCCGCCGCCCCAGCGTCAGCAGTTGCGCGAGGGGCCAGCCGCGGTCGCGCGGAAAGGGCCCGGTGAGGTCGCGGCCCTCGGACAGCGCCGCCCAGAACTGCGCCGGGGTGTCGATACCGCCCGGCGCTTCGACCGCCAGCCCGCTGACGACGATCGGATCCTCGTCACCGCCCCCGGCGTGGTGACGCGCGCTGCTGTCCTCGGTCGCCACCCTCACGACGCCGTCTCCAGCTCCGCGACGAGCAACTCGGCGATACCTTCCACATGGTCGTGCAGGTAGAAATGCCCGCCGTCGAACATCGTCACGTGCAGATGCGATTCGGTGTGCTGTTGCCAGCCGTAGAGATCGCCCATCGTCACGTATTCGTCGTCGCTACCGCCCATCGCCTGGATCGGGGCGTGCACCCGCGCATCGGGCGGGCACGAATAGCGGTCGAAGGCGGCGTAATCGGCTTTCAGCGCGGGCAACGCCATCCGCATCAACTCCCGGCTGCCGAGCACATCCGAACCCGTGCCCTCCAGACCGGCCACATGGTCGAGCAACTGTTCGTCCTCGGTCGGATGGTTCGGCATGTCGGCCACGCGCTGGGGTGCCACCGCGCCCGAGACGGCCAGCAGCCGTACCGGCACTCCCTCGGATTCGGCGAGGCGAACGAATTCGAAGGCGACGATCGAGCCCATGCTGTGGCCCAGGACGGTGAGCGGCTCGTCCCGATTCCACGGCGAGAGCGCGAATTCGTCGAATGCCCCTTCCGCGATCGCCGGCACCGTCTCGAGCGCCGCCTCGCGGGCCCGGTCCTGCCGGCCGGGGTACTGCAGGATGCCGACGTCGAAGTGATCGCGCAGCGCCGCCGAGAACGGCCGGTAGGTCGAGGCGCCACCACCCGCGTGCGGGCAGATGAGCAGTGGCGGGTTCGCCCCACGCGGTTTGTGGAACTGCCGGATCCAGCCGGGTGCCGTCGTCGTCATCGTCGTGCTCTCCTCATGTCGATCCCCCGCCTGTCGTCTTGTGTCACTGCCACATCCGCCGCATCACGAGCAGGCCCTGGTCCTCCTCGTCGAGGACGACCGTGTCGGCGACCGGCCGATCCGGCTGTTCGGCGATGGCGCGCAGGGTGTTGTGGAAGGCGTCGGCGATGATGCGGGCGTCGTCGGCCTCGAAGCTGTCCTCGGCGTAGAACACCACCGCCTGCACCGCATCCGCCGGCAGCAGGGAATTCGCCGGGAAGATCATCAACAGCAGCGCATTGTCGGTGGCGCCGCCGCCCTCGAACGACTCCAGTTCCAAACCGCCTGCGCGCAGCGCGGTTTCGAGCTCGTGCCGCCCCGGCGGATAGGACTGGAAGACGAACATGCTGTCGAAGAGTTTGCGCGCACCACCGGATGCGCCGGCGGCGGCCCGCATGGCCGAGGTGAGCCGATACTGGTGGTATTCCATGAGATCCACCCGGTGCCGCTGCAACTCGGCGAGGTGGTCGCGCCAGGTACGTGGTCCGGCCAGGTCGATCGCGACCGGAATGGTGTTGGCGAAACACCCGACGGCGTGGTCGACCCCGTCCAGGTCCGCCGGGCGGCCCGACACCACCTCGCCGAACACCGTCGTCTGCTCACCGGTGACGTAGCGCAGGGCATTCGCCCAGGCCAGCTGACAGACCAGGCTGAAGGTGGTGCCCAGTTCGGCGGCGAGCTCGGTGGCGCGAGCGACCAGCTCGTCGTCGATGGCGAACGACCGCCCCGCCGGAACGCCGCCGCTGTCGGGGGTGCGGGTGGGCGCCACGAGGCACGGCTGCACGCCGTCGAGGTAGTCGCGCCAGGCCGCCTCGGTGGCCGCCTCGCGCTCACGGGTGTGGCGCAGGAAGGTGGCGAAGGTATCCGGATCACCGAGCGGTTGTCCCTCGCGACCGGCGTATTCGGCGAAGATCTCGCGCGGCAGCAGCTGGCCGGACCAGCCGTCGGTGAGCAGGTGGTGGGAGGTCAGCACGACCATGTGCCGTTCCTCGGGGAGATGGACCACCGTCACGCGCAGCAACGGGCCGTGCGACAGATCGAAATGTTCGGCCTGGTCGGCCCGGAAGAATTCCTGCAGCCGCTGGTCCGCGTCCGGCAGTGCGGCGAAGTCGAGTTCGCGCACCGGGATCTGCATCCGATCCGCCACCACCGCATAGGGCCGGCCGGCGTGCGACACCGAAATCGACACGCGCAGATTGGGATAGTGGTTCAGCACGGTGTCGAATGCCTGTGCCAGCCGCGGCAGGTCCAACCGCCCGCGCACCCCGATCAGCGTCTGCACGTTGTAGACGTCGCTGCCGCCGGAGCCGAGCGCGGTGAAATACAGACCGGCCTGCAGCGGCGCCAGCGGATAGACGTCCACGCAGCCCGGATACATCGACTGCCAGCGGTCCAGATCCAGCTGCGTGACCTCGTCGGCGACCACATCACTGGGCGTGAGGCGGCGAACGGGGTTGTCGCGCACGGTCTTCACCAGTTCGCGCAGGCCCTCGGTCCACAATTCCGCCAGCTCGCGCACGACCTCGTCGGACAGCGGGCCGGACGGGAAACGCAGCGAGGCGTGCAACCGCACACTGTCCCCGTCGGCCAACGCGACGGTGTTGACATCCAGCAGCGCCGGCGCCGGCATGGCCGGATCGGCGTGGCCGCCCAGGTAGCCGAATTCCGGTGCGGCCGACCAGATCTGCGCGGCTTCCCCGGCAGCGGAGTCCGGCGCGGCGAACCGGCCCATGTAGTTGAAACTCACCTGCGGGGCCGGCGAGTCCGCCAGTTGGCCACGGGTTTCGGGATTGAGCCAGCGCAGCAGCCCCCAGCCGATCCCGGATTCGGGCACCGCGAGCAGTTGCTCCTTGACCGCCTTGACGGCGGGTTCGATCCGCTCGCCGGCATCGGGAAGGTGCAGTGAGACCGGATAGGCGGTGGTGAACCAGCCCACGGTATTGGCCAGATCGACTCCGTCGAACAGGGTCTCCACCCGCCCGTGCCGTTCCATCGTCACCGATACCGCCGGTGCGTCGGTGTCGCGGCGCCGCCGGAACCGGTGGATCGCGACGGCCAACGCGGCGACCTGGATGTCGAGGAAATCGCAGCCGAAAGCGGTGGTGGCACTGCCCATCAGGAAGGCCGTGTCGTCCGCGTCCAGAGTCGTGGTGACCTCGCGCACGGTCGCGACGGTGTCGACGGCCGGATCCAGGGCCCGGCTGCCCAGCAGCGGGTCGACGGCCGCGGCGGCGGCGCGCCAATACGGCAGGGTCTCGACGATCGCGTCGCTGGTCGCGAGGTGGGCGAGGCTGGTGTTCCAGGTCTTGACCGAGGTTCCCTCGTGCGGCTGTACGGTCGCGGGGTCCGCCCCCCACAGGCTGCGCAGGTCGTCGTGCAGGACCCGCCAGGACACCCCGTCCACGACGAGGTGGTGGATCACCAGCAGCAACCGGCCCTGCGCGCCGCTCGCCGAACGCACCCGCACCGCGGCCACCATGCGCCCGGCCGCGGGGTCCAGCTGGGCACTCGTCCGGGCGAGCCGAGCCGTCAGCTCCGACCCGGCCGTGCGGTCCCACTGTTCGTCGTCGATCACGACCTCGGCGACCGTCGGTTCGGCGCACGGTTCCCCAGGTCCCGGCACGTACAGCGCCGTCCGGCCGTCGGGATCGGTGGCGAGCCGGGCCCGGAGGACGGGGTGGCGGGCGACCAGCGCCGAGACGACCCGCGACACCTGGTCCGGATCACTGTGCGGCGGCGTCACGACCGCGGTGGCCTGGCTGTACGCGTGGTAGGCGTCGGATTGCTCGGTGAGCAGGGTGGCGATCGGATTGAGCGGAATCCACCCGGACCACTCGCCCACCCCCACCAGCGCCGGCCCGCTTCCCTCGACGATGGGCTCGCATGCGGCCGCGATGCGGGCGATGGTGCGGGCGTCGAACAGGGCACTGGTGGTGATCCCCAACCCGTACTTCTTCAGTGCCGAGGCCATTCGGATAGCGCTGATGGAGTCGCCGCCGAGGGCGAGGAAGTCGTCGTCGGCGGCCAGCGGGGCGTCGGCGGCCAGATGCAGCACCGCGCGCACCACCTCCGCGACCGCGGTTTCGGCGCCGGCGCGCAGCTCACGGCCGTGGCCGGTGCTGCCGCCGAGGTCGGGCCGCGGCAGTGCCCGGCGATCGAGTTTGCCGTTCGCGGTCAGCGGCAGTTCGGCGAGTCGCACCAGTGCGGTGGGGATCATGTACTCCGGCAGGCGCTGCGCCAACGCGGCCTTGATCTGCTCACCGTTGTCGGCGTCGCTACCGGTGGCGAACACCGAATTCGCTTCGGGCACATAGTAGGCCACCAAGGCCAGGTCGTGAGCGCGGTCGCCCTGCGGCACGGTGATCGCGACGGCCGAGGCGATACCGGGCAGGCGCCGCAGCACGGTGCCGATCTCGCCCAGTTCGATGCGATGCCCGCGCACCTTCACCTGATCGTCGACCCGGCCCAGGTACTCCATCCGGCCCTGAGAGTTCCACCGGACGATATCGCCGGTGCGATACATCCGAGCCCCGGGTTCACCGGCGAACGGGCAGGCCACGAAGGCGGCCGCGGTCAGATCGGGGCGCCGGTGATAGCCCCGTGCCAACTGCACACCACCCAGATAGAGCTCACCGATCACCCCCGGCGGCACCTGCCGCAGTTGCTCGTCGAGCACATAGACCGACGAATTCCATTCGGGCCGGCCGATCAACGCCGGTTCGAGGACACCGCCTGCTTCGACGGCACCGCCTGCTTCGAGGGCGCCGTCGGTGGTCGGCGCGCGACCGGCGAAATCCTCGTGCATCAGGTCCATGGACCCCTCGGTGGGGCCGTACAGGCCGAGCACTGTACCCCCGAAGAACCGGCTCGACTCCTCGACCAGCGCCGGCGGGACCGCCTCGCCGCCGAGGTACACGTACCGCATCGACTGCAGCCGCGCCGGATCGGGCCCGGCGTCGATGAAGGCGCGAACCACGCTGGGCACCAACGAGATCTGGGTGATCCGATGCCGATGGATGATCTCGGCGAGCGCCTCCACATCGGCCTGCCACCACTGCGGCGGCGGCAGGACGGTCGCCGACCCGGTGCACAACGCGTTCACCAGCTCGAAGACCGAGACGTCGAAGCCGATCGGCGCCTTCTGCAGGATGCGCTCCTCGCCGAATCCGAGGTAGTCGCGCATCCACTGCACGTGATTGGCGATCCCGCGGTGGTGGATCACCACGCCCTTGGGCCGGCCGGTGGTACCGGAGGTGTAGAGCAGATAGGCGGCGTCGAGCGGATGCAACGGTCGCGGAAGCTGTTCGGTCGGCAGTTCCGATCCGTCCAGGGCATCGAGCCGTTCGAGCACCGCGGCGTCGGTGAGATCGACGGTGGGGATGTCGATCTCGACGCCGAGCTCCTTGTCCGCCGATACCAGCAGCAGCGTCGGCTGCGCGTCGGCGAGCATGTATTCGATCCGGTCGAGCGGATAGCTGGGATCGACCGGGAAGTACACCGCGCCGACCCGCAGCACCGCCGCGAACGCGATCGGCAGCCGTTCGCTGCGCTCGGCGTAGACCCCGACCCGATCGCCCGGACGCACGCCGTCCGCCAGCAACAGCCGCGCGAGCCGATTGACCCGGCAATCGAATTCGCGGTACGTCAGTTCGATGTCGCCGAATACCACCGCGGTGCGATCGGGGTAGTCGCGGGCCGAGGCGCGGATCATGGCGTCGGCGGTGTCCGCCTCGATCGGCACGGACGTGCCGTGCGACCACTCGTCGAGCGCCTTGCGGTCGGTGACCGACAGGGCCGCCAGCTCCGCCACCCGCCGCTCGACCGTCGCGGCGGCCAGGACCAGATCGATGTACTCGTGCAGGCGGTCGATGGTGACCGCGTCGAAAAGGTCGGTGCGATAGGTGATCTGGACGTCGGTGCGGTCGCTGTGCATGAAGGTCTCGACCACCAGCGGCAGCAGCGCGGCGCCGTTGTGCATCAGCTCCCATCGGGTCGTCACGCCCGGCAGCTGCGGACCGTCGATCTTCTGATGCAGGAACAACACCATGGTGTCGAACAGGTTCGATCCGACATTGCCGGTCGCGGCGTTCACCGCGCGCACGATGCCTTCCTGCGGAAAATGCTTGTGCCCGAACGCGTCCGTGATCACCCCGCGCACCTGCTCGACCAGATCCGCGAAGCGCGACTCGTCGCGACCGGCGATATGCAGCGGGAGCATATTGCTGAGATTGCCGATCAGCAGCTCCATACCGGCCTCTTCGCGATTGGCCACCGTAGTGCCGATGACCATGTCGGTGCGGCCGGTCATCTCCCGCAGCGCCACGTAATAGGCGGCGAGGAATACCGAGAAGGGGGTGGTCCGCAGCTCGGCGGTGAGCCGGCGCAAGGCGGCGTCCGCGGCGGGGCTCAGCGGGCGATCGCAACGTTCGCCACGTTCGGTGGCGGCCACCGGTCGGCGATCGTAGGGCAGTTGCAGCTCCGGCAGTTCGCCGTCGAACCGGCTCTGCCAGAAGCGGATCTCCTCGTCGTGGTCGTCGGCGGCGAACCGGTCGGCCTCCCACTCGGCGAAATCGGCGACCTGCAGCCGCAGCGGCTCGACCCGGACCGTTCCGGTCGTCGCCTGGCGGTAGAAGTTCTCCACATCGCGCGACAACGCCGGCAGGGTCATCCCGTCCCAGGCGATGTGCTGGATCACCACGACCGCGACCAGCTCCTGCGGGCGGAGCCGAACGAAGGTGACGCGCAGCGACGATTCCGCGGTCAGGTCGAAGGTTTCCCGGGCGGCGGCCTCGGTCAGGTCGCGTAAT
This sequence comes from Nocardia veterana NBRC 100344, assembly GCF_000308855.1. Lineage (GTDB taxonomy): Bacteria > Actinomycetota > Actinomycetes > Mycobacteriales > Mycobacteriaceae > Nocardia > Nocardia veterana. The sequence continues at coordinate 21,908 of NZ_BAGM01000022.1, read as the reverse complement.
CGCCGGCGGGCGACGGTTTCGTCCAGTCCGGTCAGATCCTCGTCCACCAGCCGCGGCGGCAGATCCGAATGGATGCGCTGGTAGGGCTCACCGTCGGCATCGATGTGATAGGTGGTGCGCAACACCTCGTGCCGCTCGACCAGGGCGGCGAAGGCGGTTCGCAGGGCCGCGGCGTCGACCGGACCCTCGAACGTCAGGGCCAGGCAGAGGTTGTATGCCGAACTGTCGGGCGAAATCTGCTGGTGCGCCCACACATAGCGCTGCCCGAACGACAGCGGCGCCCGCTCGCGATCGCGGCGTACCGGCACGGCCGCCGCGGTGGCCAAACCTTCCTCGGCGAGCCGAGCCGCCATCGCTACCTGCAGGTCTTCCAGCGAACGCATCTGACGAACCAATCTGTCTACGACGAAAACTCGGGGCGCGGGTCAGTTCCCGGCCCCGGCGGTGGCGAGCGCTGCCGCACCGGTCGGCGCCGGTACGCCGGCCAGCTCCAGCAGGATCCGCGAGACCTGCGCCAACCGTCCCGGTGCGGCCTCGGCGGCCCGCAGCTCGGCGGCGATCCGGCGCACGGTGCGTCCCGCGAAAACCTGTGTCACACCGAATTTCTCGACCGCGAGCAGACCGCGCACCTTGGCGGTGAGGGTGGTGGCCAGGATCGAGTTGCCACCGATTTCGAAGAAGTCGGATTCGACGCCGACCGCTTCCACGCCGAGAATCTGGGCCGCGATATAGGCCAGCGCCGCCTCGACCTCGTCGGCCGGCGGCACCGCGGCCGCGGTGGCGTCGGCCGCACCGGCCTCGATCAGTCTGCGTATCGCGGCGCGGTCCAGCTTGCCGTTGGGGGTCAGCGGAATCGTCTCGACGACCTCGATCAGGTCCGGAATCATGTGCGCCGGAAGCAGTTCCCGTAATCCGGCGCGCAGTTCGTCCGCGCCGACGGCGGTGTCGTCGGCCCGCACCGCGGCGGCCAGCCGGCCGGACGCGGTCACGATCGCGACCGCCTGCCGTACCGGTGCGAGCGTGGTGAGTGCCGTCTCGACCTCACCGAGTTCGACCCGGTAACCGCGAATCTTGACCTGATGGTCGGCACGGCCGAGGAAGTCGACGGTGCCGTCGGGCAGATAGCGGGCCAGATCGCCGGTGCGGTACCACCGCAGCCCAGCGTGCTCGACGAAGCGTTCGGCGGTGCGCTCCGGGTCGCCGCGATATCCGTCCGCGACACTGGTTCCGCCGATCCACAGTTCGCCCACCACCCAGTCCGGGCAGTCCTCACCGCGCTCGTTCACCACCCGCATCGCCACATTCGCCAGCGGTGTGCCGTAGGGCACCGCGGGGCGGCCGGCGGGGAAGGCGTCGGTGACCTCGCAGACCGTCGAATGGATGGCGGCCTCGGTGGCGCCGCCCAGACCGGCGAACCGCAGTCCCGGCACCGCCGCGCGCCACCGATGCGCGAGATCGGTGTCCACGCGGTCGCCGCCGGTGACGACCAGTCGCAGCGAGGCCAGTCGCTCGGGGGTGTCGGCGGTGGCGTCGAGCAGCATGCCGAGCAATCCGGGCGCGCAGTTGAGCACGCTCACCCCGAAGTCCGCGATCAGCCGCGCCCACGCCTGGGCGTCCCGCTCGATGTCGGCGTCGACGCAGACGAGCGCGCCGCCGAGGGCCAGCGGGGCGAAGATGTCGAAGACCGACAGGTCGAATTCCAGCGAGGACAGACCGAGCAGCCGGGCGCGGTCGTCCATGGCGAAATGTGTTGCGAGCGCGTCGATGGTGTTAGCGGCGGCGCGGTGGCTCACCTCCACGCCCTTCGGCTCGCCGGTCGATCCCGAGGTGAACAGGATGTAGGCGAGGGCGTCCGGATCGGTCGGCGCCGCCCGCTCCAGCCGGCGGCCGCCCAGCGCGTCGGTCAGGTCGAGGGCTGTCACGCCGGCGGGCAGATCGGCGACCGCGTCGGTGAGCGCGACCCGGGCACCGGCCCGGGCCAGGATCCGATCGCGGCGGGCAGGCGGCTGGCCGGTGCCGATCGGCACATACGCCGCCCCGGCGGCGAGCACGCCCAGCACAGCGGGAATCTGCCGGTAGCCCTTGGGAATTACCACCGCCACGGGATCGCCGGGACGAACCCCCGCGTCGACCAGCGCCGCCCCCACTGCGAGCGCCTGATCGGCCAGTTCACCGTAGCTCGACTGGCCGTCGCGCCAGCGCAGCGCCTCGGCGTCGGGGTGGCGGCGGGCGCGGTCGAAGAAGGCATCGTGCAGGGTGCGCGGCTGCCACGCGGTGCGGGTGTCGTTCACCCGTTCGCGGACCGCACGCTGGGCTTGCGGCAGCGCGATGGACAGCGGCGCGGTCCAGTCCGCGCCGGGTTCGGCCAGGGTCAGCAGCAGCCGCCGGAATTCGGCGAACATCGCCTCGACCACCCCGGCCGGCATCGCGTCGCGCCGCACGTCCCAGTTCACCAGCAGGCCGCCGCCGAGCTCGGCCGCCTGGGCGTCGAGATCGACCTGTGGGCCCTGCGAGAGAATCCACACCGGTTCGCCGAACAGCGCGGTCACCCGGTCGGAGAACAGTTCACCCAGGTCCAGGCCCGAGGTGAACACCACCGACGGGGTGACCGGGCCGCCGCGCAACCGGCCGAGGTCGCGCAGGACGTCCAGACCCTCGTAGCCGGAATGGACCGCGCACGTGTGCAATTCGCGCTGCAACCGTTTGGCGCGCTCGACGGCCGACTCGGATGCGCGCGCATCGACGTCGACCAGCACCGAATTGGTGAAATCACCCACCACCCGGTCGATGTCGTCGTGCAGCGGCTCGCGGTCGAACAGCGGCACGTTCAGCAGGAAGCGCTGCCGGGCCGACCAGCGGGCGATCACTTCGGAGAAGACCGTGGCCAGCGCGACCGCGGGAGTGACGCCGTGGCTGTGCGCGACCTTGTCGAATCCGGCCTTCGCCGTGGGCGAGAACCAGTGGTGCAGGCGGATGCTGCGCGCGGGATCGCGACGCTCGTCCTCGGGCACGACCGGCAGGGACGGGATGTCGGGCAGCTCCGCCAGGCGCTGCTCCCACCAGGCCTTGGCGGCCGAATTGTCCGGCGCGGTGCGGTCTTTCGCGGCCAGGTATTCCCGGAAGGTGTAGCCGATGCGGTCGGCGGGGTCGGCGTCGCTGTCGTAGAGCGCGGCCAGATCGTCGAGGATGCGGCGGTAGCTCAGCGCATCGCCGGCGAGCATGTCGACGTCGACGTGGATGCGGTTCGCGCCGTCGGGCAGCAGGGTGACAGTGATATCGACGACCTGTCCGGACGCCACGTCCATCCGCTGATGGCTCTTGTGCTGCCGGATCCGTTCCAGCTCCGCGTCCGGATCGGCGACCTCGCGCAGATCCTCGACGTGGAATACCGGCAGCAACGGCTCGGGCAGTACCCGCTGGGTGCCGGCGTCGGTGAACTGCACCCGCAGCTGCGGATGGCGACGCACCAGGCGGTCGACCGCCCGGCCCAGGCGGTCGGCGTCCAGGCCGCGGCCGTCGAATTCGACGTACAGGTGCGCGGCCACACCGCCGAGCCGCTGATCCTGACGGCGCCCCACCCAGTAGGCGTGTTGCATTGTGGCGAGGGGGAATTCGTCGCCGTCGACGAGTTCGGCGGTGGCTTCCGAGGTGGGCGCGGCCGGCGCCGGTTCGCCGGGGTCGCCGAGTAATTCGGCCCAGGCGGCGATCGTCGGCGACAGCGCGAGCTCGGAACTGCGGATTTCGTGGCCCTGCTTGCGCCAGCGGCCGGCCAGGCGCATCAGTTTCATGGAGTGCATGCCCAGGCCGACCAGATCGTCGTGGTCGCCGATCGCCTCCGATGGGATTCCCAGCTCCGCCGCCACGATGTCACGAATCTCAGCCTTGCCGAGCATCAGACGAACTCCTCACCGGCCGACATCGGGCCTCACCACATATTTCAAAGGCTAGGCTTGCCTAACCTCACAGCATAGTAACCTACCGCACCCGCCTCACCGTAGGGGTGTGGTTTGGCTAACCTAACCCAGCTACCCTAACCCCATGGGCAAAGGCATCAACGGCGTCATCCTGAAGGCGCTGCGCGCGGACGACTACCGACTGACCGTCACCTCGGTGGGGCGAGTCAGCGAGAAATACCTGCGGCTCGGCTTCTCCGGCGGCGGATTGCTCGCCGATCATCCGGTACACCCGACGCAGTGGATCCGCATCTGGTTTCCCGACGACAACGGCAACCTGCAGCAGCGCGGCTACACCCTGGTCGATCCGGATCCCGCCCGCGACAGCTTCGATATCGAATTCGCGCTGCACGGTGGACCGGCCTCGCGCTGGGCGGAGAACGCGTCCGTCGGTGATGTCGTCGACGCGACCGTGATGGGTTCGAAATTCGCGATACCCGAACCGATGCCGTCGGAATTCGTGATCTTCGGCGACAGCGCGTCGCTGCCGGCGATCAACTCGCTACTGGACGCGATCGGCGAAACACCCGCCCGGGTCTGGCTGGAATGGCAGGAGGAATCCGAGCAGGAACTGCCGGTGCGCACCGGGCCGAAGACCGAGGTGACGTGGGTGCAGCGGGTCAACTACGGGCAGTTGCTGCGGCAGGCCGCCGAATCGGTGAGCTGCGCGCCCGACGCATTCGGCTGGGCGGCCTGCGATGCGGCGACCACCCGCGCCATCACCAAATCGCTGAAAACCAAACTGCCGAAACACAATATCGCCACCCGCGGTTACTGGCGCTGAGCCGAACCGGCTGCCGTTGCCGAACAGATCGTGCAAACCTCGCTGTTTTGCGGTGTTCCCGCATTGCCGCGGAGGCTTGCACGAAAAGTTCGGGGCCTCGAGAGCCGCCGACGCCGTAATGCTCAGGCCGACACCAGGTGCCAGCCCGACGCCCGCGAGCGCTCGGACCAGAACGCCGCATAACGGCCGCCGAGTTCGAGAAGTTCGGCGTGCGTACCGCGTTCGACGATCCGGCCGCCCTCGACGAACAGAATCTGGTCGGCGTGGGCGATGGTGTCCAGCCGATGCGCCACCACGACCACGGTCTTGTCCCGGGTCAGCTCGTGGATGCCGCGCACCACCGCCGCCTCGCTGTGCGGGTCCAGTGCGCTCGTCGCCTCGTCCAGCAACACGATCGGCGCATCCTTGAGCAGGGCGCGGGCGATCGAAACCCGTTGGCGCTCACCGCCGGACAGAGCCGCACCGCCCTCCCCGACCAGCGAATCCCAACCGTCGGGCAGGTGCTCGACGATCTCGTCGACGCGCGCGATCTCCGCGGCCCGGCGCACCTGCTCCGGGGTCGCGTCCGGATTGCCGATCCGGATGTTGTCGGCGATGGTCTCATTGAACAGGTAGACGTCCTGGAAGACCAGCGACACCTGCCGCAGCAGGGTTTCCGACGGCTGCCGGCGCACATCGTGACCGCCGACGGTGATGGTGCCGGAGCCGACGTCGTAGAACCGGGACGCCAGCTTCAGCAGCGTGGTCTTCCCACCGCCCGACGGGCCGACGATAGCCGTGGTGGTGCCGCTGGGGACGGTGAACGAGATCCCGTCGATGACCTTCTGCCCGTCCCGGTAACCGAATTCGACGTTGTCGAAGACGATCTCGGGCGGTCCGGGGACGACCGGTTCGGCGGCCTCGGCCAGATCGCGTTCGGCCAGGAAGGCGGTGATCCGGTCGGCCGCGTCGCCGGCGCTGCGGATCGCGGTGCTCAACTGGGCGGCCCGGTTGATCGGCTCGATGAATCGGGAGCTCACCGCGATCAGCGCGATCGTCGCCGGAATCGACAACTCACCGCCGGTGCCGCGAGCCACGACAACGGACACCACGACCAGGAAAACGATCTGTACGCACAGCGCGAAGACCATCAGGCCCGGTATGCCGGCGAAGATCATCCGCTTGGCCGCGCCCTGCTGTTCGCGCAGCGCCTTGGTGAGCGCCCGGTTCCCGGCGCCGACCGCGCCGAAGGCCCGCAGCACCGGTTGTGCCTGCGCGAACTCCACGACCCGCGCGTTCGCCTCCCCCATCGCGGCGTCCAGTCGCCGGTCCGCCCGGGTGTAGCTGTTGTTGGCCCAGCGGCTGACCAGCAGCAGCACCGGCAGGCTGAGCAGCATGGCCAGGGCGATCCGCCAGTCGATGAAGGCGACGCCGACGGCGACACCCACCGGAACGAGTACGGCGGTCAGCACCGGGGCCAGCAGATAGTTGACCACGCTGAGGATTTCGCGCACGCCGCCGACCACCATCCGCGAGATGGATCCGGCGTTCGCGGTGGCGAACCAGCCGAGCGGCAGCGTGCTCAGATGATCACCGAGGCGGGTCTGCACACCACGCAACATGCCGACACCGATCCGCAGGCCCACCAGCAACTGCTGATACGAGCACACCGAGGCGACGAGCACCGCTAGCGCCAACCACGCGGTCCAGCGCCAGGCCCGGCCGAAATCACCGTCGAACAGCGCCTCGAGCACGGGGATCAGCAGTAGATAGGCGGCGATCTGGCCCAGCGCGCCGGCGGTGATCAGAGCCAGGTGACGCGGCACATAGCGGCGCAGGTCCGGCGGAACGAGGGCGAAGATCTTCCGGATCACCGCAGTTCTCCTTCGTCGTGGCCGACGGCGGCCATCGAGGTCCGGTTCTGTTCCCAGAGCCGCTGGTAGAGCCCGCCGGCCGCGGCCAGGCTCGCATGATCGCCGGATTCGACGATGACGCCGTTGTCCAGCACCAGAATCCGGTCCACCCCGGTGATCGTGTGCAAGCGGTGCGCGATCACCAGCACGGTGCGGCCCGCGACCAGCTCCGCCAGCGCGTCCTGCACGGCGGCTTCGGATTCCGGGTCCGCGAAGGCGGTGGCCTCGTCCAACACCAGGACGGGGGTGTCGGCCAGCAGGGTGCGGGCGATGGAGAGCCGCTGTGCCTCACCACCGGACAGCACCGCGTCGACACCGATCTCGGAGTCGTAGCCGCGCGGCAGCTGCAGAATCCGCTCGTGGATCTGCGCTGCGCGGGCGGCCCGTTCGATCGCCGCGCTGTCGGCATCCGGCCGGGCCAGCGCGATGTTGTCCCGGATCGTGCCGCGAATCATCCGCACGTCCTGCAGGACGAAACCCACCGTACGGTACAGCTCGGCGGTCGGGAACTCGCGAATATCCTTGCCGTCCAGAGTGATCCGACCGGAGGTCACATCGTAGAAGCGGGGCAGCAGCCGGGCGAGGGTGGATTTGCCCGACCCGCTCGGTCCCACCAGCGCGGTGATGGTGCCGGGCGCGAGTTCGAAATCCACGCCGCGCAACACGGTTCGGTCGGACCGGTAGCCGAAGCTGACCTGCTCGAAGCGCACGGTCCGCCCGGTCGCCGGGTTGGCGGTCGCGGCGGGGTCGGTCTCGTCGCCGGTGCGGGTGGCCAGCTCCGGCGTCTGCTGCAGCTGATGGAGCCGCAGTGCGGCCGCACCACCCTCGCGCAGCGCCTGCCCGCCGAACCCGATGCCGAGGAGCGCACTGCCCAAACCGATTCCGAGCAGCAGGAAGGGCAGGATGTCGACCGGATCCATCCATCCCAGATCGGCGAAGCCGAGGCCGGCGACCACCACTACCAGCATCAGCAGGGCCGGGGTCAGCAGGATCTCGGCCGCCGACTGCAGTTTGGTCATCGGTGTCTTCCACGCCAGCAAACTCGCCGCGGTGTCGTCGACGGCACGCTGAAAGGTGCTGTGCGCCTTGCGCGCCCGGCCGAAGGCTCGCACCACCTGAATGCCGTCGACGAATTCGATGAGCGATTGTTCGATCCGGCGCTCGTTCGCGTCGAAGACCGCGAACCGCTCCTGATGCGCCTTACCCATCATCGCGGCCAGGCCGCGGGTGTAGAGCAGGAGCGGGACGAGCAGGATGAGCGTCAGGCGCCAATCGACGGTGAACAGGTAGATCAGGGCGACCAGCTGGACGGTGACCGCGCCGACGAATTCCAGGCGCGCGTGTGCGATCAGGTAGTGCAGGGCCTCGACATCGTCCTGCAGGAACTTCTTCACCTCGCCGGAACTGCGGTCGGTGAACCAGCCCAGCGGCACCCGGGTGAGCTTGGCGGCCAACAGCTGGCGCAGCGTGAGCTGGAACGACGCGTCCACCAGATGGGTCCACACCAGCGCCGCGGCCTGCAGTAGACCGCGCAGCGCCAGCACCACGACCGCCGCGATCACCAGCCCCCAGACCCGGCCCTCGTCGATCGGCCGGCCCAGCAGTTCCCGGCATGCCTCGACGATCAGGATGAACGGCACCACCGCGCACACGGAGGAGAGCACGATCACCAGACCGGCCAGCGTCAGCGCGCCGCTGACCGGGGCGAGGACCTGCTTGCGGGCGATACCGTCGGCCCGGCGTTGCTGTTTGAGCGCGACCCGATCCGGCTCCAGCGCGGTGTCGGGCGCGGCCTTCTCCCTCGCCTCCGAGGCGTCCGGCTCGGCCGGCTCCGCGGTCTGAACCGTCATCAGTCCTTCCCTCCCATGCCTTCTCACCCGATCTGTCGCCGGGTGCCGAATTCGGACGTTCCGGCGGCGAACGCCCCCAGTACGGTGCGCCAGCGTTCGGCACGAGCATCCGCTCCCGCCTCGTCCAGCACCGCGGAGTTCACATCGATGTGGGCGACCAGATTCGGCCGCGAATCCTGCGGAACCACCGCGGTGTTGAGGTCGATCGTGAAACGCAGCGGCAGGTCCGGGTGCCCGGCCACCCCGAATTCGGCGGCCAGCTCCGGCAGCGGCACCGGGGTCCAGGGGCCGCTGCCGAACTGCAGCACATCGAAGCGGCCGAGATGGTTCAGGCGGATCTGCCCGCGCGCGTCCAGGGTCCGGTCCCGGACCGGCGCGGCGCCGGCCGCGGGGGTCCAGCGCTCCAGGTCCGCGACCGGCACCAGGACCGTTTCCTCCACCGTGAACCAGCCGACCCGGCGGGTATCGTCGCCGGGGTCGCGGCCGTGTGATTCCCGGGTCACCGCGATGCGGCCGGTGTCGTCCGCGGTGTCGGCGACCAGGACGGCGCAGGCGACGAGCAGCAGATCGTCCAGCGGCACCGCGTTTTCCGCGCACCGAGCGAGCAGCGCCTCGGTGTCGTCGGGGCCCAGGTCGACGATCCGCTGGATCGCCTTGCCCGCCCGATCGTTGCGGGGGTCGGTGTACCGGCCACCGAGCGGAGTGCCCCATGTCGGCGGTGCCACGAATGCCGGCGGCCGCGAAATCGGTTCGGCCGGAGTCTCGTTCACCGCGGCCGCCCCCTGTTCGAGGCGGCGCAGATCGTCCACCAGAATCAGCCAGGAAACGACATCCACCGCCAGGTGGTGAATGGACAGCACCAGCCGCGGCCGGTCGCCGGGCAGCAGGGTCGCGGCCACCATCCGACCGGCGTCCGGATCCAGTCGCTGCACGGTCGCCGCCAGATGTGCTGCCGTGCTGCTGTTCTCGTCGTCGGCGACGACGAACGACGCGGCCGCGCTCGAGCGGTCCTGTGTGATCAGTACCGGCAGACCGTCGGCATCGCGGTCCAACCGCGATCGCAGGGTGGGGTGCGCGGTGGCCAGTTCTTCGAGCCGCCGCACGACGGCCGCGGGTGTGATCCCGGCGGCCAGCGAAATCACCTGGGTCTGAGCGAGATAGCGATAGTCGCCGTAGCCGATGATTTCGCGGGCCAAGGCGGTGAGCGGCAGCACCGTTCCCGCCGGCGTCACCTCCGACTCCGGCCGCACGTCCGCCGACGGGCCGTCGAGTCGCTCGGCGAGATCGCGAAGATCGGCCGCCGCCAGCACCTCTCGCGCCGAGATGCGATAACCGGCACCGCGCAACCGCGACACCAGGTCGATGACGCCGATGCTGTCGATCCCCAGATCCGCCAGGCTGTCCAGGATGCCGATCCGCGATCCGGCGTCCGCGCTCATGGCCTCGATGAGAGTCAGGAGCGTGCGTTCGGTCTCGGTCCGGGGTTCGGCGCGAGTACCGGAATCGGCCGGGCGGGCCAGGAGTTCGGTCGCGGCGTGCACATCGAGTTTGTCGTTGCGGTTCAACGGAATCTCGTCGACGAAGGCGATGCGCGTGGGTACCAGGAACTGCGGTAGCCGCCGGGCGAGCTCCGAGCGCAGGCGCGCGACCGTCCCGTCACCGACCACCAACGCACCCAGCCTGGTCCGGCCGTTCTCGGTGAACGCCAGAGCTGCCGCGTGCCGCACACCGTCGAGTTCGCGCAGCACCACAGCGACCTCGTCGGGCTCGACGCGGTACCCGTTGATCTTCACCTGCCGGTCGACCCGGCCCTCGTAGGCCACGGTCCCGTCGTCGGCGCGGCGCACCAGATCGCCGGTGCGGTAGCGCCGTGCACCGCCCGCGCCCGCGACGAAGGCCGCGGCGGTGGCGGCGAGCCGCCCCAGATAGCCGAGTGCGAGCTGCGGCCCGGACAGGTAGAGCTCCCCCTGCCCGCCCGGTGGCACCGGCCGCAGCCGATGATCGAGGACCTCGGCGGTCATTCCGTCGAACGGGCGGCCGATGGTGGGCGCGGCGTGGTCGTGCACATCGGCCATCAGGGCTTCGACGGTGGTCTCGGTCGGGCCGTAGAAGTTGATGACGCGGGTGCTCGGCAGGCCCTGCAACCGCCGCCAGGTATCCGGGGTGATCGCTTCGCCACCGAGGGCGAGCACGGCCAGCGGGCAGCGTTCGGTCCCGGTCTCCGGGTCGGTGCGCAACAGTCCCGCCGCGATCAGCCGATTCAGCATCGACGGTGAGGTGTCGAAGATGTCGATACCGAATTCCTCGACGGCGGCGACGATTCGTTCGGCATCGGTGCGCACCTCGTCGCCCAGCAGCACCACCGTGTGGCCGCTCAACAGGGCGACGGTCGGCTGCCAGGCGGCATCGAAACCGGTGGACCAGCCGTGCCCGATTCGCAGGGTCCGGCCCACGGCCTCGGCGGTCGGCGCGAAGATCCGGCGCTCGTGATTGCCCCAGTGATTGAGCAGCGCCCGATGCGAGACCGCCACGCCCTTGGGCCGGCCGGTGGTACCGGAGGTGAAGACGACGTAGAAGGACGCGTCCGAACGGGACGGGCCGGCGATGCGGTCGGCGGCCGACTGCCCGGGCACGGGCTCGTTCCGGCTCGACGGCGCGCCCGCGGCCGCCGACGAAGGCTGTGCGGCGACCTCGTGCAGATCGACGGCGACCCGCTGCGCAGCACCATCGTCCGACTCCCCGGCGAAGCGGAGGCGTCCGAGGCCGTCCGGGATGGCATGGCGGCAGTCCACCCCCTGCGCGCGGACCTCGGCCAGCACGTCCGCGCGGTCGGCATCGGCCAGAACGATCCGGGCGCCGCTGGTGGTGAGCAGGTAGGCCACCCGATCGGCGGGAGTCGCCGGGTCGACGTGGACGCACGTGGCACCGGCGTGACCGATCGCGAACGGCGCGTGCAGGACTCGGCGATCCCGGGGCAGGGCGACGGCCACCGCGTCGCCCGGCTCGACGCCGCACGCGCGCAGCTGCGCCGCCAAAGTGACCACTGCGGAACCGAATTCGGCGAACGTCTGCTCACCCGCCGCATCGATGACTGCTGTCCGCGAGGGGACCTCGCGGGTGATGGTCAGCAAGACCTGAGGAACGGACGCCGCGGATGCGGTGGCCTGCGCAGCCCCGGGCGCCGGCCCGGAAACCGTTGCCCTACCGTCGTAGTCGGCGCTCAGCGCGGCGGGCTCGTCCTCGAGCAGCACATCGATCGCGCTGCACTCCCGGGCGTCCGCGATTCGGGCCGCGACCGCCAGCAGCCGCCGTGCCATCCGATCCGGATCGAAGCTGGCGAGCAGGTCCGGCCGGGTTTCCACCCGGCAGACGAGTTCGCCGTGCTCGAGCACGGGAACGACGGCGAGCGGATAGTGACTCGGGGAGTCGACGCGCCGGGCGGTCATGGTGGCCCCGTCGCCCATCGGCATCGCCGGACGCACCGCGCCGACCGGAGAATTCTCGAAGACCAACAGGCTGTCGAACAGCTGCCCGACCCCGGCCTGGCGGGTGATCTCGGCGATGCCGAGGTACTCGTGCGCCCGCAACTGTGCGACGGTCCGCTGTAGCTCGGCGCCGACCTGCGCGGGGGTGCGCTCGTCCATGCGGACCCGCACCGGAATGGTGGTGACCAGTGCACCGACCAGTCGTTCCGCGTGCGGCAGCGAGGCGTCGCGGCCGGAGGTGGTCTGCCCGAACACCACATCGTCGCGGCCGGTGAGTCCGGAAAGAATTCGGGCCCACGCCATTTGGAGCAGCGTGTTCAGTGTGAGCCCGTTGGCCCGTGCCCAGCCGAGCAGGCGGTCGGTGTCACCGGCGGCCAGCCGTGCCTCGCCGACCACGGGCAGGTCGAGGTCCGTCGGCGCCGGCGGACCGAGCATCGGCATCGGCGCCAGCCCGGCCAGCGCCGTGGCCCACGCCCGCGCCGACGCCTCGGTATCGCGGCTCGCGAGCCACGCCGCGTGTTCGCGCAGCGGCGGTGCGGGCGGCAGCGCGGCGCCCTCCCCGCGATGCAGCGCGATCAGGTCCGAGAACAGCAACGGAATCGACCAGCCGTCGACGACGATGTGGTGCGCGGTGCAGACCACTTCGTACTCGCGCTCTCCGACCCGGGCCACGACCACCCGGAACAGCGGACCGCGGTCGAGATCCAGTCGCCGCCGCGCCTCCTGCCAGTAGAGATCCCGCGCCGCCGCCTCCGGATCACCGGCCGAACGCAGATCCACCTCGCGCCAGCCGATCCGGCCTTCGGAGGTGAGGACGAGCACCGGATGCGGCACATCGTCGGCGAGCACCGCGGCGCCCAGATGCGGATAGCGGTGCAGCACACCGTCGAAGGCGGTTCGCAGCGACGCCGGATCGGCCAGATTCTCCACCCGCACCGCGAAGGTGACGAGGTAGGGATCGATGCCCTGGGCCATCGAACTGACCGAGTACAGCCCGCGTTGCAGCGGTGACAACGCGACGACGTCGAGGATCTCCACCTGGCTCACCGGCCGGCGAACTTCTTGCCGAGCGCGGCCAGGGCGGCCGGGTCGAGGCCGGAGGCGCTCATCGGGGCGACGGGGGCAGCGGGTTCGGCGTTCGGAGCGGGCTCGACCGCCGTCAGTTGCGCGGCCAGTTCGTGCACCGCCGGGAATTCGAAGACCTTCTGCACATCCAGCGCGTATCCGCGCTCACCGAGCACGGTGACCAGGCGCAGCGCGGCGATACTGTCCCCGCCGAGGGAGAAGAAGGTGTCGGCCCGGCCGATCTCGTCGTCTTCGTCGAGCTCGAGTACCGCACGGATGGTGTCGGCGATCAACCGTTCGGCCTCGGTGCCGGGTTCGCCGCCGAGTCCGGTGCCGCCGGCGTGGGTGGTCGGCCGTTCGAACAGCGCCGGCAGTTCGCCCGTCGGCAACGGGGCTTCCGGTGCCGCCGCCCAGGAGGCCGGCCGTTGCTCGACAGCCGTTGCCACCGTGTCGATTTCGAGCCGACCGGCCAGGGCCGCCGGGAAGTCGAGGGTCACCGTCACCGCCTCGGCGCCGGTCACGACATCGGCCACGACATCGACACCGTGTGGGCGCGCGACCTGCCGCGCGATCTCCCGAGCGGGCACCTCGGCACGAGCGTTCACCAGGACCTGGAACGGCGCCCCGTCGGCGACGGCGGCCGCACCCCGCAGCTGATGGGTGATCCGCTCGATCCGGGCCGACGCGTGCGCACGCGCCGCGGCGGCCGCCTCCGCGACCTGATCCAGCAGCGCCCGCGGCGTCGCCGCGCTCGCCACATCGACCCGCAGCACCAGCTGGTTCGCATAGGCGCCGAGAGCCGAATCCGGTTGCGGCCCGGTTCGTCCCGTGGCGACGATGCCGATCGGCACATCCGGGCCGAGGCCGGCCTCGCCGAGCACCGCGGCCAGCACTGCCGCCACCGCCGTTTCCGGCGTAACGGTGAGCGAGGCGAAGGTGGCCGCGGGGATACGCACGGTGCGTCGCGCGGAGGGGGAGACGATGCGGCCGGATTCGACTGCCGTGGCGAGGTTCTCGGCCGGGACGGCCCGCTGCGGCAGTTCGGCGAGCCGCTGCAGCCAGTAGCTCAGATCGGGATCGGCCGCGGCATCACCCACCAGCGTCTTCATCTGTGCCATGGCGTAGGACCGGTACTGCGCCACCGGTTCGGCCGCCGTGCCGTCGAGCAGTTCGGCGGCCAGCAGATCGAGGGTGTGGTCGTCGGCCGCCACCGGATGCGCGGCGATCGTCACGACGGCTCGATCGGGCATGCGGTACAACCGGATTCGGATCGGCGGTTCGCGCACCGGATCGAAACCGTATGCGGCATCGGCCAGCAGTGCGGTGTTCAACTCGGCCGGGTCGATCCCCTCGATCGTCTCGACCACCGTATCGGGGGCGTCGACGACGCGCTGGTACGGAATCCGGCGGTCGTCCGGGTAGATCGTGCGCAGGATTTCGTGCCGGGAGACGGCGGATACGGCGGCCCGGTCGAGGTCGGCCGGGTCGAGATCGGTGGAAACCTCCAGTGCGACGAACAGATTGGTGGCGGTGGCGCCACGCAACCGCTCGGGCAGCAGCGCAGCCTGCTGGGCCGGGGACAACGGGATACCGCGCCCGCCCGATCGCGGCTGGGGCACGGCCCCCGGCTGTGTCGGCGCGGTCGTATTCGGCACCGGCGAATCGTGCGACGGCGTAACAGACATGGGAAATCCTTACTTGCCGACGTTGGCGAGCGTCGGTTCGAGCTTGTCCAGCAGATACGGCACCGACAGCGCGGTCGGCTGATTGATGGCGTTGATCGTGATCATGTCGACGAAGGCGATTCCGTTCCGGCGCACCGACGGCAGATCCGCGTAGCCGGGCAGCTGGGTGAACTTCTCCTGCAGACCGGGCGCCGCGCCACACACCAGCAGATCCGAGGTCAGATCGCCGAGCCGTTCCGGCGACAGGGCCAGCCGGCCGCCCGACGGGGCTTCGGCGACCAGCTTCTCCGGCATGGTCATGCCGAGCCGGGTGAACACCTGGGCCGAGCCGTCCTTCGGATCGGCCAGCACCATCAGCTGCGTGGGTGTGGTGAGCATGCAGGTGAGGAAGGTCTTGCCCGTCAGGCCCGGATGTTTCGCCGCAACGGCGTCGATCCTGCCGTGCACATCGGCGACGACCTTGTCGGCCTGATCCTGCTTGTGCAGCGCCTTGCCGAGCGCCTGCACCTGGTCCTCCCACGGATCGATCTGCGCGGAGGTCAGCGGTCCGATGGTCGGGGCCAGCTTGGACAGCTTCTCGTACATGGCCTTGTCCATCATGTAGCCCGGCGCGACGATCAGATCGGGCTCGAGCGCCGCGATCTGTTCGACCACATCGCCGCCCATGGCGAGAGCCTTGGACTGCTGCGGCAGCGTCGGCGGCAGCCACGGCACCGTGGTGCCGGCGCCCGCGCCGGGCACCAGGTAGCCCACCGGGGTGACGCCCAGCGACACCGCGGCGTCCAGCCAAGCCGGGCCGAGGGTCACCACGCGCCGAGGCGTGCCGTCGACGGTCGTCTTGCCCATCGTGTGCTCGATCGTCACCGCGCCACCGGAATCGGCCGCGTCGTCGCTCGAACCGCACGCGGCCACGACCGCCACCAGACCCAGGATCAGCGCCAGCAGGGTGGTCCGCAGCAGCGCGGCGCGCGCTCGCACGCCGCGATGCGCGGGGGTTCGACCTGGGTTCATTGCACAACTCCTCGTACTTACCGCACCGGGCACGTCGTTCACGATCTCGGCATCTCCGGAATCGTAGCTTAGGCTAAGCTAACACGGGTCGTCGATGCCTCGACCAGGGCCGCCAAACCGGCCACCGTCGGGGTGTCGAACAGCGCCCGAACACCGATCCGCACCCCGAATTCGGCGCGAATCCAGGCCAGTAACCGCACGGCCAGCAGCGAATGCCCACCGAGCGCGAAGAACGAATCGTCGGCCCCGACCCGCGCCCGGCCGAACATCCGGCCGAACAGCTCGGCGATGCGGATCTCGGCGGCGGTATTCGGCTCGCGATACAACTCCACCGCCGGTCGTTCCGGCGGCGGTAGTGCGCGCCGGTCGAGTTTGCCGTGCTCGGTCAGCGGGATCTCGGCGATGACGGCGACCGCCGCGGGCACCATGTACCGCGGCAGCACCGCCGCCGCATGCGCCCGCACCGACTCCGGATCCACTGCGGGAGAGCCGTTCTCGTCGTACCGGGCCGGGACGATATAGGCGGCGAGGACGGTCCCTGCCGTCTCGTCCGGCACCGCCGCAACCACACAGTGCGCGACATCGGGATGCGCCGCGACGGCGGCCTGCACCTCGGCGAGTTCGATGCGATAGCCCCGCACCTTCACCTGTTCGTCGGCGCGGCCGAGGAATTCGAGCTCACCGCTGCCGTTGCGCCGCGCCAGATCGCCGGTGCGGTAGAGCCGGCCACCGGCGGCGAACGGGTCGGCGACGAAGCGCTCGGCGGTCACACTCGCCCGTCCCAGATAGCCGCGCGCCAACTGCGCACCGCCCAAATAGATTTCGCCCACCACACCGGTCGGGACCAACTGCATCCGCTCGTCGAGCAGATACAGATACACGTTGCGGTTGGGATGGCCGATCGGCACGATGCGGGTGCCCTGCGGGCCTTCGACCGTCAGATGGGTCGACGAGACCACCGCTTCGGTGGGCCCGTAATGGTTGCGCAGTTCGGCATCGAAGATCCCGGCGAACCGATCGGCGACCTCACCGTAGAGGGCCTCGCCACCGACCGGCACGTGCCGCAGCGCCCGCCACCGGTTCACCTCCGGCAACATCAGCAGGGTGCTCAGCATCGACGGCACCATATGCAACACCGTGACGCCGCACCGCGAGATCAGTTCCGCGACAGCGGGAATATCGTCGAAGGCATCGACCTCCGGGATCACCAGGGCGGCGCCGAGAGTCAGGGTGACGAAGATGTCGAGCAGCGACGCGTCGAATCCGATCGACGAGGATTGCAGCAACCGGTCCCGAGCGCTCATATCCCATTGCGCGCAGAAGCCGTCGAGATGTTCCGCGATCGCCGCATGCGATACCGCCACGCCCTTCGGCGCGCCGGTGGAACCGGATGTGTAGATGACATAGGCGAGGTTGTCCGGCCGCAATGGCCGCACCCGCTCCTCGTTACTCGGAGCATGGTGCGGGAGCGCGGCCGCCGACCGCTCCGCAACCGCCAGCGCATCGGCGTCCAGCACCAGGGCGGGTCGCGCGTCGGCCAGCAGGAATTCCACCCGATCGGCCGGATAGGCCGGATCGATCGGCAGGTACACGGCACCGGACTTCAGTACCGCCAGGACGGCGACGACGAATTCCACCGACGTGGTCAGCCGCAGCGCGACCACGTCCTCGGTGCCGACGCCCCGGCGGATCAGGTGATGCGCCAGCCGATTCGCGCGCCTGCCCAGTTCGCCGTAACTCAGCTCGCGATCCCCGGCGCGTGCGTCGATCAGCGCCACCGCCGCCGGATCGGCCGCCACTCGACGCTCGAACAACTCCACCAGCGTGGCCGGGCGGACCGGGACGAGTTCGCCGTGCGACTGCGCCAGAATGCCGGCTCGATCGGACGCGCCGAAGATGTCCAGCTCACCGATGCGGCGCAGCGGATCGGCCAGTGCCCCGGACAGGACCCGGACATAGTGGCCGAGAAACTGCTCGACGATGCGGGGGTCGAATTCGTCGGCCTGATACTCGATTTCGACCACCGACGACGAGTCCGGCGCGGTGACCACGGTGAGCGACAGCGGCATCCGGGTGGCCGGGCTGCCGAATTCGGCGGACGTCGCCGCCACACCGTCGAGACGCAGCACCGCCGGATCGCGGGTACCGAACTCGATCCGCGCGAGTTGTTCCAGCCCGTCCCGGCCGCTCCCGCGCTCCGGGTTGAGATCCGCGACGACCTGGTCGATCGGGGTGGCGCGATGGCCGAATGCCGTTGCCGCTTCCTGTGCGACGGCACCGAGCGTGTCGGCGAAGGACGCGCCCGGGGACAGCGTCGATCGCAGCAGCAGCGTGTTGCCGAAATAGCCGACACCCGTCGCCGTGTCGCCGCGCACGCTGGCGGGCACGCATACGAGGAAGTCGGTCGCCGCCGTGTACCGGTGGACCAGTACATCGAAGGCGGTCAGCAGCACCGCGAACGGCGATACGCCCCGCCGCCGCGCGAAATCGGCCAATTCCGAGGACAATTCGCGGCTCAGCTCGGTACTGATTCGGGCGGCGCGCAGCGAGGGCATCGGGGCCACCACCCGGCCGGGCAGTTCGAGTGGTTGCGGCAGCGGCGACAGCCGGTGCCGCCAGTACTCGCGATCCGCCTCGTCCGCGCCGGTGGGCCGAGCCGGCTCGGCGCCGGCCGGTACGTCGGCGGCCTGCGTCGGTTCGGCGATCGCGTCCGCCGCGGGCCCGGTGGCGGCCGGCACTCGCCTACCGCGGTAGGCGGCGCCGACCTCGCCGCAGAACACCTGCCAGGAATCGTCGTCCCAGGCGATGGTGTGCACGACCAGCGCCAGCACATATCGGGTGGTATCCATACGAATCAGCAGGCAGCGCAGTGGTGTTTCCCGGGACAGGTCGAACGGGCGTCCGGCTTCCCGGCGGATCAGCACCTCGGCGCGGCGAGCGCGACTGGTTTCGGCGAGGTCGCGGAGATCCACCTGCTGCCAGTCCGGACCGGCGTCCGGGCGCACCACGGCGTGCGGCTCGTCCTCGTCGTCCACGCGATAGACGGTGCGCAGCACCTCTTGCCGCGCAACGACTTCGGCGACGGCGGCGCGGAGTCGCTCGGCGTCCACCGCACCCGCGAGGCGGAAGACCGCGTACCTGTTGAGAGTGGTGTCCTCGGGGTCCCGGTTCTGGAGGAACCAGATCCGCCGCTGCCCCGCCGACAACGAGGTCATTGCGGAGAATCGGTGAGATAGCCACCGCGAGCGAAGAATTCGGCGCCATCGTGTTCGACACCGTCGGCGGTGCGCACCCGCGTCACCAGCAGGCCCCGGTTACCGCCGCGGTGCGCGTCGGGGCCACAGATCACGACGCCCCCACCCTCCTGCACCACGACCCGGCCCGGCGTACCGCCGTAGCGGGCCTGCGTCAGCGCGGCGGTGAGAATCTCGACCTTCTCGCCGCGGTAGTAGGAGAACGCCCGCGGATACGGCTCCGACAACGCCCGCACGAACCGCTCCAGATCGACCGCGTCCCAGTGCCAGTCGATGCGGCTGTCCCGCTCGGATCGCTTGTGGAAGTAGGTACGTTCGGACTTGTCCTGCGGCCGCCACACGGCAGTGCCGGATTCGATGGCGCTCAGCGCCTCCTCCAGCGCGCCGGGGATCAATTCCATTCCGGCCAGCACCAATTCGGTACCGGTGGCGGTGGGGCCGATCGGCAGCGAACGCTGCACGATGATGTCACCCGTGTCGAGCTGTTCGTCCATGCGGTGCACGGTGAGACCGAATTCCGACTCCCCGCTGATCAGCGCCCACAGCACCGGAGAGAATCCGGTGAACTTGGGCAGCAGCGAATCGTGCAGGTTCAACGTGCCGTGCGGCGGCATCAGATACAGCTCGGGCGGCATCCAGGTGTACCAGCTGTTGACCACGATGATGTCGGGTTCGGCGCGCTTGACCAGGTCGATGGTCTCGGCGTCGGCCCGTTCGGTGAGGTGGACCGGGATACCGTGCTCGCGGGCGAGTTCCTCGACCGAATCGGACCAGATGCCCTTGTAGGCGTGCTCGCTCGCGGGGTGGGTGACCGCGAGCACCACCTCGTGTTTCGAATCGATCAGAGCCTGCAGCGTTTTGCGGCCCCAGGTCTGATAGCCGAACGACACGATACGCATGAACCGAACCTCATTCCCTAAAAACTAAGGGTAGCCTAGCCTATTGTTTCCGTCGCGATCATTGCGGTCGTCGCGCCGCGACCATCGGAGCCGCAGCGGCAGCGGTCGACCGCGGCGCACCGCCGAGCACCCGATCGGACAGTTCGCCCAGGCAACTGAGGTTGGGGAAGCCCGGCCCCTGGGCCATCCCCGCGAGATTCGGCAGATAGAGCTTGGCCTCGAGCCCGGTCACGGCCAGGTCGTGACCGATCGCCGCTTCCAGCCGGGCATGGGTGATGGGGCCGCCGACCGCGAGCTCGACCAGATCCGCGGCATCGGAGTCGAACAGATCCAGGAACCACAGGGGCTGACCGCCGGTGGCGTCGACCACCAGATCGAAACCGTGCTGCTGATCCGGACGCAATTCGTTGCGCAGGGTGAGCGACACCCCGTCGCCGCGCTCGGCGACCCGGACCACCCGGCCCTGCAGATGATGAACTCGGTTGTCGCCCAGCACATTCTCCTGCACCCGCACCGAGAAGACGCCCCGGTCGGTACGGCGGATCACATCGCGACGCTCCTGCACACTCAACGCCCGCCACTTGGCCGGATCACTGAACAACGCATTCTCGAAATAGCTTTCGCCGCGGGTGTAGATGGTGGCCGCGGGTGAGATCACCGAGACGGTCAGCACATCGTGGCGGACCAGCTCGTCCACCGCCGAACCGGCCGTCTCCCCGCCGCCGATCACGGCCGCGCGCGAGGAGACCGGGAGCCGGCGCTTACCCGCCAGATCCCAGAAATCGGCGATGCTCAGCACCTTCGGATGGTCGGCCAGGGCGCGGCGACTGTCGCCCGGTCCCGTGATCATCAAACCGTCGCAATCGATTTCGGTTTCCACACCGGAACCGTCGGCCACCGAGACCAACCAGCCGTCGGCGGCCGGGCGCACCCGGCGGACGCCGCCCATGACCAACTCGACCTCGGCCTTGCGTGCGACCCACTGCAGATAGTTCGCCCACACGTGGTGATGCGGGTTGGGCCGGCCGCGATCGACCCATTCGGCGTAGGTGCCGTTCTCGATCAGGAACGAGGTCCAGCTGTAGGCGATCATCGCCCGGTCGATCGCGCGATTGTGGCCGCGCGCCCAGGTCGAGTGGTAGGGGAAGCCGATGTCCTTCTCCGGGCTGGTGCCGAGCCGGTGCTGGCCGTCGGTCCAGCCACCGCTGGGCAGCCAATTGCCTCCCACCGCATGCGGTTCCACCACGACCACGCGCGGAGCGGGTAACCCCAGGTCGCGCAGCACCCGAGCCTTCGCCGCCACTGCCATCGCTTTCGGCCCGGCTCCGACCACGAGAAGCGTCTTCACTGGTTCTCCCGTTCTGTGATTCCAGCCACCGCCCTGCCGATCGCCGAGGCGTTCAGCTGCGCGGATCCGGCAGTTCGGAAGGACCGAATCCCACCGAAGCCGACTGAGTACTACCTACCTTTGCATAGGCTTACCTTATATTGCTTGGTGGTGCCAGCCCTTGCGGAACGATTGCGAGGCACGGCACTCCTGTCCCACAACTGATCGGAAACGACCATGATCAAGATCAAATCCCGTGCCGTTGCGGCCTTTTCGCTGGCCGCTGTCGTCTTCGCCGGTGGTGTCGCCTCCGTGACCCCGGCCGTCGCCGCACCGATCGCCGCACCCGTCCACGCCGCCGCCCCGGGCGCCGGCGAACTGCAGAGCAAATTGCAGCTGGTGCTCGACCCGAACGGTTCGCGTGCGGCCCGCGCCAACGAGCTCGAGGCGGGCGAGGCCGGAATTCCGCTGGTCGACCAGGTCGGCGGTGTGATGGCCACCGTGCCCGGCTTCCAGTGGCAGGCCATCGACCCGGTGAACGTGCAGGGCGACACGCTGACCCACAATCTGCAGATCAACGTCCCCGGCTTCGATGCCATGTACATCGAGCTGAAGTGGAAGGAGATCGACGGCACCTGGAAGCTGACCCGCGAATCCGAGTGCACGATCGCCTATTACGCGAATCTCCCCTGCACCGTCTAGC
>NZ_BAGM01000023.1 GCF_000308855.1 Nocardia veterana NBRC 100344 | reverse complement strand
CCGCCGCACCGCCCGAACCGCCGGTCGCCGCACCGTCGCCCGACTCCCGCTCGCGTTCCGCGGCGATCGCGGCCGCCGATTTCGCCGCCGACATCTGCGCATTGGCCTGCGTCAGCTGTGTTCCGGCCTGGGTGGCGGCCTGAACGCCGGTCTGCGCCATCGACATCAGGGGCGGCAGCAGCTGCATCATCTGCTGCAACTGCTGCGGATCGATCCTGCTCGCACCGGCACCGGTCGGCTTGGGCGCCGCGGTCACCTTGTGCTTCTTTCCCGCCTGGGTCATCCGCGCCGAGTGCCCGAGCATCTCGACCTTGGTCTCGGTCACCTGCGCGAGCGCCTCGGTGAGGCTCCGGATCGTCGCGGCCACCAGGAAGACCTGGCCGCCGGGCGTGGCCAGTAGCGGCGCGGCGGCGGTCATGGTGGCGGTGTACTCGGCGATGATCGCGGCCATATTCGCCTGCCCGATCCCCATCGAGGTGGCAGCGCCGCCGAGCACCCTCTTCTGTTCGCCGCTCTGTGCCGTGAGAGCGGCCCCGTCGGCACTCGCCTGACCGGCCTTGGTGGCCGCCGATTCCGCGCCCTGGCCCTGCCACAACGTCATCGCCATTTGCAGCGCCGAGCTCCCCAGTGACATCACCGTCGTCAACGCGGTGCCGACCGCCTGCAGCACCTGCGTCGGATCCGGTCCCGGTCCGGTGCCGAGCTGACCGTTACCGAAGCCGCCGGCGAGATCGGTCAGCGGCTTGGCGATCGCGTGCAGGTCGAGCACGGGCAGCGGCGGCAGGTCGGGCAGCGGCGGGAGCTGCGGCAGCCGGTTCGGATCGGGCAACGGCGGCAGGCCCATATCGCGCAGAACCTCGTTCACCGGCCGATCGATCATCGGCGCGATGGCGCTGCCCCGCAGCATGTCCAGGATCGAGGGATCCAGCGGCGCGTTCATACCGAGTGTTCGGCGGCGCGGAACGTGGACACCGAGGTGTGTTCGGTGGACTCGTACGCGGCCGCCGCGTCGTGCGCGGTCAGCGCGGTGGCGGCGTGCACGCCCGCCAATTCCGCCACCGAGGAGGCGTGATTGGCCTGCGCGCGGGCGAACGAGAGCAGGAACTCCTGGCCCAGCAAGCCGAAGACCGGGACGACCGCGGCGATGGTCGCGGTCTGATCGAAGGCGCCCGCGGTGGCCACACCCGTCGCCATGTCGGCCGCCACGTTGCCGTACGCCCGGATCGCATCGGGCGTTGCTACGAAGTCACCCATCGTATCCCTCAATCCCACAAGACAATTGATCGAACAAAACGTGAAAGTACCGATCGAGACGAAAGGGCCGGAAGGCTGTTCGTGAAGACTGTGCGGAGTCTTCGTGAACAACGGACTCGCCTAACCCCCGGCCTCCTCGTTGAACGCCGTGATCAGCGCGGCGCGGTCGGTGAACGCGCGGCGAACCGCGGCGGCGGCGGTGTCGACCAGCCGGCGCTCGAACTCCTCCGGCGTGAGGCTCGAAACCGACTGCGCGAACTCCAGATTCACCAGCGCGCCGTCTCCGTCGACCGCCACCGTGACGGCGCCGTCCGGCGAGGTCTCGACCGCCCGGACCGATCGCATCCCGTCGGCCAGGTCATGGAGCCGATAGAGCCGCTTCCGGACGCTGGTCTCCAACTCGTCGAAACTTTCGTACACCACCACGATTGCCCTCCCCTCGTCGCGAACCACTACACCGAGCGGAGCCAGGTAGCCGGTTCCATCTCGTAGTCGTCTTCGTCCTCGGCTTCTCTACGAGCCACCGTGTCCGGAGTCGGCAGGCCCAGCAGGTCGATCATCTCGGGCGCCATGCCCGCATCCTCCAGCTGTGCCCGGCGCTGCAATCCGGCCCGGTTCGCAGCCCGTTTGCACAACCGCAGCACCTCGGCCGCCAGGGCCTGCGGATCCTTGCGCAGCTCCTCCGCTGTGATGGAAATACCCAGCGGCAGACCCTGTTCGGTGGTGCGCACGGTGATCGCCCCGGTACGCGACGATGCACTCCACTCGGGCGGGCGGGCCTCCACCTCGCTCACAGAACACCTCCGAAATCGTTGTCGCTCATCGTCTTTCGTCCTTGATCGCACGAACGACCTCCGCCACTCCGACGTTGACGGCCGTAACCATGCCCTTGGCATCGACGCCCTTCGCGGCCGGTGGTTGCCCGTCGACGATGAGGTAGCGGCCGTCGTCGATCACGTCCCGCCACCGCATCCGGTACTCGGCGATCCCGCGCGGGCCGAAACGGGAGTGTCCCTGCTGGACCCTGATAGTCCCGACGCAGGAGGCGGGCTGAGCGAGAAAGGATTGCGCACGCCCAGCGATCGGTTCGTCATAGGTGTCGCGCACCGACGAACGTCCGTAGGAGTAGTCGAGCGCCTCCCCGGCGTCGTAGCTCGGCAGGACGATCGACGAATGCGCGCCCGGTCCCGCCTCCGGCAGGGCACGCACGACGGCATCCGCCAGGTTGATGGCGTCACATTCGGTGACCGTGAAACCGCCGGAGTGCGACCAGGTTTCGCCGGACAGCTCGGAGACGACATAGCCGACGTCGCCGCGGCGCACCCCCAGCACACGGGCCGGGACGAACGACTGCCATGGATCGGCCCCGTCGTGTCCGAGGGCCACGATGCGGATATCCGGTTCGGCGAGGACGGCCATGACGGGCTCGAACCATCGGTCCTCGCGCCGGCGTAACTCGTCCCATGCCTGCTGCTTCTGCCGGCGATACTCGTGTTCGTCGGGTGTACGGCAGGTGAAGACGAACGGGTGCGGCACGAAGTCGTCCCGTTTCGTCGCCTCCCACAGCACGACGAACTCGGTATCGGTGAGTTTCCACGTCCGGTTCATGGCTGCTCGATCACGGGTTTGACGACGACGGGCGCTTCGCCCAGGGCTTCGTCGAGGTTGTCCACGGACTCGAGGTTCACCGACCGCTTGTGTTCCTTCTGCTGACCGGCACCGCCGGCCCCGTGCCCGGGCGAGCCAGCGGCGCCGGGCGATCCCGGCTGTCCCTGCCCGGGAGCCAGCCCGGCGCGGGCCGCACTCGCCGCGCTCTCCATGTTCGCCGACGCCCGCGGAAACAGCTTGGCGGCCGCGGCGGCATCCTTCTGCAGGGCCGAGGCGCCGGCGCCGAGTCCGGCACCGCCGCCCGCTTTTCCGCCCGCACCACCACCGGCGCCGGCACCGGCCCCTTTGACCTTGGACATGGCGGACTCGAGCCCCGGGATCGCGCCCGGCAGCCCGGCCAAACCGGCCGAGGCCGCCTGCTGCGCGGCCTGCATGCCCTGTTGCGCTGCCTGCAAACCCTGTTCGGCGGCCTGCTGCGCGGCAGCCATCCCTTGCTGCAGCGCTTGCTGCTGCGCCTGTTGCTGTGCCTGCTGCTGCGCCTGTTTCGCCATTTCGGCTTGCTGCTTCTCGAGGGCCGAATCGGCTTGCCGCGTACGCGCTTCCAGATCGGCGTTCTGCTTCCTGGCTTGTTCCTCGAGTGCCTTGCGCTGCTTCTCGGCCTCCGCTTCGCGCCGCTGAGCCTCCGCCGCCAGTTGACGCTGCTGCTGTTGCACGTTCGCGCTCGGACCCCCACCGACGTTCGGTGAGCTGCCGGTGGGTGTCCGCCCACCGGTCGGATCCGCGGCGCCCGGATTCCGCGGATTCCGCGGGTCCTGCGGGTCCTGGGGATCCTGCGGCGGCGTGGGTATGACCGCGGCCAGCGGGCTCACCGCCGCCGGGACGAGCGGAATGGCATCGCTCGACTGGATCACGCCCTGCCGGTAGTAGCTGTCGTACAGGGTGCGGTCGTAATTGAGGGCGAACGTCCGGTCCTCGTCCGATCCGGCGTTCAGCTCCTTCAGCCGCTGGTCGTCCGGCATGCACCACCGGGTCTGTTCCACCCAGCCCGACGCGTCGAGCAGGCTCAGCGACAGCAGATGCATCGAGTCGCGCATCGCGTCGATGCCGCGGGTGTATGTCGTGACCGCCGTGCCCGCCTTCCGCGCGGCGTCGCTGGACCAACCACCCGAATTCAGGACGCCGCTCATCTTGTTGGTCAGATTGGAGGTCGGCATGATCAGCTGCTGCTGCATCCATTCCCACATGCCCGAGGCATCCGCGATCGGTGTGGGATTCAGCGCGTTGTGCAGCGCGTTCATGCGCTCCAACGTCATCCATTCCTTGGGTTCCGGGGAAACCGGCGAAAGGTCCCGCCCGTCCTGGGTCTGCGACAGCCGCTTCAGCTCATCGCGTTCCGAGGGAAGCTTGTAATCCTCGAGCTTGTCGTGGAACTCGTGCTTGGTGGCCCATTCCGGCACCTTCGTCGCCCCGGCCGAGGGGGGCGCCACGACGGAGTTGGCGCGCGAATCGGCAGCGGCCCGCAGCCGCTGGAAGGACTGCTTGGACGTCTCGTCGCTGTCGACGTACAGCTTGCCGGCCGCGAGGAAGGTATCGGCCAGCTTCTCGAGAATGTCCTTGTGTTCCTTGACCTTCTCGCCGAATTGCCGGCCGGCGTTGCCGTACTTGTTCGCCAGGGCAGGACCCGACGGCAGATCGGGCAGGTTGCCGAAGCCGTCGATCTTCTCGACCCAGGACTTCAGTTTCTCCAGCATGTCGAAGGTGTTCCAGAGATCGGTGGCCGCGTCCGCCAGCTCCTGCAGCGCCTTCTGCTTGACCGTCAGGCCGCCGGTGTCGAGTGAGGTCCTTCCCCCGTTCGTCACCACCTTCGGCGGCTTGCCGATGTCGTCGCCGGAGAGCTGCCACGGGTTTTCCGGCTTGCCCTTATCTCCCGAATCTCCCGACACCAGTCACTCCCTACTCAGCTCCGCCCTGCCGTGCGGTTCCGCCGCCGCCCCACCCCGAATTTCCGGGTCCATGCCATGACACTCGATCTTCCTGAGGATGGGATGAACGGCGAATGGACATGTCGTGACTTTTGTGCTTCGACCGAACTCGTTGCACGCCAAGGCATCGCGACGCCACCCGCGGGAGGTCAGGACGCCGGGACGGGACTCACACCGGTGTGGAACCGTGCCGCTCGTGGAAACGCCGGGTGAATTCCTCGAGATAGCGCGACGGCGCCACCGAGGACGAAGACTGCTCCAGCACACCGTCATCGGCGAGGTAGAAGATCGCGCGACCGATCGAGAGCTCACCGGGCGCGGCCGGTACGTACACCATCCATCCGACATCGATCCGGTCGGCACGCAATTCGTCGAGCGGATATCCCCCGGTGTCCATCCCGCGCTCCTCGATGAACTGCCGGACTCGCGCGATCGCCTCCTGCTGCGCCATCGGCTCCGGCAGTGCGAGCGCGACACCGGCCATGATCAGTTGATAGAACGCACCATCGATGTCGACATCATCGGTGTCGCCGAATACCGCAACCAGAGCCTCGCGGGTGACGAACCCGATCTCGGCCGCTGCCACCAGATCCACCACCGCAGCGCGCTGCTCGGCGGACGGCTCCGCGGCGACCAGGCCGGTCACCACGTCCGCGACCGTGTCCGCGGTCCAGATTCCGGGCACCGCGGCACTGATCCGATCCACCGCCGGTGACTGCCCGCACTGCCAGCGGCCGTTCTCCCACCAGTAGCAGAACGACAACAGCCCGTTGGCCGCACGCGGATTCAACACCGGATCGGCCACCCATTCCGGGGCACCCGAATACAGCGCGGGCAGCGGCTCACCGGCGTTGTAGGCGGCGTCGAGTTCCGGTGCGTTCCACACGCCCCCGGACAGCACCGCGCGACCGCCCGGCAGCGAATACAGCGTGGAGCCACTGCGTTTGGCGCCCTCGAACCACCCCAGCGCCGGCAGGATCCGCGGACCCCACTGGGACCCGGCGGCGACGAAGGCCGCGGCGATCACCGCCCAGCGCGACCACAGCACGGTGAACGACGGAAGCTGATGCTCGGCCAGCACCCGCGCGTGTGTCCCGGCCGCGCGGTCCGCGCGCGCCGCCCGCGCAGCCTCCGGTGGCGTGCGCGCCTGCCGATCACCGTGCCCGACATAGGCGGCCAACCACACCGGCACCCGATCCCGCGGGTACGCCTCGAGATCCGCGCGATACGCCTCGGGCGGGAACAACTGGTCGTCCGGGAACGGGTCGTCACCGTAGTCGTGATCCACCTCGAGTTCGCCCGTGTTCGACAGCGTCAGCAGCAGTCGCCACCAGGGTCCATCGCTGAGCTGAGCCGATATCCGGCGGTGCTCACGCACGAGTTCGAGGACGTCCTCCGGCGGCTGCATTCGCATCCCCCGGCCCTGATCGTCGGAGAACAGGACCTGCGCTGCCTCCGTCACCGTGGTCAGCGCGAACATCGACTCGAGGCGTCGCCAGCCACGCGGCGCCACCGCTCCCAGCCGGCGGGCCAGCTCGTGGCTGAGATCCTTTGCGCGCGTGGCGGGATCGGCCGACACGGGATCGGCTGCGGGATCTGCGGCGGGTGCGTCGGTGGTGACGTCGAGGGCGAAGCCGACATCCGGGTCGCCCGCACCGCCGGTCGGATGCGCGGCCTCCGGCGGCGCCTGCGATGGCTCGGCGGTCCCGGTGTCACCGGCCTCGGGCCCGGGTTCTCGCGCGGGATCATCCGTGGTCACGTCGCACCAATCTCCTCATCCGAACGTTGTTCCCATCCTGGCACGGTGCCGTACTGCCGGCCGCCGCACCGTTCGCCGGCACCGGTCGCCTCATCGCGCGAAGATCTGCGCTCGGCGATCCGGGTCGGCGCAGACCTCACTGATCAGCAGACCCAGATCGAGATCGGGCGGTCCGGCCCGATAGCGCAGGTCACACGCGGTCTGCCCCGCGACCGTCACCGTGAACCCGACGGACGCGCCGTCGATCCGCCGCCAGGACACATCGGCCCACGAATTGTCGAGGCCGATCGACCGGTCACCGACGCGCAGCACCAGCCCGGACATGCCGCGGTAGAACACCACCGGCACGCCCGCCAGATCCCCGTACACCCCACCGATTCCGCCGGCCGCGAGCGGCACGGAATGCAGGCTGCCGGTGGCCGGATCGAAGGTCGCGTATTCACCCCAGCCGGTATGCGAGCGGACGACGATCGCGCCACCGGACGGTCCCGAAACACGCGGTACGAGAGCGGTTTTGTTCCCGGTCCGCGACGAGCCGCCGCGACCAGCACCGGGTGCGGGCGGAACCATCGGCGGTATCGGGCCGAGCGGCGGATTCGGACCGTTCGCCGCGCCGGGACCGGAAGATGTTGTGCCCCAATGATCTCCGGGTCCTCGCGGATCGGCGTCCGGCGACGGTGCTCCGGGCGGGTACGGGTGATGCGGGGGCAGTGTCTCCGGCGGCGGGGGACCGGTCGGCGGCGTCGGTGTGCCCGGCGGGCCGGGTGGTAGCGGCGGCGGTCCCGGGAACTGCGGTGGCTCCGGCAACTGCGGTGGCTCCGGAAGCCCCGGCGGCACCGGCTCCGGAGACGCGGGAGGACCCGGCGGCGTAGGAATCGTCGGCGGCTCCGGCAACTGTGGCGGCTCCGGCAACTGTGGCGGCTCCGGCAAGGGCGGCGGCACCGGCGGCTGCGGCGAAGTCGGCGGCACCGGCGGAATCGGCGGCACCGGAATTGTCGGTGGTGTCGGCGGCACCGGAGGTTGCGGATGCGGCATCACCGGAGGCTGCGGATGCCGCGGCACCGGGGACTGCGGGGGCTGCGGATGCCGCGGCGCCGGAGGGCAGGCCGGCGGCGCGGGCGGATGCGGCTGCCGCGGCGGATGGGGCGGCGGCTGTGGAGGTTCCGGGGGAACCGGCGGCTGCACCCAGCCCGGACGGACCGGCTCCTCCGGTCGGTAGTCCGGCCACTCGACGTCGTACTGCTCGTGCGGCCGCGGTAGCACCCACGATCCCGGGAACGGGTTGAACCGCCGCGGCGGGACCGACCCTCCGCGTCCGTCCCCGCCTCGGCGCGGCCCCGCGGTATCCGGCGGCTCACCACCGTCACCGGCGTCCCGTTCACCGCGACGCGGTGCCGCGCCGTCCCCGGTTTCCGCTCCAGGCCGGGCTCCCCGACGAGACCGCGGATCGTGCTCTCCCTCCGAAGCGTGACCATCACCGGAGCCGGAACCGTTGCGGGACAGCGTTTCCCGCCCATTGCCCGGATCGCCACCGTCACGATGCGAATTCTGCTCCCCACCGGCAACATCCACGACGTTCCGGATAACCGGACGCGGCTCACCATCGGACTCCACACCATCCCGAGACCGAGCAGCGTGCTCATCGCCGGAAGCCGCACCGTCGCGGGATCGGGCACCCTGCTCGCTACCGGCGCCCGCACGGTCGCGAGCCCCCGCATCCGTCCCATCGTCGGAGCCGACCCCATTGCGAGTCCCAGTCCCCTGCTCACTACCGCTACCCGCACCGTCGCGGAACCGCGTGCCGTGCCGATCACCCGAGTCGCTGCCGTTCCGGGTCCGCGAATGCTGTTCTTCCGCAACGGAACCGGGATCATGCTCGGCGTGCGCGGCGTGCCGGGACGCCCCCGTGTCGCTCTCCCGGGCTCGGATCAGTTCGTCGTAGATCGCTCGGGCCGGCTCGGAGGCGTGCTCGCGGCCAACCAGTTCCACCTCGGCGAAGGCTTCCGCCACTGCCTCTCCCGGGTTGAATCGGCCCTCGCGGTCGAAGCTGTAGCCGCTGAGCTGATCGAGCCAGGTGTGGAATCCCTGGCCACCGTTCGCCACATGCGCCGCCGCGAATTCCTGTTCGTAGCGCCGGCGCAGCACGTCCTCGATAGTGCGAGTCGTCTGCTGATCCGTCGCCTGGTCCAGCACGTGCCCGAACTCGTGCACGATGATGCTGTAGATCGGCCGCAGCTCCATGCTCGGATGGAAGTGCCCGCCGGCCACGCTCTCCCCGACGGCTGCCCAGGCCACGAGCCCGTCGGTCGCGTATCGGTAGTCGAGAACGATTCGGGCGCCGTTGTTCTCGTGCTCCCACTGGGCGAGCGCGAATTCCCGCTGATGGAATTCCAGCGGCAGGATGTCGATGATCCGCAGCGGGGTGTCCGGATATTTCCGCAGCAGATCGTCGACCGCCCGCGCGTACTCGCGCAGCACGTCGTGATCGAGGCCGGCGAGGTCGAAGCGGACCACCGTCAGCCCGATGTCCGCGTAGCGTTCCGCCAGCACCCGGGCGATCTCGGCGGGGCCGCGATCGGACCATTCGTCGTGCGCGGGGGCGGCCGCGAGCTGGGGGCCGGGCGCGGCCACCTCCGGCGCTTCCTCGGGGGGCCGCAGGACGAGGTTCCCGGTATCCGGGGCCGGCTTCGGTTCGGGCCCGCGGGAACCGTCCGGGGTGGGGCGCGCGGGACCGTCCGGGGTGGGCCCGGCGGAACCGTCGGGCCCCGGCGGCAGCGGCTGGGGGCCGTGGTCGGAGCCCGGGTGCGGCGGCAGCGGATTCTCGGCCTCGATCAGCGCGGGCCGGTACCGGATCTTCGCCCGCCAATCGGTGAGCGGCGGACGGTTGCCGTCCCAGTCGTAGCCGAGCATGATCGCGTGCGCATTGGCCTCACGCCAGCTCGCGGCCTCGTTCTCGTCGATGAATCGCGACTCGCTCAGGGCGTCCTGCAGCATGAGGATGTCCTGCGGCAACGGCTCACCCGCGATCAGGCGATTCCATGCCTCGGCCACATCCGCGACCGGATCGAGGCGGCGGCGCACGACATCGCCGGCGACCGGTTCGTGCACCCGATGCTCGAAGGTCATCAAATGATGTTTGATGCGCCCGATCTGCTCGGGCGTGAATTCGGGCACCTCGTCGGCGAACCGGTCGGCCAGGGTGGCGGCGAACTCGTCGAAGTTGGTGAACGGCTCCCGATTCAGTTGGGCGCGAACCAGATCGACCACCTCCGCGGCCGTATCCGGATCACGCAACCGCCCCCGCAGATCCGCACCGATATCCTCGAGGTCGACCAGCTTCGCGCCCGCGACGTCCTCGATCAGTTGCCGGGCGCGGGCCCGCTGCTGGGCGGCGGTGTAGTCGGCCAGCAGGGTGTCGCGCAGGCCCGCGAGGTGGCGCGAGATCGTGCCGATATCGCTGTCGTCGGCCCGGAACCGCCCGTATTCGCCGGCGGCCCAATCCTGTACGCGTTGCCAGTCCGCCCGCAGCCGGGCCTCACGTTCGTGCCATTGCGGGGTGAGATTCCCGGTCGTATCGGGAACGTGTTCGCGCGCATCGTATTCGCGGAACATGGGCTGGCGGTCCGGTGCGGGCGCGCGGAACCACGGATGCCCTTTGAATCTGGGCCGGATCCGCCCCGGATGGTCGGGGTCGCCGAACCAGGTGAACTTGAACAGCTTGGCCGGCTCCAGCACCACGCGCATGAAGTTGTACAGCACCCCGGCCTCGGGCGCCTCGTACACGTGCACGCCCTCGGGAACGACCGGGTCCAGTCCCGGAATCCGGGGCAGCAGTTCCTTGTCCACGACATCGCCGGGGGGCAGGTGCTTGAACGGCCCCTCCAGCGAGGCCTGGAACGGATCGACGGCCCACCCGCTGACGCCCTCGGGCAGGTCGCGCGGCTGGAACTGTTTGGGCACCGTCTGCTTGTACCGGCCCTCGACCCGATCCGGACGGGTCGGGTCCACGTCGTGCGACCTGCCGTCGCCGTCGAACCAGCGCACCAGGCGCAGGCCCTCCCCGTGCCGGGACCAGCCGGTCTCGACGATCTCCCGGCGCGGGCCGGGCAGTCGCTCCGTCGTCCGATCACCGTTGCGCTCGGCGATGATCCGGTGGTATTCGATCACCGTCTCCGGCCGCATCATCGCCTGTGCCACCGCGGCATCGCGGCCGATGGCCTCGGCGAGGGCGGCGTCGTGGTCGCCGCGCGGGCGGTCGAGCGGTTCACGCGGCGCGACGACCACGATCCGCGGCCGCTCGCCGTCGACCAGGCCGACCCGGTCGGTGATGGGGCGGGCGCCCGCCCGATCGAGGACCTCGCGGCCCGCACCGGCCAGCTCCGCCATCCGATCCTGGATCCGCCCGATCTCGTTGTGCGCCGCGTTGATCTCCCGGCACACGTCCTCGAACCAGCCGAGTCTGCGGATGTGGTCGCCGAGGACGGCCTCCCGGCCGAGACGTGCGAGTTCCGCGTCGAGGTGCTCCGGCGTCAGCCGGTTCCGATCGGCGCCCAGCTCTCGTGCCAGATCCGCGCGCATCGCCTCCTTCGGTTTGATCCGCAGGACCGCGGCGGCCCGCTCGGCGCCGAGCCGGTCGAGTTCGGCACGCACCTGCGCCGACACCGGCCGGTTCTCGGGCGGCGCGCCGGCCTCGAGTTCGTTGATGCGGTGATCCAGTTCGGCGAGTTCGCCTTCCAGCCGGATACATTTCTCGGCCGCGTCCTGCAGTTTGGCGATCGGGTCCCGGCGTCCCTGTTGTTCGGCGCCGCCGGGGAGCGGGTCGTGAATCTGGCCCGGGGTTTCCTCGCCGATGGCGGTGACCTCACGAAGACTGCCCGGCCGATCCCGCAACGCGAAGATGGTGTGGTCCAGGTGGTCCGCGTCCAGCGCCCGGTCCAGATCGGCGGCGTCGTGGATGAGCCGGCCGTTGCTGTCGCGCAGATCGTCGAAGCGCGCGGCGCGGTCGTTGCGTTTGGCCCGCCAGAACTCGTATTCGGACGCCTTCGCCGCGCGCTCGCGCATGAGGGCATCGTGCTGGTCCCGCCATTCCTCGGCCGGACGGTCGAGCTCGTGCAGCCGCGCGTCCAACTCCGCGATGTGCTGTTGTGCCGCGTCGTGTTCGCGGCACAGCCGCTCCAGCGCGGCAACCTCGGCCTGCACGCGCGGCATTTCGGTGCGTGCCTCTCGGGTCCGCCCGAGCACGTCGTCGAAGGTCGCCTGCCGCCGATCGGGTTCCAGCGCGGCCCAGCCGTCCGCGTCGTCGATGCGCAGCCGGCGCGCCAGGATATCCCGCTGATCACGCAGTTCGACCAGCTCCGAGACCTGTTGGGCGCGTTCGACAGCCAGCCGTTCGCGTTCGCCGCGCTGTTCGGCCGTGTGTTCGGGACGCCCACCCGCGCCGTTCGGGTCGGGAGCGCTGTCCGCTCGGGGCGGCGCGTCTTCGGAGTGGTGGTCGGAATGCTCCGCGCGTCCGGCACCGCCGGCGGGCGGTTCGGACGGCGAGCCCTTCGGCACCGCTCCGGCGGCACCCGGATCGGGGTCGTCGCCGGTGCCGGGCCGCGGATTAACTTCCGTCCCACCGTTTTCGGTCCGGCGCGTGGCGTCCGCGATCTCGCGGTCGGCGGCCTGCAGATCCCGGTAGTGCCGCAGTGCCGTATCCGCCGCCTCGTCCACCCGCCGGGCGTCGTTGTGCGCGCGCAGGAACTCCCGGGCCGCCGAGGCGACCGCGTCGACGCGGGCTCCGCGTACCGCCTGCTGTTCGAGCGTCCCGCCGACGGCGCGCAGCTCGTCGAGGGCGTGTTCCAGCTGCCGGGTGTCGCCCCTGGCCGGCTCGTACTGTCCGACGGGCAGCCCCAATTCCTCGGGCCGCGTGCCCAGTTCGGCGCACGCCTCGTCCAGGCCGGCGAGAGCTGCGCGGCGGGCCCGGAAGGCTTGTTCGCGAAGTCCTTGCAGCCGTTCGAATTCCGCCCACCGCGCCGCCTCGGCGGCGGCCACGGCGCGGCGTGCCTCGGCCTCCTGATGACGCAGGTCCAGATCGCGGCGGACGGCCGTCTCGACGGCATCGTCGAGGCGCGCGGCCGCGGCGTCGGTCTCGGTGAATCGGCGTGCCGCCGACTCCAGCACATCGACCCGGCGCTGCCACTGCGCCTGCCGGTCGACCCGCACGGTCCGCGCCCGCAGATCCTCGATCACCTCGTCGAGTGGCCGAAGCCGTTGCGGTGGTGGATCGTCCGGGCGATGCGGGAGTCCCAGCTCGGCCGGGTGCACATCGGCGCTGCGGCGTGCGTCCTGCAGCTCGTCGAAGGCCTGCCGCCGCGCGCGGAACGCGGCGTCGCGCTCGGCGCGCATCCGGTCGATCTCCGCGTGCCGCCGTTCCGCCGCGAAATCCACGACCCGGCGATGGTGGACGACGGCGTTGCGCACCGCGTCCTGGAGCCGCTGTGCCTCCGCGTCGAGCCGATGGAAGGTGCGCGCCGCCGACTCCAGTGCGCTCACCTGTTCCTGCCAGTGCCGCTGCTCGTCGATCGGCCGCGCGCGGGTGCGCAGATAGTCGATCGTCTCGTCCAGGGTGCGGCGGTAGTCCGGGTCCGCCGGATCGTCCGGCTCACCCGGCCGGCGGCGCGGCCGTAGTTCGTCGTTGGCGATGGGGAGCCCGCGACGGGCCCGGTTCAGCTCACCCTCGGCCACGGCGCGATCGTGGAATGCCTTGTCCCGCTTCGTGATCAGCGCGTCGATTTCGGAGCGCCGCGCCGTGGCGGCCGGATCGTTCGCGGTGTCGCGCGGCGCCGGGGTTTCGGCTGGGTCGCGCACCCGGTCCAGGGCCTGTTCCAGTCGGGTGACCTGGGCCTGCGCCTCGTGGAAAGCCCGAGCCGCGTCTTCCAGGTTCGTCACCTTCTGCTGGAACTGCGCCTGCTGATCCAGAAGCTTCGTCCGACTCCGCAGGAAATCGATCGTCTCGTCCAAGGTCCGAACATGCCCCGGGTCCCGCGGATCGACCGGCTCGCCCGGTTCGCGCCGCGGCCGCAGCTCCGCCTCCGAAATCCCCACCCGCATACCACCGGAATCCCGATCCCGGCCCAGCCCCTCGGCATTCACCTCGGCCAGCGCCCGGGCCAACGCGTCCCGCGCACCATCACGCCGGCGCACCGCCGCCGCGTGATCGGCGGCCAGGGCATCGGCAGGTCCGTGGATATGTTCCTGCCGCGCCACGGCGAGATCCCGGTCCTGTGCCCGCTGCAGTTCCCGGGTCAGGTGTTCCAGCGTGTCGAGGTCGGCGGCCCGCTCGCGCACTTCGGCGCGCAATTCCCGGTGTACCTCGGCCAGCTTCTCGGGGCTGAGCCGCTCGTGTTTGTCGATCTTGCCGTCGCGGTAGTCCTCGTAGACCTTGGCGATCTTGGCGCTGTCGGCTTCGGTGATGTCGACACCGAGGATCCGGGCCCAGTCGCGGTTGGCGTGCGGCTTACCCTTCGGCTCGTCCGTGGTCGGGAAATGTGCCGTGGAGGGCCGGGCCGAGGGGCCCTCGAGGCGACCCACCCGATCCCCCAGGTCCCCGATCACCTCGTGCAGATGCGCCAACGCGTCGGGGTGATGCATGGGCGCCACCCCGTCGGCCGCGCGCGGATCGGTGCGCGGATCCACCCGCAGGCCGTCGGTGAACGGGTCGATCCGGCCCAGTGCCTCGGCGTATTCAGTGAGGGCGGCGACCGCCCGGGCCGGATCGCGTCGCAGCATCCGAGCCAGCGCACGGTGCAGCTTCCTCGGGCCGAGCTGCTCGTGGTCGCGCTGCATGCGCAGCATCGGCTCGCCGGTCACCGGATGCTTGCGGGGCCGGTTCGGCGAGATGCCGTCGCGCGTGGTGCCCAGCGCCTCGGCCAGGCGCCGATGTGCGGCATCGGCGGCGCCGGATTCGATCTTGCGGCATTGCTTCGCATAATCGGCGAGGTATTCCAGTTGCTGACGGCGCAACGCGTTACGGATCGACCGGTCGGCGATCCTCTCGGCCAATCCCCGCGCGGTCAGTTCGTGGGCATCGATGCCGAGCACATGGGCCAGACCGTCGCGCGCATGCAGGAGGGCGTGGAACGAATCCATGGCATCGCTGCTGCGCGCATAGTCCATCAGCGCTTCGATCTGGATGGCGCGCACCGCATTCTCGCGCCGCAACTCGTCGAGCCATTGCGGGGTGAGTTGATCCGGATCCTCGACGCCGACCTTGCGGGCGAGCTCGGACAACTGGGCCTCGACCTCGTGGGTCGGCCGCGGTGCGCCGCCCGGCTCGGGTGTGCGAGGCCGCGGCTGCTCCGGGGCGTGGTCGGCGACCAGCCGCCACGTCCCGTCCGCATCCCGCACCATCGTCATGTGCACCTCGTCGCCGGCGATCTCGGTGCTGATGTGCCGCGTCTGTGTTTCACCGAGTTCGACGAGGCGCAGGTTCCCCGCGCGATCCACCCTCGCGTCGACGTAATCGACGCGCACCGCGCCACGGTTCACCCGTGCGGCCAGATCCGGGTCACGGGCCAGCTCGCGCGCCAGCACTTGGTCGTGATTGCCCTGTCCGTCCACCACCTTCAACCGCGGCGACTCGCCGTCGACGAAGACGACCCGCTCCCCCGAATCCGCCCCGAGGAATTCGGCGACCCGCGCGCGGAATCGGGCGACCTGGTCCGCCTGTTCCCGCACCTGCTCGCGCATCCCGTCGAGCAGACCGTCCACCCGTGGTTTGTCGCCCAGCTCGGACAGCGCCGCCTCGGCCAGATGCGCCCAGGTGGACCGTTCGTCGCGGATCTGATCACGCAGTAGCGCGTGCTCGAAGAGCTTCTGCCGTTCCGGGTCGAGCACCGGCCCCTGTTCCGCGTCGGCCTCCCGGCGCAGCGCCGGATCGACATCGTGCAGGTCCAGCCAGTCCCGGCCGCTCTCGGCGCCGTTGTTGACACCCTCCCATTCCTGTAGTCCCGGCCTGCCGTTGTCCGGATCGGCCCGCATCAACTCTTTGAGGAACCGGCCGAGCGGGTCCCGGTCCAGGAAGCTGACCTCCGGGCTGTACGGGATCGCCGCGTTCTCCGCGTGGTAGCGGCGGGCGACATCGGCCAACCCCTCGATGACACCGGCGCGCCGAATGTTCAGGTACTCCAGCACATCCGCGGCGCGGCGCATGGATTCGTGCGTCGAATCCGGCATGTCGAAACCCAGCTCGTGTGCCAGCGAGCGGATCTCCTCGGCACGAATCTCGTTGTCCCGAACGGTATCCGCGAGATCGCGCGCCCATTCCGGCGGCGGCGCCGGATGTTCCGGGCCGATGAACGGTCCGGGGTCGACCACCGGCCGATGTTCCGATGTCACCGCGAGGGTTTCGTTGTGCTGGGCCGCCTCGACGTACCCGAGCAGCTCCTCGACTTCGAGCGGATGCACCCCACGCGGCGAAGTACCGCGCAGCCAGTTGAGGAAGGCCTTCAGCGGGCCGCCCGCCACCTCCCGCTGCTGGGCCCGCAGCGCCTCGGCGTCCACATCGCTGTACCAGGGCTCGTATTCGCCGCCGTCGCGCGTGCGCATCGGAACATGCTCGCCCGCAAGCGGTTCCACGCGCGCGGTCAGATGTTTGAGGCCCGGAATATGCTCGCGGCTCTTCCACATCGTCGCACCCTCCTTGAGGATGCGAATCGGATTGACCTTCGCCTCGGACGGCAGGTGCTCGAGCGGGTTGTAGTCGAGCACATGGCCGAGATCCTTGGCCATCGCCTTCTGATAGTCACCGTCCTGACCGGACCCGGACGGATACTTCGGGTTGTGACCGGGGTAACCGGTGCTCAGGCGCCGCCGCACCCAGTGCATGTCGCCGCGATCCACCGGTGCCGACGCTTCGGCCTTCGCGGGGGTCCGCTCCGGCGCTCGGTCCGGACGGGCCACCCAACCTCCGCCGTCGCGACGGACCACCTCGATCTCGAGCCGCTGCCCATCGACCTCGACGGTGTACCGGCGCACCTCGGGCCGGTCCGCACCCTCGGGCGGACGGGAACCCACCCGCCGATCGGCCGAATTCCCCTCTCCCGCACCGTGTTCGCGCTCCGCAGGCGCGAACTCCGGCAAGTCGATCGGCCGCTCGCCGCGCTGGCTGAGGTCGCCGCCCCGCTCCGGCCCGAAACGCTCCGAGATGCGGGCTCGCCACCCTCTCGACGCCCGGGCCGGATCCAGTTCCGCTCTGGGGTTGTCCAGGATCTTGCCCACCCGCTCGGCCAGCCGATCGGGATTGCTGTCCGACATCCCTTCGAACTGGCGCGCGAGGATATCGGGCACGGTTCCCGCGCCGCTGGGCGCCGGCACGCGCCATCGGCCCGTACCGTCGGGCGCCAGCCACAGTTCCAGTCGCGCACCGCCGACCTCGACGGTCCGCAGGCGTTTCGGGCCGTCGATCAGCGGGCCGCCGTACCGATCCACCGGTACGGGCAGACGTCGCGTCCGCAGCCGGTTCATCACCTCCCGCGGATGCGGGGCGACGGCCGCCGGATCCGCGGTGCGCAACGCCACGGCGAGGAAGTCGTGTCGCAGAGCGCCCTGCTCGACCTGCCCGTCGAGCGCCTCGTTTCCCCAGACGCGTTTGGCGTCGGCCCGACTGTAGAACACCTCGTCACCGAGGCCGCGCAACCAGTCGCCGAAGCCGAGCCGGGTCCGGCCGTCCCGGCGATACTCCAGATAGTGGGACAGCAGCTGCCCGACCGCATCCTCCCGGCTCGGCGCGCGGTAGGCGCCCTCGGCCACCTCCGCCGAGATATCGCGCACGACGGGTTCACCCTCGGGCCCGGCGTCGACGCTGCGGTACAGCAGTCGATGCGAGCCGTCCCAGAGCACATTCTCGTGTTCCGGATGGGTGCGGGCCAGCTCGTGCAACGCATCGATATGGCCTCCCCTGGGTGCCATCACGACCAGACTCGGGGTCCGGTGCCCGTTGGCCGGGTCGGCCGGATAGCGAGCGACCCGATCGGTCAGCGCCACGCCGCCCGGCCTGCGCTGCAATTCGGCATCGAGGGCCCGCCGCGACAGCTCGGGTCCGACGGCCTCCGATGGCCGGACCCGGGCGGACGCCTCGCGCGGAGGCTCCGCATAGCCCCAGTGCGGCCCGTGGTCGCCGTGCGCGCGCACGACGTCGAAGGCGATTTCCGCCTCCCGCAGGCCGACCTTGTCGAGATAGCGACGCACCGCCCGCCGGCCGGCTTCGTGCGCGAGTTCCTCGGACGAGCCGACCGCGGCCGGATCGGCAGCGCGCGCAACGGCTCCGGCCGCCTTGCGCAACGCCTTGTCGTAGGCCTCGGTGTAGGCCCGCTCCGCCGGGCCGACCGGGTGGTACCGATTCGATTCGCGCAGCTCCCGGAAGGCCCGGATCTCTTCCGCGTACTGATGGCTGCGCTGCTCGGCCGCCGCCGGGCGGTGGTCGGGAAGCATCGGGGGCAGCTCGGCATCTCCGGGCCGGATTCCCCGGGCGAGATCCCATTCCGCACCGAACACATCCGGATAGCCGCGACCGTCGATCACCGGTCCGCGATCGGCGAGATGCCGGTACACGGCCTCGACGCCGGCCCGGTGCGCGGCGCCGTGCGTGGCGCCCCACTCGAGGTCCGGGCCCTTGCGGAAGGCCTTCTCCGCCAGCCGCAATCCCTCCGAACGCGCCTCCGCGTAGGTGTCGGCCAGCGGATCCCGCAGGCCCTCGACCGCGTCCTGTTCACTGCGAGACGAGAGCCGGTCATCGAAGGCGAAGGCGAGAGCCTCGGCATCGGCCTGGCGCCGGCACATCAGTTCGATGTACTCCTCGCGTGGCAGCGTGGCCCGCTCCCGGATCACGTCCTGATGAAGTTCCGACAGCCGAGCCGCGCGCACGAGCGCCGCGGCCTGATGCCGCGGCGGCATTGCGGGATCCAGCACGACCGTCCGGGTCGCGTGGTCGTAGCGGCCCCAGTCGCCCTGCTCCACCCGGGACGGGCCGTCGCCGCCCGCCGCCGGCCCGCGATACGAGGCCTCCGGATCGGTGGTGTATCGGATCTCGATACCGTTGCGCTCCAGCACATCCAGTGCCCAGAGCCCGATTTCGTCGCGGTGCAGCTGTTCCCGCGTGTGGTCGAACCCGCCCGCGGTGCCGTCGTCGGCCCACAGCGCCGACCGTTCCGGATCGGGCCGCGGTGTTTCGGGCGCGTCCCGCCAGAGCGGCCCCGACTCGTCGTGGGCGTAGTAGACGATGCCCGACTCGTCACCGTGCACCCGCACCCGCGGGTCGGCCCCACCGGGCAAGACGCCCGCCGCGAGATCGCGACCGACGGCCCGCTCGATCGCCGCGACGATCCGTCCGTTCTCGGCCTGGAGCCGGGCGTGCCGCTCACCCAGATCGGACAGTACGCGCAGGTCGTGGCCGTTCGCCCCGGATCGGTCCGGCACCCGCCGGTACAGCTGCTCCGCGATCCCGCGCCGAGTGTGTTCGGGCTGTACCACCAGGCTGTTTCGTTCCTCCAGCCGCTGCGTGACCCGATCGAAATCGGTTTCCACATACCGCAACTCGCGGCCGACGGCGGCCTGTTCCCGAACCAGATGTTGCAGGCGCCGAGCCGCCTCCTCCGAGGAGGGTGCGTATTCGCGCATTCCGTCGGGGGCCGTGGGCCGCTGGTGTGCATCCCAGATCCGGCCCGCCTCCAGGCGGTGTGCCGAGCTGCCGTCCGGTGCGTCGAACAGATGGCTCGACAGCAGCGCGTCGACCCCCGCGGTGCGCCCGATCGCCCGCAACCGCCGCGGATCGATCTGCGAGTCGTGCTGCCGCGCGGCGTCGGTCGCGCGGTCGTAGGCCTCGAGGTAGGCCGATTCGAGGGCCTTGCGGACCTCCGCGTCCACGAGGTCGTGCAGCGGTCCGCCCTCGGTGTCGACGCCCTGACGCTCCAGCTCGCGGTGGAATTCGGCTTGCCGGCCGATCCCCTCGGCCGTCGCCCGTAGGTGGGCCTCGACATACGCGTCGCGCCCCAGCTCGCGGATGCGACCGGGCAGCACTTCCAGCCGGCCGTCGCGCACGGCGTCGGCCAGGGCGGCCATCCGCACCACGGCGGCGCCCTGCTCGGTCCGGGAGCGGTTCGCGGTATCGACGAAGACGTCCATCGTCCGGCCGTTGAAAGTGTCCGGTTCGAGTGGTCGTTCCCCGAACTCACCGAATCGCACCTCGGCGCCGGCCGCGCGCAGCGCATCCTGCGCCTCCCGCCCGGCTTCGGTGTGCCGCAGCAGGGCCCACACCTGGCCCGCGGACCGGTCGGCCGGCCGGGGCGGACGGCCGGGATGCAGTCCGGCGCCGGGCATTTCGGGTTCGGTCCAGCCACTGCGGCGCGTATCCCCTTGCGATGCGCCGTGTTCCGTGCCCTGCGCCTGTTCGGCAGCCTTGCGGTAGATCTCGCCGTAGGTTTCACCGGACGCGGTGATATGCCTGGCCACCTCGGGCTCCAGCGCGGCGACGAGCTTGTCGTCGACCCGCTGCCGGATCTCCTCCGGCGACAGGTCGCTGTTCGCCCAGTGCTCGGTCCACCGATCGAACGCCCTGTCGAACACCCGCTGCAGACGCGTGTCGGGGACGACGACGCCGGCCTCGCGCAGCTGCCGCATCGCCTTCGCTTCCATCACGTGCGCGACGGTCTCCTCGTCGAGCATCCGCTTCGCGTAGTCCTGCGGGGGCAGCTGTGCCCGGGCGACGGCCCCTGGGCTCTCGCCCTGATGCGCGGCCTCGGCGTGGACGGCGGCGTGCACCAGTTCGCGCAGATGGTCGGCGTCGGAGGCGCCCGGGTCGAGGACCAGCCGGTTCTCCGCGGGGCGATATCCGGGCCGCTCCGACACGCTGTGCACGATCTCCACGCGACGGTCGGTCAGAACGCGGTCGGCCCAGTCCCCGGTCTCGACCCGGCGGAGTCGTTCCCGGATGCGCGCGAGGCGCTCGGTGGTGGCGCGCGCCACCAGCTCGCGCGGTGCGATCGGCTGCGCGCGTTCGGTTCCGGCATGCTCGGGTTCGGCGATCGCGGCCACCCGCACCCGGCCGCCGTGATCGGTTGCGACATCGAGATATTCGCGCACCACACCGGGCCGGTCCAACTGCTCGGCGACCTCGGGATCGGTGCGCGCCAGATCCAGGACACGGCGGTGGTCGCCGGGGGCGGCGGCGACCACGATGCGGTCCGGTTCGCCGGGGAGCAGCGCCACATGATCGTCGAGAAGTATCGCCCCGGGATGGTCGCGCACCCGGGTCTCCAGGACGTCCCGGGCCGCGGTACGCGCCGTCGCCGCATCCGCCCGATCGAATTCGACCTCGGCGAGCTGCCGGTGGTCCGCGAGATCGGAGAGTGCACGCAACGCGTGCCGCTCCCGGAGCAGGTGCGCCTCCCGGTCCCCGCCCGGCGCCCACGCCAGTTCCGCAGCGATCCGCGCCAGCCGCTCGTCGACCCGATGCTGCAGTACCTCCCGGCTTGCGGTCGGATCGAACCCCGCTTCGCGGGCGGACCGCTGCAGCCGAGTATCGGTCTCCCGCAGATGCAGTTGGGCCGCTTGCCGATCGAGGGCCCGGGCGCGCAGACGCCCGGCCACCTCGGGGCTGCTCGGATCGTGCCGGACGCCCGGCACATCGCCCCCGGTACGGGCCTCGTCCCACACTCGGCCGTAGAACTCGCCGTAGGTTTCGCCATCGGCCCACTCGTGCGTGACGAGCCGCTCGTGCAGCGCCTGTACGGCCGCGTCGTGCGCCGCCTCGCGTGCCCGCTCGGCGCTCAGGTGCGCCGGCGCCTCGCCCAGTGCACGCTCGAACGTCTCCCGGTACAGCGCCTCGAGTGGATGTTCGGTGACCTCGAGGCCGAGGTCGCGGAACTCCATCGCCAGGCGCAGCCGGCGGCCGGTCCCCACCGCCTCCTCATGGGTCATCAGGCGGATGAATTCGTCGCGCGGCATCGACCGGGCATGCCCGTTGGCAGTGCGTCCGTCGGCCAGATATTCGGCATGCGCCGACTCGTGCGCCAGGCTCAACGACTGATCGATGTGGCCGCGTCCCTCGGTGAAGGCCACCGCGGTGAGGTCCTCGCGACGGAGTTCGCCGTGCCGATCGCCCGCGTCACTGCGCGCCTCGTACACTTCGCGCACGGGCCCGCCGTCGAAGACGGACAGCACCCGGCGGCCGGTTTCGGTGCGGCCCAACAGGTCCCGGATCTGCCCGGAATGTTCGTCGAGCGACAAACCGACCCGGGTCCGCGGCCCCCGGCCGTTCGGGTGCGGCCCGGACTCGGTGCGGGCGCCACTGCCGAGCGGATGCACCGGCTTGCCGTTCTCGTCGAAGAGGATGGCGTGGGTGGCCGCCAGTTCGCGCGGCACCGACGGCGGGTATCCGTGCTCGAGACCGGCTCCGGGATCGCGGACCCGCAGTACTCCGTGCTCGTTGACCAGCGCATACGCGTGCGCGCCCACGCCGTGTTCGTCGGCGTAGGCGTGGTATTCGTCGACGATCAGCGCCGAGGACCCGTGCTTCATCTTCAACACCAGGCGCGCGATCTCGTCGTGCCCGCGCGGATATTCGCGCAGCTGCCCACCGGCGGCCGTCTCGACCTCCCGGACGGTCATCCCGTCCAGGCCGACCTCACGGTCGATCGGGTGGATCCACTCGCTGCTGGTGAGCCGCTTGATCAGGCGAAGGGCCAGATCCGCGCAGCGGCCGCGATTTTCGGGTGGCATCTCGGCGTTCGGGCCGCGCCGGGCGGTATCGGGCAGGGCATCATCGACGGTGTAGATCCGGCCCTCGCTGTCGCGGATGGTGATGTCGAGCCGGTCCGCCAGTTCCAGGATCTGTCTGGGGGGCGGATTCCGCTGCGGCGGTACCTCCAGAATCTTGTCGCCGCGCAGCGGATCG
This sequence comes from Nocardia veterana NBRC 100344, assembly GCF_000308855.1. GTDB lineage: Bacteria > Actinomycetota > Actinomycetes > Mycobacteriales > Mycobacteriaceae > Nocardia > Nocardia veterana. The sequence goes on along the minus strand of NZ_BAGM01000023.1, from coordinate 20,613 downwards.
GCGAAGTCCACCCCCGGAAGTTCGGCCCGATTGTGCGGGGTGTCCTCGATCCGTGTCCCCGGCGCGTATTTGTTGTCGATCTCGCGCAGGTAGGCACGCGCGGTCTCGGGCTGCACCTCCAGCAGTTGAGTGTGTTTGCGGGAGACGATCTCCGTGTCCGGGACATACGAGTCGAGAATTTTCCCGTTGGTCAGGATGATCTCGTTGCCGCCGTCACGCTCGGCGTAGTACGGCTCCCGGGTCTCGTTGAACGCGACCCCGTCGGCGATCCGATCCCACATCGACGCCGGTATGTCGTCGGGTCGGTTGGCGCGCATCGCATCGGCACGCGACGTCGGCACCCGGTCCTCCCCCGGCGACGGACCCTCCCGGCCGGGTTCGGGTTCGGGACGCGCACCGATGCGGTCCATCGGCCGTGCCTCACCCACCGGATGGACCTCGACCGGCAGTGCCGGAACCACCGCATCCTCCGGCCGGTGGTGTTCGTTCGGCTCGGCGTTCCGCTCCGGTGCACCCGCGCGCGCCTGCACCCCCGCCTCGAGGCGGATCGGTTCGGACCGTCCGGCGGCCGCGGCGCGGGGGACGTTATCCGTTGTGCTGCTGGGCTTTTCGGGCAGCGGTCGAGATTCTTCCCGCCTCTCGCCGCCCCCGCGCGCCCCGTCCGGCTGCTCGCCCTCCCGGGCCCACGGCACCTCGGCGCTGCCGTCGCCGGCACGCAGGCCCGGGTCCCTGCTCTCCGGCCCCATCCGGATCTCGCCGCGTGGCGATGCGGCGAGTGGTGTCGATCTGCCCCTCGGGTCGCCGGCGAGACGCGCGGGCTCCGTCCTCCCACCGCGCGCTTCGGACGGCGGTTGAGTTGTGCGGGTCTCGGCCGGCGCGTGCGGTGCGGTGGTCGGAGCGGATTCGGCCGGTCGTTGCGCCGCCTCGCGCTGCGGCGAACCGTCCTCGGGGCGAGCAACTCCCGCCTCCGATTCGCCGGCGCGCACCACGGCTGTGTCCGTATGTGCAGCCGGGTCCGTACGGGTGGACGTCTGTGTCTCGTGGTGGCCCGCCGGCTCGACGTGGGCTCGCTCGCCCACCGCGGTGGAATCCTGGTGTCCGGCAGGCATTTCGGAACGACTCTCGGGGACGGAGTGTTCCGGCTCCGCGGACCGCACGGGCGATTCGCCGGCACGCGGCCCGTCCGATACGGGATGGTCGGTTGCCGGGATCTCCTCCACCGATCGGGCCTGCGATTCCGGATGTGCCGCGAGCGGCGCCCGGGACTGCTCCGCACTTCCGGGCGCCTGCTCGCTCGTTCGTGCTCTCGGATCGTCGCCCGCGCCAACGGTTTCCGGGCCACGCCGGCCTTCGCCGGGGGGTACCGTCTCCTGCCGTGCACCGGGATCACGTACCGCCGCACCCGAATGCTCACTCCCGCCGGGCGATTCGGAGACCACCCGCCCGCTGCCGCCGTCCGCCCGTGCCCCGATATCGGCCGGTCGCGCGCCGACCGTCATGGACGGATCGGCCCGCCGCCCGTTCGCTCCGGCATCCACGCCGCTGTGCGGTGCCGTACCGTCGCCCGCACGCCCCGGCCCGGCGGCCGGCGCGGCCTGCGGCTCCCCGACTTTGAAAACGTCCCGGCCGAGCACGTCGTTCATCCGACTGCCGAACGGGTCCCGGTTGAAATACGACGATTTCCGGTTGTTGTAGAAGGAATGCGCCGACTCGCGGTTGCGCCCGGACAGCAGCGGCGCAGCCGCGGCCCCGGTGAACATCCGCCAGTCGAGATGGCTGGGTATGCCGCCGTTGGCGACGACGATGCCGGTGAAGGCGTTGACCTCACCGGCCACCATATGGGTGAGGTAGCGCGCCCACGTCCGTTCCTGCGCGCCGAGCGCCTTGCCCAGGACATGGCTGACCGGCCCACCCGCCACGCCGCCGGCCGCCGCGGCGACGGCCGTCGTCCGGATCCGGTTCCAGTCGATCTCCTTGCGATGCCCGTGGTCGAGCTGCCACTGCTGGATCGCGTAGTCCTGGCCGGTCATCAGCACCGTGTTCAGCACGACGTGGCGCAGCAGGAACTGCATCACCTTCGATCCGGCGAGGCGCGCCATACGCTGCAGGATCGCGGAGGCGAGCCGCTCGCCGATGAGCCGGACAGCGACCCGCGTGATCGCGATCGCGGCCGCCTCCGCCGCCGGTGCCGTGGGCGGAAAGATCCACGCCGCAGCGATTTCCGCCGCCAGGAGCACGAGTGACGACTTGTACATCAACTTGCCGTACTCGATCTCGGTGCCGACCCCGTCGGCGGATTCGCCGACATCGTCGAAGAGCTTCGCCAGATGTCCGAGCGACTGGTCGCTCTCCCCGCCGTCGCCCTTCAGCAGGCTGTCGAAGGCCCGCATCTGCTCGTCGGCACCGTCACCGGTCGGATACGCCTTGTGGGTGGCGCTTTTTGCGTCCTCGATATCGGGGATGATGTCGCGGAGTTCCGCGGCGGCCGCCTTCCAGTCCTGGGCCAGCAGCCACATCTGGTCTTCGTTGCCGTTCGGCCACTCCATCCCGACCAGCCAGCCCAGATGCTGGAGGGGACCGGGTAATTCGACTGCCATGCCGGGTTACCCGGTACTCACCAACTGGAGTCGGTGATCCCACCGCCACGGGTGTTCCGGTGCTCGAAGGTCTCGGCATCGGCGAAGCCGCCGGCGCCCGAATCCCGCTGCCGCTCCGGTGCATTGGGCCCTGCGTTGGACACCGGTGGCGCCTCCGGCAGACGCAGATCCGGCATGCCCTCGACCAGATCGGTGAGCTTCGGCATCCGGGCCCGCTGCGCCTGCAAGGGCGCGAACAGTTCCTGCGTCCGGCGCGCCAGCTCGGCGGCCGCCTGCTGGGCCGCCTCGGTCACGGCCTTGGCGATCTCGCTGTAGCTCAGATCCTCGATATTCGGGCCGAATCTGGTCTCCACCACCGTGTTGTCGGCGTTCACGGTGACGGTGACGCGTTTACCGGAAACCGTTGCGCTGGCGGTCAATCGGGCCCGCTCGTGTTGCAGCCGGGCGATGGTGCGCAGCTGTTCCTCCGCGCTGTCGATGATGCCGGCCAGATCGTTCTTGGCACGCTCGTTCGTCATGGGGTCGAGATGCCTCGCGTCACCGGAAGCCGTCGCGGTTGCGGCGTTCCATGCTCTCCAGGTATTCGGCGCTCTTGATCTGCCCCTGATGGAAGCTGTCCATCGTCCCCGCGACGTTCTCCGCGCCCTGAATCATATTCTTCTTGGAGTCGAGGTAGCCGCCCTCGCCACCGGCGCCGTGCGCGAACTGATGGCCGATCGAGTCCGTGCCCCAGGGGTTTCCGCGGGCGGCGAGATTCGCCCGCAAGGTGTTCAGCACGTTGTTGATCCGGTCGCGGACATCACCGGTCCGATAAGCGGCCTTGCGGAACAGTTCGGCTTCCGCTTCCAACCTGTCGGCCATCGCGCTCCCTCCCTCCAGTGCTCACGCGGGCGGAGCCCGCGACTGCCTCGACAATGGCAGCCGCGAACCAACCATCGGTGACAGCAACGTGAACGGCAGCTACCGACCCGTTTGCGCGCACCCGTCCGGCGCACATTTCGCGCGCAAACAGCCTCTGCGCGGCGGTATTTCGCTCCGGCGGGCTCAGCGTTCGCGGCGTGCGATCGATGCCCAGTCACCGAAGGCGGGCACCGGCTCCCAGTTGATCGAGACATCGACACCGGAGAAATCCGTGGTCCGGCGCTCCCGGGCACGGACATCGCGGACCTCGCGATGTACCTTGCCGTCGTCGCGGTAGGAGAACTTGTCGACGACGTCCGCCTGCGAGATGGTGCGGGCCTGCTCGTCGCCGTACTCCCACCGGGTCATCGTGGTCAGAAACATGGTGTCGTCGCCGACCTGCCGGAAGTCGTAGGTCAGTACCTGGCGGCCCCGATCGTCCGGGAACGTCACGTCGATGTGCCGGTTACCGCGCACCACGTCCAGAATCGCGGTCGGCGCGGTCGGTGCACCGAGGACGACCGTGTACCACTCACCGGCCGCGTCGAGCTTCGCGGCCTGCTCCACCGTGAGCGGATCGGTCACCCGCTGTGTGCGGAAGCTCCACCGCCGGCAGTAGGTCACCTGCATCGCCCACCTCCTCGCTCGCCGTTGCCGCGATCCTAACCGGAGCGGTGTCACCCCGTCGGTCGAGGACGAGCCGAGGCGCCGCCGCTCGGACGAACCATCCCTGCGATGATGTCGACGTGCGCGTACTGGTTCAGCGAGTGAAATCGGCCCAGGTCGTCGTGGACGACGAGGTGGTCGGGCGGATAGATCCGGCCGCATCCGGTGCCCCGCACGGTCTCCTGGCCCTCGTCGGCGTCACCCACGACGACACGCCGGCCACCGCGAAGTCCTTGGCCGACAAGCTGTTTCGACTCCGCATCCTCGACGGTCAACGGTCCGCCGCCGACCTGAACGCTCCGGTTCTGGTGGTCAGTCAGTTCACGCTGTATGCCGATACCGCCAAGGGTCGCCGCCCGTCGTGGTCCGCCGCCGCCCCGGGGCCGATCGCCGAGCCGCTGGTCGAGGCCTTCGCGACCGCCCTGCGCGACCTGGGCGCCACCGTCGCGACCGGCCGCTTCGGCGCCCATATGGAGGTTTCGCTGATCAACGATGGGCCGGTGACGATCCTGCTGGAGCAGTGAACGTTGCGCGACCCACCGTCGGCGCGGCTGTGGCACACCCGCAGCACCGCACCTGCCCGGTTGTGAAATGTCCAATGCCGTGACCGGAACCGATCGGCGGCTCACCTGCGCGAGTTAGGTTCTCGACCAGCAGATTTTTCATCACCGCGCACCACCCACACGGCGGTACGCCGGATCTGAGGAGGACCCGTGCCCGACCGCAGCACGGCCGCGAATCTCGGCATGCACGAGGTTCTCGACTATTTCGGCAAATGCCCCGAATGTGGTTATCCCGCACGCGCTTCCGCGGATTTCGCGGAAGCCACGACGGTCGTCGCCAGCTGCGACCGGCCGTGTGGCTGGACCGGGGTGGTGCCACTGACCACCATGACCGCACGGATGAGATGAACAGCACGACGCACCCGTGCCGCGATGGCGACGGGTGCGTCGGGCGGACGAACTATTCGGGCCGAACGGTCAGAATCCGCGGGCCGTCCTCGGTGACCGCGACCGTGTGCTCCCAATGCGCGGCCCGGCTGCCGTCGGCGGTGACGACGGTCCAATCATCGTCCAGCACAGTGGTTTCCGTGGTGCCCAGGGTCAGCATCGGCTCGATGGCCAGCACCGAACCGACCACCAGCTTGGGGCCACGCCCGGGTGCGCCCTCGTTGGCGAGGAACGGATCCATATGCATCTGACGGCCGATGCCGTGCCCGCCGTAGCCGTCGACGATGCCGTAGGCCCGCCCGTGCTCCTTCTCGGCGGCCCGGGTGCCCAGCTCGATCGCATGCGAGACGTCGGTGAGCCGGTTGCCCGGCAGCATCGCCGCGATCCCGGCGTCCATCGACAGCCGGGTGGCCTCGCTCAACAGGCGGTCGGCCTCGATGATCTCGCCGATACCGAAGGTCCAGGCCGAATCACCGTGCCAGCCGTCGAGGATCGCCCCGCAGTCGATGGAGACCAGATCGCCCTCGGCGAGGATCTCGTCCTTCGACGGAATGCCGTGCACCACCCGGTCGTTCACCGACGAACAGATCGAGCCCGGGAAGCCGTGATAGCCCTTGAAGGACGGGACGGCGCCCGCGTCGCGAATGGTCTGCTCGGCGACCTCGTCCAGTTCCCAGGTCGACACGCCGGGCTTGGCGGCCGCGCGCACGGCGACCAGCGCGCGGCCGACGATCGCGCCGGCCGCGGCCATGGCGTCGAGCTCACCGGCGGTGCGGAACGGCACCACCTTCTTCTGCTTGAGGCCGAAAACCATCCGCGTCAGCGACCCAGGGCCCGGAGCGCGCGGCTGTTGACCTCGGCGATCTCGCCGACCCCGTCGACGGCCACGACGAGACCGTCGTAGTGCTCGAGCAGGGGCTCGGTCTCCTCGCGGTAGACGTTCATCCGGTTGCGGATGACCGTCTCGTTGTCGTCGGTGCGACCGCTGGTGCGGCCGCGCTCGACCAGGCGCTCGACGAGCGTCTCCTCGGGAACTTCGAAGCTCAGCACGGCGTCCAGCGAATGGCCGGACTCCTTGAGCATCTTCTCCAGCGCCTCGGCCTGGTCCACGGTGCGCGGGTAGCCGTCGAGCACGAATCCGTTCACGGCGTCGGGCTCGGCGATGCGGGACTCCACCATCCGGTTGGTCACATCGCTGGGCACCAGATTGCCGGCGTCGAGGTACTTCTGCGCCTCGCGGCCCAGCGGGGTCTGCTGGGAGATGTTCGCACGGAACAAATTCCCCGTGGAGATGTGCGGAACACCCAGCTTGTCCGACAGCAGTTCGGCCTGTGTCCCTTTACCGGCACCCGGCGGTCCGAGCAGTACGAGTCTCACTTGAGGAACCCTTCGTAATTTCTGTTCATCAGTTGGCTCTCGATCTGTTTGACCGTATCGAGGCCGACGCTCACGACGATCAGCACCGACGTGCCGCCGAACGGCAGGAAGTTCGAACCGCCACCGCCGGCACCGATGTGCAACAGCAGGTTGGGCAGTACGGCAACAGCACCGAGGTAGATCGAACCGGGGAGGGTGATTCGGCTCAGTACATAGTTCAGATAGTCGGCGGTCGGCTTACCCGGACGGTAACCGGGAATGAAGCCACCGAACTTCTTCATCTCGTCCGCGCGTTCCTCCGGGTTGAAGGTGATCGCGACGTAGAAGTAGGTGAAGAACACGATCAACGCGAAGTAGATCACGACGTACACCGGGTTGCCCGGGTTCACCAGATACTTCTGGATGATCTTCTGCCACCAGCTGTCGGAGTTCGACGACTGGGTCAGCTGCGCCACCAGGTTCGGCAGATACAGCAGCGAGGAGGCGAAGATCACCGGGATCACACCGGCCTGGTTGACCTTCAGCGGGAGATAGGTCGACGAGCCGCCGTACATCTTCCGGCCGACCACGCGTTTGGCGTACTGCACCGGGATTCGGCGCTGGCCCTGTTCGACGAAGATCACGCCGACGATCACCACGAAGGCGGCGGCACACACCAGCCCGAAGATCAGGCCGCCCTTGCTGTCGAGGATCTGCTTGCCCTCGCTCGGGATGCGGGCCGCGATACCGGCGAAGATCAGCAGCGACATGCCGTTGCCGATACCGCGCTCGGTGATCTGCTCGCCGAACCACATCACCAGGGCGGCGCCGGCCGTCATCACCAGCACGATGATGATCATGCCGAAGATGCTGGTGTCGGCCAGAATGTCCTCCGGGCAGCCGCGCAGCAGCTGACCGCGCGCGGCCAGGGCGACCAGACCCGTGGCCTGCAGAATCGCCAGCGCGATCGACAGATAACGCGTGTACTGCGTCATCTTGTTCTGACCGGACTGGCCTTCTTTTCGCAGCTCCTCGAACCGCGGGATGACCACCGTCAGCAGCTGGATGATGATGCTCGCGGTGATGTAGGGCATGATCCCGATCGCGAACACCGACAGCTGCAACAGCGCACCACCGGAGAACAGGTTGATCAGCTGGTAGATACCGGCGTTGTCACCACCGGAGACGACGTCGATGCAATGGCGGATCGCCTTGTAGTCGACACCGGGCGACGGCAGCGAGGCACCGACGCGGTACAACGCGATCAGGCCCAGCGTGAAGAGAATCTTCCGCCGTAAGTCCGGGGTCCGGAAAGCCGACACGAAGGCGGAAAGCACAGATCCTCCTGGCTGACGACACGGGGGTCACGCCCACTTCCGTCACCTCGGCACATACCGGTGCCCTCACGAATGAGATCCGGTCCTGTGCCACGACGACGGGGCAGACTGGTTGGCAGACAACACTTGAACTCTAACAGCGACGCCGGACGGGCTCTCACCCGTCCGGCGCCCCGACTGGATTACCAGTAACTGTCAGCCCAGTTCGGTGGCGGTACCACCGGCGGCGGTGATCTTCTCCTTGGCGGAGCCGGAGAACTTGTCGGCGCTGACCTGAACGGCCACGCTGATCTCGCCCTCGCCGAGCACCTTCACCAACTGGTTCTTGCGCACGGCACCGGCAGCGACGAGCTCGTCCTTGCCGATCGTGCCGCCCTGCGGGAACAGCCGCGCGATATCGCCGACGTTCACGACCTGGTACTCGACGCGGAACGGGTTGGTGAACCCCTTCAGCTTCGGCAGGCGCATGTGGATCGGCATCTGGCCGCCCTCGAAGCGGGCCGGCACGTTCTTGCGAGCCTTCGTACCCTTGGTACCGCGACCGGCGGTCTTACCCTTGGAGCCTTCACCGCGACCCACACGGATCTTCTCGGTCTTGGCGCCCGGGGCGGGCCGCAGGTGGTGGAGCTTGATGGGGGTCATGCGGTTTCCTCCTCAACGGAAACGAGGTGGCGCACGACGTTGATCAGCCCGCGGTTCTGGGCGTTGTCCTCGCGGACCACGGTCTGGCGGATACCGCGCAGGCCGAGGGTGCGAAGCGACTCCCGCTGATTCTTCTTGGCGCCGATCGTGGACTTGATCTGGGTCACCTTGAGCTGTGCCATATCAGACTCCCTGTCCCGCGCGCGCACGCAGCATGCCCGCAGGAGCGACGTCCTCGAGCGGCAGACCGCGGCGAGCGGCCACCTCTTCCGGACGCTGCAGCTGCTTGAGGGCGGCCACGGTGGCGTGCACGACGTTGATGGCGTTGTCACTACCGAGCGACTTGGCCAGGATGTCGTGGATACCGGCGCATTCCAGCACGGCACGCGCCGCACCGCCGGCGATCACACCGGTACCGGGCGAGGCCGGACGCAGCATGACGACACCGGCGGCAGCCTCACCCTGCACCGGGTGCGTGATGGTGCTGCCGATCATCGGGACGCGGAAGAAGCCCTTGCGAGCCTCCTCGACACCCTTCTGGATGGCCGCGGGAACTTCCTTGGCCTTGCCGTATCCGACACCGACCAGGCCGTTGCCGTCGCCCACGATCACCAGGGCGGTGAAGCTGAAGCGACGACCACCCTTCACGACCTTGGACACACGGTTGATCGCGACAACACGCTCGAGCTGGTTCTTCTCGGCGGCATTGTCCCGGCGGTCACCGCCGCGACGGTCGCGACCGCCACCGCGCTGCTCGCGCTCGTTGCCACCCTGTCCGGCGGGTCCGTTGCCGCCGTCACGCCGCTGACGTCCCGGCATCAGACGTTCCTTCCGTTCATGTTCATTCGGTCCGTGAGTCGCTTCTGCATCAGAACTTCAACCCACCTTCGCGAGCAGCATCCGCCAGAGCGGCGATGCGGCCGTGGTAGTCGTGGCCACCGCGGTCGAACACCACGGCCTCCACACCGGCGGCCTTCGCGCGGGCGGCGATCAGCTCGCCGACCTTCTTGCCCTTGGCGGACTTGTCGCCGTCGAGCGCGCGCACATCCGGCTCCACCGAGGAGGCGGCGGCGACGGTCTTGCCGACGGAGTCGTCGATCACCTGGGCGTGCAGATGCCGCGAGGAGCGGAACACGACCAGACGCGGACGCTCGGCGGTGCCGAGGACCTTCTTGCGCAGACGGAAGTGCCGGCGGGCCTTGGACACCCGGCGACGAGTCGACGCATCCTTGCCGACCGGCTTGCGGGCGGCCTTCTGAGCTTCAGTTTGTGCCATGGCTTACTTACCCGTCTTTCCGACCTTGCGGCGAACGACCTCACCGGCGTAGCGGATGCCCTTGCCCTTGTACGGGTCGGGCTTGCGCAGGCCGTGGATCACCGCGGCGATCTGGCCGACCTTCTGCTTGTCGATGCCGGACACCGAGAACTTGGTGGGGGCCTCGACCTGGAAGGTGATGCCCTCGGGGGCCTCGACCGGAACCGGGTGGCTGTAGCCGAGGGCGAACTCGAGGTTCGAACCCTTCTGCTGCACGCGGTAACCGACGCCGAAGATTTCCATCTTCTTCTCGTAGCCCTGCGTCACGCCGACGATCATGTTGTTGATCAGTGTGCGGCTCAGGCCGTGCAGCGAGCGGTTGCGGCGCTCGTCGTCGGGACGGGCCACCTCCAGCTCACCGTTCTCGGCCTTGGTGACGGTGATCGGCTCGGCGACGGTGTGCGACAGGGTGCCCTTGGGACCCTTCACCGACACGTGCTGGCCGTCGATGGTCACCTCGACGCCGGCGGGAACCGGGATCGGCTTCTTACCGATACGCGACATTGTTCCTACCTCCCTTACCAGACGTAGGCGAGGACTTCCCCGCCCACACCCTGCTGCTTGGCCTGACGGTCGGTGAGCAGGCCCTTCGACGTGGAGATAATTGCCACGCCCAGACCGCCCAGCACCTTGGGCAGGTTGGTGGATTTCGCGTACACCCGCAGACCCGGCTTCGAGACGCGGCGCACACCCTGCAGGCTGCGTTCCCGGCTCGGGCCGTACTTCAGGTCGACGATCAGGGTCTGGCCGACGGTCGCCTCTTCGGTGCGGTAGTCGGCGATGTAGCCCTCGCGCTTGAGGATCTCGGCGATGTTCGCCTTGAGCTTCGAGTGCGGCGCCTTCACCTGATCGTGGTACGCCGAGTTGGCGTTGCGCAGACGGGTCAGAAAGTCTGCGATCGGATCAGTCATGGTCATGTGTTGACCGTTACCTTTCTCGCCGCGGTTCCCATACAGCACCGTCACGCGGGGCGGTCGTGGGCCTACGACAATTTCGGCTGGTCCGGCCGACACCATTGCCGACCGGAGTGGATTGCTGTCGCCCGGAGCGTCGCACACGCAAATGGGCACGAGGGTGCCCGAGCAACCGGTCTAGTGTAGGCGAGCGGGTTGAGCGGGCAAAATCGGGGTTCGAGCGGGTCGGTGGTGCCGATTCTCGGCTTCTCGGCGAGCGGGCCGCCGGGAAGAGGGTATTCGCCACGTACCGGCCGCGGCTACACCTCCAACTCTTCTTCGGCGCCCTCCAGCCGGTGACGAGCGAGGTCGGTGCGGCCGCGGTCGGGGTGGACAGCGGAACGGCCCCTTGGGCCGAGCGGCCGGTCATTGTCCGGATGATGCGGCACTGGCCGGGCAGCGAGCTCAGGATGGTCTCGATGTCCTCATCGAGGCCGAGTTGTTCGATGACGCGAAGTTCGGTCCGCACCACCTCAGCACCGCCGGTGCTCCACACTCCGCGGGTCCAGAGGTTGGTCCAGAGGTTTCGGACTTCCACCATGCCCAGCGACATGCGGTCGACGCAGTCGGCCATCGAGGCGGCCCGTCGTGCCGCGCCGAGGCACCCGCGCTCGCAAATCACGTGCCGCACAAGGGAATTGGTGAATTGTGAACGCGCGGAACACTCCGCTCGTGTCGTCACCGACGCAGATCGGCATCGTCACACACTTCCGAGTGGTGGCACGAGACCAGGGTCGTGCCGAATTGCGTTGACATGCAACGTGTTCCATCTTCCACCGCGGGAAATTTTCACAGCTTTTTCTGAGGCGCGCCCGTTACGATTTGTCCCGTTCGCCCACGACAGACAACAACTCGGGGAGCTGTATGCCTGCCATGAGCCTCAACAACACCCACCACGCACTTGTTCTCGGTTACGGATCACTGCTCGCGACCGTCGCGGGCTACGTCAACGCCGTGGCCATCCTGACCCTCGCCATCCCGGTCGGAAATGTGACCGCAACCACCACCCAGCTCGGGATGGACACCGCCAGCCCGTGGCTGTTCGAAGGCGGCCTGCTGGCACTCATTCTGATCGGATTCCTGACCGGAGCCGCGTCCGCCGGCGCCACTCTGGCACCCGCGAAAACCCATGCGGGCGCCCGGCACAGCGCCATCATGATCGGCGAAGCGATCCTGCTTCTGCTGGCCGTCGCCTGGTCCAGCGACACCCTGTCGGTTTTCGTCGCGGCCGTCGCCTGCGGCCTACAGAACGGGACCACCTCCAGCCTGCGGACGATGCAGATCCGCACCACCCATTTCACCGGCACCATCACCGATCTCGGGCTGATCATCGGACGTTCCCGCCGGCACGGAATCGACCGGTGGCGGGCCGCCGTACTCTCGGCCACGGTTGTCGCATTCATCGCCGGCGGAGCCTTCGGCACCATCGTCAGCAGCCGATTCGACAAGGCCGCATTGCTGTTGCCCGCCGCGATCTGCGTAGCCATCGCCGCCGCCGGCCTCGCCTACGACCGCCGACGCCCCTTCCAGACACCCTCGAGCGAACCCGCGCCTGCGGACATCGGCGCCTCCTACGACCCGGACATCCGCAATTCGCGAGCGATGTACCAGGTCGGCTGAACACGGCGACCGCGCGCGGCGATCGAGGCACTCGGTCGCCGCGCGAGCCCGCCCGGCCCACCGGAACCAGCCATGCAAACCTGGCCGCATTTCGCGAGGATTTCCGAACAGCCGATTCGGATCCCCAGCCACTGATCGACCAAGCGCCTCACCACAGGTGCCGGAAGCTTCGGATGTCGTCATATCCGTCGACGGCCCGAACGTCGACGTCCGACGGGTCGGCCTCGGCACGCGCGGCCAACGACTTCGCCAGTGCGAGGGCTTCATCGCGAGACGCCCGAACCACCGAGCGGTGTATCCCAGACACAGGCCAGCCAGTCCGAGCAACGGACTACCCGGCACAGCCCTTGTCCCCCACCTGCACGCACCAGTGCTCGACGAACTCGACGTCATCGTCGTTCAACGCGCTTCCGACCAGGACACTCGCGGCCTCCCCTTCGGCCGTGCATGAAAGTTGGTGAAGGCGGGCCGGTGCAATCAGGCCCATGACCAATAAGCCTCGACCACCACAGAATCAGAGCAGTTGAAGCTCGGCCATCCTTGCATCCAGCTTCCGCGCCGCTTCGGACCCCGGAGCACGAACATGAACCAACGTGCGGGCACTCTGCAACTGGCCCGATAGCCGAGCCGAGCCGTTCGCCGCCTCAGCTTCGGCGCCGTCGAGGATGGCGCTGAGCCCGGCATCCATATCCCCGGCATCGACGTTGATGGTCCCGAGGAGGATGTGTGACGCTGCCCGGTCACGCACCGCCTGCAACCTCAACGACTCCTGCGCGGCGTCGATCGCCGCGCCGAGGTCCCCGATCTGGTGCAGCGCCTTCGCCCGCATCCGTGCAAGATGGCCCGCAGTGCAGAAGTACGCCAGTGACTCCTCCGGCGTACGCGGTGTCGTGACGTCGAACCGCTCCGCCCGCGCGAGAGCCTGCCGTGCGTCGGCGCCGTGACCGGCCTTCGCCTGAGCGAGCGCAGTGATACCCGCGGTATGTGCTTGTAGCAATGGATCTCCGGAACGGGCTGCGCGCCTTTCCGCCGCGGCTGCCTGATCGGTCGCCACCGCAGGCTTCCCGATCTCCTCGGTCATACCCGACCACTCCGCCATGGCCATCGCTCCCGCGGCATCGTCACCGATCTCGTCGGCCACATCCCTGGCTGTCTCGAAATGTTCCTCAGCCAAGTTGGCGCGTCCCAGATCGAACAACTGCCACCCTGCGGATGTCGAAATCTTGCTCCGCAGCGACTTCAGGCGCCGTTCCAACGGATCGCGTGGACCCGCCAACAGGGCCTCTGCGATATCGACTTGGGTGAGAGTCGTCCGGATCGCTGCCTGCGGCCCGAGCAAATCGTCCTGCAAGCGCGCCTGATTCAGCATCGCCTCGATATTGTCCAGGACCGCGGCGTCGACACGGCGCGGAGTCGAGACAGCGCGAATCGTACGTTCGACCTCGTCCGCGTTCAGCGCCGCAGTGATCGCGGGCGCTGCTGCCGTGATGACGGCGATGGCTCTCATAAGCTCTCGACGCTGCACTTCGTCAACCTCCTGGCCGCCCTCATTCCAGCGTAGGGCAGCATCAACCCCCGTACCAGTTTGCGCGCGTTTCGCTCGCACCGCGCGAGGTTGTAAAGACCCAGCTCCGCCGCGGTGACGCCGAACGTCTCCGCCAAGGCCCGCCGGTATCCCTCCGTGGGCCAGCGAGTCACGCCTCGCACCAGCCGCCGAACCGCCTCTTCGTCGTATGCGCCCGGTTTGCCAGTGATCTGCTCGTAAGCGGCATTGATCCGTTCGGCAACTTCGCGCCGCTTCCAGTCTCGACGCGCGATCAGCTCTTCGAGCTGGTGGTTCCTCCGCCCTGCCGATGTCATCCGATGCCCTTCCCCACATCTATCCAGACAGTAGCGCTCAACGGCACCCCGCAACTTGGTGCATGAACTTGCGGGGCGAAGTTGCCCTACCTGTATCCACTCTCGCCGATCACGCTCGAATGTGCGCCCCAGATCACGATTTTCGTCGAGCTGGTGGCGTGAACCGGCCCCGCCGTCTGCGCAGTCCCCCTGCTGTCGATCAACCCACAGCGACGCCTGATCAGCGGCAACTGCTTTCCGACGGTGGGTGCCGGTCCAGAAACGAGACGAGAGGAAAGGCAATGGATTCCGGCGAACCGAACCACAAGCTCACCGCGATATGTCTGGTACGTGCCGAAGTCTCAGGCCGCGAAGCGTCGCGGCACGCGATCGAGGTGCAGCGCCATGCCGCGCGGCTCGGGTATCTCCACCTCTACACCGTGCGGCCACCGTTCGATGATCCCGACCCCGTTGGCTACGCGCTCGGTCTGGCCGCCGGCCTGAGCGTCGACGCGGTGATCGTCTACGACCTGGAGACCGTCGGCAACACCCCGAGCCGGGTCTGCGAAATGTTCGACCTGGAGACGGTCTGCCCTCCAGCAACGTGGGCCGCCGCTGCGCCAGGAGCCTCCGACGTGGCCCACGCGCACCCGGAGCAGCCGCTTACAGTCGGCTCGGCGCAGCGAATCATGCAGCAGCACTTGGGTTGTCGAGCGCTGGAGTGCCCGCGCAAGTCCAGCGCTTACAGCTTCCTCGTCCGGGCGGGCAAGATCGTGCCGCCAGTCGATACCCCGCGCGAGCGAGCAGCAGCACGCGGTATCGCGTTCCAGCCGCGGCACGACCACGACGGGCCTCTCCCCGAGGGCGTGAACCTGGAGACACTGCTGGACGTTTTGGCCGGCCTGGCCGAGTATTCGCCGATCGGGAAGCAGTAGCGGGTCGCGATGAGCTTCACGGATACGCCTGAAGCTCAACGGAAATCGCCCCTGCCGCACGACCCGGACATCGTTCTCCTCATCCGCATCACTGTCCCGAACGAGCATGAGCTGAGGTTTGTGGCGTGCATGTCGGCCGCGCTGCGGTTCGCCGTGCACTGGGCGGCCGAGTACCCGGCGGCGACTGTCTCGTTCGAGCTGCCACGCCGCCAGCACCGCCGGTTGCCCTGTGAACGACTATGGACACTTCCGTGACCGGCGTCCGGGTCTTCTGCGCGGTGGCTCTCGGCGTGCTGCTCGTCGTTTTCGCCGACGTGGTGCTGGCCGAGCCGCACCCCGAAAGGCCGCTCTGTACAGGAAATAAGCCAGCACATCGAGGACGAAGAGGACGACGAACTTTGACAGTGAGCCGAGCTAGTCTGACGAACAAACAATCGACGAGGGGAGCGGAACGTGAGCGACGCCGAGCAGATCGGTTTCGACATCGACTTCGACGAGAAGACGCAGACCTGGCTGGACTGGACCGCGCCGGCCCGTATTCAGGCGCAGGTCCGGACATTCCTCGAAGAGACGCTGTCCTTGCCCGACCTTCCGGCCGAGCCTCTCGATTGGTGGGCGGCACCGCTGCGAAGCCGGATCGAAGAGGCTGCGCGCGCCGTCTTCCCTGATCCGGACGCGCTGACCGCGCCCGAAAACCGCGACATCGCCGACCAATTCGTGTGTTTCCTCGGCGACATGTTCATCCGCCGCACCGGAATGGAGTGGACAAACATTCCCGAGTGGGGAGCGCCGCTGTACTCCGATATCGGCCCGTGTGTGCGCTTCGCCGGCGATCCGGTCAGTGCCGTGTCGATGGTGCGAATGGCGCAGTCCGCCGCGAGCGGTGAAGCCGGTGAACGATTCGGGTTCGTCTGGGGAACGTTGGACGACTGCGTGCGCCGTAAAACAAATTTCGATACGTAATCACGCGTATCTCGACAACTCCACCTGACTTTGTCGGGTTTCGGGGGTGGGTACAGCCATGCCTCGCGACGGATACGACGATGACCGTCACGGTTTTGACAGTAATACGCGGGGAAGAGTTTTCGAGAACGGAACCGACCGCTATTTCCCACAGAGTGAGCGCAACGGATACGAGCGCGGCCGAGAGATTATGACCTCACTGGGTCCTCGCCGAATCGACAAATCCAAACCCGGGAAAGACGGCCGTCTCCTCAGCGTCGAAGATAAATCCGGCAGAGTCGACAGTAAGCATGATGCCAGGGAATTGGCGAAAGACCGCGAGCTGATGGAGCGCAACATCGTCGGCCATCACACCATTCGGACTGTGCAGGGCGAGAAGATGTCCAAAGAGGTCCGCGAATTGATCGACGGTATGAAGCGGGATTTTCCGGACCGCTTCACTCACCAGGTCATCACCCGTGAGCAGGCCCGCGAGATCTGGGCACTCGGATTGCAACGTGAGAAGGATGCCCGGCAGCTGGCGCTCATGAGTGAGCAGGCCCTGCATCGTCGACAGCGCGCAGCCGAACGGCTACAGAGGATGCGCGACGCCGCTGAGCGACGCGAGCGCGAACGGAAGCAACGCGAGCGCGAAGACCGGCAACACCGGGCTGCCGAGCGACTGCCGAAGGTACGTGAGGTTGCTGCCCGGCTCCTTGCGGCCGAGCAGAAACGCATGCGAGAGGAGCGAGAACGCATCGCGCGCGAAGCGGCGGAGCGGGTCGCGCGCGAGTTCGGCGGCATCATGCAGAACATCAAGCGCCAAGATCGCGAAGCCAAGGAGGCTCGCGAAGCACGGGAAACCCGCGCCCTCGCGGAGTTGAGCGGGCTCAACGCGTACGCCGAACAGGTGCGACAGACCCGTGCGTCCGCCGTTGCGGCTGACCAGGCTCGGCTCCAGGAAGCCGCTAAGGCTGAAGAGCGTGCGCGGCTGGAGCGAGAGGCGATCGAGCGGGAGCGGAAGCAACGAGAGTTGGCCGATGAATTCCTGCGGACGAGGCCGCCTCCGGACGTGACGGATCTTCTGTTCAAGAGCCGCCCGACCCCCGGCCTGGAACGCCTTCATCGGGAACACCCCTCCCCAGGGTCGACTCGCGGCGGCAGATCGGAACGCGAACGGTTGCGGGAACGCGAGCGCGGGGGTCGCGGGCGTTGGTAGCCGGAAGGAGACAATCAAGCTGTCGTACCCATGCGTCGATCGGAGAATCGACGCAGGCTGACGCGTTGTGACACGCCCGCCGAGAGAGGCCGATAGCGCAATAAGGAGCCCCAGGCGCGTGAGAAAACTCAGAGGCGACACTGGGGCGTTCGTCGGCTAGCATACCGGCCATGACGGGGGATGTCGACTACAGCCAAACTCAGGTGTGGGACCTCCTTTCAGCCCCACGGATGGCGCCGTACCTGACGGCGGCCGGCGGTGACCGAGCGCTGGCCCTGTCGCTGTATGAATGGAGCGCTCGAACAGTCGCGGCCTCGTTCGAGGTACTCGCACACACGGAAGTGCTGCTGCGTAACTCGCTGGACTCCGCGCTGCGGGAACACTTCCAGGAATCTGTCAGAGGCATTCCATGGTTCCTGATTCCGTTGAACGACAACGTGTCAACGGCGGTGCATGCCGTGCGTGAGCGCCTGAGACAACAAGACCGGGAACACCGCGACCAGATCGTCGCGGGTTTGAGCTTCGGCTTCTGGTCGGGTCTGCTGGGCACCAAGTACGAGCAGCTTTGGCGTGACTGCCTGCATCGCGCGTTCCCACACTCATCAGGCCGGCGCAAAGAGGTGTCGGCCGCACTCGACGGTGTGCGCAAGTTCCGGAATCGGCTCGCTCATCACGACTCGATCTTGAACATCGACATTCCGTTCGAGCTGCGACGGGTTATCGAAGTCGCCGCGTACATCGATCCAGATGCCGCATCCTGGATCCGCGACCTGAGCCGAGGGATGGCGGTTTACTCCGAACGACCGGTTGCCGCCGTCGACACAGCTGTGGTCGCAGCGCGGGTCGCATGGCCTCTCTACCAGTCGTGTCAGGCCTACGTCTGCCAGGCCGGACGCTTCTTTCGTCCAGTCGAGCGCATCGCTTTCTACACGGAATCGGCGATTCAACCCGAAGTGCCGCTCGTCTTACATCGGCGTGACAACGTCGAGTGGACCGCCGAATCTGCCGCCAGACTGCGAGCTTCCGAAGACAGAACGGACCGCAAAATCGGCGCCGTAATCGACGCCGCGCGTCAAATGGGTTGGGCTGAGGGCGCTTACCAGGTATTCCTGCTTACCGGACCGGGCCACCCTTCGCACAGATCGCTGGCCAAACCCCTCCCACACAATGCAACCGGACGCGGAACTGCATTTACCCAACGACAGCGATATGTCTCCCTGCATGCGCTCGAGACGGCGGAAAGCACGGACACACTCTGACGGCGGTCTTCCCTGACGGCGACCCCTCCATCAGACGATGGTCAGGGTGAACGTCGTAGGCAGACTGCTCCAGCCCACGCGAGGTGGCGAACCCTGCCGATGACGTCGGTGCGGTCGGATAACCTTCCCGCATGATCACCGGTGAGCTGCGCAGCAGAATCGATCGATTGTGGGACGCCTTCTGGTCGGGCGGTATCTCCAATCCGCTGGAGGTGATCGAGCAGATCACCTACCTGATGTTCCTGCGTCGGCTCGACGATCTGCAGACCGCCGATGAGCGGGGAGGCGCACTTCACCGGGGAGCCGATCGCCAACCCCATCTACACCGAGGAGACGCAGGGGCTGCGGTGGAAGGAGTTCGCGCAGCTCGGGCCCGACGCGATGTTCGCCACGGTCCGCGACGAGGTCTTCCCCTGGCTGCGCGCTGCGGGCGGCGAGGGCTCGACCTATGCCGAGCACATGAAGGACGCCCGGTTCACCATCCCCACGCCGAATCTGCTCACCAAAGCCGTGGACATGCTGACCGATATCGACCTCGGCGACGGCGACACCAAGGGCGATCTGTACGAGTACATGCTCGCCAAGATCGCCACGGCCGGACAGAACGGGCAGTTCCGCACCCCGCGCCACATCATCGGCCTGATGGTCCACATGATGGCTCCCGGCCCGCACGACGACATCTGCGATCCGGCCTGCGGCACCGCCGGCTTCCTGGTCGGCGCCGCCGAGTACATCAAGCAGACCCATCCGCAGATGCTCACCAACCTCGAGCAGTCGAAACACTTCCACCACAGCATGTTTCACGGTTTCGACTTCGACTCCACCATGCTGCGCATCGCCAGCATGAATATACTGATGCACGGCATCGAAGCGCCGGATATTCGCTACCGCGATTCGCTCGCCCAGAATGTCGCTACCGAGGAATCGAAGTTCTCGATGATCCTCGCCAACCCTCCGTTCGCGGGCAGCCTCGATTACGAGACCACCGCCAAAGACCTGCTCCAAGTGGTGAAGACCAAGAAGACCGAACTGCTGTTCCTGGCCCTGTTCCTGCGCCTGCTCAAGACCGGTGGCCGGGCCGCGGTCATCGTCCCCGACGGCGTGCTGTTCGGTTCCACCAAGGCGCACAAGGAACTTCGCCGCCTGCTCGTCGAGGAGAACAAGCTCGACGCCGTCGTGAAGCTGCCCTCCGGCGTGTTCAAGCCCTACGCCGGTGTCTCCACCGCCATCCTGTTCTTCACCAAGGGTGATGAAACCGACCAGGTCTGGTTCTACGACGTCACCGCCGACGGCTACAGCCTCGACGACAAACGCAATCCCCTACTCCCCGACGACAAACTCGGCGTATTCCCCACCACCGCAATCACTTCCGAGGAACACGCGAAGAACAACCTCCCCGATGTCCTCGCCCGCTGGTCCCGCCGCCACGGCAGCGAACGCGACCGCGCCCGCACCGAACAAAGCTTCTGCGTCCCCAAGGCCGATATCGCCGCCCACGACTACGACCTGTCGATCAATCGGTACAAGGAGATCGTGCACGAAGAGGTCGAACACCGGCCGCCGTTGGAGATCATCGAGGAGTTGGAGCGGATCGAAGGGGAAATCCAGCAGGGGATGTCGGAGTTGAAGGGGATGTTGGGATGAGGTGGCCAACGTGTTCGTTGGACGAACTGTGTGAGATCAACATCGGTCGCACTCCTTCCCGGAATGAGCCAGGTTACTGGGGCCCGGGCTCACCTTGGCTATCAATCAGCGACATGAACCAAGGGAAGCTGCTCACAAGGACAAAAGAGCAGATAACGGCCAGTGCCGCGCACAAACTTATGGGCGACCCGATCGCCCCCGGAACTGTCGTTCTCAGCTTCAAGCTCAGCATTGGAAAAGTGGGGATCGTCGCGGCCCCCATGTATAGCAATGAGGCTATCGCTGCGCTGCCGATACGGGATCACACTCGGCTCCTTCCTGAATATCTGTATTGGACACTTCGGACGGTCGATCTTCAACGAGAGACCGACGATGCCGTCATGGGTAAGACACTCAACAAAAAGAAGCTTGCCCGCATTCAGGTGCCGGTGCCGCCGTT
>NZ_BAGM01000024.1 GCF_000308855.1 Nocardia veterana NBRC 100344 | reverse complement strand
CGGTCTAAATTTGGAGTCGAACAGCTTACGGCGCTCGCCGCCGGGGCGAGCGTCACCACTGGATATGGAGGTGATTCCTGTGCTGAGGTTCGACCCGTTCCACGACATCGACACCGTCGCCCGGCAGCTTCTCGGGGATACCGCCGGAACCGCACGCGCTCCGCGTTTCATGCCGATGGATCTGTTCAAGGCCGGCGACCACTACGTGCTCAATGCCGATCTCCCCGGCGTAGACCCCGGATCCGTCGAGGTGAGCGTGGACAACGGCATCCTGACGCTGAAGGCGCAGCGCAGCCTGCCCGGTGACGAACATGTGCAATGGATCGCGTCGGAACGCTTCGCGGGAACATACATGCGGCAGCTGTCCCTCGGTGAGGGCATCGACACCGACCACATCAGCGCCACCTACAACGACGGCGTGCTGTCGGTGACCCTGCCGATCGCCGAGAAGGCCAAGCCGCGCCGGATCGAAATCAACGGAATGAGCCAGGGCCCGAAGACGATCGAGGCCGGCCACGCCGAGAGCAGCTGACCGGGCGGCCCGCGGTCGTCCGAGCCGTCGACGTGCCCGCGCCGCCGGAAACAGGTGAGAGCGCCACCCTCACAACACCATTCACCGGTCGAAGGTAGCCGGCCGCGCGGGCGGAACCGGAGAATCATCGCGTCGGCAAGGGAGGTGAGAACGCGCAATCCTCGAACAGCGACCGCGTGCGGCTCCGCGATCTCGCGGGGCCGCACGTCTGTGCCCGAGATCAGCCGCCGCAGCACCCGTCGGCCGCGGGGATGGTGCGCATTTCCCGAGTTTCGGCGTTGCGAGCGGCGAGGTCGGCATCGGCCGGATAGTCGACGCCGATCAGGCTGAGGCCGTGCGCCGGTGCCACCGTGACCGCACTGGACCGTTCCCGTTGGCCGAGCAGGCTTTCCACCCACTCGGGGGTCCGCCGCCCCTCCCCCACCGCCAGTACCGCACCGACGAGGCTACGCACCATGGACCAGCAGAACGCGTCGGCGCTGACATACGCGGTGAGCATGGCGGCTTCGGGTTCGGAACCGGGCCGGTCCACGCCGGGACCGCCGATCGGCGTCGCGACCCACTCGAAGCGCTGCAATTCGCGGACCGTCGTGGCCCCTTCGCGTCGACGGCAGAACGCGGCGAAGTCGTGGAGTCCCAACAGCTTCCGCGATGCCTCCCGCATGGCGTCGAGATCGACGCCGGGTCGGCAGGCGACCACGCTGCGGGCCAGCAGCGGCGGCGCCCCGTAGGGCGCGGTGGTGAGCCGATACGCGTAGTGGCGGCGGATCGCGGAGAACCGGGCATCGAATTCCGGTGGCGCCGGGCGTATTCCGGTGACCCGGACATCCTTCGGCAGGAACCGCGCGAGCCGGTGCAGCAGCTTGTCGCAGTCGGGCAGCGCGGTGGTGTCGAAATGGGCGACCTGCCCCTCGGCATGGACGCCGGCATCGGTCCGGCCGGCCACGGTCAGCTGAATCGGTTCGCGCAGCACCTTGCTCAGCGACTCCTCGAGCACGCCCTGCACGGTGCGCAGACCCGGCTGACGGGCCCAGCCGGTGAAGTCCGTGCCGTCGTAGGCGATATCGAGCCGTACTCGAACCGCAACCGAGGTTGCCACCGGATCCTGCATGGTCACAGCCATTTCCTGGTTAACATGAGCGAAGCCCGCCGACCCGGAGGGGACGGCGGGCTCACTCGTGAATTCCCGACGCAGATCGAGAGGTCCCCGCGCGCGGCGGGGACCAACTCATTCCGCCTTGTCTTCGGCCGGAGCCTCGGCGGACTCCGCAGCCTCGTCGGCCTTCGCCTCCGCAGCGTCGTCGGCCTTCGCCTCGGTGGCCTCGGTGGCCTTGGCCTCCGCGGCCTCGGTCTTGGCCTGCTGGGCGGCGACCCGGCGAGCGCGATCGGCCTCGTTGGTCACGGTCTTCTCCCGGACCAGCTCGATGATCGCCATCGGCGCGTTGTCACCCTTGCGGGGCACGGTCTTGATGATCCGGGTGTAGCCACCCTCGCGACCCTCGAACGACGGTCCGATGTTCGCGAAGAGTTCGTGCACCACGTCCTTGTTGCGGATCACCTTGAGCACCTCACGGCGGTCGGCCAGCGTACCGGCCTTGGCCTTGGTGACCAGCTTCTCGGCGTAGGGGCGCAGCGCCTTGGCCTTGGCCTCGGTGGTCGTGATCCGACCGTGCTCGAAGAGCGCCGTGGCCAGATTGGCGAAGATCGCCTTCTGGTGCGACGCCGACCCGCCGAAGCGAGCACCCTTCTTGGGCTTGGGCATTGGTGTTCTCCTTGTGGGAAGGCCGAACGGGGCTGTGCCCCGAAGGCCTAGAGCTGTTCGGTCTCGGCGTAGTCCTGCTCGCCGTTGTCGGTGTCGCCGAAGGAGCCGCTGTCACTCCAGGTTCCGGTGGCGGCGTCGTAGCCGACGACGCTCGACGGATCGAAGGAGGCCGGGCTGTCCTTCAACGACAGGCCGAGCGAATGCAGCTTGACCTTGACCTCGTCGATGGACTTCTGGCCGAAGTTGCGGATGTCCAGCAGATCCGACTCGGTCCGCGCAACCAGCTCGCCGACGGTGTGCACACCCTCGCGCTTGAGGCAGTTGTACGAGCGCACGGTGAGGTCCAGGTCCTCGATCGGCAGCGCGAACGAGGCGATGTGGTCCGCCTCGGCCGGGCTGGGCCCGATCTCGATACCCTCGGCCTCCACGTTCAGCTCGCGGGCCAGGCCGAACAGCTCGACCAGGGTCTTACCGGCCGACGCCAGCGCATCCCGCGGGGAGATCGAGTTCTTGGTCTCGACGTCCAGGATGAGCCGGTCGAAGTCGGTGCGCTGCTCGACACGGGTGGCCTCGACCTTGTAGGTCACCTTCAGCACCGGCGAGTAGATCGAATCCACCGGGATCCGGCCGATTTCCGCACCCGACGCCTTGTTCTGCACGGCGGGAACGTAGCCGCGACCGCGCTCGACGACGAGCTCGATCTCCAGCTTGCCCTTGTCGTTCAGGGTGGCGATGTGCATGTCCGGGTTGTGCACGGTCACACCGGCCGGGGGCACGATGTCACCGGCGGTGACGGTGCCCGGGCCCTGCTTGCGCACGTACATGGTGACCGGCTCGTCCTCTTCGGACGACACGACCAGGCCCTTGAGGTTCAGGATGATGTCGGTGACGTCTTCCTTCACACCCGGGACGGTGGTGAACTCGTGCAGCACGCCGTCGATGCGGATGCTGGTCACCGCGGCCCCCGGAATCGAGGACAGCAGGGTACGGCGCAGCGAATTGCCGAGGGTGTAACCGAAGCCCGGCTCGAGGGGTTCGATGGTGAACTTCGAGCGGTTCTCGGCCAAAACCTCTTCGGCCAGTGTGGGTCGCTGTGAAATCAGCATGAGGATCTCCTCCTTCAGGGGCGCCCGCTATTTGACGCCCACGAACTGGGGTGTGGGTGAGCACGATCGGCGCGCTCACCCACCAGCAGCACGAACGGCTTACTTCGAGTAGTACTCGACGATGAGCTGTTCGTTCAGCGGCACATCGATCTGCGCACGTTCCGGGAGCTGGTGGACCAGGATCCGCAGTCGGTTCGGAACGACCTGCAGCCAGCCCGGCACCGGGCGATCGCCCTGGGTTTCGCGGGCGATCTGGAACGGCAGCGTGCCCAGGCTCTTCTCCTTGACATCGATGATGTCGTACTGGGAGACCTGGAAGCTGGGGACGTTCACCTTGCGGTTGTTCACCAGGAAGTGGCCGTGCGAGACCAGCTGGCGAGCCTGGCGACGGGTCCGGGCCAGACCGGCGCGGTACACGACGTTGTCCAGACGCGACTCGAGCAGCTGCAGCATGTTGTCGCCGGTCTTACCCTTGCGACGGTTCGCCTCTTCGTAGTAGCGGCGGAACTGCTTCTCCATGACGCCGTAGGTGAAGCGGGCCTTCTGCTTCTCCTGCAGCTGGAGCAGGTACTCGCTCTCCTTGATCCGCGCGCGGCCGTGCTGGCCGGGCGGGTAGGGGCGACGCTCGAACGCCTGGTCGCCTCCGACGAGGTCGACACGCAAACGACGCGACTTGCGGGTGATGGGGCCTGTATAACGAGCCATTTTTCGCTAATCCTTTCCCGCTAGACGCGACGCCGCTTGGGCGGACGGCAGCCGTTGTGCGGCTGCGGGGTGACGTCGGAGATCGTGCCCACCTCGAGGCCGGCGGCCTGCAGCGAGCGGATCGCGGTCTCACGGCCCGAACCCGGGCCCTTGACGAACACGTCGACCTTCTTGACGCCGTTCTCCTGCGCCTTGCGAGCGGCGTTCTCGGCGGCGAGCTGCGCGGCGAACGGGGTCGACTTACGCGAACCCTTGAAGCCGACGTGACCCGACGACGCCCACGAGATCACGTTGCCCTCGGGGTCGGTGATCGAGACGATCGTGTTGTTGAAGGTGGACTTGATGTGCGCGTGGCCGTGCGGAACGTTCTTCTTGTCCCGGCGACGCGCCTTCTGGGACTTCTTGGGGCCCGAGGCCCGACTCTTAGGAGGCATTCGCTATCCCTACTTCTTCTTGCCGGCGACGGTCTTCTTCGGACCCTTGCGCGTGCGCGCATTGGTCTTGGTCCGCTGTCCGCGCACCGGCAGGTGGCGGCGATGGCGGATGCCCTGGTAGCAGCCGATCTCGATCTTGCGGCGGATGTCGGCCTGCACCTCGCGGCGCAGGTCACCTTCGACCTTGAACTCCGACGCCTCGATGTAATCGCGCAACCGGGTGACGTCGTCGTCGCTGAGATCCTTCGACCGCAGGTCGGGGCTGACGCCGGTGGCGTCCAGGATTTCCTTGGCGCGGGTGCGACCGATGCCGTAGATGTAGGTCAGCGCGATCTCCATGCGCTTCTCGCGCGGGAGGTCGACGCCCATCAGACGTGCCATGTGGCAGCTTCCTTACTGTTGCGGAGGTCTGCTCCCTGTCCGTCCCCGCGCTGCGAGCAGCGAATTCTGCTACAGCTGGGGCCCCGGCCTCCGTTCCGGGGGTAGGTCGTCCGTCCGCTCTCCGCTCGTTTCCGAGGCGGCGAGCTCGCCGACGGCGACTGGCGCTGGGAGGTCTTCTTTTTCTGTGCCAATCCGAACTGCGTTCGGTGCTTGGCTGGTGAACCCCCGCGTCGGGGCGCAGTCCAGGTCAGCCCTGACGCTGCTTGTGACGCAGGTTGTCGCAGATCACCATGACCCGGCCGTTACGGCGGATCACCTTGCACTTCTCGCAGATCTTCTTGACGCTCGGCTGAACCTTCACGTCCGTCCAATCTGGTTGTGGTTCACAGGGGTGTGAACACAGGTGTTCCCCAGTCGTATGACTGGGGAAGTCTTTTGTCGCAGATCCCGAGGCCGGAGCCCCGGAATGCCACGAGAGCCCCGGAGCCGAGACTCCCGAACTCCCTCCGGGGATCGCTCCCCGGAAAACTCACTTGTAGCGGTAGACGATGCGACCGCGGGACAGGTCGTACGGAGACAGCTCCACGACCACGCGGTCCTCGGGCAGGATGCGGATGTAGTGCTGACGCATCTTGCCGCTGATGTGCGCGAGAACCTTGTGACCGTTCTCCAGCTCGATGCGGAACATCGCATTCGGCAGCGGCTCGATAACTCGACCCTCGACCTCGATGGCCCCGTCTTTCTTCGCCATATCCTCCGCGATCCCGCTTACGCTGAAACCCGGTGTGGTCTCAACTCTTCGGCTAGCTTGTCACTGCAGTTACCGGTGCACTCCAGTCGACCCGGTGCCATACTCTTCGTAAGCCCCATGCGGACACGTAGTCGCATGAGCGCAGACGTCGGGCAGGTGCACCGCCGACCAAGCTTACCCGCGCGCCCACGATCCGGCCAAATGCGGTTCCCCGCGCCCCCCTCGGCCGCGGTCCCGCGCACCGCCCGCACCGCTTCGGCTAGTGGTCGGCGAGCGGACCGCGCCCGGTCAGCGGGCCCCACGCCCCGATCAATCCGAGCATGAGCACCAGCGCGACCGTGATCACCGTGAACACCGCACCGGATCCGTGGCTGTCCAGCAGCGGGAGCAGCACGAACGGCTGGACGGCCGTGCTCAGTTTCGACAGAGAATAAGCCGTACCCGAGGCGGTGCCGCGCACGGTCG
This sequence comes from Nocardia veterana NBRC 100344, assembly GCF_000308855.1. Taxonomy (GTDB): domain Bacteria; phylum Actinomycetota; class Actinomycetes; order Mycobacteriales; family Mycobacteriaceae; genus Nocardia; species Nocardia veterana. The sequence goes on along the minus strand of NZ_BAGM01000024.1, from coordinate 23,546 downwards.
TGGGAAACGACTCCGGCAGGTACGTGTGCAGAGCGTTGGAGAAGACGTTGCTGGCCAGGGTGAACAGTCCGCCCGACAGCAGAATCAGCGGCACGCTCGTCGCGAATCCGAAGACCAGGCCGAACACCGCCATCAGCGCGGCCGACGCCAGCACCAGATATTTGCGCTCGGTGCGCTCGATCAGCGGAATCGACAGCAGCGAACCCAGCGGATAGCCCAGATAGGTGACGGTCAGATAGCCCAGCGAGTTCACCACCGTGAACCCCTTGTGCTGCAACACCAGCACCGCCAGCGTGCCGAAGCCGTAGTAACCGAACACCTGCAGGATCATCACCGCGGAGAACAGCAGGGTGCGGCCGCGATTGGCGCCGCGCAGAATGTCGGCGAACGCCGGCCTCGCCCGCCTGCTCGCAGCTGCCGGGCCGGTCGTGGACCGGTCCCGCTGGGCCTGCCAGCGCGGAGATTCGGGCATGTGGCGACGGGCGACGAACACCAGCGCGGCGCCCAGTCCGCCGAAGACGAACAGCCAGCGCCAGCCGTCGGTGCCGAACGGTTGCAGCGGAACCAGCCACCGGGCCAGGAAGCCGACGGTCGGGACCGCGCAGAATCCGATGGTGTAGGCGATGGCGATCATCCGGCCGCGGACCTGCGGCGGCACCGTCTCCGACAGATAGGTGTCGGACACGGTCATTTCCGCGCCGATCCCGAGTCCGGCGAGTACCCGCGTCGCCATCAGGAACCAGACGTTGGGGCTCAACGCGCCGAGCAGGGTGAAGCCGGCGTACACGCCGATATTGATCATGAACATCCGGCGCCGGCCGACCACGTCCGACAGCCGGCCGATGACCAGTGCGCCGAGGAACTGGCCGACGAAGGCGGAGGCCAGGATGCCGCTGAGCTGATAGGTCGACAGCTCCAGCTGCTGCTTCAGCACCCCCGTGATCGTGCCGGCCAGGAACAGCTCGTACAGATCGAAGAACAGGCCCATGCCGACCAGTGCGACCAGCTTGCGATGCACCGGCCGGATCGGCAGTTCGTCCAACCGCGCCGTACGGGCGTCGTCGTCCGCGGTGATTGCCATCTCGATACGCTCCCGACCTCGCAAATAAGGGGCAATCCCACCTGCCCGCGGCCCGCGTGGCATATCGGCGGACCGTCTTCCTGGGTCTGGGTAGGAGGCCCGTCACGGCCGATCGCCCTCGCGTAAACTACCGGCTGTCCAGGAAACCGGTCCAGCAGATCCCAGGGGGACACCCGTGAGCGTGCGCAGCGAGCGAGTGACGGACGCAGCGCCCTCGAACCCGATCGCCACGATCTCCGGCGAGGCCACGCCGTGAGTCGTAACAACAACGATCTGCCCATGCTCCCGCCGTGGCTGTCCGAGAGCGACGTCACGCAGACCGGGTACGAGGCACCGGTTCAGAACCTGCCACACGAGGAGCTCATCCCCGAGGAAAGTGGTTCGCGACGCCTGTTCGGCCGCAAATCGGATGCCGAGGCGGACAAGAAGAAGCGCAAGTCCTGGCGCAAGGACAAGGGCGAAGCGGTCGAACCACACGCCGAAGGAGCGCCGCCGGCATCGCCCTCCTGGGAGCCGCCGGCCGCCCCGATACCCACCGACCACCCGCCGGCACCGGACGCCTTTCGTAACAACGGGTTTCAGCCGCCCGCGCCATCGTTCGCGCAACCGCCGACCGCGCAGCCGGAGCCGCAGCCACACGCGGGACCGGCATCGGGCGAGCTACCCGCGACCTACCGTCCCGCCCAGCCGCCGGACGCGCCCGCACCCGACCCGCACCCCACCACGCCACCTCCGGTGCAGCCACCGATTCCCCCGGCGCCGCGAGCACTTTCGCACGGTGTGACGCCAACGGCGGATGCCGAGATGACGGTTCGGGTGCCGCGGCGGCCCGACCTGCCACCACCACCGCCGCAGCAGCAGGCGCCCACCCCGCCGCCACTGCCCGATTGGTCGCAGGCCGCATCCCGGGCGCCCGAAGCACCGACCGCCCAGCGAAGCGGTCCGCCACCGCGATTGGGTGTTCCCGAGGGGTACGAGTCCGACGCTTCCCGTCCGGCGCCGACGGCCGCCGCGCACACCGGGCCGGCGACCGGCGAGATGGCGGCCCCGGAACCGGCGGTCGCAGCGCCGCAGACCGGACAGCCACCACACGCATCCGCAACCGGGGCCACGAGTTCCGTCGGCGAACAGGTTCGACCCGCCGAGGCGGAATCCGGGCTCGGGCCGAGCCCGCAGAGCGCCGGAGCGGATGAAGAGGTTCCCGATTGGCTGGGACGTGGGCCGGTGCACCCGGGTCCCGCCACGGGAACTCATCCGACCGATTCCGGAACCGGCGGTCCCGCGCCCGGGCCCGCTTTCAGCACTCCGCCCGATCGCGCGGTTGTGCCCACTCTCGAAGGCCCCGTCGACGGAACCGGTGCTGCGCACAGCAGCCCGATCTCCGGCACCACCGCGCCTGCTCCGGCGCCGACCACCCACCCGGATGCCGCAGCAGCCCGAGACAATTCGATGCCGCCGCCGGTCGCCGCAGCGCCGGACACCGCCGGTACGAACGGTGCGCAGGCACAGCCTTCCGCTCGGTCATCGGCGGATGCCGCGGAGTTCGGTCCGAATACCGGAACGAGCGCCGACGCCGCCCACGCCGACCCGCAGTGGAGTGGGCAACACCGCATGGCGGCACCCGTGCCGCATCAGCAGCCGCCGTACCCGCCGACACCGCCGGACATCACGACCGCGCAGGGTCCGATGCGAGCTCCGGAATCCGTGCCGGGCCCGCAATCCGGCGCGATCCCGATATCGTCCGCCCCCTCGGCGACCGGACCGATGCCACAGGCACCGGAGGCCCAGGGCCCGATGCCGGTCGGCCCGTACGGAGTTTCGCAGCCGCGGATTCCGCGGCCACCGATGCCGATCGCCGACGAGCAGGCGCCGACACCCGCTCCGGTACCGCACTCGAATCCGGTTCCCTACCAGGCGGATCCGCGGTACGCGCCGCCGGACGCGCAGTGGCAGGCCGCGGCTCAGGCGCCACCGGCCGTGCCGTCGACGGGTCCGACGCCCGGGCCCCAGCAGCAGTGGAGTGCGCCGCAGCCGCAGCCGCAGCCGGATCAGTATTCCCAGCCGGAGCAGTACGCTCGGCCGAACCCGTATACCCAAGGGGCGCAATACGTTTCACCGCCACCGCAGCAGCCGGCGCCCGAGCAGTACCAGCCACCCCAGTACCAGCCGCCCCAGTACCAGCAGGCCGGTCCGCAGCAATACCCGCCGAACGGCACCGCCACCCCGTCCCTCGAGGACGTCCCGATGCGGCGGGCGAAGAAGGCGCCGGGCTCGGGCTGGCGCCGCGCGGTGCACCACATGTCGGGTGGCGCGATCAACCCGGGGATGTCCGCCGAGGAACGACGCCTGCAGGAGCTGGTCGCGCGCATTCGGCAGCCGGTGCGAGGTGATTACCGGATCGCGACGCTGTCGTTGAAGGGTGGCGTCGGCAAGACGACCACCACCATGGGCATCGGCTCGATCTTCGCGTCCATCCGCGGTGACCGGGTGATCGCGGTGGATGCCAACCCGGACTTCGGCACGCTGTCCCAGCGCGTCCCGCTGCAGACCCGCTCGACGGTGCGGGATCTGCTGCTGGATCAGACGATTCGCAGCTACGGTGACGTCCGCCGGCACACCTCGCAGGCGACCAGCCGGCTGGAAGTGCTGGCCAGTGAACGGGATCCGGCCGCCTCGGAGTCGTTCAGCGAGGACGAGTACCGGCAGGTGTTGCGGGTCCTGCAGCGGTTCTACAACATCATCCTCACCGACTGCGGTACCGGACTGATGCATTCGGCGATGGCGGGCGTGCTCGACCTGGCGCATTCGCTGGTGCTGATCTCGTCCTCGGCGATCGACGGCGCGCGCAGTGCCGCGGCGACCCTGGATTGGCTCTCCCTGCACGGGCACGACCATCTGGTCCGCAATGCCGTCGTGGTGATCAACCTGCCGCGGGAGGGATCGCCGAATGTGGCGATCCAGCATCTGCGCGAGTACTTCCTGGCTCGCTGCCGGGCCGTGCACGTGATCCCGTACGACCCGCATCTGGCCGAGGGCGCCGAAATCGACCTGGCCCGCCTGCACAAGAACACCAAGCGCGCGTTGGTGGAACTGGCCGCGACGGTGGCCGACGATTTCGCCACCGACCACCGCCGGTTCGGCGGTTACTGAGCGAGCGCGCGATCCTGCCAGGCCAGCGCGCTCGCGCGCACCTCGGCGATGCTGCGGCCGCGTCGCCGACGAAACAGGCTGCGCAGCGTGCCGGCGTTGAGGTAGCCGACCCGGGCGGCGATGGTCTCGACCGTGGCGTCGGTCGAGCGCAACAGCCGGGTGGCCCGCTCCAGCCTGATCTCGTTGACGAAATCCCTCGGTGACATCCCGATTTCCGATTGTGTGGCGCGCTGCAGGCTGCGGACGGTGACGCCCAGTTCGCGGGCGGCGTCGGTGATCCGGAACTGCTCGGCGATATGCTCGCGTACCCAGCGTTCGAAGGCGGCGACCAGCGAATTCCCCCGTGCGATCACGCGCGGCACGATGTATTCGCGTTGCTCGCCGCCGTGTCCGGCCAGCAGTAACCGGGCCGCCAGTTCGGCCTGGGCCGGACTGTGCGTGGCCACGGTCGCCAGCGCGAGATCCACGTGCGCCAGTGCGGCTGCGGCGGTTGCGATCCGGCCCGCGCGGCACAGGATTCGGCCCTCGTCCAGATCGACCCGCGGATAGCGCCGCCGGAACGCCGGACTCAACCACCAACTGGTTGTCGCGGGCACACCGTCCAGCACGCCGGCCTCGGCCAGGAAGAAGGTTCCGGAACACGCGGCGGCCAACGGCGTTCCGGCACTGTGGGCGGCGGCGATGCGGTCCAGCACCGGCCGGTTCGTCGGTGCGGCGATCAGATCGACCACCGCATCCGCGTCCATCGCGAGCACGGCGGGGACGATGATCGGCCCGATGTCGTCGGGCATCCGGTCGAGCGGCACGGTCGGGATGAGATGGCCGTGGCCGGAGCGCACGCTGGTGCCCAGCGCCACGGTGTGCACTCGCCACGGTTCGGACGCCGACTCCGATTCCCCGGTGAGCGAGTTGGCCGTGTTGAAGACCTCGAGGACCGCGGCCAGGCCGAGGTCTCCGACACCGTCCACGACGAATACCGCGACATCCATGTCGCAAACAGTACTGAATGCGTCGGATACGACACTGATATTGGGTGGATCAGCGCTCTAGGGTTTCCGGTATGACGGTGTGCGCTACCGGAGGTGTGTGATGCGAATAGTGAGCAATCGCTGCCACCTCTTCGAATACGAGGTCACCGATGCCGGTCCGTGCGCGGTCGGCCTCGATCCGGCAGCCGTCGGAGTGCGGAAGTTGTTCGTGGACTGCCTGCTTCTGCAGGTCGAGATCGAGTCGGGTGACGCGGCGGTGGTCGCGGCGGCGGTGGAGATCATCAAAACGATGGCGGCACACAGCGACGCCGGGTACATCGTGATCGACGGCGCGGCAGCGCGCCCCCGCCCCCACCGGCGCGCGCAGGCCGGACCGCACGACGATGTCCTCACCGAACTCGCCGATGCGCTGGATCTGCTGTCCGAGCTGGCCGAACGACTGGAGGAGCGGGGCGAGCTGGTGCATCCGATGCCCTTCGGCTGGAACACGATTCGCCACACCGAATTGGGTGGGCCGCGGCCGCGCCGGGTGACCCGGTTGCGTCCGGCCCCGCCGCTGCCGGGGCGTCAGCGCACCGGTCGCGCACCGCGGATCGCCGGATCGTGCCGGATGCCGGCGCGCTGAATCGGCGAGCCGCCGGGCCTGCTCACCAGGTCGGCAGGCGGCGCCGGCCGGCGAGCACGTCGCGAACGAGATCGTCGTAGCCGTCGGCCAATTCGGCCAGGTGGTGCCACGCGCCGTGCAAGACGTCGTCGTTCGCGTCGAGGGTCATCAAGGCGTGGTGGGCACGGACCGATGCTTGGGCGAGCCGGTCGATGACCGCGCCGATGGTTTCGGTGTGCAAGGTGGCGCCGGTGCGGCGCTGCGGGACCGTGCGGACGATCCAGTCGTCGATCGCCATCACCAATTCCATTCGGCGCCTGTCGATTTCGACGATCACCGCGGAGTCCGGGTCGGGCACGGAGCCGCCACGACCGAACTTGCGCTCATACAGGACTGCCAGGTCGCGGGCGAACCACAGCATCGGGCCACCGATCACGCGATGCCCCCGGCACGCGCGCAACAGCAGATCGGAACTCGGGAGGAGTTCGGTCGCCGCGAACTCGACGGCCGTTGGTGTTCGAGGTGTGTCGGGCATTGCCACGACCACCATCGGGGACGTCTCCAAACCAGCCACGTTGCCTCGCCGTCGTCGCCGTACAACCAATGGTCAGGACGTTCATTACAATAAACCTCTGAATGTGTGTGTCAAGGGTCACACTCGCCCCTTGGGCAGCAGAGTAAACTTTCTTTCCTTGAAGGTACAACCGAGGAGCGAGATGGCCGCCGGTCCGAGGTACCAACGCATCGCGGACCTCCTTCGGGAGGAGATCCGCAACGGCACATACAAGCCCGGAGACCGCCTGCCCAGCCACAGTGAGCTGGCCGAGCGAATGCAGGTCTCGATCACCACCACCCGCAACGCGATCCAGGTGCTGGTCGCCGAAAACCTGCTGTACACAGCAACGTCCCGCGGCACCATCGTGCGGAGCCAGGAGGTGCTGGAATCGGTGGTCACCAGCCACATTCGGCGTGACCGGCCGAAGTCGGCGCACGACATCTTCTCCGAGATCGCCCGCGCCGCCGGCCGGGAACCGGCCAAACAGTTCAGCGCCCGGATGGAACCGGCCGGCACGGATGTCGCGCACTGGCTCGGCGTACCCAAGGACTCGTGGGTGGTCGCGCGAACCGTCGTGCAGTATCTGGACAACGAGCCGTGGTCGTGGGAGGTCAGCTACTATCCGCGCGATCTGGCCGAGCTCACCGGAATCGATTCGCCGCACGATATTCCGGAGGGCACCACCCGTCGGCTGGCCGCCCGCGGATATCCCGAAACCGCTCACCGCGACACGGTGGTGGCGCGTCCGGCCACCGCCGAGGAGGCCGCGGTCCTGGGCGTCGGCACCGGCACCATGCTGCTCGATCATCTGCGCATCGGCGCCGGCAATACGCGGATCATGCGGGTGACCAGACAGCGTTCCCTGGCCGCGCGCAACCGGCTCGCCTACGAACTGGGCGGCGACGAGGGCACCGCCGTGATCCGCAAGGCCCTGGGTGCACCGCATCCCCCGGGCAATTCCCATTCCTTCGGTAACTCGTTGGTGCCCGGTTCACCATGACCCTCCGCATGCGCCGGGCCCGTTCGGCCGACCTCGGCACCATTTGCCGACTACGGCTCCAACGCACGGCCTGGCTTGCGGCACGAGGCTCGGATCAATGGACACGGCAGGGCCGTGGGCTGCCGATCGAACGGTTTGCCAGGGCGGTCGGCCGCGCGGTCGCGGGCGGCGAAACCTGGATCGCCGAGCTCGACGGCGAACCCGTGGGCACCGTGACCGTCAACCATCGCGCCGACCCGGGGCTGTGGTCGCCGGAGGAGATCGCGGAGTCGGTGATCGTGCATTACATGATCGTCGATCTACGCTGCGCCGGGCGCGGCGTCGGCCGCGCGTTGCTGGCGCATGCCGCGGCACTGGCTCGGGCCCAGGGCCGCGCTTGGGTGCGCCTGGACGCGTGGACGGCCAACACCGATCTGCACGAGTACTACCGCGCCAACGGATTCCGGCTGGTGCGGTTCGCCGGGCCGCAGGCGTCCGGACCTTCGGGTGCGCTGTTCGAACGACGCAGCGACGCGTGGTTGCCGGCGCTGGCCGGTCCGGGCGCAGGTCATACCGGCGGCAGATAGCCGATCTGCACCATCTCCTGCCCGCGCGTGCGCGAGACCAGGATGCCGCGCCCCGGAGGCAGTTTCGTCGGGCGCACGTCGCCGATGATCCGGCCCTCGTCGCGCGGTCCGCTACCGATCAGGGTGTCGACGGAGAGGTTCTTCATACCGCCCAGGATCGGATCGAACAGGGCCCGCGACACACCGCCGGTGCGTCGGGTCACGATGAGGTGCATGCCGATGTCGCGCGCCTGCGGCAGGTATTCGACCAGCGGCAGCAGCGGATTGATGCCGCCGCCGGCGGCGACGACCATGTCGTAGTCGTCGATCAGGATGTAGATCTCCGGCCCCGTCCACCAGCTGCGGTCGCGCAGCTGCTGTGGGGTGATGTCCGAGCCCGGGATGCGCCGCGACAGATAGGTGGCGATCTCGCTGACCATCGGGCCGCACGTCTGCGAGGAGGACGAGTAGCCGGCGAGGTGATCGTCGTCGACCACCCCGAGCATGGTGCGCCGGTAGTCGATGAGAATGACCCGCGCCTGATCGGGCGTGGCCTGCTCGCAAACACCCATGGCGATATTGCGCAGGAAGGTGGTCTTGCCGCATTCGACGTCGAAGAAGGCCATGAAATGCGGTTCGGACCCGAAATCCAGGACCAGTGGCTCCAATTCGGATTCGCCGATACCCACGGCGATGCGCGTGGGGCTCAGTGCCATGCCGCGCTCGGCGGCCGCCGCCAGTACCTTCTCCCGCTCGATCTCGGCGGGCAGCATCCGCACCCCGGGCGCGCGGCGACCGGGGTACAGCGCCTGCAGTTGCTCGCGTGCCGCCGCCACACCGTCGGCCAGGCTCTGCGGATCGGAGTCGGAATCCAGCCGCGGCAGGGCGATCAACATGTGCAACTGATCGGCGGTCAGACCACGCCCCGGACGGTTCACGGGTACCGACACCGCGGTGCGACGCCCCATTTCGGAGTCGGAGGGATCACCCAGTCGCAGCTCGATCCGGGTGCCGATCTGGTCCTTGATCACCGGCCGGATCTCGGCCCAGCGGGAGGCGCCGAGCATCACGTGGACGCCATAGGAAAGCCCCTGTGCCGCAAGGGCGTTGACGTCGGCCTCGAGGGCCTCGAATTCCTCGCGGATCACGGCCCAGCCGTCGATGACGAGGAAGACGTCGCCGAAGCGGTCGACGGCCAGCGGATGGTCGTCGGGCAGCCGACCGGCGGCGTCGAGCGCGGAGAACTTGCGCCGCCGGAACTCCGCCATCGACTCGATACCGAGCTCGGTGAAGCGCTCCTCACGCTCGCGCACCAGTGTGGTCAGCTCGGCGATGGTGCGGCGCACCCGATCCGCATCCAGCCGGGTCGCCACCGAACCCACGTGCGGCAGGCCGGCGAGGCCGGTCATACTGCCGCCGCCGAAGTCCAGACAGTAGAACTGCACCTGTTCGGGGGTGTGGGTGGCGGCAGCGGCCATGATGACGGTGCGCAGGGTCGTCGACTTTCCCGACTGTGGGCCGCCCACCACAGCGATATTGCCCTGTGCGCCGGACAGATTGATCGTGAGCACATCGCGGCGCTGCTCGTAGGGCTTGTCGATGATGCCGATCGGCATCCACAACTGCCCGTGCCGGTTGACCGGCGAGCGCCAGTCCGGGTCGGGCAGCAGCATATCCACCGTCGGTGATTCGTCCAGCGGCGGCAGCCACACCTCGTGCGCGGGCCGGCCGTGGCCCGTCAGGCGTCGGACGACGACCTCGAGCAGGGTTTCCGGGATGCCGCCCTCCGCACCGTCCGGCTGGGCCGCCGGCGGCGGAGGCGGCAGTTCGGGCCGAGCGAGGCCCGGTTTTCCGGCCGGCGCGGTGGCGATCTCCGGCAGCTCCACCGGTGCGGCGGTGAACACCCGTGGCGGCTGATCGACGTATTCGTCGGCCTCGACGACGCTGCCGCTGCCGCCACGCGGGGCCACATACGGACCGGAGACGTAGGTTGCGTTGAACCGCAACGGATCCGAGGCGTCGCTCTTGAGATATCCCGAACCCGGCACCGCCGGCAGGTGGTAGGCGTCGGTGATGCCGAGTACGGCGCGCGACTCGTTGGCCGAGAAGGTGCGCAGACCGATGCGGTAGGACAGATGCGAGTCCAGTCCGCGCAGCTTGTTCTCCTCCAAGCGCTGCGAGGCGAGCAGCAGATGGACGTGCAGCGAGCGGCCCAGCCGGCCGATCATGACGAAGAGGTCGGCAAAATCCGGTTTCTGCGAGAGCAATTCGGAGAACTCGTCGACCACCACGAAGAGTGCGGGCAGCGGATCCAACGGCACTCCGGCGTTGCGCGCCTTCTCGTAATCGGTGACGTTGGCGTAGTTGCCCGCCGACCGCAGCAGCTCCTGGCGCCGGTTCATCTCACCGGCCAGCGCGTCCTTCATCCGGTCGACCAGCGACAGCTCTTCCTCGAGGTTGGTGATCACCGCCGCCACATGCGGCAGCGGGTCCAGGCCGAGGAAGGTGGCGCCGCCCTTGAAGTCGACGAGGACGAGGTTCAGCGCGTCCGGGGAGTGCGTGGTGACCAGTGACAACACCAGCGTGCGCAAGAATTCCGACTTACCGGAACCCGTTGCGCCGATACACAATCCATGCGGACCCATGCCGTTCTCGGCGGACTCCTTGATATCCAGTTCCACCGGTGTGCCGTCGGGGGTGATGCCGATCGGCACCCGGAGCCGTTCCCGGGGCGTACGCGGCCGCCACACCTTCGCCGGATCGATCTGAGCGGCATCGGGGATCTTGAGCAGCGCCATCAGACCGGGGTCGGCGCTGGTGTCGTCGCCCAGGCTGACGATCTGCGCCGCCGTGGCGATCCGATAGCGAGCCAGCCGGCGGGCGAACGACTCCGCCTCGGCGAAGCCCACCGAATCCGTGTCGGCGAACTTCTCCACCCCCGCGGCGCTGCGCGCCGACACCTCGCCGCCGGCGACCACCAGTTGCAAGCCACGCCGGGCGGCCAGACCCGCCTGCGGCGGGGTGAGATCCAGGACGGTGACCGAGTCCAGACCGGATTCGCTGATCAAGCGTTCGGTGCCGTTGACGTAGCCGTCGTCGATCACGACCACCAGGTGCACCCGGCCCGGCGTCGGCTGCGGGTTGCGCATGAACCGACCGCGCTCGAGCAGTTCGGCCGACAGCGCGGTTTCCAGTTCGCCCAGGGACCGGTACATCATGCGAGCCGACCCCATCCCGTCGCGTTGCGACGGATGTTGCAGATGCGGTAGCCATTTCGCCCACGACCAGGCGGGCGCGTCCGGGTCGGCGCAGACGATGGCGACAATGAGGTGGTCGGGGCCGTGGAATGCGGTGAGCTCCATCAACATCGCCCGCACCAGCATGCGCGCATCCTCGGTGGGCCCGTCGATGTTGATGGCGGGAAAGGCGCGCAGGGATACCGCGGTGGGCAGGTGGTGCACCACCGAGTGGCTGCGGACGAACCGGCGCAACGCCACCGTGGACACCGGTTCCAGATCCTCGACCGGGCCCGTCTCGGGACGGGCGAGTTTCGTTGCCAGCCGGTGACTTCCGACCCCGACGCGGACATGCCCGAAATCCGGATCGGCCGGGCGGCGCTCCCACATCCGCCGGGTGCCGATGACCGAATACAGGTCGGCCGGTTCCGGATGGCTCCACGCCAGCGTCTCGAGCTGTTCGGACCCGGTCCGGCGGACCTGCTTGCGGATCTGGTCGAGATAGCGCAGGTAGTCCTTGCGCTCCTCGTTGAGTTCGCCGGCGGATTTCGGTCCCATCCCCCGCATGCCGACCATCATCCCGACCATCGACATCAGCATCATCATGGGGAACATCAGCATGTAGGGGTTGCTGAGCAGGCTGCGACCCATCATCGCCATCATGGCGACCATGCCGACGACGGCGACCACCATGACCACGGGCATCAGCTTCATCAGCAGCGGCGCCGGCACCGGCCGCTGTACCTCCGGCGGCGAGCTCAGCGCCACCTCACCCCCCGGCGGACGCGGCGGGGCGATGCGGGGGCGTCGGACGAATCCTTCGGTTGCCATAGTCACTCAGTCCAGATTCGGATCGGCATCGCCGGGCAGGCGACGCCGGAACGGAATTGCCACGGCGACACCGATTCCCAGTGCCGCCAGGCAGACGATCGACCCGATGACCGCGATCCGGCGCGGACGGGGGTCGGGTCCGGCCGGCCAGACGGGCGCCGCGACGGGCTTGGGCACATCGGCGGCGGCGCCGATCGGGAGCTGCGGAAGTTCCGCGGTCAACGCGGCCACCGGGTCGATCAGGCCGTGGCCGACCCGATCGTCGTGGCCGGTGCCGGGTCCGTGCGCGGTGCGCAGGATCCGGTCGATGACCTGCCCGGCGCTCAGCTCCGGATATCGCGCGCGCACCAGGGCGGCGAGTCCGGCCACGTAGGGCGCGGCGAAGCTGGTGCCCTGAATATCGGACGGCCCCTCCTGGGTCTGCACGCTGTCGACCAGTCCGGTGCCGCCCGGCCTGCTGTCCAGCGACACGATCTTGCGGCCGATCGCCGCGGCACCGACCCAGGGTCCGAACAGTGACAGGTCCGACGGCTTGCCGTCCGGATCGACCGACCCCACCGCCAGCACGTACGGCGTGAACCAGGCGGGTGTGGCGACGGTCTGTACCGAACCCCACCCGGTCCCGGTGTTCTGCTTCTCGCACGCACCGCCCGGCTGCAGGTTCCCGGCTGCCGCGACGACCACGACGTTGCGGTCGTAGGCGTACTTGATCGCGGCTCCCAATGCGGCATCGGCGCTGTCCGCACCGGCCGGGCTGCACGCCACCTCGGAGATGTTGACGACCGTTGCGCCCAGGTCGACGGCTCGGACGACGGCGGCGGCGAGCGTCAGCACCGTGCCGTACCCGCCCTCGGCCATGGTGCCCGGCGCCTTGCGCGCACCGCTGCTCTTCGCCTCGTAGACCTGGCTGAGCTGGCGGATGGACAGGATCTCGGCGCCCGGAGCCACTCCGGCGAAGGCGTCGTCCGGACCGGGCTGGGCCGCAATGATTCCCGCGACCAGGGTGCCGTGACCGTCGCAATCGACCGTGCCGTCGCTGTCGGAAACGTAGTCTCCTCCCGCTTGCAGTGCGGGCAGCCGCGGATGCCGGCTCACACCGGTATCGATCACCGCCACCTTCTGGCCGGCACCGGTGCTGAACTTCCACGCGGCCGGGAGATCCAGCACCTGCTGGGCGATCGGGGCGTCCCGCGGCGGCGGGCCGGCGAGAGTCGGCTCGACGCAGAGGGATTTCTGCTCGGTCGGGTCGGGCGGGGCCGGATGGGCGGCCAGTGCTTGGGCCGCGGCCAGCGCACCCGGGTCGATCGACGGCGGTGCGAGCGCGGCGGCGCCCGGCGGCGAGACGATCATCGACGCGCCGAGAATCGCTGCGCCACAGGCGGTTCGGAGCAGCCGAGAACCGAGGGCCGGGCGGATCATATGTTCCGGGCCGCCGAGTACACGTCCATGATCCACAGCACCAGCGGGATCAGCGCGACGATCAACAGGTATTCGAAGATCTCACCGGCCCGCCGGGTAACCGGAGTCACCTCCACGTGCGGGGCGATCACCCCGAACCCCACCGCGACCGCGGCGAACAGCAGCAACATCCCGGCCGCCGGCACCTGATAGTCCGGATTTCCCAGTGCCACACCGACACTCACCGCCACGATGATGCCCGCGCCACCCGCGATGAGCGTCGCGGCCTGGGTGAGGTCGGCGAACGAACGGCCCCGCAGGCACAGCACCACCGCCGTCACCAGCGCCAGCGCGATGCCCTGCCAGCGCACCTGACCGAACGGATCCGCGGCGCCGAACGCGCCGACGACCGCCGCGATCGTGCAGCCGGCGATCATCCCGGACTGATACCGGTTGGCCGCCTTGGCCCGCAGCTCCAGCCCGACCGCCGACGGCAGCGCCGTCGCACCGATGGCGCCGATGCCCTCGATGGTCGGGCGCGGCTCGTGATCGGCCGGATCGATCGCGGCGCCCGCCGTCGGCACCGGCGGCACCGGCAACCGAGCCAGACCGGCGGCCAGCCGGGGCACCAGGGAGATCACACTGATACCGGCGACCACCAGGCCCGCGCAGACCTTGGGCGGGGCGGGATACCCGATCAGATGCACGGCGGCGGCGATCCCGCCGAAGACCGCCACGGTAGCCGCCGCCGCGAACATCGTCGCGCCCACACCGATGGCGCGGTAGCCGATCACCGCGACCACCAGCATGACCGAAAACCCCAGCAGCAGCTGCGGACTGCCGAGTTCACCGGGCACGAACAACGCCGCACCGCCGGACATCAGCAGGATCGCGGCCAGCGCCAGCCAGGTGGCGGTCAACTCGTCGCCGTATCGGCGGGCGGCGAATCCGGCGGCCACCCCGGCGGCCGTCCCACAGCCGACCAGGAGGAACGCGGCGGTGACACCCGCGTGGTGTGCGCGCGACACCGCCAGCACGAACAGCCCCGATACCACCGCAAGCGTGGCGGCCACCAGTCCGGTCCAGCGCGCGGCTGCCGGTGACCAGCCCCGGAACTCCGCCGCCGTCAGACGCGACACCGCATCGATGACGTCATCGAACAGGGCCGGCGACTCCTTCGCGGAAACCTCACGCAGAACGAGCAATTCGCCGTCGAACACCTCGGCTTCGGCGAGCGTGCGGCTCGTGGCGATCGCGTCGCGGCCGAGCCGGGCGAGGGTCCAGTGCCGGGTCCGCAACGGCACGACACCGTCGTCCGATTCCCGCACGTCCGCGGTCCGCGACTCGATCAATTCGACGAGATCACCGATGAAGGCGGCAATCGGCACGGTCGCCGGCAGGCCGACGTCGAGTTGAGTGTTTCCGCCGAGGACGGAAACCCGGCACAATTCGGGTTCGACCGTACGAGTTCCGGTCACCGACGGCTCCGTCAATTCCGGCCCTCTCCCCACTCTTTCGTGAACACCGGTGAAACGACCTCACTTTTGACGACACTCACGTTGCAACCATTCGGCCGCAAAACCTAATCTATCGAACTGAACTCGCCGACGCGATCGGTAGTCTGGCGTAGGGATGAACGCACGCAATATCGCAAACGAAGATTTCGGGGTTGAAAATCAATGAGCGGCAACCGCCAAGCACAGCGCGCCTTCGACGCTGGAATCCTGTCGCTCGGCCTGAGTATCGACGGCCAAGAGTCGGTCCGCGATCTCGAGTACGCCAAATTGGCCTTCCAGCGTGCCACCGAGTGGGATCCGACGATGTGCGACGCGTGGCTGGGCCGGGCCGCCGCCGGCGAGGTGACCGAAGAGGTGGTGTTCAACCTCTACCGAACCGGCCCCACCACGCTCTACCGCGAACAACGCCGCCTCGGACTGACGCCGCGCGTGCTGGCCGGCCGGTTCCTGCCGGGCCTGTACATCGACTACCCGCTGGCGAACTACACCGAGATCTGCGCTGCCTACGCCGCACAGCTGATCGCCGGCCGGCAGTACGACGAGGCCGAGCGCGTCCTCGACCAACTGGCCGAGCACCGGCGCGGCCAGTTGGGCGACCAGGACCGCGAGGCCGACGATCGGATCTGCGCCTACGTCCGGGGCGTACTGCACTACAACACCCAACGCTGGCCGGACGTGATGTCGGTGCTGGCCGCTTCCGCCGAATGGGACGACCCCTTCCTGGCCGCGGGTGCGCACGTGATGGTCGGCTCGGCGTGCGCCCAGCTGGGCCTGTTCGGTGAAGCTGTCCGGCGCCTGGAACAGGCCGAGGCGGGCCCGATTCCGGCCGCCCGGACCACCGCGATGTTCTGCCGCGGCCTGTGCCTGCGCGAGACGGGTAACGAGACCGAGGCCCAAGCGCTGTTCGAGAAGGTGTACTCCCTGGCCCCGGATTTCGCCGCCAATACCGAGGCCATGCGCGACCGCAGCTATCGGCTCACCCTCACCAGCTCCGAGCAGATCGAATCCCGCACCGATCGCTGGGATCCGGCCTCGGCGCCCTCGACGGAGTCGATCATGCAGGCCGAGAGCGCGGACCGGGCGCAGCGCATCCTCGCCGAGGCGCGTGCCGAACTCGATCAGCAGATCGGCCTGGCGGCGGTGAAAACCCAGGTGGCGAAGCTTCAGTCGAGCGCCCAGCTGGCCAAGATCCGCGCCGAGAAGGGGTTGGCCAGCGCCTCGCGCGGACAGCATCTGGCCTTCACCGGCCCGCCGGGAACCGGTAAGACGACGATCGCCCGGATCGTCGCCAAGATCTATTGCGGCGTCGGCCTGTTGAAGACGGACAAGGTCGTCGAGGCCAAGCGCGCGGATTTCGTCGCTCAGCATCTCGGCGGCACCGCGATCAAGACCGAGGCGCTGATCGACTCGGCGCTCGACGGCGTGCTGTTCATCGACGAGGCGTACACGCTGATCCAAACCGGCCTGTCCGGGGGCGATGCCTTCGGTCGCGAGGCGGTCGACACGCTGCTGGCCCGGATGGAGAACGACCGGGATCGGCTCGTGGTCATCATCGCCGGATACGACGGCGAGATCGATCGGTTCCTGGCCGCGAACGACGGTCTGGCGTCCCGGTTCTCCAAACGCCTGCAGTTCCCATCCTACACCGCCGCCGAGCTCGGGCAGATCGGCCGGCTGGTGGCGGCCAAACGCGATTCGGAGCTGTCCGAGGATGCGCTGCGGCTGCTCGTCGATGCGTGCGAAACGCTCTACCAGGTGGAAAGCACCGATCAGAGCGGGCAGGTACGCCGCGGCGTCGACCAGGCCGGTAACGGCCGCTTCATCCGCAACGTCATCGAAGCCGCCGAGGAGGAACGCGAATTCCGGCTGGCCAACGACGATTCGGTGGATCTGAGCGCGGTGGACGAATCGGTCCTGATGCGCATCGAGGCCTCCGATATGCGGACCGCGCTGACCGGACTGATCGGCTCCCTCGGCCTGCCGGTCACGCCTGCCCTGCAGTCCGTCGAGTAATCGGACCGCCCGTGGTCAGCCGGCCTGCGGCAACGTGTCGTGGCTGACCAGGGCGTCGGCCCGGCTCAGGGTCGGGCCGGGAATGAGCTGGCCCACGATGGCCCAGGGCGCCAGGCGCGGGGTCTTCTCCAGGCCGAGTTGGGCGGCCGTGGCCCGGTCGGGGATGCCGTAGCGAATGCCGTTGTCCGCCACATAGAACAGCCCGTCCCGGCGGGGGCTGTCGGGCTCGATGCCGGTCACCTGGATGAATTCACCCGTGGCCGGCGGCACGTACACCGCGTCCACATGGTCGGGCGTGCCGGCGCCGGACATCGTGACCGGCTTCGCCGTATCCGGAAGCGGCAGCCGATTTCCCGCCAGCAGGCTGATCATCGCCCGGCTCGCGGGCCCGTCACCCGCGGCCGACGCGGCCCAGGACACGCAGGCGACCGGCGCGTCCTCGGCCGACAGGATCTTCGGGGTCCGCTGAGGGAACTGATCCACCGGTAGCGCGTTCACCACCGGAATTCCGTCCAGGAGATCCGGTGTGATCCGCTGGATCTCGCTCATTCCGTGCGAATCGGCGTTGCGGATCACCTGCGCCGCGAACGAGGTCACCGGCTGCACACCGTCGCTCAGCACCACGTACAGATTCGGGCGCCCGGGATCGGTGACACTGCCCACGGAGACCACGCCGCCGACGGGCACGCCGGCCAGTTTGCCCGGCCCCCGCTCGCCGGCCCGCGGAATCTGCGGCGGGGCCAGCGGTGCGACCTCCCGCGTGGCGTCGAGCAGGCCGGTGGTCACCGGACGCGGCCGCACCGACAGATCCACGGATCGGGACATGACCGTGTTGCGGGGATCGACGAGTGCGCGTTTGCCGTCGTAGATCAGGTAGGTCTTGTCCCCGCGGCGAACCAGCAGCGCCTCATCGGGATTCGTCGCGCGGATCCGATCGTCCAACCGCGGGCGACCCGCCAGCACCGTCATGGTGGCGCCGGTCGCGCCCGCGGCACTGCCGGTCGGCGACAGCGCTACCGAATCGCAGAGCGCCCAGGCCGAATGTGCGCCCTGCCCCGATCCGGGCAGGGCGGCCGGGGCCCCCGGAATCCCGAGCATGGGCCCGCGCGGCAGGGAGCCGAGCCTGCTGTCCTTCACCGACTTCGGTGATTCGGCGGAACCGGTGATCAGTCGTGCCGACGCGAGATTCAGCACCGGGTGCAGGGTGACCTTGGATTTGTCGGGATCGCCGCCGTTCCCGTCCGGGACCACGACGTACAGCGCCCCGCTCTCCTTGCCCATCACGATGTGCGCGTCACCGATCGACCCCTGCGGCCGCAGGAAGGCCAGAATCGCGCACCCGGCCACCGCGAGTACGCCGAGTACCGCCCCGACGAGCAGCGAACGCGACTGCGAGCGCATCGGATCGTGCAGCATCCGGACGTCGCGGCGGACCAGGGCGTGATCGAGGCGCCGCAACAGAAAGCGATACCCGTTGACCTGAGCCCGGGTCGTCAGTTGTGCCGGCACGCAAACTCCACAATATCCATGGTCGGCGTCCGGCGTGACCCTACGTGGTTACGCGGGCTGCCTTCTCGGCCGGGAACGCCGACACCTCGAACTCCGACTGCGCCTTTATCATTCGACACGGTACCGTAATTACGGCGGCGAAACCGACTCGCCCGCCGATAGTAAGGGCCGAATCACAAGACCACACAATGACGGCCGTACCGCTGTGAACAATCGGGAAACAATGGTAAAAGCCAGAGCCAACTCCGACGGAATTTTATTTCCGTCCCGCATCGCATCGCCACGTCCCGAACATTCACGCACAGCAGAAGTATTGCGCGATCCGGAATTTCCATTGCTACGCGCGTATCCGCTGCGCCTGGTGATTCCGGTGCTCCTGCTGGCCGCCGCGGCCGCGTGGGGTGCGCTGGCGGGCGGCCTGCCGGTCGTCGCCGCGGCCGGGATCGGCGTCGCGGTCGCGGTTGTCGCCCTGGCCCCGGTTCGCCGCCGGGACCCGCGGACCGTCGCCGGAATCTGCGCCCTCGTACTGGGCTACCGGTGGCGGCGTCGACGCGACCGCGACCGCAGCTACCCGGAACCGTTCGACGTTCCACTGCCGGAGGGCGGCAGCTATGGACTGCGGTGGGACGGCGACCGGCTGATCACCATGCTGCGGATCGAGCCGCCGCCGGACACGCTGACACTCCTGCGCCGCGGCGCCCTGAGCACCGATCAGCTCCTGCCGCTGGCCGAGATCGCCCGCTGCCTGGGGCAATTCGATATCACCCTCACCTCGATCGACGTGATCAGCACCGGTTCCCGCACCGCCCGAACAGGTTTCGTCGCGCAACTGTACGACCGGATCCTGGGACCGCTGCCCGCCATCGCCCATCGCACCGTGTGGCTGGTGCTGCGACTGGACCCGCTGGCCAATGCCGAGGCGGTCGAAAGTCGCGGCGGGGGCGCCACCGGCACGATCCGCACGGCCGTCATCGCCACCCGCCGGGTCGCGAACCGGCTGGCCGCCCGCGATATCGAGGTCTCGGTCCTCACCGCCAACGAGATGAACAGCGCCGTCCGCCGGCTCCTGCACGGCCACACCCTGGACGAGCTGGACGAGACACCGGAAGCCTTGCGCTGCGGCGAACTGCATCTCACCAGTTACGAAATCGGTTCGGAGCTCATCGATTCCGCCAGCTTCGCCACGCTGTGGGCCACCCCGAGCGTCGCGACCACCGTCAGTCTGCGGCTGAAGCCGGCGCCCCAACGATCCGGCCGCACCGATGCGCCCGCGGCGATCGTTCTCGACGCGGTGGTGCGTTTCGATACGACCACGCCCTACACCGCGCCGCCCGTACCCGGTCTGCGGGCACTGCCCGGCCGGCAACTACCCACCCTGCTGGACACCCTCCCGATCGGCAGTCGGGCACGCCGTGGGGCGGATCCCGGTCACCGCGGCCCGATCACCGCGCTGGCCGAGATCATGGTGCCGACCGCTGGATGCGGTCAGCTGATCGGCGCCGACGCCACCGGTCAGGGCATCGCGGTGCCGCTGGTCGGCGAGGGCACCCGGCACGTCGAGGTGGTGGGGAAGCTGGACCTCGCCCAGCAGGTCGTGCTGCGGGCGATCGCGCTCGGCGCGCGGAGCATCGTGCATACCGACCGACCCGAGGCGTGGCAGTCGATGGTGCGCAATATCGGTGCGCCCCAGCTGCTTTCACTCGCTCCACGACTGTCCGGAACCGGCTCGCACGTGATCGCGCCGGGAATCTCCGGGCCCACCTTCCACCTACCCACCGTGCTCGTTTTCGACGGCATCGTTCCGGCCTCCTCCAGCGGCGGCGCGACCATCGTGCACATCCGTTCGCCGCACGAGCAGGGCGGCCATTTCGTCCCGAACGTCACGCTGTTCCAAGATGAATCCGCACCCAATGTGATCACCGTGCGGACCCCGGCGGCCCAGGCAACCGTGCAGATGGTGACCACCCCGGACGAGATGCGGTACATCGGGGAATCGCTGGTCACCACCCGCTGACAGACGAAACGGCCGGCTCCCCGGCGAAGCGGGGAGCCGGCCGTCAGGCGTGCGGTCAGAGGCCGGCGAAGCCGTCGCCGATCTTGCCGTCGGTACCCAGCGCGCGGTGCAGCGCGCTCTCGACCGCCCCGGCGACCCGCTGCAGCACCTCGAGCGTGTGCTGGTATTCGTCGTCCCACTGCTTGGCGACGACCATGAAATCCTCGTGGGCCTTGTTGTCCTCCCACGCGCTCTGCAGAATGCCCTTGGCGTCGTGGATGTCGTTGCCGTAGGTGAGCAGGTTGCCGTGCGAGCTGTTCAGGTCGTTGAACAGCTGCGTCATCTCGGCTGCTTTGTATTCCTGAGTGCCACCACTCATTGCTGTCTCCTGTCGAGGCGGATCGGTAGGTGTGGCCGCGAGCGGTTGCTCAGAGGCCGATCAGGTGCTGGAACTCCGAGTGGTTCTCGGTCTCCATCTGCTCGAATTGCTTGGAGCCGTGGCCGACCTGCTGGGTGATGCGGTCGAGCAGACCGTGGATCTTCTGCGACTGCTTACCCCACTCCTCGGCGGCCGCGCCGAACGCGTCGCGGGCATCGCCGCGCCAGCCGGCGGCGTTGGTGACGTCGGTGTCGATCTTGTGCAGGGCGCTGCGCATGTTGTCGACGGCGGCCGCCATCGCCTGTTCGGCCTTCTTCGCGAGAGCCGGATCAACGTAAACCATGATGGAACCTTTCATTGCGAGATGACACGGCCCGCAAAGGTTTCTGGGACAAACCTTTCCGGGGAGTTCACTGAGTTACCGCTCGGGTCGTTGGGCAACTATCGGTCTACCCACCTCCCCCCGGGCAGTGCTTCGATCAGTGCCGAAATCGCCTGCGCGACACGGTGGTCGGTGCCCGGTGTGACGGTCGACCACACTCGCCGGTCCGGCGCCAGACCGGGAGCGGCGACGATCCGGCCGCGACCGGTGTCGTAGACGACGGCCGCGCCCGGGGCTCGGGTGGTGACGCCGTCGTCGTGGGCGTAGGCCACGATTTCGGCGTAGGCATGACAGTCCGCGAAGGCGAGACCGTAGGCGGTGGCGTCGCTGCCGGTGACACCGAGGGCATAGACCGCATCCGCGTAGTCGGCGGAGGTCTGCGCCGCATCCAGGCGCTCGGCCACCTCGTCGGCGGGCGCGCTGAAATTGGCCACCTCCGCCGGCGCGCACGGACCGAGCGCCGCGAACAGTGGCCGCATCAGGGCGGCGCTCGGTTCGTCCGCCCAGACCGGCCGGATATCGATGTCGTCTCCGGTGCGCACCGCCAGCGCGTGCCGACCGCCGCGGTGCGCCAGGCAGATTCGGATCGGGTGCGGGTCCCGGGTGAACACCCGTGCCACCAGTTCGCGGTCGGGCTGCGCCAGCGTATGCAGGGCGGTGGCCAGGTCCCGCTCCACCTCGCCGTGCGCGTCGATGACGCCGGCGGCGGTCAGCGCCGCCGCCGCGCGACGCTGCGCCTCGGCCCACTCGTCGAACGAATCCTGTTGCGGGCCGACGGAAAGCACCAGTGGCAGAGTTTGCACCCCGAGGCGTTCGGCGAGCACCAGCACTCCGTCGTTGGTCACCACGGTCATGCGGCACCGCCCTTCGCGACGGCGCGGCCACTGCCCTGCCCGGCCGCCTCGCCGAGCACCGCCGGTGCGGCGACGATGCCCAGATCGGCGCCGATATCCGCGCCGGCGTACCCGGCACGCGGCTCGTGCTCCTGTTCTTCAGCCGCGTTCGCGGCCGCGGCCACCGGCGCATACGGCAGCGGCGACGCAGCGGTTGCCTGCTGCGCCGGAACCAGCTGCGGTACCGCGGTTTCCGTCGTCTGCGTGGCCGCCACGAAGGCCGTGGGCCGGTAGGCCGTCAACACCCGTGGTACGGCCGCCCCCGCCGGCAGCGGCGCCGCCGCGATATCCGGCACGTTCACGGCCGCTCGGCCCGGTGGTGCCGCCGCGGCCTGTTCGGATTCGAATGCGGCCGCCGAGGCGATGACCGGGGGCTGCTGCTGCTCCCACGGTTCCGCCAGCGGTGCGGTCGCGCCCTCGTAGGTCTGCATAACCCGCGCGGCGGCCGCCTTGGCCATATCGGTGTCCTCGTCGGCGCCCGCGGCGACCGCCCGCACCGGTGCGCCGAGGGAGACGCCGAGTTGCCGCAGCGCCTGCTGAATCGTCTGCAGCGCGGCGAGTTCCCCGGCATCGGGCATGGCCAGACGCGCCACCTCGTACGCCGCGGCCTGGATGCCGGCGCGCTGGGCGTTGGCCGCCGCCGCGGCGGCGGCGTCGGCGAGCCAGTCGCGCAACGTCGCGACCTTGTCGAGCACCGGCCCGCTGTTCGCGGATTCCCACGCGCCGCGCAGGCCGGCGACGATCTGATCGTATTCGACTACTGCAGCGCCGAATTCGGCTGCCAATCGCGACCATGCGGCACCCGCCTCGGCCATGGGGACCGCGCCCGGCCCGGTGGTCAGATCCCGCGCGAGCCGGTCCGGCTCGCGCGCGGGCCAGACCACTCCGGTGAATCCGGGTTGCGGTGGCTCGATCATCGGCTCAAACCGCCCCACCGAATTCGGCGACGCTCTCGTCCTCGCTCCGAGCGAACTGCCCGGTCTGCGACCGGACGGTGGCGGCGAGTTTGCGCAGCTCGAGAATCCCCGCAGCGGCGCTGTCCGAATAGGACGCGGCCACCTGGTTCATCGTCTGCGCCGCCCGGACCGAGACCTCGTCGACAGCGGCGGGCGCCACCGTCAACGCGGCCTCGTCGGCACGCATCCCGGCCTCGAGCCGGTCGGCCAGGCTGTCGAGACGCCGCGCCGCCGCCGAGGCCGCCGCCGCGTCGAACCGGACACCGTCGAGTTCCACACCACTGAGGGCCATGATTACCTCCTGTATTCGGACCGTGTCAGAGCGTGAGCGCCTTGTCCGGAGGCGGCTCCGGGGCCTGATCGGTGGCCCCGACCACCGGTGGCGTGACGCCTTCGAGATTGCCGACGACCTCGTCGCCGTGCTGCGCGTTCACCAGGTTGCCGGGAACCCCGCCGCCGGCATCGCCGGCGCTGCGGGCGGCCGCCGCGGCACCACCGCCGAGCGGCATCATGC
>NZ_BAGM01000025.1 GCF_000308855.1 Nocardia veterana NBRC 100344 | reverse complement strand
GGCTCCGGCGGCTGCGCGGCGGCCTCTGCGTATTCGCTGTCGGTGACCAGCAGGTGTGCCGCACCGAGCACCAGCGCGTGCATCGGATGGTCGGCGACGCGCAATCGCTGCCCGAGATGGTTCTGGAAGGCCAGGCGCAACGCGTCGTTGAAACACACATTGCCCGTGAGCAGCACCGTCGAGGTGTCCGCACCGATGGACCGGGCCGCGGCCATCACCTCGATGACCACGTTGTCCGCGGCATGCGCGTCCCGCATCGAATCCGGCGCGATCGGGACGCCGACCGATTCGGTGGGTTGTTCGTCGTCGCCGTCGACGGCGACCACCAGGCAGACCCGCCCGTCGGAATAGACGCCGGTCGCGCCGATCCCACGACGGCCCGGGACCGGCGGCTGTACCAGTCCCAGGGCGCGCACATATCCGGACAGTGCCACGGATTCGGGCAGCGGGTCGGTCACGACATCCATCCGCTCGATCAAGCGGCAGTATTCTTCGACCTTCTCGTCGGGCCAGTCGTCCGGGAACGGCAGCGCCACCACATCGGGTTTGCCGCGCAACCGGGTGCCGATGGCCGCGAGCGGGTTGTACAGCCGGGCGCGGAACACCAGCTCCGCGGGCCAGGTCGCACCGGCGATGCGGATCTGCTGGTGGCCGAGGATGTCGCGGACGTCGGAAACGGCGATGCCGAGATCGGGTCGCTGTCTGTCCACACCCGCCGTGTGCAGGCGCCCGGACTTGTCCGCCAGCAAATACGCGGGCGGCGTATATGTGCCTTCCACCTGGACCGGGCGGATCGGCGTCCCACCGCCACCGGCGGCCACGGACACCACATCCCAACCGAGATGTATCGCCCCAACTCGAGCCGTCACATGCATAAGTGTGCCTGCTGTCGCGTCGGCACGCTCGGGGCAGGTCCGATTAGTTCGGTCGACCCGCCGCGACCATCGGTTTCGGTCCCGCTCATGCGGCCGATTTCTTCAGCCGTAGTCGCCACCAGGTCAACGTCGACAGCAGTGCGGTGAGCACGATCAACATCCCCGCGTCGAGCAACCAGAATCCGGCGCTGTGCTGCCAGATCGGGTCGGGCTGAGCATTGAGGAACAGCGTTCGCAGATCGATCGTCGACGCACCGCTGGCGAATCCCCAGCGCGACGGGAAGACATAGGAAATCTGCTCCAGCACAACCCGATCGGTGACCGGGATCATGCCGCCGGCCATCACCAGCTGGCACATGATCATGACCACCAGCAGCGGCATGACCTGTTCGTTCGATTTCGCCACCGTCGACAGCAGCAGCCCGACCACCACGCAGGTCACCGCGGTGAGCGCGATGTCGAGATACAGCTCCACGCTGCCGGAGGGAATGAGCGCACCCTTGCCGGGCGGATTCTTACCGGCCAGCACGATCGCCACCAGCACGGCCGACTGCAACAGCGCCGCGACGCCGAAAACCATCACCTTCGCCAGCAGATACGCCGAGGGCAACAGCCCGACGGCCCGCTCCCGGAAGAAGATCGGCCGCTCACCCACCAGATCACGCACGGTGAGCGTGGAACCCATGAAACAGGCGCCCAGAATCAGCACCACCAGCAGCTGCTGGGATTCGCTGCCGCCGGTGGGTTGCGGGTGCATCTGGCCGTCCGGCCCGAGAATCCAGGGCGCGGCGGCGAATCCGTTCTTGCCGGGCACGACCAGACACAGCACACCCAGGACGAACGGCAGCACCACCAGGAAGGCCAGGTAGCCGCGGTCGGCCAGGATCAACCGCACCTGCCGGCGCGAGAGCGTCGAGAACTGTTTCCACGCACTGGATTTCGGGGGCTGTCCCATCACCCCGCGCGGTGCGGCCGGCGGCGGGGGCGGTGGTACGGCCGCCTGCCGAGAGCGGTAATTCGCGAAGGCCCGGTCCGGATCGGCGGCCACCCGCGCGAAGATCTCCGCCCAGTCGCTGGTGCCGAGGAAATCACCGACACCGGCCGGGTGCCCGCAGAACGCGGTCTTACCGCCGGGCGCCAGCAGCAGCACCTGATCGCACATGTCGAGGCAGGCCACCGAATGCGTGACCACGATGACGGTGCGGCCGGCGTCGGCCAGTTCGCGCAACATGGTCATGACCTGACGGTCCAGTGCGGGGTCCAGACCGGAGGTCGGTTCGTCGAGCAGAAGCAGCGCCGGACCGGTGAGCAACTCCAGCGCGACCGAGGCCCGCTTGCGCTGACCACCGGACAACCGGTCGACGCGGGTGTCGGCGTGTTCGGTCAGCGACAGTTCCTTCAGCACCCCGTCGATCACCTGCTGCCGGTCCGCCTTGGAGGAGTCCGGCGGCAGACGCAGTTCGGCGGCGAAGCCGAGGGCCTGGCGCACGGTCAGTTGCCGATGCAGCACGTCGTCCTGCGGCACCATACCGATTCGGCTGCGCATCGCCTCGTACTCGGCGTGCAGATTGCGCCCCTCGAAGGTGACCACACCGGCCGACGGATGTGTCGTTCCCGCAATGAGTTTCGACAGGGTCGACTTACCCGCACCGGACGGTCCGATGAGTGCGGTCAGCGTGCCGCGCCCGGCCTGCATGTTGACGTCGACGAGCAGTTGTTTGTTGCCTTCGACCACGAACCCGACACCGTGCACGCTCAGCCCCTGCTCGGTGACCGGCTTCTTGCGATGTTTGAGCGTGCCGTCCTGGACGACGAAGTCGACGTTGCCGATGGTGACGATATCGCGTTCGCGCAGCGCCACCCGCTGTTCGCGGCGGCCGTTGACGAAGGTGCCGTTGGCCGAGCCCACATCCTCGAGAACGAGGCCCTCGTTGCCCTTGACCAGTCGCGCGTGCCGGCGCGAGGCCAGCGGATCGTTGACGACGATCTGATTGTCACTGGTGCGGCCGATGGTGAGACCGCCGGCCGGAATCCGGTCCGCACGCGCGATCGGTGCGGTCGAGGCCCGGGCCCGCACGGGTGGCAGGGCCGAGGTGTCGGCCTTGGTGGTCATGTTGACGTTCGGCGCACCACCGTTGGCCGCCGGAACCGGTTGCGCCGGGCGTTGATTCGGGCGCTGATCGGGCCGCGACGGCGGCTGCGGCGGAGCCGGGCGACGCAACTGCCCGGATTGCGGTGTGGGGCGCGACGGCTGCCGGCGCTGCTGCGGTCCGCCGCCGCGCGGTCCCTCCCCCCGTACCCCGTCGCGCGGCGCCCCGTCCCGTCCGGACGAATTCGGCGCCCGCCCCGGCATCTGCGCCCGGGCGGGCGGTGCGGGCGGGCGGAACTGCGCCTCGGGCAGCAGATGCACCAGCGGTCCGGTGATCGCGTCGCCGAGCCGGACCAGCATCGGCCGATCGACCGGGACCGGACGCGTGATGCGTTGCGCGTCCACGAAAACCCCGTTGGTACTGCCGTTGTCGGAGAGCACCCAGGCGCCCCCCTGCCAAACGAGTGTCGCGTGCACACGAGAGACCAGCGGACTGTCCACGAACACCGTCACCTCGGGCGCGCGCCCCAGGGTCACCTGCTGAGTGGTTTCGAAGATCCGATCGGTTCCCTCATGGCGCACGGTGATCTTCTGCGCCCCCGGTAATGACATGAGCCGGATAATATGCGATGGCCGTGACATCGGTGGGGCTCGAATGTGCCCCCGATCGCCGGGGGCGGCGCAGGTGACGGCTCGACAAACCGGCCCGGGGAGGGAGGGGACATGGCGAAACGCCCGGTGACGGCGGCGCTCGCCGTATTGGTGCTCACGGTCGGACTGCTCGCCGGCTGCACCATGACCACCGGCGGTCACGCCGTATCCATCTACGACGATCCGTTCCAGGTCGCCGGCCTGCCCACCACCAGCGGTCCCAGCGGCCCGCGGCCGGGCGTCGCCGACGCCGAGCTGACCGCCACCGGCGGCGACAAGGGACCCGTCGACACCCTGGCGCTCAACGCCCTCGACGATATCCAAACGTATTGGCGCGGTGAATATCACAACGAATTCGACGGGCAATTCACGCCGGTCACCAAATTCTATTCGTGGAATGCGAAGGCGCCGCGTTCGCAGGAGTCGCAGTTCTGCAAGGACACGACCTATCACCTGGTCAACGCCGCGTACTGCCGGCTGGACAATTCGGTGGGCTGGGACCGCGGCGTCCTGCTCCCGATGATGGAGGACAGCTTCGGAAAGATGGCCGTGGTGATGGTGCTGGCTCATGAATACGGCCATGCCGTCCAGACCATGTCGCGCATCGTCACCGCCAAGGATCCGGTGATCGTGAAGGAGCAGCAGGCCGACTGCTTCGCCGGCGCGTTCATGCGCCATGTCGCGGAGGGCAAGGCCGCGCATTTCACGATCAACACCTCCGATGGCCTCAACAACGTGCTGGCCGCCACCGTCGCCATTCGCGATGCCAATCCGGAAGATCCGGAGTCGGTGCACGGGTCGGCGTTCGAGCGGGTGACGGCGGTGCAGATCGGGTTCACCGACGGCCCCAAGGGCTGCAAGGCCATCGATATGAAGGACATCAATCGCCGGCGCAAGAATCTGCCGCAATCGTTCGGCGACGACGCCAATCGGGGTGAGCTGGCGATCACGAAGGAGAGCCTCAAGGAATTGAGCAAGGCGATGGCGGCGATCATGCCGATCCCGTCGGAACCGACCTACGACTATCACGGTGCTCTCATGCATTGCAGCAACGGCGCCGACACGGTGCCGGTGACCTACTGCCCCGCTACCAACACCATCGGCACCGACATTCCCGCACTGGCCGAACGCGGCGCCGCGAACACCGATGAGCAGGACGGTTTTCCGACCCGAATCGGCGGGGACTACAACGCCTACGTGGTCTTCGTCTCCCGATACGCGCTCGCCGTGCAGCGCAACGCGCACCAGCCGTTGACCGGGGCCAAGACCGGCCTGCGCGCGGCCTGTCTGTCCGGGGTCATCACCGCGAAACTCGCCGACCCGCATCGCAACGCGGACCAGGGCGATATCGCGTTGTCCCCGGGCGACCTGGACAAGGCGGTCTCCGGACTGCTCAGCGACGGGCTGGCCGCCAGCGATGTCGAGGGCAAGACGGTGCCCAGCGGATTCTCCCGGGTCGACGCGTTCCGGGCCGGCGTGCTCGGCACCCAGCAGGTTTGCGAGGCGCGCTACAGCTGAGCGCGGTGCGCTGTCCGGCTTCCAGGATCAGGCACACGCACGCCCGCTAGCCGAACGGCGGCGGCGCGGCCGGTTCGAGTCGTAACACGCGATTGCCCAGCATGATCTCCGACCCCTGGACCAGCACCATGGGCTGATTGGGCTGCAACGGAATCCACTCCCGGTAGCCCGGTGGCCGGGCCCGGGTGCCGTTGGTGGAGCCGCGATCGACGACGGTGATGTCCCAGTTCATCAGCCGAATTTCGGCGTGCGCGCGCGACATTCCGCCCGAGGAGTCCTCGATCTTCACCGGAACCAGGCCACGCTGCGCCGCCTCCGAGTTCTCCGGATCGCGCCCGATCACCGCGTCGGCGGTCAGTAGATAGGTCATGCCGTCGTCGAGAACGAGCATGCCCAGTGGGGGCCGAATCACCTCGGCCGGCGCCTGAGTCTGATCGACCGGCATACCGCAGACGGTGCAGAACGCCGAACGCGGATCGCTGGGATGGGCACGCGCGCATTTGAATCCCATCACCCGCACGGTCAGCGCGGTGGCCCGCGCGGTCGCCTCCATCCGGCGTTCGAGTTCGGGATCGGGCGCCGGGGCCGGGTTGGTACCGCTCAGCCGGGTTTGCGCGAGCCGCGGATCCTCACCACGATCGGGCTGCGGCTGTGCAGGCGTAATCCCTTGCCGCTCATCGGTTTCCGGCACCCGATCGGGTCGGGTGGGCGGCGGCAGGGGCCGGGGTTCGGGGCGCTGGGCGTCCAACTGCGAGCTGGGCGGTGGTTCGGTTCGGTGGTGTGCGCCGGCGGACGTGGGCCGAGCGACCCGGTCGCGGGCGCGGGTCCGCTCCCCCTCGAACCAGACGACCGCACCGGCCGCCGGAGCCACCCCCTCCACGAGCGAACCGATCCCACGCTCCGGCAGTTCCGGGATCCGGCCGCGCTCGTCGTCGATGAAGACGGCGGCCGCGCGGGCCGGCGGTTCGGTGAATCGGTCGACGGTGAAGGCGGCATCGACGCCGCGGTAGTACTCGACGCCGCGCGCGCCCGCCAGCACCGCCGTCACCGCGCCGTGCAGGAAGATCGCGACGCCGCCGGTATCCGAACGCGACAGGATGCCGAGATCGATCGGGCTGCCGTCGACCTGCTCGGCTTGCTGAATCAGCCAGCGAGTTGCTTCCCGGGCGATCAGGCGGCCCGGTCCTTCCGGGGCGTGCTCGCAGGCCTCGGCGACGAGCTGCGCGACCGCCTCGGCCGCGCGCATCGCGGGCGATTCCGGCCGGATCCGCCCCGGACCGCGATGTGCGACCACGACCACGGCCCCCGCGACCCGCACCACGATGTGGTTACCCGCGACAACCTCGACCTGCCGATCCATCAACGGAATCGGCCTCCGAGCAGAATCAGCGCAGCGGTCACCACACGGACAAGGTTAAGGCAATCGTCGCGCATGAGTCCCCGCCGTCGGGTCCGGTCCGGTAATTTCGTCCGGGTACCGGGAGAAAGCACCGGCAGAACGGGGGCAGGGCCATGGGCCGACCATTTCGCACAGCACTCGTCTTCTCCTGCGCGGCCGTGCTCGGGCTGCTGACCGGATGCGGCGTGCAGGGCACCCCGACCGCGGCCGAGATCGATGTGCGGACACTGGATGTGGGGCCGTACGCGGTCGACCGGCACAGTTACGACGGCAGCGCCGCCGGGAAGGGCGCGCTGCTGGAGGGTATGCGGATGTCCCAGGCCGTGGTGCCGAGTCTTCGGGTCGATCCCAGCCTGATCGTCGGCGCCGGCGGCCGGGTGGTGGTCGACAGCACCGACGCCACCCGGCGACTGCTGGCCGCCGTCTCCAAACCCGTCCTCGATCGCAACAAGATGGTCGTCGGCTATGTCGCCGCCGGATCCGATAAACCCGGTTCGCTCGACAGCGCCGCGCAATCCACCACGGTGACCGATCTCGTGCTGCGGTTTCCGGACGAGGCCGGCGCCCGGCAGGCCGCCCGCGAGCTAGAGGATGTCGACTTCGGGGTGGCCCCGGACCTCAACCGCAAACTCACGTTGCCGAAGTACTCCGATGCCTATATCCACTACCGTCCCGGGATCCCCACCATCGGAACGTTCATGGCCTACAAGCAGTTCGTGATCTCGCTGTTCATCGAACGTCCCCGCGCCGAGGAGTCGGACCTGCTGGCCTGGGTCCAGAAGACACTCGACGCGCAGGTACCTGCGCTGGACAGGTTCCAGCCGACGCCCCAGCGCGGCCTGGACGCGCTGCCGATCGACACCGACGGGCTGCTGGCCCGAGCAGTGGTGCGGGATCGTGCCAACCGCACGCCGGATCCGGATCGGTTCGCGGTGTACGCCGCCCCCGCCTTCGTCCACATCTCCTCCGACGAGGCGACACGGCAGCGGCTGGTGGACGATACCGGCCTGGACGCGATCGCCGTCGCGGACAACAGCTCCGTCATGCGAGTGCGCGATGCCGATGCCGGGTCACGCCTGATCAACGGGCTGATCGCCGGTTCCGGCCGGCAGTACGATCCGGTCGACGCCCCGCACGGCGTGCCCGGGGCGAAATGCCTGAGTCTCAACAAGTCCGGAGATTCCCAGAAGGACAGCAAGTTCCGCTGCTACGTGCCCTACCGCCGCTATGTGGAGGTCGTGAACGCCGACAGCCGTGACGATGTCGATCGACGCGTCGGCGCGGCATATGCGTTGCTGGCCAACAGTTTCTGAGCAACTCCGCGGCGTCACCAGGGCCTGCGGCCGGTGGAGTACTATGCCGCGAGAACCAGCCTGGAAGGGGAGGCCGTGCCGTTCGTCGCGAGAATCCGGATGCCCGACTGATGTCCACGGTCGATCTGATCCTGACCGACAGCCGGGTGTGGGCCCGTAGCGAATCCACCCATTGGGACGGCGCGCCCTCGGTGGTGCCCGCCAGCGACGGCACGAACCTGATCGTGGGCGAACCACTTCAGCCGCCGAGTCCCGCCGTCTCGGTGGTCCGGCTGGCCGCGGCCGATCGCATCGCGGTGGTGCCGATGTTGCCGACTCCGGCCGATGCCTTCGCCGCCGTCTTCGGTGCGGTGCTGACGAATCTGCGCCTGGCCGAACCGTGCCGGAAGCTCACCGTCGTCGGCCCCTCGGAGTGGGGTACACGGCGGCGAGCGGCGCTCGAGGCCGGAGCGCGCCGCCTCGTCGCCGACGTCGCGGTCGAGCCGCTGGCACTGCGGGTGGCGAAACTGTCCGCGAGCACCTCGCAGCAGCAGCGTATCGCGGTCGTCGAAGCGAATCCGCTGACCACGACGGTGACGCTGGCGGGGCGCTCGGGTACCGAAACCTGGATCGAGGCCTGCGAATACGAACCGACCGTCGGCACCGCGGATCTCGCCGAGGGACGCGGGGTGGCGGCAGTCGTCGACGTCGTCGACCGGCTGCTCGGGGGTCGCAAACCCACCTACTTCGTCGTGCTCGGGATTTCGGACCCCGGGACGGTGGCGGCGATGCGGGAACAACTCACCCAGCGCTACGGCTTCGGCGTCGATCTGCGCACGATGTCGGGCGTGGACCTGCTGCGAGGAGGGCCCGCGGTACCCGCCGCGACGCCACCAGCCCAACCGGCCACCCAGTGGGTGGGATCGCTGCACCAGCACGCGGCGGCGAGCCGCCCACCGACGCAGCGCCGCAAGCGATTGCTGCTGGGCGCCGCGGCATCGCTCGGCGTGATCCTCCTCGCGGTCGCCGCGGCGCTGGTGCTGACACGTTCCGGCGGCACCGCGACCACCGCGGCGCCCACCGGCGCGGGTGCGACGAGCGCGCCCGCCGCACCCGCGCAGACCTTCGGCCGCGTGCGGGCCCGGGTGCCGCGGGCGTGGCACGGCACCCTCCGCAGCGACAATCGGGCCGACTTCGTGCCGGACGACGGTGCGCGCGAACGGATTTCGCTCGTCCAGAAATCGCTCCCGCCGGGTCTGGCAGGCGACGAGGTGGCCGCTGCCCTGACGGCGCAGATCGCCGCCCGACCGCCGGGGACCGTCGGACCGCTGCGGCGCGATGTCGTTTTCGGCGGGCGCCCGGGCTCGTCCTACGAGGAGTATCCGGGCGACGGGACGACCGTGCGGTGGCAGGTCCTGGTGGATTCGGGCATTCAGGTCAGCATCGGCTGCCAGTACCCGACCGGTAGCTGGGAGCCGATGGCCACCGTCTGTGAGAAGTTCGTCGCGGAGCTGGAGATCGCCCGGTAACGCGCCGGTCGGGGTGATCGGTCACCACTGCGGGGCCGCCGGTCGACCGCCGCCCGTCGGAGGTGGGTGCTATCTTCTTCGCAGCGTCGACGCAGCAGCACGCGTGCTCGCCGGCGTCGAGCCTGTGGGAGGGGAATATGCGAGGATCCGTGCGTTTGCTGGCTGCTGCCGCGGCCGCGGTGGCACTGGCCGCGAGCGGATGCGGCTCCGATCCGGCCCCCGCGCCGCCGCCCGAACCGACCATCGACCTCGCCGCCCTGGATGTCGGTCCCTACGACGCGAATCCGCGGGATATGGGCACGCCGAAGAACCCCTTCCAGGCCGCGATGATGGAGGCCGAACGGTTGGGCAACTTCTTGCCCCTGCCGATGGACATCGATCCGGCGTTCGTCCACACCGGCGCGCTGAACACGCTGGTCTTCATCGATCCCAAGATGTCGGCGATGAAAGATTTCACCGACGTGACCCACTTCAGCGAGGACGCGCCGGATCTGATCAGCGGGTTCGTCAACTACGGCCGCAACGACCCGGACAATCTGGGTATCGAACTGGTCGATGCGGCGATGATCTTGCCGACCGAGCAGCGCGCCACGGAGGTCGCCGCGGCGCTGGAACGACGCGATTTCGGCCGCGATCCGCAGACTCAGGCCGTCGCGATCCCCAATTATCCCCAGGCTCATGCGCATTGGGTTCCGGGGAAGCAGGCCATCAACGTCTGGTATCCCGCCGGCCGCCTGGTCGTCTACATCTCGGTCTACGACCAGGCCAAGAACTGGTTCGGCCGGGTCGACCTTCCGGATCTGGTCGCCCGCGCCACGCGCAGCCTGGACACGGTGGTGCCGGCGCTGGCGAAGTACCGGCCGACCCCACCGGACAAGTTGATGGATCAGCCGATGGATATCGACGGAATGCTCGGCCGCACCATGATCCGGCCCAAGGAGGCCGAGGGGGAATGGCTCAATCCGCCCGGCGCCTACACCGGCTATACCGGCCTCGCCTTCAGCTCGGACCCGGGTGAATCCCGCAAGTGGTATCAGGCCGACGGGGTCGATCGGTTCGCCGATTACGGTACCCACGTCTACCGCGCCCGGGATGCTGCCGCAGCCAAGGATGTTCGCGACCAACTCGGCGGTTCCGCGAAACACTTCAAGGCGGCCACCGGACCGAAGAACCTGCCCGTCGCGAAATGCCGCGAGTACGACGGCAAGGAAAAGTTGGCGGTGCGCTTCTACTGTTCGGTGTATTACGGCCGCTACGCCTCCCTGGCCTGGGGCGAGCAATTACTCGACGCGCAACAGCGCATTTCGGCGCAGTACGCCATCCTGGTGAAGGCGGACAAGAAATGATCGGGCGTCTGGGCCGGATGGCGGCCGTCCTCACCTGTCTGGGCGGTCTGTTCGCAGTGACGGGATGTGGTGCGACGATCGGCGGCTGGGCCGGACCGTCGGAAATCGATGTACGCACCCTCGATGTCGGCAGTTACGACGTGCGCCCGCTCGACATCCATGTCGATTTCCGTCCGGGTTTCGTCAACGCGCCCCAGGCCGCCGGGATGCGTCTGGCGGACTACGTGGTGACCGCGGATCAGGTCGACCCTCGCCTGACGAAACGCGAGAAGGTCGGGAGCTTCTCCGCCGGTGTCCTGGCCGACGCGATCGGCGACGGTGCCGAGATGGTGGCGACCGCCAAACGCGACACCATGCTGTACGGCTTCTCGACCGCGGGTAGCGACAAGGATTCGGGCTGGGGCTTCTCCGGCTGGCCGAAACCCGAGAAGCCCAGCTCGACGGTGCTCGCCCTGTCGGTGATGCAGTTCAACGACGCCGCCGGCGCCGCGCGTGCCGCCACCGACTTCTTCAACACCGATTTCGCTCTCTACAAGGATCAGAACCAGCCCGTCCCCCTCGCCAAATACCCCGACGCGCATGCTCATTGGCGACCCGGAACACCGTCGATCCGGTCCTTCCTCGCGCACGGCTCCTATGTCGTGTCGGTCCTGGCTCTCACCCCGGCTCCCGATCTGAACAGCCTCACCGCCCTCACCGAAAAGGCTCTGGACACCGAGTTTCCGCTGCTGGACCGGTTGCCGCCGATCACCGACGAGGACACGGTCAAACTTCCCTGGGATCCGGATTACCTGCTCAGCCGCGCGCTCAACACCGGCCAGACGGGTCGACCCCAATACGGTGACGACAACGGCGTGTTCGGCCCGCACGCGGTTCTGCACTACATGCCCGACCGCAAGATCGCCGCGCAGAGCGTCGCCGCATTGAAGGCCAACGAATTCGCCAAGACCGCCGACGCCCTGGTCCTCCGGACCGACGATGCCGACGCGGCCAAGAAGGCCGTTACCGACCGCATCACCTTCCAGGGCGGTGGCCCCGCGGTCGACCCGGTGCCCAAGGTGCCGGCTTCGACGTGCGTCGAAAACACCGGCCGGGAGACCGGTTTCGGCGGACCCAAGCGCTATACCTGCATCGTCGCCTACCGCAATTACGTCGGCTATGTGACCTCGAATCAGCTGGTCGACGTCCACCAGCGCGCGGCCGCGCAGTACGCGTTGTTCGCCAACAGTCAGTGGCAGCCGTGACTCGACCCCTCACCTCGCAGTCCAGTAAGCTCCGCGGCAGTACGCGGCCCACCGAACGACCAGGAGTTTGTTACTGATGGTGATGAGTCCCGGCACCATCGTCGGTGGGTATCGGATCGTTCGCGTGCTGGGCGCCGGCGGTATGGGAACGGTCTATCTCGCCAAACATCCCAGCCTGCCGCGAATGGACGCCATCAAGGTGCTGAGCGGCGAACTGTCCGCGAACGCCGAATTCCGCGGCCGCTTCGAACGCGAGGCCAATCTCGCCGCCGGCCTGGATCATCCGAATATCGTCTCGGTCTACAACCGCGGTGAAGAACACGGCCAGTTGTGGATCGCCATGCAGTACGTCGACGGCACCGATGCCTCGGCCGAATTGGCGCGCGACCCCCATGCGATGACGCCGCTGCGCGCGCTGCGCATCGTCACCGAAGTCGGCAAGGGCCTCGACTACGCGCATCGGCGCGGCCTGCTGCATCGCGACATCAAACCGGCCAACTTCCTGCTGTCCGCGCGCGAGGGCGACGACGAAGAACGCGTCCTGCTCACCGATTTCGGTGTCGCAAAGTCCACCGACGACGCCACCGAGCTCACCCAAACCGGCAGCTTCGTCGCCACCATCGCCTACGCCCCGCCCGAACAGCTGCAGGGCATGCCGGTGGACAGCCGCGCCGACATCTACAGCCTCGGCTGCGCCCTGTACAAGCTGATCACCGGTCAAAACCCTTATCCCGCAACACAACCGGCGATGGTCATGATGGGGCACCTGTACGAGCCGCCGCCCCGCGCAACCGCCGTGAACTCCGGCCTCCCGCCGGCAATCGATCACGTCTTCGCCCGCGCTCTCGCCAAGAACCCCGCCGACCGCTTCGCCAGCTGCCGCGAGCTCACCGACGCCGCCGCCAACGCCCTCACCCCCGGCCACAACCCCATCCGCACCACCACCTCCCCCACCTACCCCATCCAGGTCTTCGACCCCCGGCCTCCGACCGACCCCCGAACCCAGCTCCCCCACCAAACCCAGTCCGGCATCCAGACCCGACCAAGCCATCCCTCCGACACGAACCTCTCCCAACTCCTCGAACCGAAACCCAAGAGCCGCAAGCCATTACTGCTCGGCGGAGTGGGAGCGATCGTCGCCATCGCGTTGGCCGCCGGCATCGGAATCTGGGCCACGCAGGGAAGTTCGGGCGGAACGGGGGCGCCGACAACCTCGGCGTCCGCGGCAACCTCGACCTCAGCCGCCCCGTTCACGTCGGTTGCCCAAGCGAGAGAGGCGAATCCAGCCTTCGCGGGTAAAACTATCACGATCGTCGACGTCACGAATGACGACAAGTTAGCGATTTACCTCGACGGAACACCGCAAGCGAAGTTCCTCGAGGAATTGGGATTCGTATACAACCTCAATTATCCGAAAAAGGGTGACGAACCCTCACCACGGCCGATTTCGGATACCGACTACGACGCGTTCAAGTTCAGCGACGACAGTTTCGTTCTGGCTGTTCGTAGCGATAAGAATGCCGGCGGCGGCGGGCTACTCGGACTGCCATATCAGCTGTCGAATTCCCGTGCCACCGTAGTTCCTCTGGACGACCCAGCAGCTGTCGCCGCGTTGCGTAATTGGGGCTCCAATTCGGACACAGTCATGCTGACCAAACTCGTACCACTACTGCACGACCGGGTGAGGTGACCGGCCACACCGCTGTGCAGGTCCACGCTATCGGAAACGGGCTCGTGCCGATATGATCACGCGAATATTAGGGGAGGGCTTTGCGAAAGACAACTCTGCTCGTACCGGCACTGACCGCATTCTTAGGCATTACGGTCGCATGCAGTACCAATTCAGCCGATTCTCCGGCGGCCGCTCCTTCACCACAAATCGATGTCCGTTTGCTCGATACCGGCAGTTTCAACACCACCCCCGGAAAAGTGGGGAGCCCGAACCCGACACGCGCCAGAATAGTGGAAGGCCAGCGGCTGGCGAGTATAGCTCCCCTTGCGATGGAAATCGATCCCCTGTTCAGGTACCAGACAGGCCACGAAGATAACAGCACCTACGCATGGATCGATCCTGGAATAGCCGGCATCCGCTCGGATCATTTCGAGGAGGATGCGAAGGGTTTTACCGTCGGATTCTATACCTGGGGAAGATCCGAATACGATTCACGCATCGCTCAAAGTATCGCGTACTCGGTTCTGCTCTTCACCGACGAGAGCTCTGCCTCGCAGGCGGCACGAGCGCTCTATGAAAGAGAACAGGACGTACAAAAACATCTACAATTCGCTGGCGATACATTCCCCCGCGGTCCCGTAGTAGTCGACGGCCATCCCGATATCTTGGCCTGGACCACTTACGACGGAGGGCTCGAGTCGTTCAAGGCCGCCGGGAGGTTCGTTATCCACGCGAGGATTTCGGACCGACTCGGAAACAGCCTCCACAACATCGAACTCAGCAAGCTGATCGCGCTGACCACGAAGACCATGACTGTGGTCAGCACGCAGATGCAGAATTTCACGCCGACGCCGTCCGATAAGCTCGAGTCGATACCGGTAGACCACGAGGATATCCTCGGTCGGACATTGCGGCGCTCACCGACCGATAACTGGACAGATGCGCCGGGATTCTACGACCGGCACGGC
The DNA here is from genome assembly GCF_000308855.1 of Nocardia veterana NBRC 100344. Classification (GTDB taxonomy): domain Bacteria; phylum Actinomycetota; class Actinomycetes; order Mycobacteriales; family Mycobacteriaceae; genus Nocardia; species Nocardia veterana. The sequence continues at coordinate 19,400 of NZ_BAGM01000025.1, read as the reverse complement.
GCCCTGCATCTTTCGCGGGATCCCGACAATGACGCGAAGCTCTTCGCCGAGGCCGGGATGGACTGGATGGCTTACAACGGAGCAAGACTCTATCGGGCCAAGGACGCGGCGTCTGCCCAAAAGATATTAGACGCACATTCCGCGTTGGGAAAAGTATACCGCTTGATCGATCCACCGAAGAATCTTCCGATAGCGCGATGCTACGAGTACCGCGCCGATGAGTACGCGAGATTTCGCTATCAATGTTTCGTTAGGTACAACAATTACGTGGCCGAGATCTCGTCCGCTCAGCTCATAGATATCCAGCAGAGGACTTCCGCCCAGTACGCCATACTGGAGAATTCCAAGTAGAACCGGGCATTCTGAGGAACCGAGGTCTATGGTGAGAAATAAGAACTTACGAACTCTTTTGTCGATCGCGTTTCTGCTCATAACTACCGGGTGCGGAGCAATCGAGCCTGGATTACCCACAGCGGGAGAAATCGATGTCCGCCACCTCGATACCGGGCAGTACCCGATCGAACCCATCGATACATACAAGGAATACGGACATTCGTACAACAACGGTGCTGAGCTGGCTGCGATGCGACTGGCCGATAACATGGCCACCGGGCTGGATATCGACCCGAAGCTCAAATTCGGAACAAGCGCTGAATCGATTGTTCCAGAACTCGACGACCCTGCGATTGCGGTTGACACCTTATCATTGATACTAGCCAGAGACAGCGCCGCGGCAGCTATTCGAAACCATATGCTGTACGGCTTCTCCTCCGGCAGCAGTGACCACGAACCCGACCGCACAGGTAAGACGCTGTCCGCAGCGACCATGCTCACCCTCGTCGTCATGCAATTTCCCTCGAAAGAATCAGCGTCCCGTGCAGCGACGGAAATCGAGCAAGCGGACTTCGATGCAGCCAGGGAAACGAATCGACCGATTACTCTCGATAAGTACCCGGAGGCCCACTCGCATTGGCAGCCCGGAATTTCCAGCCTCGGTTCTTTCCTAGCCCACGGGAATTATGTGGTGGCGCTGTTCGGAAAGCTGCCCGAAGGAGGAGCCCCAGAACTTGCGTCGTTCGCAGAGAAGGCTTATGACAAGCAGGTGCCGAGGCTGGACAAGCTCGAGCCAGTAACGCCGGAGGATGTAGTGAAGTCCAGCCCTCCCGATGACGGCATGGTCAGGCGAATAATAAACCCCGACAAGTCCTACTCTTTTTACAAGGATTCTCTGGCGACCTTTGGATTACAGGGATTCCTGCACTTTCAATCGGACCGTGCTGCAGCTGAAAAACTATTCGCTACGATTCATATAGATCGGTTCGCTCTATCGACTGCTTACCTCACGATTTCAACAAACTATGATAGAACAGCAAATACGCAAGCATTTGCCGGTAAAGAAATAGCAAAGAATGTCAACGGCGGCGCCATACTGTACCGAAGTCCGGATGTCGCCTCTGCACGCGACGCATGGGAAAAATTGCTACAGCAACCCGACGCTCAAATGCAGCCTCGGAATCTACCCGATTCGAAATGCGCCAAGCTACCGGAGGACGGCTACTACCGGCAATTTTCTTGCGCCATCCGATATCGCCAGTACGTCGCTGTCGTGTGGGGTCGGCAATTGGACGATGCGCAGCAGCGTGCGTCGGCCCAGTATGCTCTCTTGGCGAACAGTCAGGGTATGTGAGGACTTCGATTCAACACCATAGATATGGTCTTCGAATACACGAAAGTGGCGGGGTCGAGCATGACCCCGCCACTTTCTGGCTGTTATTCGACGCGTTCTCGATCAGAGGAACGCTTTAGCAGCAAGCGCGTCGGCCTCTCGCATGTGGTCACTGCCGGCGGAGACAGCCACACCGAGCTTGGCCAGCTTCTCGACCAGATCGTTCGAAGCGCCTCGCCACTTGTTCTGAATTTCCTGGAAGGCGACGGTACCCTGACCATCGGTCCAGTTTTCCTGGATGAACACCTGGAACATCTTCTCGAATTCTTCGAGCTCGTGCGTGATATTCGAAGCGTCCTGGCTCAGGCCGCCACCGACCTCACTGATAGCGTCGAAGTTGTATGAAAGCAGTCCGAAATCACTCATTGTGTGAAACCTCTCCGTACGGTTATAGGCTCATGTACTGCGCGTAGCGCCCGCTCACATCTTGAGCTGCGGGACCTCGACCATATCGGTAGCGTGGATACGCTTATAGTTTTCGAGCTCGCTGTCGGAGAACTGCGCGGCGACCGTCTTGATCTTCTGCGCATTCTCGTTCAGCTGGTCGTTGAGAGCCCTAGCGGAACGCAGAAACTCCTCCATGGCGTTCTTGAACGCCGTACTCGAATGCCCCTGGTAGTCCGTGGGGCTGAGCGCTTCTGCCCTCTTCCAGGCTGCATCGATCAACTGACCGATGGCCGTGTGCTTCTGTTCCATTCTCCCACCGAAGGCGGTTACTTCCTCCGGCTTCGCCGAAAAACCCATTTCTACTCCCTGAGCGTTGGTAAGTCGCTGCCCCTAGGCAGCCCGGTGGACTGGTCCCTACATCTTGATTGGACGCGTGGCCTTCGTCATCGGTTCCATCGTTCCCTCGAACTTCCGAGCGACCGCAAGGGAGGACAGCCAGCAACCGCAGGACGTGCTCACACGTGGACTCGTTTGCGCCCCACCTCCCCCTTCTCATCCCCGGCGACTACTCGTGCCCGCAACCAGTGGTCCACAACCTTCGCGGAGCCGATCCGGCCTCCCCCGAAAGCCCAGCCCCGCACAAGGACCCGGAGCCCCTTCGCGTCGCCGCTTCCACGGCGTTCCAACCATGAGCGTGCCATCTTCACCGGGTAAGCGCCAGCGACTTGCGAGATTCGACCCAAATCTTTCGGCGTGGCGTGCGCCACAACAGCCAGCCGGAGACATTACTGCTCCGGGCTCCAGGACAACTGGATCAGACTCGGGCCTTGGCGCGAGACGAATGTGCCTCGTCCCGGCGGCATCTCGCTCGGTCGGACGTTTCCGATCAGGTTGCCCTCATCGCGGCTGCCGCTCATCACCAACGCGTACGTGCCCACGTCCTTCATCCGGGAGATCACCGGTTCGAACATTGCACGCGACGCGCCGCCGGTCCTGCGCGCGATGATGAGGTGGAAGCCGACATCCTTGGCATGCGGGATGTACTCAACCAGTACGTTGAGCGGATTGCCGCTCTGCGTGACGACGAGATCGTAGTCGTCGATCAGGACGTACAGTTCAGGGCCGCTCCACCATGATCGTTGGCGCAATTCCTGCTGAGTAATGTTCGGCCCGGGCATGCGTTGGCGCAAGATTTCGGCGACCTGTTGCATCATCCCGGTGAGCATCTGGCTGGATGGCGCGTAGCCCGCCAGATGGTCGGTTTCCACCAATCCGAGCATCGTCCGGCGGTAGTCACCGATCACCAGCTTCGCCTGAGACGGTTCGTTCGACGCGACCAGGTTCTGGACGATGTTGCGCAGCAGGTTCGTCTTTCCACATTCCGTGTCGCCGAAGATGATGAAGTGTGGCAGTTCGGCGAAGTTGAGGAAGACCGGCGCCAATTCCGCCTCGTTGAGACCGACCGGGACGGACAAGTTGGGCACGGACGGATCGAGACCGGCGGGCCAGCCGCCCATTCCGTGCAGCAGCTCGTCCCGGCGCAGTAGTTCGGGCAGCATTCGCACCGCGGGGGCCGGGTGGCCGGGCGTCGAGGCCGCCAGACGCTGTACGGCGTCCGCGACGCCGGCGCCCAGGCTCTCCGGGCTCGAATCTCCGTCCACCCGAGGCAGAGCCGTCAGCATGTGCAACGCATCGGGCGTCATGCCGCGGCCTGGGCGTCCCTGCGGAACCAGGGCGGCGACCTTGCGACCGAGGTCGGAATCCATGGGATCGCCCAAGCGGAGTTCGATACGGGTGCCGATCTGATCCTTCAACGCTGGTCGAGCTTCACGCCAGGCATTCAGAGCGATCACGACGTGCACGCCATAGGAAAGACCCTGCGTCGCAAGGTTCATGATCGGCTGTTCCAGGGCGTCGAAGTCCTGGCGGATGGAGCCGAAGCCGTCGACGACCAGGAAGACGTCGCCGAAGGGGTCCTCGTGGGCACCGGCGGCGGCCTGGCTGCTCGACGGGTCCGTGCCGCGCAGGCGCCGGAACTCCGCCATCGATTCGATTCCGAGTTGGCGGAACCGCATTTCGCGCTGGCGCACGATGGTGGTCATTTCGGAGATGGTGCGGCGGACCTTGTCGACGTCCAGGCGGCCGGCGACCGAACCGACGTGCGGCAGGCCCTCCAGGCCCGCCAGGGTGCCGCCACCGAAGTCCAGACAGTAGAACTGGACCTGTTCGGCGGTGTGGGTGAGCGCCATACCCATGATCAGTGAGCGCAGCGCGGTGGACTTACCGGACTGCGGGCCGCCGACCACGGCGACATTGCCTCGCGCACCGGACAGATCGACCACCAGGTGGTCGCGCCGCTGGTCGTACGGCCGGTCGACGATGCCGATGGCCGTCCGCAAACTCGCCATCGGGCTGTATTCGCCCGTGAGAATCGAACGCGGGATGAGCTGGTCGAGGGTCGGCGCCTCGTCCAGCGGTGGCAGCCAGATCGCGTGGGCGGTGCGGCCGTGGCCCTGGATCCGGGAGACCATCATGCCGAGGTTGGAGATCTTCTCCGTGCCCTCGTCCGGTTGGGCCTCTTCGACCAGGCTCGGTTCCGGCGGCAGCGGAATCCGGTCGCTACTGCGGAACGGGACGTGTCCCGCGACGAAGGGCCGCGCGTTGATGTCGATTTCGCCGCCGACGATGCCGGCCTGCGTCACCTCGCGCTGAGCGCCACCGCCGACGTAGGGGCCGGAGACGTAGGCGGCCTGGAAGCGCTGGATCTCCCCCGAATCCGACTTCAGGTATCCGCCGCCGGGGCTGTTCGGCAGGTTGTAGGCGTCCGGTACGCCGAGCACCTGACGGGACTCGTTGGCGGAGAAGGTCTTCAGGCCGATGCGATAGGACAGATGCGCTTCCAGGCCCTTCAGCTTGCCCTCTTCCAGGCGCTGCGAGGCCAGCAGCAGATGCACGTGCAGCGACCGGCCCAATCGGCCGATCATGACGAACAGTTCCGCGAAATCCGGGTGCTGACTGAGCAGTTCGGAGAACTCGTCGAGCACGACGAACAGTGCGGGCAACGGGTCCAGATCGGCACCCGCGGCGCGCGCCTTCTCGTATTCGGAGACGTTGGCGAAGTTGCCGGCCTGCCGCAACACCTCCTGCCGGCGGTTCATCTCGCCGGCCAGCGCGTCCTTCATACGATCGACGAGGTCGGCCTCCTCCTCCAGGTTGGTGATCACGGCCGCGACGTGCGGCACACCCTCCAGCCCGAGGAAGGTCGCACCACCCTTGAAGTCGACCAGCACCAGATTCAGCTGGTCCGGCGAGTGCGTCGCCAGCAGCGAAAGCACCAGGGTGCGAAGGAATTCCGACTTACCGGAACCGGTGGCGCCGATGCACAGGCCGTGCGGGCCCATGCCGCCCTCGGCGGCCTCCTTGATATCGAGGTATACCGGCAGGCCGTCGGCACCGACACCGAACGGAACTCGCAGCCGGTCGCGTCCGTAGCGCGGCTTCCACCCGTTCTCCGGGTTGAAGGTGCCGATATCGCCCAGACCCATCAACTGAGCCCACGAATTGATGACCTCGGCATTCTCCTCGACGACGACCTCACCGCCACGCTGCACGGGGGCGACCCGGAACGGCGCGAGGCGGCGGGCCACCTGTTCGGCCTGGCGGGCGCTGATGCGGTCGATGAGAGCGAAGCGCTCCATATTGCCGGTGGCGCCGCGACCGACACATTCGCCGTTTTCGACCACCATCTGGATGCCTCGCGAAACCGCGAGCCGCGGTGCGTAACTGCACAGATCGATGATGGTCACGCCCTCGTAGCCGGATTCCCGCAGCGAATCCTCCTCGGCTTCGAGCAGGCCACCGTCGACGATGATGACGATGTGCACCAGATTCTGGTTGGCCGGCTGATTGCGGGAATAGCGAACCCGGTTGTGCAGCAACGGATTCAAGCCCTCGGCGAGTTCCCGGATCGAACCGTAGACCATGCGCTCGGTGCCGACGCCGTCCTGGGAATCCGGATGCTGGGTGTGCGGCAGCCATTTGGTCCATTCCCATTCACGGGCGGTGTCGGCACCACAGACGACGGCGACCAGGACCTGATCCGGCGCCTGAAACATGCACAGCTGCAACAACATTGCGCGGGTCATGTCCCGCGCCTGCGCCCGATCGCCGTTGAGCTGGATGGTGGCGAAACCCTTGACCGCGATCGCGGTCGGCAGATCCGGCACGGTCGAATGCGTGCGAACGAATCGCCGCAGTGACACCGCGGCGATCGGCTCCAACTCCTCGACCGGTCCGGTCTCCGGCGACACCAACCGGGTGGCCAGGCGCTGACCGCCCAGACCGATCCGCGCGTGACAGAAGTCCTTGTCCCCCGGGCGGCGTTCCCACATCCGGCTGGTACCGGCCAACATCCAGACCAGCCCGGGCTCCGGATGACTCCACTCCACCGCCGCCCGCTGCTGCGCCGCGGTTTCGTCGACGTCCTTGCGCACCTGGTCGAGATAGCGCAGATAATCCTTACGGTCCTCGTTGGCCTCGGCGGCCTTCTGACCCTTGCCCCCCTGGCCGGCGAACATGCCGACCATCGAGAAGACCATCATCATCGGGAACATCATGGTCATCGGGTTGGAGGCGATACCCCCACCGCGAGTGAACATGATGGCCATCATTCCGACCATGCCGACGACCATCACGACGGGCATCAGCTTGCCCAGCAAACTACCCGGAATCGCCCGTGGGATCTCGGGCGGCGGCTGCAGTGTGACTTCGCCGCCCGGCGACCGCGGAACCTCCCGGCGCGCACGCCGCTGGAACCTGACTGTGCTCATCGACGGAAGATCCCCCTTCGGCGGCTGTACTGCGGACTCAGTGTAGAGGCAGCGGCCGACATGTCGTACAGTTCGACCAGCATTCTGCACGGACCGGCCGCGCGACCGCAAACCGGAGCGCATGCTGAAACACCAGGTAGAGACGGAGTTGGGGGAAGCGTGACGCACGCGCGACTGGACCACATCGACGAGGATTCGAGCCGCGGTATCGTTCGTGCGCCCGATCTGGCGCGGGTGACGATTCTGGCCAAGCACACTCAGGTCGACATGGCCATTCCGGTCGACGTGCCGGTCGCCCTTGTCATTCCGAGTGTGGTCGACATGGTGGCGCAGCACAGTCGCACCAACGATTTCGACGACAGCGGTGAGCAGTTCCAACCCGCCGAGTGGGTGCTCGCGCGAATCGGCCAGCCGCCCTTCTCGAATTCGTTGAGCCTGGGGGAACAGGGCGTCCGCGACGGCGAGCTGCTCATGCTCGAAAGCGCCGACCACGTGGCGCCGACGCCGCTGTTCGACGACATCATGTACAACGTCGCGATCGCCGACGCCGATCACTTCCGCAGCTGGTCACCGCAGGTCGCGCGGATCACGGGATCGGTCGTCGCGGTCCTGACCATGCTCGCCGGGTGCACCGGCCTGCTGGCCGCGCCGGATGCCATGGCGGGCTGGATCACCGGCTCGATCGCGGCCTTCCTGACCATTCTGCTGGTGGTCGCCGGCACCGTGATGAGCCGGATGTACGGCGATACCGGATCGGCGCTGATCCTCGGCGGATGCGCCCTCCCCAGCGCTTTCGCCGCCGGCATGCTGATCGTGCCGGACCACTACGGCTGGGCGAACCTGCTGCTCGGCTCGGTACTCGTCGGCGCGACCGCACTGCTGGCCTGGCGCGTCAGCGGGGTCGGGCTGGCCCTGTTCATCGGCGCCACAACGCTTTCCGTCTTCGCGATCCCCGCCGCGCTCGTCGGACTGCTCACCGCGCAACCGGTGAAGGCGATCGGCGGAGTGGCCGCCGCGCTGGCCCTCGGCGCGCTGTCGCTCGCACCGCGCGTCTCGATGCTGCTCGCGAAATTGCCGCTGCCGCCGGTACCTTCGCCCGGCACTCCGATCGATCCGACCGAGGACGATCCCGACGATCACCGCGCACTGCCCACGATGGACGTGCTGCGCACGAAAGCCGAACGGGCGCGGCTTTATCTGGCCGGCCTGGTCGGCGCGACGGCGCTGGTCACCGCCGTCGGTGCGCTCGCGGCGACCGATCCGACCGCGGACAGCCCATTCTGGCCGGGCATCGCGCTGGCCCTGGTGTGCGCGGTGGTGCTGATGTTCCGCAGCCGCACCTACGTCAGTGCGGAACTGGCGGTGGTGCTCATCGCCGGCGGGGCCGCCATCCTGCTGATCATGATGGTCGGTGCGGCCTTCGTGGTCGAACAGCCGCTCGCCGTCTTCGGTGCGGCGATGGTGATGCTGGTCGGCGCGCTGATCCTCGGCACCGTCGTGCCGAATCAGTCGGCGACCCCGCCGATGCGCCGGGCCGTCGAGCTGCTGGAATACGGGTTCGTGGCGGCGGTGCTGCCGCTGGTGTTCTGGGTGGCCGACCTGTACACGCTCGTCCGTTCGCTCTGAGCCGCACATGAAGCCGAAAATGTTCGGGCGCAGTGCGATTCGCCTCGCCGCTGCCGTCGCGGTGCTGGGGCTCAGCGCCACGACGGGCCTCGGCGCGGCCGTGGCGGACAAACCTGTCGTCAATCCGGGCGCGTTGCCCGCGGGCGGTAATCCGGCGCCACCCGACCCCACCGAACAACCGCCGAATTCTCCCTGCGCCAGCACCGCCACCGGCGGCGACGGGCCTACCGTTCCGACCGCGCAGCGGAGTCTGGAGCTGGACAAGGCCTGGCAGTTCTCCCGCGGCGCAGGTCAATTGATCGCGGTCATCGACACCGGTGTCATGCGGCACCCTCGGCTCCCCGGCCTCATTCCCGGCGGCGACTACGTTTACACCGGCGACGGCACCGACGACTGCGATGCGCACGGCACCTTCGTCGCCGGCATCATCGCGGCCAGACAGATTCCGGGACAGGGTTTTTCGGGTGTCGCGCCCGACGCTCAGATCCTGAGCATTCGGCAGACCTCGAGCTACTTCCAGAAGAAGGGCGCCGGACGCGACAAGGGCCCCGACGCGATGCCCGAGGGCTACGGCACCACCCATACGCTCGCCCAAGCGGTCCGCCGTGCGGCCGATATGGGCGCCTCCGTCATCAACATGTCCGAGGTGGCGTGCCAGGCCGGGCCGATTCCGGACGAGGATCTCGGCGCCGCAGTGCATTACGCCGCCGTCGAGAAGAACGTCGTCGTGGTCACCGCAGCCGGTAACAACGACAAGTGCAAGGGCACCAATCCGGTGATCGATCCGCTCGATCCGAGCGCGGATCCGTGGAGCAAGGTCAATATGAACGTCTCCCCGGCGCGCTGGGACGACTATGTTCTGTCCGTCGGATCGATCGACGACAACGGCCAGCCCTCGAAGTTCACCGTGCCCGGCCCGTGGGTCGGCGTCGCCGCGCCCGGCGAGAATCTGACTTCGCTCGATCCCCATTGGGACGACCCCCGCAGTAAGGGCACCGCCGTCGGCAAGGTCGATCAGCAGAACAAGACCGAACCGGTCTCCGGGACCAGTTTCGCCGCACCGTATGTGGCCGGCGTCGCCGCGCTCGTACGTGCCCGCTTTCCGGAGCTGAGCGCGCTCGACGTCGTCAAGCGCATCGAGGCCACGGCGCACGCGCCCGCCGAGGGCTGGAATCCCTATGTCGGTTACGGCGCGGTCGATCCGGTGGCCGCACTGACCGCGCAGGTACCGAATTCGTTGCCGCCCAAGCGGCCCGCTGCGGCGAAGAGCTGGCAGCTGCCGGTTCCGACCACTCCTCCGGCTCCCGATCACACCTCGCGAAACGTGGCGTTGATCGGTACCGGCGTCATCGCGATACTCGCCGTCCTCGGTTATCTCGCCTCGTTCCCGCTGCGTCGCTATTTCGGCGAGCGCGGAGACCGATGAGACTCACCGAGGCCCGTCGAAGCGCCAGCGGGTGGCACCGCCCGGTTCGACGGTGGCCAGGGCCGTCGCGGTGCGTGGCGCGATCCGGTAGACGTGCCACGGCGGCGGACCGGCCGAGGGAGCGCTGAAGTCGGCGGTGAGGGCGGTACCGGAGTCGTCCACCCGGCAGGGCCAGCCCTCGGCCGCCCACCGCGCGGCCAGCTGGGCGACCGTGGCCCGGTCGGTGACGCGTTCGGCGGTACCCCGGACGCTCAGATCGAAGGTGTCCAGCGCGACGCTGAGCGTGCAGCGTGGATCTCGGGAAAGGTTGCGCGCCTTGCGGGTTCGGGGACCGGTTTCGAACCAGAACGCGCCGTCCACCCAGAGCGCACCCACCGCCGTCACCTGTGGACTGCCGTCGGGGTCGATCGTCGCCAGCCAGCAGGTGTGCCGGTCGGGACCACCACTGCCGGGCGCCTGTGGGAATCCGGCGTTCAACCCGTCCACGACGGCGGACCACTCGAGCGGGTCGAGCTCGTACAGTTCGGCGAGGTTGGTTGTCTGCATACCGTTCATACTCGTGACGACGACGCGGGCCGCTCGGATTCATCGGCGATGACACGGCGCTTTCGCCCGAAATCGGCGATATGCCCAGGTCCGCAGCGGGTAATCCGCCCAAGATCGACACAGCGCGCCCGCCCATGACTCAGTATTTCCGGCAGCGGAGGACGAACGGACACCACCTCCGCCGATCGTCACCCGAGGGGCAGGAACAGCTATGGCAGTCGCCGGCAGGCAACGACTCACTCCCGATCAGCGCAATTCCTTCATCGCAGCCCAGCTGGGCTGGACGATGGATGCCTTCGACTTCTTCCTGGTGGTCTTCGTCTACGCCGATATCGCGGCCACCTTCGACATGCCGAAATCCGACGTCGCGTTCATCACCACGGCGACGTTGATCATGCGGCCGGTGGGTGCGCTGCTGTTCGGGCTGTGGGCCGATCGGGTGGGCCGGCGGATTCCGCTGATGGTCGACGTCGCGTTCTATTCGGTGGTCGGATTCCTGTGCGCGTTCGCACCGAATTTCACTGTGCTGCTGATACTTCGGCTGCTCTACGGCATCGGGATGGGCGGCGAATGGGGTCTGGGCGCGGCACTGGCGATGGAGAAGATTCCGCCCGAGCGGCGCGGCTTCTTTTCCGGTCTGCTGCAGGAGGGCTACTCGTTCGGCTACCTCCTGGCCTCGCTGGCGTCGCTGCTGGTGATGAACTGGTTCGGCCTGTCGTGGCGCTGGCTGTTCGCGCTGTCGGTGATTCCGGCGCTGATCATCCTGGTCATCCGGACCCGGGTGGGCGAGTCCGAGGCCTGGGAGCACAGCCGCGAACGGATGCGGATCACGCAGACATCACTGCGCGATGTGGTGCTGAATCCGGTGGTGATTCGCCGGTTCGCCTACCTGGTCCTGTTGATGACGGCATTCAACTGGATGAGCCACGGTACCCAGGACGTGTACCCGACCTTCCTGTCTGCGGTCGAGAACGGTGGCGCGGGACTGTCCTCGGCGACCGCGAAATGGATTGCGGTGGTGTACAACGTCGGCGCCATCATCGGCGGGCTGGTGTTCGGCAGTCTGTCGCAGAAGTACGGCCGCCGGTACACGATCATCTTCTGCGCGTTGCTGGGGCTGCCGATCGTCCCGCTGTTCGCCTACTCCACCACCGCGGCCATGCTGTGCCTGGGCTCGTTCCTGATGCAGCTGGTCGTACAGGGTGCATGGGGTGTGATTCCGGCGCATCTGACCGAACTGTCCCCCGATTCGATTCGCGGCTTCTATCCGGGGGTGACGTATCAGCTCGGCAATCTGCTGGCCTCGCTGAATCTGCCCATTCAGGAGCGGGTGGCCGAAAGCCACGGCTACCCGTTCGCATTGGCCGTCACGATCGTTCCGGTTCTGATCGCTGTGGCAGTGCTGACCCTGATCGGCAAGGAGGCCAAGGGGATTCGCTTCGGGACGAGCGAGAGCGCGCTTCCGGAGACACCCGCGAGACAGTAGGACCGCCCGGTCGCCGCTGCATGCGGCGACCGGAACGCACTAGTTCTGCGGTTGCTGGGCCGACTGATCCTGTTTGGAACGCACCAACTGCTTCGCCGGATTCGGATCCGGGGCCACGCCGTCGTGCGCCACCATGGCCTCCTGCCGGCCCAGCGTCGGGCCGGCCGCCAGCAGGCCGACGATCTGATCCGGGGCGCGTTCCGGCTTGGCCTTGTCCGCGTCCATGCCCAGCGCCTTCTGCGCGTCGGCGTCCTTGATGCCGTAGCGCACACCGGTATCTGCGATGAAGAACATGCTGTCCCGACGCTGGCTGTCGACTTCGATCCCGGTGGTCTGCACGAAGAATCCCGAGCCGGGCGTGGAGTAGAAGGCGTCCACATTCGGGCCGGAACCGTCGGCCTGGGCCAGCGGGGTGGGTTGCGCGCTGTCCGGGATCGGCAACGAATGCCCGGTCAGCACAGCCAATTCCGCGCGCTTACTGCCGTCTGCCTTGTCCGCCGCGCCGGACAGCGGCTTCCACGACATGCACGCCACCGGCTGGTCCTTCGAATCGACGATGGCCGGCGCGGTCTTCGGATACTGCTGCACCGGAAGATCGTTCGACGGCGGCGCCTGCGTGCTGTCGTACTGGCTGATCTCGGGGTTCTCCGACGCCGTGGGGTTGGAGTTGCGGATGATGTCGGCCGTCAGCGGCGAGATGGGCTGCAAACCGTCGTGCAGCACCACGTAGTACTGATCCTTGGTCTCGACATGCACCACATCGCCGATGCGGTGGTTGTTCAACGAGTACGGCGGAGTGCCACCGGGATCGATGATCTTCGGTGGCGTGATCGGCAGGACTTCGGGCACTGAGTTCAACAGACCCGCACTGATCGGACGCGGCGTCATCCCGCGAATCTTCAGCGCCTCCGTCACCTTCGGATCGTTCATGTCGACCCGGGCACGCTGATTGTCGTAGATCAGATAGGCGGCATCACGGCCCTGCACCAGCAGCGCCTTACCCGAATCCAGCTTGGTAGCTTTGGCGCCGAGCGACGGATCCCCGGCGATGACCGTGCTGGTCAGGTCGCGGCTACCGTCGTTCTTCAACTCGTCGCAGATCGACCACGCGCGCCCGTTGCCGCTGCTGTCGAAATTCAGCGACGACGGCGCGCCCGGGATGCCGATCAGTGCCCCGCGCGGCTTCTTCGCCAGTTCGGATTCCTTGATGGACACCGCTTTCGCGGGCTCGCCCACCGCCAGCCGGGCCGACGCCAGATTCAGCGCGGGATGAACGACACCGTCGATGACCGCGTAGACGGCACCGGAGTCCTTGCCCAGCAGAATCTTGTTGTCACCGATCGAGCCCTGGGGGCGCAGCAGGGCGAGCACGCCGCAGCCGGCCAGCGCGACGACACCCAGCACCAGGCCGGCGGCATAGGCGCGCGACTGCGAACGCATCGGATCGTGCAACATCCGCACGTCCCGGCGCACCAGGGCATGCTCCATCCGCCGGACCAGAAAGCGATAACCGCTCACCTGCCAGCGCGTAGTGGGTTTTGAAGGCATGAGTCCTCCCCCGAACAGTGCTCGCGTTCGCCCAACACAGTACAGTTCAGCAGGACTGAAGTTCAGCTCGGCCATCGAAGAATCGGCCGACACCGGGTACATGGGGGACGACGATGGCCGTATCCAGCGGGACCGACAGCCGCCCGCTCCTCGGACGAATCTCGCTACCGAACCTGCTGGCCGCGCAGCTGTTCGGTCTGGTGGTCGGGCTCGTCGTACTGGCGGTGGGTGTTCCCGGTTGGTATGCCCTCGGCGCGGCCGTCGTGGCGGCGCTGCTCCTTCTGATTCCGATCGGCAAACGGACCGTCGCCTCCTGGATCGCCACCGTGTGGCGCTATCTGACTCGCCAGGAATACGACCTCGGCGACACCGTCGACTTCCGGGGGCCGGACGGGCGTTCCCTCGGGCTGTACTGGGAGGGCAGCCGCGTGGTCGCGGTGGTCGAGGTGCTGCCGCCCAAGGGCGGATTGACGCGGATCGACCGCAATACCGTGCATGCCTCGCATCTGCTGCCGCTGCCCGAGCTGGCCCAGTGCCTGAGCCAGCACGACATTCTGCTGTCCGGAATCGACATCATCAGCCACGGGCACCGCAGCCGCTCGGGCACACCCGCCGGGCCGATCTACGAATCGCTGCTCGGCCCGCTTCCCGCGACCGCCCACCGAACCGTTTGGCTCGCAATCAGTTTCGACGCCCTCGCCTGTCCGGAGGCGGCGGCGCGGCGCGGCGGCGGCGCCGAGGGCGCCGGCCGAGCGGTCACCATCGCCACCCAGCGCATCGTGCGCGCGCTCGAGGACGCCGACTGCGCCTCGCGCGTACTGACCGCGCCCGAGATCCGCAAGGCGGTCTGGCAGATCACCGCCGGTGTCGATCCCCGCGCGCTGACCCATCGCTGGCGATACGCCGAACTCGGCAACAGCGTCAACATCGGCGCGGCGGTCGATCCGAAACAGCTGGGCTCGGATCTGCTGGCGCAGCTGTGGGTCGCGCCCTCGCGGGGCACCACGGTGGCGGTCCGACTGCGGCCGGGCAGTTCCCCCGAGACGGTGAACATCGGTGCGGCGTGGCGGCTGACGGCCCGGGAACTGCCGGAGAAGACCAAGCGCCCCGGCATGGTGTCGATGAGCGGGCGGCATCGCCAGAGCCTGCTCGCCCATCTGCCGATCGCGATTCCGGGAGTGGACGACACCGTCCCGATGAGCCAGTACCCGATCGATGTCATCGGAGTCCTGCATCTGCCGTCCTCCGGCTGCGGTCAGCTCATCGGCTCCGACGAGGAGGGCAACGGCGTCGCGGTTCGCCTTGTCGGACAGGGCATTTCGACCGTGTACGTCGCGGGTGAGCTGTATCTGGCGCAGCAGCTGGTGTTCCGAGCGCTGGCGGTGGGGGAACGCATTCTGGTCCGCACCGACCGCCCGCACGCCTGGGAGCAGCTGGCCACGACGATCGGCAACCCGGAGCGGCTCACCCTCGCGGTGGAAGCTCACCAGAGCGATGCCGGCTTCACCGCCGCGGTGGTCGACGGTGTGCTCGCACCCGCCCCGCACGCCGGCGTGACGACGATCTACGTGACCGGCGATCCGATGGGCTGGCCCGCCACCAAACCGGATCTGTCGATTCACCAGCCGGGAGCCGTCGGCAATCACGTGGTGCTGCGCACCGGTACCACCCAGGTGGATCTGACCCTGGTCTCGATTCCGCGGGAAACCACGTACATCGGTCAGCCACGGGGCGGTCGCCCGGCGCCACAGCAGGATCCGCGGCAGCGAATCCCCCAGCCACACCGGTAGTTCCGGGGCCCGGTCAGCCGGGGTACGGATCGGTGGCGCGCGCGGCCCGCAAATGCCGTGCCCACCACGCCCACTGGCGTAACAAGCGGTGCGCGGCGTCGACGGCCGCGCCGTCGGCGGTATTGCCGTCCGCGTCGAACTTGCGTTTGGCCTCGTGGAAACTCACGGTCTCGCGAATCGACACCATATGGATTTCCGCCACCACCTGCCGCAGTTGCTCGACGGCCCGCAGCCCGCCGGACAACCCGCCGTACCCGACGAATCCGATGGGTTTGGCCCGCCACTCGCGTTTGGCACTGTCGAGTGCCGTCTTCAGCGACGCGGGATAGCCGTGGTTGTACTCGGAGGTGACCGCCACGAAACCGTCCGCGGCCCCGATCCGCTCCCGGAAGGCCTCGACCTGCGGGGTGGTGGTGAGGTCGGTGGGCAGCGGGGTGTACGCCAGATCGATGACGCCGACCTCGATCCCGGGCGCCGAGCGGGCCGTCCGCAGGAACCAGTCCGCGACCACCGGCGCGAACCGCTCCGGCCGCACACTGGCGACGATGACCTCGAGCCGCAGCGGATCGTCCATGCGATCAGCCTAGTTCGCCCCCTGTCGACGCGCCGCCCGCCTCCGCGCGACCCCGGCCGAGGCCCGGGCTACCCTGTCGGCCCGGGCGAAAAACCATCGGGCACGATAGTCGTTCGCCGCGGCAGCAGCCGTGGCCGGCAGCAGCGAGCCGGCGGCACCGCGGACCGATCAGGAGGGGGCGTTTTCGTGATTCTCGGGCACTGGCTGCTGATCGAGACACTGGACGTTCCCGCCACCTGGTCCGTGCTCGCCGTCGACACGTCGCCCCGGCGGTGGAAGTCGTTGGCGCGCACCGTGCCCGCCCGCCTCATGCCGATTCTCACCGCGGCCGCCGCCGGCGGTGAGACGGTCGAACGGCAGCTGCCGAAATCGCGGCACGCCTGGTCCGGGCACCACGCCTGTGCGATCCCCCGGCGCGGCCCGGACGAGCGGGTGCACGCGGTGCAGATGTGGGTGGGTCCCGGCGAACCCCCGCCACCGCCGCCGGTCGGGACACATCTGTTCGATGCTCGGACCCGGCGCACCGAGGTGCGTTCGGCCGGCCTGGGCCGTGCCTTCGACCGCCGGCGCAGTGTGTGGACCGGCGCCGAGTCGTTCGAACACGTCGAACGATTCGACGATGCCCTGGATCTGGTGGCGGTGGTGACCCGGGCCGCACCCGGATCGCGCTGGTGCGGGGAGATCTGCGTACGCACGCCGGAAGGCCTGCGCACCTTGATGATGGCCACCCGCAACTCGGCGGACGATCCGCAGCTGTGGCGCGGCGTCCTGGCCGATATCACCGACAGTGTGCCGCCGCAGCCGAAGTCCTTCGAGGCCGCGACGGTCGACACCCTGGTCAACCGGAATCCGGGGATGTACCTCGCGGTCCTGGACACCGAGCGGGTGCGGGTCATCCGCTGGATCAGCCCGCCCGTGCCCGGGCTGGATTGGACCGGCGATACCGACGAGCGCACCCTGCCGCACCCGGGCGACCGCGAGCGGATCATCGAGGCGCGCCGGGCCATCCGGGCCGGAGCGGCCTCGTGGTCGCTGCCGGGACTGCGCCTGGCCGATATCGCGGGCGGGTGGCTCACGGTCGATGTCGAGGTCTCACCGCTGCCCTACGGGGCGGACGGGGCGGGCCCTCCGCATTTCGCCCTGGCGCGGATCGACCTGCGCCGAACCGAAAACCCTGATGCGTCAGGGTAATTCGAAGGGCAGCGCCACGCCGGCGTGGACCGTGCAGTGTGCGCAGGTCTCCGTACCGTCGACAGCGGCGACCGCACCACGCACCAAGGCCTTGAACGGCACCAGGTTGCGCTCGAATTCCGCGAAAACCGCGGCGGCACTGACGCCTTCGCCGGCCTCCAGACCGGCATCCAGGTCGGTCACCAAAGCTATAGCGGCGTAGCACATTTCGAGTTCCCGGGCGAGCACGGCCTCCGGATATCCGGTCATGTTCACCAGTTCCCAGCCCTGTCCGGCGAACCAGCGGCTCTCGGCCCGGGTCGAGAAGCGGGGCCCCTGCACCACGACCATGGTCGCGGTGGAGCGCATCGGTAGTTCCGGCACCGCCGAGGCGATCGCCGCGGCCCGCAGGTCCGCGCAGTACGGGTCGGCGAAGGAGACGTGGATACCGCCGTTGTCGAAGTAGGTCTGCGCCCGCCCGGAGGTGCGGTCCACCAACTGGTCGGGCACCGCCACCGTGCCCGGCCCCCAGTCGGCCCGCAGACTGCCCACCGCACACGGCGCCAAGATCCGCCGCACGCCGATCGACCGCAGCGCCCACATATTGGCCTGGTAGGGCACGGTGTGCGGGGAGTACTCGTGCTTGCGCCCGTGCCGCGGCAGGAAGGCCACCTGACGGCCCTCGACCTCACCGACCGTGATCGGCGCGCTCGGCACACCGTAGGGCGTCTCGACCTCGAGGGTGGTCGCGTCGTCGCCGAAGAAATCGTAGAAGCCGCTGCCGCCGATGATGGCCAGCGCGGGGCGGGGAACCGAACTCATACCCAGATTCTCGCGTACGTGGTCGCGACCGGCGCCATCGCCTCGGACCGGGACCGGCTACCCTGACAACATCGAGCGAATACTGTACCCTAGGGGGGTATTGAAGGACAGGGCGGGAGCGAGGACATGCCGGTGACCGACGACCAGATCAACACGGCGGAGAGCGCCGAGGCGGCCGCCGCGCCCCCACACGACCATGCCACGCATGGCTACATCACCGCCAAAGACGACTATCTCAAGCGGTTGCGCCGCATCGAGGGGCAGGCGCGCGGCCTGCAGCGCATGGTCGAAGAGGAAAAGTACTGCATCGATATCCTCACCCAGGTCTCGGCCATGACCAAAGCACTGCAGGCCGTCGCGATGGGGCTGCTCGAGGATCACATCAGCCACTGCGTGGTGGACGCGGCGGTCCAGGGCGGACCGGAGGCCGACGCCAAGATCAAGGAAGCCACCGACGCTATCGCACGGCTGGTTCGCTCCTGACCGCCGGCCGGATCCGGCCCGGATTCAGACGCGCGCGGCCAGGGCCGGAGCCAGTGCGCGCAGCACACCCATGTGATCGTCGTCGGTGACCTGGATGGCAACCTGATCGGCGCCGGCCTTCAGATGCTCGACAAGGGCGTCGGCGATCTGATCGGCGCTGCCGTGCAGGGCCAGCGCGTCGATGAGCCGATCGCTGCCGGGCGGGGTCAGATCCTCGTCACCGAAGCCGAGCCGGCGCAGATTCGCCACGTAATTGCGCAGCCCCAGGTAGAACTCCGTGCGCGGTCGCGCGGTCAGACGAGCCTGAACCGGGTCGGTGTTGAACGCGATCTTGTGCTCGGGGACCAGCAGGGCGTCCGGGCCCAGGATTTCGCGGGCCTGCCGGGTGTGTTCGGCAGTGACCAGGTAGGGCAGCGCGCCGGCGGTGCGGTCGGCAGCCAGTTTCAGGACGCGCGGGCCGAGTGCGGCGAGCGCGAGCTGCCGCTTCGGAACACCGTTGGCATCGAGGACGTCGACGTACTCGACGAGCGCGTCGTAGGGCTTGCGGAAATCGGAATCGTGTTCGGGATGGCCCACGCCGAATCCGAGGATGAATCGGCCCGGGAAGCGTCGATCGATGCGGTGGAAGGATTCGGCCACCTGCTCGGCGGGCGCGGACCAGATGTTCACGATGCTGGTTCCGACCGTCAGCGTCTCGGTCTCCCCGAGCAGGTCCTCCACCGCCGGGAGATCGGCCGGGGGCGATCCGCCCAGCCACAGCGTGCTGTAGCCGAGACTCTCCAGCTCACGCGCCTGTCCCGGCTCGAAACCCGAGTAGTACCGCCAGACGCCGAATTTGCCCAATCCCGTGGTTCGCACACCCTCAGTCATAGTCGTTGCGAACCACATTGCGCTGATGAGTATTCCGGCCCCGGGCGGTTATTACGCACGTGTCGGCGGGGCGTCGACAACAAGGACAAAATCTGGCACTCGCACTATGAGAGTGCT
>NZ_BAGM01000026.1 GCF_000308855.1 Nocardia veterana NBRC 100344 | reverse complement strand
TTCACCATGCCCATGCCCACCCACCTCCCCGGTCCCAACGCCGACATCTGGGATTGGCAGATGCGCGGTTCCTGCCGCGGTGTGGACTCCTCCGTGTTCTTCCATCCGGACGGCGAACGCGGCCGCGCCCGGACCCAGCGGGAGTTGCGCGCCAAGGAGATCTGCCGGACCTGCCCGGTGCTGATGCAGTGCCGCAGCCACGCCCTGAAGGTCAGCGAGCCGTACGGCATCTGGGGCGGCATGTCCGAGACCGAGCGCGAGCTGCACGCCCGGCGCAATCGCCGCCGGATGGCGGTCTGAGCGGCGCCCGCGAAATTCGGGCACGCATCGCCAATCCGAACCCGCCGGGGCGCCGAATACCTAGCAAACACCGGGCCACTGAACGTGGCCGGCGAGACCGATACAGGCGCAGGTTGTCGGCCACCGCCGATCTGCCTGCCGCATAGTGGCCAGCAGCCGCACCCAATGCCTCAGCGTTTCGTGAACTTGTCGGCGTGTCACGGCGTGTCTCCATAGACCCCTCGGCGTGTCGTGTTGTGCGCGAAATCCGCTGGGCCACAGGTGCCTTGCTCGACGCACCCCACCCGAAAGGAGGTCATAGCGGCGCGCTACGGTAGTGATCGATGACTCAGAATGGAGCGTTGTGACAACGCGGCCGCCGGCCGCAGAGGGCGACTCGTTCCAAGGATCCATCGGGGACGGTCGGGTGGCCACACCGAGTGTGGACTCTGCGATCACGGCACGCGCAGCCGAAAGTATCGAACTAGCCGCGCTTCTCGAACGCTGCGGCAAGTCCGATCAGCAAGCATTCGCCGAGCTCTACGACCGCACCTGCGCCCGGGTGTTCGGACTGGTGCTTCGTGTCCTCCACGATTCCGGTTATGCGGAGGAGACGACCCAGGAGGTCTACCTCCAGATCTGGCGCACCGCGGCCAATTTCGACCCAGCCAAGGGTTCGGCCGTGACCTGGTTGATGACGCTCGCCCATCGGCGAGCCGTCGACCGGGTCCGCGCAGAGCAGGCTCATGCCCAGCGTGAGGTCACCTACGGCGCCAGCACCCTGGGCAACGAATTCGACGAGGTCACCGAGGAAGTCGGTCGCCGGCTCGACCAACAGGCCGTACGCGAAAGCCTTGCCACCCTGACCGATACCCAGCGCGAGGCCATCTCGCTGGCGTATTTCGGCGGCCGGACCTATGCCGAGGTGGCGGACTACCTCGGTGTCGGACTACCGACCGTCAAGTCCCGTATCCGGGACGGATTGACACGACTGAAGAAGAGTTTGGGAGTGACGTGAGATGAACGAGAGCCAGATCGATCTCGCGCATACGGTCGCGCTCGGATCGATCGGCGACGAGGACCAGCGCGCGGTGCAGGAGCTGTTGGACTCCGGCGATCCGGTACTGCGCGCGGACTTCGACACGGAAGTGCAACTGACCAGAGAAGCTCTTACCCTGTTTGCCTCGGCGTCGGCCGTCCAGCCCCCCGCCACCCTGCGTACTCGGCTGCTGGCCGCGATCGCCGACGATCGCGCCCCCGCCGCCCCCGCCCGCCATCCCCGTCCCCTCCCCCACGACGAAGCCGACCCGACCGCGATCGGCTGAGCTTCGCCCCCGCGGCCCCGAGCCACTCGCACGGGGACCGCGGACGATTCCTACGAAATGAACGGCCCGCCACCCGGAGTGGACGGGCCGTTCGCCGTTCTCGGCCACTGCCGCCGACCGTCCGCAGCGAGCCGCCGACGAGTCACACCGGACAAGGCGCAGCGCGACGGCCGGAGCGCTCGACGATCCACCGCACTCGACAAGACAGGGGCCTCGACAAGCCACAGCATTGCGCCGGCCACGGTCCCTCGACCACCCGTGCGGGCGTCCGGACGGACCCACCGCCTCCGCTCCTCGAACGAACAAACGGCCCGCCGATGTTTCGAACGAAACATCAACGGGCCGTTCACATCGCCAACCGCGAACCCACTCGACCGCGACGGCTGCGGCTCGTCGATCGCTGCCCGTTGCACACGGGACGCAGGAGCGAGCAACAGGTGCCGATCGACGAGCCCCAGGGCCGCAACACCGCCGAAGCGAAGCGGAGGCCGAAATACCGAGTCGGACGACTCAGTGCGCGTGACCGTGGTGGTCGTCGCCCTCGTCCTCGGCCGGCTTGTCGACCACGGCGCTCTCGGTGGTCAGCACCATGCGCGCCACGGAGGTGGCGTTGAGGACGGCGGAGCGGGTGACCTTGACCGGGTCCACGACACCGTCGGTGATCAGGTCGCCATAGGTGAGGGTGGCGGCGTTGAATCCGTCCTTACCCTCGCTGACCTTGCTCACCACGACGGCACCATCGATGCCGGCGTTGGTGGCGATCCAGTACAGCGGCGCCTGCAGCGCCTGCCGCACCACCTCGACACCGACGGCCTGATCGCCGCTCAGCGAGTCACGCAGTTCGACCAGCTTGGTGGCCGCCTGCACCAGCGCGGTACCGCCGCCGGAGACGATGCCCTCCTCGACCGCGGCCTTGGCGGCGCTGACGGCGTCCTCGACGCGGTACTTGCGCTCCTTGAGCGCGGTTTCGGTGGCCGCACCGACCTTGATCACCGCGACGCCGCCGGACAGCTTGGCCAGCCGCTCCTCGAGCTTCTCGCGGTCCCAGTCGGAGTCGGTGGTTTCGATCTCGCCGCGCAGCTGGGCCACCCGCGCATCGATGGCTTCCTGGGTGCCGGCGCCGTCGACGATGGTGGTGTCGTCCTTGGTGACCACCACGCGGCGGGCGTGGCCCAGCAGGTCCAGCCCGGCCTCACGCAGGCTGATGCCCAGCTCGGGGTTGATCACGGTGCCACCGGTGACGACGGCCAGGTCGTCGAGGAAGGCCTTGCGGCGGTCGCCGAAGAACGGCGCCTTGACTGCGACGACCTTGAGGGTCTTGCGAATCGCGTTGACCACCAGGGTGGACAGCGCCTCGCCCTCGACGTCCTCGGCGACGATCAGTACCGGCTTACCGGATTCGGCGATCTTCTCGAGCAGCGGCAGGAAGTCCGGCAGCGAGCTGATCTTCTCGCGGTGCAGCAGCACGTGCGCGTCCTCGAGGACGGCTTCCTGCTTGTCGTGGTCGGTGACGAAGTAGCCCGACAGGTAGCCCTTGTCGAACTGGACGCCCTCGGTGACCTCGAGTTCGGTGTGCAGGGTGGAGGATTCCTCCACGGTGACCACGCCGTCCTTGCCGACGGTGGTCAGCGCCTTGCCGACCATTTCGCCGATCTCCTCGTCGCGGGAGGAGACGGTGGCGACCTGCGCGATGGCCTTCTCGCCGGAGACCGGCTTCGCGGCCGCCAGCAGCGCCTCGGACACGACGTCGGCGGCCTTGCTCATACCGGTGCCGAGACCGATCGGGTTGGCGCCCGCGGCGAGGTTCTTCAGGCCGCCCTTGATCAGGGCCTGGGCCAGCACGGTGGCGGTGGTGGTGCCGTCGCCGGCGACGTCGTTGGTCTTGGTGGCGACGCTCTTGACCAGCTGCGCGCCGAGGTTCTCGAACGGATCCTCGAGGTCGATGTCACGCGCGATGGTGACACCGTCGTTGGTGACGGTCGGGCCGCCGAACGCCTTGGCCAGCACCACGTGCCGGCCGCGCGGGCCGAGGGTGACCTTGACGGCGTCGGCCAGCTTGTCGACGCCGCGTTCCATTGCCCGACGAGCCTTCTCGTCGAACTCGATCTGCTTTGCCATGGTTGGAATGTCCTTGGGGTGGGGTGTGGATGGACGTGCCTGCGACGACCCGCGGCCGCACGGCCCCGGACGACCACTGCCCCGACGCCCACGTGTGGGGCACCGGGGCAGTGGTCGTTACGGTGCGACGACCGCGTGGGTCATCGGTGAATCGTCACTTGTCGACGACGGCCAGCAGGTCGCGCGCCGACAGGATCAGGTACTCCTCGCCGTTGTACTTGATCTCGGTGCCGCCGTACTTGCTGTAGATGACGACGTCGCCTTCCTTGACATCCAGCGGAATGCGCTTCTCGCCGTCCTCATCCCACCGACCGGGTCCGACGGCGACGACGGTGCCCTCCTGGGGCTTCTCCTTCGCCGTGTCGGGGATGACCAGGCCGGAGGCGGTCGTCGTCTCGGCCTCGTTGGCCTGGACGAGGATCTTGTCCTCGAGCGGCTTGATGTTCACGCTCGCCACGTTGAGCCCTCCACTTTCAGGGGATTCGTCTCGTCCGGGGCCGTTCCCCGGACTCACGGTTTCGGTCACTGTGTCAGTTGCGGCGTTCGTTCGGCCCTGCGTGGTAACGCGAGCTGCCTCCTTCGGACCCAACCACTACCGCCGTGCCGACCCTGTGCATGGCCCCGTCGTCGCGGGTGCCGGGACACCTGCCCAGAAGTCGAGTTGGCACCGAGCACAACCAGTGCCGACTAGCACTCTATACATGAGAGTGCCAGCGCTCAAGGGTGGGCAGTGCTGATTACCGGGAATCGAGCGACACGCCCGAAGGCGTGGCAATTGATCCGAAAAATCTGTAACGTTCGGATAACGGACTGTGACAGTATGTAAGACGGTTCCGTGATCGGTCATGCCATGGATGTGCTGTCAGGACTGGGGATGTGTTGCCAGGACTGATTCCGTGTCAGGGCCGCATCGGCCGTAACCGTCACGCGATCCGCCGAGAACAGCACCGACAACCACGCTTCACCCACTCGCGTGAATACCCTCGCGCACACCTGAGACGAGAACAAGACCGCACGTGATCGACGGCCGGTCCCGACCCGAACTACGGATCGCAACCCGATGGGACCGACTGCCCGAGGGAACCGGAACCCGACCGGGTTCACACCCCGAGGCACCGAGCCCCGATCCGCGCGCGGAGCATGCGCCGCACAGCGGATGCCCGTGATGTCCGTTCGAGATGGTCGGCACCACCATGACCGTCCGCTCGACCAGCTCGAGAAGGGAGGTGAACATGCGAACGTCCCTCGGTATCTCCGCCGGAAACGAGGTCGTCTGCTCGGCCGTCGTGGCCACCGCCCCCAACGGCGCCCAGAGTTTCGACTACCGCGTCGTATCGGCCGATGTGGCACATTCGGACCCCGGTGATCTGGTGGCCTCGTCGATCGAGCTGATGACGACCCAGATGCCCCGCGACTATCTCCATCGTGTCGGCGCGCACACGCCCGGCGCCGCGGCACCCCGGACCCAGCCCGTACCCGACGGTGCGATCGCGGTCGCCTACCGAGATCGTGAACAGGCCATGGCGATTCGTGCCGCGATCGGACGGCAGCGCCGGGATGTGCAGCTCATTCCGGAGAGCACCGCGGCCCTCACCTATCTGCGGCATACCGGTCTGCTCGATCGGTACGAGACGGTCGCCGTCATCGATCTCGGCGCCTCCGGAACCACTGTCACCGTCGCCGATCCGGCCGACGACACGGTGTTGCGTTCCGAGCGCACCGACGCCATCAGCGGCGCGGCGGTCGACGAGCTGATCTACCACCATCTGCTCGACTGCCACTTCGCGCGACGCGGGACCCGCCCCAATCGCACCATGCTGATCAACCGCAGCCGGGCGGCCAAGGAACATCTGTCGATCGCTCCGGCCGTGACGATCGACCATGTCGCCGGAAAGCCGCTGAAGCTGACCCGCGCCGATTTCGGCGAACTGGTCGCCGGCCTGGTGGGCGAGCTGGCGGCCTATGCGCGCGCCGTCTTCGCGCGGGCGCCGAAGTTGCCCGAGGCGGTCGCCGTGATCGGCGGCGGGGCCAATATCGTCTCGGTGGTCGACGGCTTGGATGCCCTGCTCGACATTCCCGTGCTCTCGGTTCCGGAACCCGAGTCGGTGACTGCGAAAGGTGCGGCGCTGGTGGCGGATTCGGCGCAACCGTCCGCCTTCGCGCCGATCGCGCTCGGCAGCGACGGCTCGGCGAGCACCTTCACCAAGCTCGTCGGCACCCTGGCGGGCGCGGTTGTCGTGGTCGGCCTGGTCGTCGGCTACGGCGTCAAGGAACTGGTGCCGGCGGCCCACCAGGACGTGACTCCCGCGGGTACGACCGATACCGCCCAGCTCACCATTCCGTCCGCCCCCACACCGCTCCCGGCCGGGACGCCCACGAACGGCACCGGCCAGGGCCGGGAGCGCACCCCAGCCGGAACCACGGCGGGGACGACGCAGCCCGAGACTTCCGCTCCGGGCAATAGTTCGCCGGGCAGCAGTTCGCTGCCGCCCACCACCGAGCAGCCGCCCTCGGTCACCCCGACGACGAGCGCTCCGGTGCTGCGCCCCGACCCGAACCTGCCGCAGATTCCGCTACCGAATCTTCCGCATCTGCTCGGCCCGCTGTGGGGCCCGACCACACCGGAATCGGTTACCCCCCAGCCGAATACCCCCGGCGCCCCGACACCGGGTGCCGCACCCACCAGGCCGACGACTCCGGGGCATTCCCGGATTCCGGTACCCCCGCATTCGAGTTCGGGTTCGGCCGACTCCGAACCCGCCCAGCCCGCGGAATCGCCGCATCCGACCACGACGGTGCAACCCGAGGACTGAGCCCGCGGGTCCGTCAGTGAATCTGACTGGTAGCCACCGACAATCCGGGATCGGTAGCCACACTCAGCGGCGAGGGCGCCGCGCCGCCGGCGATCACGTGCGCGCCCAGTGTGGCGATCATGACGCCGTTGTCCGTGCACAACCGCGGCTTCGGCACCCGCAGGGTGACACCGGCTTCGGCGCACCGCTGTTCGGCCATCGACCGAATCCGTGAGTTGGCCGTGGCGCCGCCGCCGAGCACCAGAGTGTCGACACCCACATCCTGGACGGCGCGAACGGCCTTCATGGTCAGCACGTCCGCTACCGCTTCCTGGAACGAGGCCGCGATATCGGGGATCGGCAGTTCGGCGCCGTCGCGCTGCGCCGCCTCCACGTACCGCGCGACCGCGGTCTTCAATCCGGAGAAGGAGAAATCGTAGCGCGGATCGCGCGGACCGGTCATTCCGCGCGGGAAGGCGATCGCGGTCGGATCACCGTGGGCCGCTGCGGCATCCAGCGCCGGCCCGCCCGGGAATCCGAGGCCGAGCAGCCGCGCCACCTTGTCGAACGCCTCCCCCGCCGCATCGTCGACGGTGCTACCGAGTTCGACGATCGGCTCGGCCAGATCGGTGACGTGCAACAGGTGGGTGTGCCCGCCGGAGACCAGCAGCGCCACACAGGGCGGCATCGGGCCGTGTTCGAGGGTGTCGACGGCGACGTGCCCGCCGAGATGGTTCAACGCGTACAGCGGGATATCCCAGGCGGCGGCATAGGCTTTCGCGGCCGCGACCCCGACGAGCAGCGCACCCGCCAGGCCCGGGCCGATGGTCACGGCCAGCGCATCCGGCTTCGCGATCCCCGCCGCCGACAGCGCCCGGCGCATCGCGGGCACGATGGCCTCGAGATGCGCACGGGAGGCGATCTCGGGAACCACTCCCCCGAACCGGGCGTGCTGGTCGACGCTGGACGCGACCTCGTCGGCGAGCAGTTCGCAGGTCCCGTCCGGATGCCGACGCACGATGCCGACTCCGGTTTCGTCACAAGAACTTTCGATACCCAGGACGATCACGACAGGACCTCGGAGTCATGGGCGCGTTCGGCGCCCGGATGTGGAAATCCGGTCATCGCCGGACGGCGCATCGTGAAGGCGTCGGCGCCACTGGGCTGGTAGTAGTTCTTGCGGAGCCCGATGATGTGGAAGCCGTGCTTCTCGTACAGCGCGATGGCCGGCGCGTTGTCGGTGCGCACCTCCAGGAAGACCGGACCGCCACGCCGCCCCGCCTCCGACAGCAGCGCCCGCAACAGCGCGGTGCCGATACCGCCACGGTGCACCTGCGGGTCGACGCCGATGGTGTGGATCTCGGCCTCGGGGTGTTCGGTCGTGCCCAGCAGCGCGATGCCGGCATAACCGAGCATGCGGCCCGCGTCGTCACGCGCCACCAGGTAGCGGTTGTGCGCGCCGGCCAGTTCGGACCGGAACGCCACGTCCTGCCACGGGTCGTCCTCGGGGAACAGCAACAGCTCCAGTTCGACGCAGCGCGCGATATCGGCCGGGCCCATCGGCTCGATGTGCACCGTGGGCGAGGATTCGGTACTCATCGCACCGCCTGATAGCTGCGCTCGACGGCGTCGGGACGGCGCAGATAGAGGGGAATCAGCGGCTGCGGAGTCGCCCGCGCGAGGATGTCGTGCGCCGCACAGCGCACCAGTCCGGCGGGCGACGGGGTTTCGACCGGCAGTACCTGGAGATCGAAAAAGTCGACGTGCGAAGGGGATCCCGCGATCGCCGTCGCCTCGCCCGAATCCAGATCGACCGGCTTGCACACCCCCGGGCCGTCGATGCGACCGGTCCGCCGATAGCGCGCCCAGTACACCTCGCGGCGACGGGCATCGGTGACCACGAGCAGTTCGGCTCCGTCGTCCCCCGAGTCCACCGCCTGGGTGCCACCGGCGGGCACTTCCGGCCAGGCCTCGGCCGCGATGGCGTCGAGACTGCAGACCCCGTGCACCGGCAGGCCCAGCGCATCGCCGAAGGCGGCGGCGGTGGCCATCCCGACCCGCAGCCCGGTGAACGGGCCGGGGCCGACGCCCACCACGACCGCGGCGATATCGGTGCGCGTCCGACCGGTCTCCTCGAGGCAGGCGAGGATCTGCGGAGTAAGCACCTCGTTGTGCGCACGCGCGTCCACGGTCACCCGGGAGGCGAGAGTGTGGACTTGCGGCGCAGTGGTGGCCTGCTCCAGTTCCACCAGTCCTGCTGTAACGGCAGGCGTCGCGGTGTCGACAGCGAGTACAAGCATGATTGCCTCAACGATACCGGTTGGTCACCTCCCGTATGCCATCAGCGCCGTCGGCGTAACCGCATGTCGCAACCCTGCGGCTAACCTCGCGTAGTGCCGGATCGGCGGGACCCGGCCGGGACCGCACACCGGCTCCGCCAACGATCAAGTGCCGCAACAACTGCCATGGGGACACGGCGACCGGTATCGATTCGACCGGCGATCCCCGGTCCAGGTCCGGCACTGCCGCGCATTCGCCCGCGCGGCCGCCGATACCGTCGCGGTGGCGAGCATCACAGCGTCCGGTAGGGCCCGACCCACTCCCAGGTCGCCGTCCTCGTCTCCGAGTCCGGCTCCCGATCCAACCGGACCCGTAGATGCCGATCGGCGAGATGTTCGACGACTCCCAGTCCCCATTCCACGACCACGACCGATTCGTGCAGATCGGTGTCGAGATCGAGGGCATCGAGCTGGTCGAGGTCGCCGCCCAGGCGATAGGCGTCGACGTGGACGAGAGGGATCGACCCCGGCCGCGCCCCCGCCCGATGCTGGCGAGCGATGATGAAAGTGGGCGAGCTGACCCGCCCCTCCACCCCCAGGCCCGCCGCAATCCCCCGGGTGAGCGCGGTCTTTCCGGCGCCCAGGGGACCGTCGAGCACCACGAGATCACCGGCGCGCAGCTCCGCCGCCAACTCCCGGCCCAGCGCCTCGGTATCGGCGACCGTAGGCAGTTCCCGCCGGTCGGCCGGCAGATCGGCGCCGTCACGCGGGTCAGCCATGCGATACCTCCCGGCTCGCCGGACCGTGGTCGAGCGACGCGGCCCCGAATACCCCGGCCCGCAGCAGCAATCGGTCCAGCGCCGCATTCAGCAGGTCGGGGTAGTGCAGGTGCACCATGTGCGCGGCGTCGGTGACCCGTACCAGATCGGCGTCGGGCAGGCGGGCGGCCAGCTCCCGCGAATTGCGGAACGGAATGATCAGGTCGTGCCCGCCGCCGACGACCAGCGCCGGCCGCGGAGCGAGAACCGGCAGCGCCGCCGATTCGTCGTGCACTTCCAGCGCTTTCAGGAATTTCACGATGGTCTCGACCGGCGTGCGGTCGATCATCGAGGTGGTGAATCGCGACAGCGTCGGGCTCACATCGCCGTGGAACGAACTGACGTGCAGCACCGGCGTGATCACCTGGCGGGCGGTGACCCGGCCCGCCTGGATCAGGGCCGGGGAGGTGTGCACCAGCATGCGGAAGCCGTCGATGGCCGGACTGCGCAACAGTTGCGCGGCACCCGCGCGGGTCACGCCGGCGGCGGTAGTCGACAGCAGCGCGGAGGCCACCACCCGGTGCTCGAACAGTTCGGGGAACTGCGCCGCGGCGGCCAGCACCGCCATCCCGCCCATGGAATGCCCGACCAGCACCAACGGGCCGGTGGGCGCGCAGTCCTCGATCACCCGGACCAGGTCGCGGCCCAGTTGCGGGACGGTGCAGCTCGCGCTGCTCGGCACCCCGGAACTGCCGTGGCCGCGCAGATCGAAGAAGACCATCCGGACCCGGGGCCCCCACAGCGCGGCCAGATCCCGGCGCTGGAAATGGAACGAGTACATGCTGTTGCAGAAGCCGTGCACGAAAATCACCGTGGCGGCGGCATTGTCGGGGCCGACCACACGCGCAGCGAGCGGCACGCCGTCCTCGGCCGTCACCCGGCGGGCCGGATCGCGATCCAGCAGGGTGAAGTCCTCGTCGCGCAGATCGTCGCCCCGCGCGGGCCAGGCCACACCGGCGCCGACCCGGCGCAACGCCTGAGCGCCCGCCAACGTCGCCAACACACTCGCCGAGGCGACCCCGCCGCGGAATAGCCGCGATCGAAACCCCTGTGGCCGTACAGATTCCATCACACCACCCCTGTCCGTCCGGTATAGCCTCGCACGACCCGGCCACGCGGGGAACAGACGATCTCGTAATGGATGGTGTTCATCAGATCGGCCCACTGTTGCGCATGCGGTTCGCCGGGTGCGCCACCGAACAGCACCGCCCGATCGCCTTCCCGCACCCCTCGCGGGTTCTCCCCCAGATCGACCACCAGCTGGTCCATGCAGACCCGGCCGATGTTCGGATAGTCCGCATCGCCGATCCGCAGCGCGATCCGGCCGCCGAGCCCGCGCGGCACACCGTCGGCATAACCCGCGGGGATCAGTGCCACGGTGGTGTCGTGCGGGGCGATCCACTCGTGGCCGTAGGACACGCCCTCACCTTTCGCCACGCGTTTGACCAGGGCGACGCGGGCGCGGAAGGTCATGGCCGGGCGGAGATCGAAATCCCGGCTCTCGGGCACCGGATTGAGGCCGTAGACCGCGATCCCCGGCCGGACCATGTCGAAGGCCAGGTCGGGCCGGGTCAGCGTGGCCGCGGAATTCGCCAGATGGACCAGCTCGGGTTGCAGCCCGTAGTCCTTGGCGGTGGCGATGGCTTCGACGAACCGATCGCGCTGCACGTCGATGACCGGATGGTTCGGCTGATCGGCATGCGCCAGATGCGAGAACATCGCGCGAAATCGCACCACGCCCTCGCCGACCAGCTGTTCCAGCAGACCGAGCACCTGCGGATATTCGGCCGAGGAGACGCCGTTGCGGTTGAGTCCGGTGTCGATCTTCAAGGTCACGGTGGCGGTCGCCCCGCTCACGCGGGCGGCCCGCTCGACCGCGCGCAGATGCGCGACCGAGGAGACGCCGATCTCGATATCTGCGGCGATAGCGGCGGCGTAGTCGGCATCGGAGGTGTTGAGCCAGCTCAGAATCGGCGCGGTGATGCCGGCGGCACGCAACTGCAGCGCCTCGGCAATGGTGGTGACGCCCAGTTCGGCCGCGCCCGCGGCCAGTGCCGCCCGGGCGACCTGCACCGCGCCGTGGTTGTAGGCGTCGGCCTTGACCACCACCATCACCGCGGCATCGCCCGCGTGCGACCGCAACACCCGCACGTTGTGTGCGATGGCATCCAGATCGACGACGGTCTCCACCTGCGGCTCAGCACTACTCACGGCTACCGATCCTGCCACGCGGCGAACCCGCTACCGCAGCGTGCCCGCGCGCCGGGGCGGGCCGGGCGAAATCGCCCCTTGCTTGGAGTGCACTCCAGCTGGCTAGCGTCGACGGCACGGGCTACGACGCCCGCATCAGCAACCGTCGAACAGAGGGTGACATGAGCAAGGTTTGGTTCATCACCGGTGTTTCTCGCGGATTCGGCCGCGAATGGGCAGCGGCCGCACTCGAACGGGGCGACCGGGTCGCCGGGACCGCGCGCAAGCCGGAAACGCTCACCGATCTGGCCGCCGCGTACCCCGACACCTTCCTGCCGCTGCAACTGGATGTCACCGACCGCGCGGCGGATTTCGCGACCGTGGCGCAGGCCGCCCGGCATTTCGGACGGCTCGACGTGGTCGTCAACAACGCGGGCTACGGGCATTTCGGCATGATCGAGGAACTGACCGAGGACGAGGTCCGCGCCCAGTTCGAAACCAATGTCTTCGGGGCCCTGTGGGTCACCCAGGCGGCGCTGCCGATCCTGCGAGAACAGGGCAGCGGTCACATCCTGCAGGTGTCGAGTATCGGCGGTATCAGCGCCTTCCCGAATCTGGGCGCCTATCACGCGTCGAAATGGGCGCTGGAGGGATTCTCGCAGTCGCTGGCCCAGGAGGTCGCCGGCTTCGGAATCCACGTCACCCTGATCGAGCCGGGCGGGTTCAGCACCGACTGGGCCGGACCGTCCGCGGTGCACAGCGCCGAGAACCCCGCCTACCAGCAGGTCCGGCAGGAACGCAACCGCACCCGCGCGGGGTACCGGGCGGGCGAACCGACCGCCACCCGGACCGCGATCCTGACCGTCGTCGACGCCGACCAGCCGCCGCTGCGTCTGTTCCTCGGCACCGCGCCCCTGCAGATCGCGACCGCGGACTACGAATCGCGGCTGGCGACCTGGCGGGAGTGGGAGCGGGTTTCGGCAGCGGCACAGGGCGACTGACCGCCACGCGGGAGCCGGGCGGGCCGGTCGGAATCGCCGGCCGTCACGCGTGCTCGGCCAGCTCGCGCAGGGTGGCGATCGCGCCGGGCAACTGCCGCAGCAGGGGTGTCGCCGAAATCGGCGCGCCCGCAGCACCGTTCGCATGTGCGGCGAGGTTGGCGGCGAGGGCGTGGACGCGAGCGGCTGCGGCGGCCGACCAGGCCGGCTCCCGCCCCGCCGCCAGCAATGCGCCGATCACGCCGGCGAGCACGTCGCCCGCGCCCGCGGTGGCCGCCCAGGAACCGCCCGCCTCGTTCACCAGGGTCGGCTGCCCGGGCGTCGCGACCAGTGTCGATCGCCCCTTCAGCAGGACGGTGACCTGCCAGCCGTCGGCGAGCGCACGGACCGCGGCGACCCGGTCGGCGCCGAGCTCTCGGCCGGTGAGGCGCGCGAATTCGCCTGCGTGCGGGGTCAATACGGTGGGCGCGGCGCGCCCGGTCACGAGCTCCGGCGCACCGGCCAGCAACGTCAAACCGTCGGCGTCGACCACCACCGGGAGATCGGTCGCCAGCAGCTGCGCCAGCGTTTCCCGCGCCGCGTCGTCAGTGCCCGCGCCGGGCCCGAACACCCATGCCTGCACCCGTCCGGTGTCGGAAACGCTCTCGGCGGCAATCACTTCCGGAAACCGCGCCAGCACCTGCGCGGCCGCGGTCCCCGCGTACCGCACCATCCCGGAGGTGGCGGCGACCGCGGCGCCGGTGCACAGCACCGCCGCGCCCGGGTAGGTCGCACTGCCGGCACAGATCCCGGTCACGCCCTGGGTGTACTTGTCGTCGTGCGGGCCCGGTACCGGCCAGCCCGCGCCGATCGCAACCGGTTCCAACGCAACCAGATTCGGTTCGGGCAGGCGCAGACCGATGGGGATCAGGCGGATGCGGCCACACCGGGGGGCGGCCAGCGCGTGCACCGGCTTGTACGCGCCGAAGGTGACCGTCACGTCGGCCCACACCGCCGGACCGTCGACCGCCCCGGTGTTCGGATCGACCCCACTGGGCAGATCGGCGGCGACGATCGGGGCCCGCACCGCCGCCACCAGTTCGGCGGCGCGGGGCCGCAGTGAACCGCGCCCCGAAATCCCGACGATGCCGTCGATCACCAGATCCGGGGCGCCGAGCAGATCGGCCACCGAACCCGCGCGCGCGTCCCGGATCCGACCGCCCGCCCGGCGCAACGCGGCGAGTCCGGCGGCATGCGCACGCTCCGGCGACAGCAGCAGCGCCGTCACCGCCGCCCCGCGGCGGCGCAGCTCGGCGCCCGCCCAGAGCGCGTCACCGCCGTTGTCCCCGGACCCGACGAGCAGGGTCACCGCGCGCCCGGCGACGCCACCGGATCGCTCCCGGAGTTCGGCGGCCACCACATTCGCCAATCCGTGAGCGGCGCGGCGCATCGGCACTCCGGCCGCGACCCGCTCGAACAGCTCGGCCTCGGCCGCGCGCACCTCGTCGACGGTGAAGTATCCCCGCGGTGGCGGTGCCATCGTTCGCCTCCTCATCCGGTCGGGCACGGATCGCAACCCCAGCAGATTACGCCCGCGCGCGGCCGATTCGGCCGCAGCGCATCGGCGCTCGCCGCGACGGTTCGAGCACCGGCGAGTCGAGCGCGGTGAACCGGGCGCAACCCGCCGAGACTAGGCTCGTGTCATGCCGAACAGCGTCGTCCGCAGCCGAGTGTCGCGCCTCGTAACGACCGCCGCAGCACTGGCGGCCGCGGCCCTGATCGCGGGATGTGGTTCGGGCACAACGACATCCACATCGACAACTGCGGCCACGCCGTCGGGTACCACCACAGCGTCCCTGTCGGCCGCGCCACAGACCTCGGTGACCGTGCACGTCGACAAGATGAAGTTTTCCCCCGATGCCGTCACCATCACCGCCGGCGGCACCGTCACCTGGAAGTTCTCCGACAAGGTGCCGCATGCGGTGCAGGGCATCGGCGATTCGGCGATGGGGATCAACAGCCCGATTCTCACCGACGGTGAGTGGAGTCATACCTTCACCGTTCCCGGAACCTACCGTTATCTGTGCCCGCTGCATCCGGAGATGCGCGGCACCGTCACCGTGCGGTAGCCGGGCCCGCCCTATACCCGTGCGTCCCGGCGGTTCAGCGCTTCCACCGCGGTCACCAGCGGCGCGAGTTCCGGATCGGCCGCCGCCTCGCCGAGCGCCTCGGCCAGCGCGCCGTCGTTGGTGGGGCGGGCCCGCTCGAGCAGCGCGAGTCCTTCGGGCGTGACGTCGGTATAGATGCCGCGGCGGTCGTCCGGGCACAGGTAACGCTGGAGCAATCCGCGGTCCTCGAGCCTGGTCACCAGCCGCGTCGTCGCGCTCTG
The DNA here is from genome assembly GCF_000308855.1 of Nocardia veterana NBRC 100344. Lineage (GTDB taxonomy): Bacteria > Actinomycetota > Actinomycetes > Mycobacteriales > Mycobacteriaceae > Nocardia > Nocardia veterana. Next base: position 13,940 of record NZ_BAGM01000026.1, on the reverse strand, counting down.
GCTGAGCGCCACCGACTCGGCCACCTGATTCATCCGCAGATGCCCGCCGGGCCCGTCGTGTTGCCGGCTGAGGACGGTGAGCAGCGAATACTCACGCACGCTGAGGTCGTGACCGGCTTGCAGAGCGCGTTCGATCCGCGCCTCGATCCGATCGTGCAGCACTGAGAGCGCGTACCAGCCGTCCGCCAACCCGGTCAGCGCCGCGTCCGCCGTCATGTGGCCTCCTCGTTAGTCACTGTTACCAGGGTAACGCGCTTCCGCAATAGCAGGCGCTTGCAATTAACACGCGTCTGCAATTATTGTCGACGCTTGTAATCCTGAACAACTCCGTGGGGAAGGCTCGTCCATGCCACTCGCACTTCTCGCCCTCACTCTCGGCGCCTTCGCGATCGGCACCACCGAATTCATCGTGGTCGGTCTGCTGCCCGGGGTCGCGGACAGTTACGCGGTCTCGATCCCGACCGCCGGCTGGCTGGTGACCGGCTACGCGCTCGGTGTCCTCGTCGGCGCCCCGGTCATGACGGGGCTCGGAACCCGGGTATCCCGCAAACGCATGCTGCTGATCAGCCTGCTGCTCCTGATCGCCGGCAACGTACTCTCCGCCGCCGCACCGACTTTCGGCCTGATGCTGACCGGACGCTTCGTGGCCTCACTGGCCCACGGCGCCTTCTTCGGCATCGGCGCGGTGGTCGCCGGATCGCTCGTGGCACCGGATCGCCGAGCCGGGGCCATCGCCATGATGTTCACCGGGCTCACCGTCGCCACCGTGGTCGGCGTTCCGCTGAGCACCCTGCTCGGCCAGCATTTCGGCTGGCGGCTGGCCTTCGCCCTGGTGGCCGCGGTCGGCGCCCTCGCCTTCGCCGGGGTGTTCGCCCTGGTCCCCGATCAGCCCGCGCCGCGCGATGCCCGATTCACCAGGGAACTGGCGGTACTGCGCAATCCGCAGGTGCTGCTGGCGATGGCGATGACGGTCCTCGGCTTCGGTGGGGTCTTCGCCGCCATCACCTACCTCGCCCCGATGATGACCGACGTCACCGGATTCGCCGAGACCTCGGTCACCTGGATCATGGTGCTGTTCGGCCTGGGCTTCCTGATCGGCAATCTGCTCGGCGGCCGGTACGCCGATCGTCACCTGCTTCCGATGCTGTACGTCACGCTCGCGGCGCTGGCCGTGGTGCTGGCGCTGTTCACCGTCACCGCACACAACAAGATCGCCGCCGCCGTCACCGTCGTGCTGATCGGCGCGCTGGGCTTCGCCACCGTGCCACCGCTGCAGAAGCGAGTGCTCGATCAGGCCGCGGCCGCACCGACCTTGGCCTCGGCATTGAATATCGGGGCCTTCAACCTCGGCAATGCCCTGGCCGCATGGCTGGGTGGTGCGGTCATCGCCGCGGGTTTCGGTTACACCGCCCCGAGTTGGGTCGGGGTGATCCTGGCCGCGAGTGCGCTCGGCCTGGCAGTCTGGTCGGGGGCGTTGGAACGCCGCACAGCCGCCACTCCCGCCGGCTCCGAAGAGCTGGTGGCGGTAGGCGATTGAGCCGTTACTCGACCGTCACCGACTTCGCGAGGTTGCGCGGCTTGTCGATGTCGTAGCCACGAGTCTGCGCCACCTCCGCAGCGAAGATCTGCAGCGGAACGGTCGACAGCAACGGCTGGAAGAGGGTGGGCGCGGCCGGAATCTCGATGAGGTGGTCGGCGAACGGCCGGACCGTATCGTCACCCTCCTCCGCGATCACGATGGTGCGCGCGCCGCGCGCCTGAATCTCGCGAATATTGCTGAGCAACTTCGAATGCAGCACCGCGCGCCCCTTCGGGGAGGGCATGACCACGATCACCGGCAGGCCCTCCTCGATCAGCGCGATCGGACCGTGCTTGAGCTCACCCGCGGCGAAGCCCTCGGCATGCATGTAGGCGAGTTCCTTGAGCTTCAGCGCCCCCTCGAGGGCCACCGGGTAGCCGACGTGACGGCCCAGGAACAGCACCGTCGACTGATGGGCGAATCGGCGTGCGATCTCCCGCACCTGCGGCGCGGTCTCGAGCACTCGCTCCACCAGCTTCGGCATCGCCTCCAACTCGCCGAATTCGCGAGCCACCTCGTCGGGGTACTTGGTGCCGCGCGCCTGCGCGAGGGCAAGGCCCACAAGGTAATTCGCGGTGATCTGAGCGAGGAACGCCTTCGTCGAGGCAACCCCGATCTCCGGGCCGGTCCGGGTGTAGACCACGGCATCGGATTCCCGCGGAATCTGCGCGCCGTTGGTGTTGCAGATCGCCAGCACCCGGGCCTTCTGTTCCTTGGCGTGGCGCACCGCCTCCAGCGTGTCGGCGGTCTCGCCGGACTGGGAGATCGCCACCACCAGGGTGGAGCGATCCAGAACCGGGTCCCGGTAACGGAATTCGCTGGCCAACTCCACCTCGACCGGCACTCGCGTCCAATGCTCGATCGCGTACTTCGCCAGCAGTCCGGCGTGATAGGAACTGCCACACGCGACCACGAACACCTTGTCGAATTCGCGCAGCTCCTGGTCCGCGAGACGCTGCTCGTCGAGCACGATGCGGCCGTTGTCGAAATGGCCCATCAGCGTTTCGGCGACACCGGCGGGCTGTTCCTCGATCTCCTTCAGCATGAAGTAGTCGTGGCCGCCCTTCTCCGCCGCGGCCAGATCCCAGTCGATCGTGAACGGCCGGGTGCGCACACCCTCGGCATTGCCGTCGAAATCGGTCACGGCATAACTGTCCGCGGTGATCACCACGGCCTGGTCCTGCCCCAATTCGACCGCTTCGCGGGTGTGTTCGATGAACGCCGTCACATCGGAGGCGATGAACATCTCCCCCTTGCCCACGCCCACCACCAGCGGCGTGGACCGGCGCGCGGCCACGATCGTGCCGGGGTGATCGGCATGAGTGAACACCAGCGTGAACGCCCCCTCGAGGCGGCGTAGCACGGCCAGCGCGCTGCCGACGAAATCACCGGCGGTGGGGCCGGCGGCGTAAGCGCGGGCCACCAGATGGACCGCGACCTCGGTGTCGGTGTCGCTGCGCAGTTCGACCCCGGACTCCTCGAGTTCCCGGCGGAGCGGGGCGAAGTTCTCGATGATGCCGTTGTGCACGACGGCGACCCGGCCGGTGTCGTCGCGGTGCGGGTGCGCATTGCGGTCGGTCGGCGCGCCGTGCGTGGCCCAGCGGGTATGGCCCATCCCCGTGGTCCCCGCGAAGGCGGCCGGCCCGGCCTCGGCCAGTTCGGCCTCCAGATTCGCCAGCCGCCCGGCCTTGCGTTCCACCGCGATGGTGCCCGCGCCGTCCAGGATCGCCACGCCCGCGGAGTCGTAGCCCCGGTACTCCATGCGGCGCAGTGCGTCCACGACGACGCCGAGCGCGTCCCGGTACCCGACGTAGCCAACGATTCCGCACATGGTGTCCCAGCCTACTTGGGCCGCGTGGACACGCGAATCGGACTGCTATCAACCCAGGTCCCGGCTGGTCCGCGCCGACCGCGTCCCAACGGTGCGGCAATCCGGGCGTCCATCGGTAGAGTTCACCCTCGTGTCGGTGTCTGTGAAATCGCTTCTGAGCATTCTGACCAGCCCAGGTCCGCACCGGGTCATGCGCGGAAATCTCGGCATCGCCGGTCAGCCCGGCGTCGTGTACACACCCGAGGAGGGGCACAACCTGCCCGCCGTCGCCTTCGGTCACGGCTGGCTCGCCGGCGCCGGCAACTACCGCAAACTACTCGAACACCTCGCTTCCTGGGGTTTCGTCGCCGCCGCACCCGACACCGAACGCGGGCCGCTGCCGTCACATCTGAATCTGGCGACCGACCTGCTCACCACACTCGACATCTGTGCCGGAGTACGCCTGGGCAGCGGCGCGATCAGCGTGCATCCGGACAAACTCGCACTCGCCGGGCACGGAATGGGCGCCGGCGCCGCGGTCATCGCCGCCTCACAGCGCAAGGTCGCCGCCCTCGCCGCCCTCTACCCCGCGCCGACCGCCCCCACCTCCGAGGCACTGGCGCGCGAGATCGACATCCCCGCCCTGATCGTCGCCGGCGGCGTCGACGTCTCGACCGGCAACTGCAACGCCGTCCCGCTGGCCGCCGCCTGGGCGGGCCCGGTATCGCTGCGGACCGTCGACAAGGCGACCCACAACGGGATCGTCGAAGGCCGTCGCGCGCTGGCCGCCCTCGGGGCCGCGAAGTACGAGCCCAAGACCGAGCGCATCACGCGGGCCCTCCTGGTCGGCTATCTGAGCTACCAACTACTCGGCGACAAGAAGTACAAAGCCTTCGCCGATCCGGATGCCGAGATCCCGCATACCGCCGTCGTCGACCCCACGGCGACGGAAGAGCCGGAGCCCGAACATCTTTCGCCTCTCCAGGTGATGCAGGTGGCGCGCGCGCTGCGCAAGTAACGGCCCTGCGGCCGTCACTTCCCCATCTTGCCCTTGTCCACCTGAACCCACTCGGATCGCCCGTCCGGGTAATGGTGGAATTCCCACGCGGAGTAGTCGCCGCCGTCGTCGACGATGCTCACGTGATCGGCGTAGCCGTCGTGATCCATGTCCGACCACACCTCCATCGAGTGGTCGCTGTGGAAGGTTTCGGTGTCCAGGATGCCGTCGGCGTCGAGATCCTGGGACGGGTGGTTCAGTTCCACGGCGCCGATCCCGCCGAGGTCGGAGTGCGCGTCGACTGCCGGCAGGTCCAGGCCCGGCAGATCGCCCGAATGGATCATGTGTGTGCTCCTCGAGGACGTGCGGGATTTGTTCCATCCTGGCATCCGGACGCCGTGCGATGCACCCCGTATCCGGCATGTTGTGGACAACTCACCCGAGCCGGGGCGCACCGACAGGATTGCCTGTGGATAACCAGGTCCGCTACTGCTTCGGGATCACCACCCACAGCACCAGATAGATGATGAACTGCGGGCCGGGCAACAGGCAGGACGCGACGAACAGCAACCGGACGATGGTGGCGTTCCAGCCGAAATAACGGGCGAGTCCGCCGCAGACACCACCGATCCACTTGTCGGTGGTCGATCGGGTCAGCCGGCGGGTGGGGGCGGTCATGTCGCTCTCCTTGGTCACGGTGGTTCGCGGTGATTCCACTGTGCCGGTCGAGCAGCCGCGGGCGCATCGGGCGACAGACCCATCCGCACCCTGATTTTCACCGGCCCGGTCTCAGGGTGCGAGCGGCGGACCGGGCAGACTCGTCCGAGTGAGTACCACTCTGCACGCGCACGGACTGTCGGCGGGGCACGGGGACCGGATGCTGTTCCAGGACCTGGATCTGGTGTTGGCGCCCGGTGACGTGATCGGCCTGGTCGGTGTCAACGGCGCCGGTAAGTCGACGCTGCTGCGGATGTTGGCCGAACGCACCCCGCAGACCGGACGGATCACCCTGAGCCCACCGGATGCGACGATCGGCTACCTGGCGCAGGAACCCGAGCGCCGCCCAGGGGAAACGGTGGCGCAATTCCTCGCGCGGCGCACCGGAGTCGCCGCGGCACAACGCCGAATGGACGCCGCCGCCGAACGGTTGGCGGCGGCGACGGACGACACCGCCGCGGACGACTATTCGGCCGCACTCGAGCGCTGGCTGGCTCTCGGCGGCGCCGATCTGGAAACTCGCGCCGATGAGGTCGCCGCCGACCTCGGGCTGGCCGAAAGTTTGCCGCAGGGCCTCGACACCCCCATGGTCGTGTTGTCGGGTGGACAGGCCGCGCGTGCCGGGCTGGCCTCGGTATTGCTGTCGCGCTTCGACATTCTGCTTCTGGACGAGCCGACCAACGATCTCGACCTGGACGGGCTGGCTCGGCTCGAGCAGTTCGTCACCGGTGTGCGGACACCGCTGATGGTCATCAGCCACGATCGGGAATTCTTGGCACGCACCGTCAATCGCATCGTCGAACTCGATCTGGCGCAACAGCAGGTCGGCAGCTACGACGGCGGTTACGACGCGTATCTGGCCGAGCGTGAGATCGCCCGGCGGCACGCGCGCGAGGCGTACGAGGAGTACGCCGAGACCAAGGCGGGACTGGAAGCGCGGCAGGTCATGCAGCGCAATTGGCTCGAGCACGGCGTGCGCAACGCGCGCCGCAAGGCACGGGATCCGCGAAAGGTCGACTCCGACAAGGCCGGACGCAAGATGCGTGCCGAATCGACCGAGAAACAAGCCGCCAAGGTGCGGCAGACGCAGCGTCGTATCGAACGGCTCGAGGTGGTGGAGGAACCGCGCAAGGAGTGGGAGCTGCGGATGTCGATCGCGACGGCGCCGCGCAGCGGAACGGTGGTCGCGACGCTGTCCGATGCCCTCCTCACCCGTGGCGACTTCGTGCTGGGCCCGGTCACCGCGCAGGTCGAATGGGGTGACCGGATCGTGCTCACCGGGCCGAACGGCTCCGGTAAGTCCACCCTGCTCGCCCTGTTGCTGGGCAAGGTCGCCCCGGACGAGGGCAGCGCATCACTCGGTTCCGGGGTCGCGATCGGCGAGGTCGATCAGGTGCGCGGACTGTTTCGCGGGACCGACTCGCTCGCCGCCACTTTCGGTGCGCAGGTGCCGGACTGGCCGGACGCCGAGGTACGGACGCTGCTGGCGAAATTCGGGTTGCGCGGTGCCCATGTGTTGCGCCCCAACGACACCCTCTCGCCCGGTGAACGCACCCGGGCCGCGCTGGCGCTGCTCCAGGCCCGCGGGGTCAATCTGCTCGTGCTCGACGAACCGACCAACCACCTCGACCTGCCCGCGATCGAACAGCTGGAACAGGCCGTCGAATCGTTCGACGGCACGCTCCTGCTGGTCACTCACGACCGCCGCATGCTCGACACCGTCCGGGCGACCCGGCGCTGGCAGCTGACCGCCGGGCGGCTGACCGAAGATCGCTGACGATCGGCAGGGGAGATTCGATGGAACACATGGAGCTCGGGGTGGACACCCGGACCACCTTGCTGATCGCCGGGCTGATCTTCGTCTGGGCGCTGCTGCTGGGTGTGTGGAAGTACCACGGAATGCGGACATCTCCGGAAGGTCACGCCCATCCCTACGTCGACATCGCCCATCGTGCGGCGCTGATGTACAGCTTCGCGGCCCTGCTGTTGGCGGTCTTCGTGGAGTTGTCGGACTGGCCGACCGCGGTGAATCTTGTTGCGGCGCTGGTCGTTCTCGCGTTCTTCGCCGGTGCGATCGCCTCCTACTGCCTGCACGGACTGCGCCGTGACACCACGAATCAGTTTCGCGGGCCGATCCCGCTCGCGCTTCGGCTGTCCATGTACGCCTTGATCGTGGGCGAGATCGGTGGATTTCTCGTCCCGTTCACGGGGTTCGTGCACGCCCGGTTCTGACCGGGCCCACGCGACGGCGGGTCGTCCGGCGATCAGCCCGCGGCGATCGCCGTGATCAGGGTGCGGCCCGATTCGCTTCGAGTACTGATGAGTTGGGTGAACGCGTGGGGTTGCTCATCCGGCTTCTGCTGGGTGAGGCGAACCTCCCACTGCCCCTCGTCACCGGTGCGGGTGATCTGGACGCAGTAGCGGGTACCCACCGGCACCTGATTGATTCCACGCTGGATCTGATCGGCGGGCGGTACCGAGGAATCATCGGCGACGACGGCCCGCGCCGCGTATCCGGAGCGCTGCACGTAGTACGCCCGTTCGAAGGCGAGGATCGCATCGGGGCCGGATCCCGTTCCACCCGGGTCGGTTCCGGACACCACCTCGGCCGTGCGTTTCTGCTCGCACCCGTCGGTGGCGATCGACGCGGACGGCGCCGACGACGTGGTCGGCGCGGCGCGGGTGGTGGTGCCGGGCGCCGGAACAGCCGCGACCATCGGCGGTTTCGACGGTGCCGGCTGCGAGCGTTTCCCGGTGTGGATGACGGTCAGTACCACCGAGACGACCACGATTCCGACACCGATCAAAGTCAGTGCGGCGAGTAACTTCTCACCGCGGCGGTTGTCCCGCCGCGGCCGGCCCGTCCGCGGACGGCGCAGGGCGGGACCCGGATTTCCGCCCGAACGATCGACGATCTTCGGCACCAGCGTCGATTTGTCGATCAGATCCGGATCGGTCAGCGGACCGCCGATCGGGATCCGGCGTGGTTCCGGCTCCGCGGGCGCTTCCGGCTCCGACCGTTCGGCCGGCTCGAGCCACTGCTCCCAGTCGCCCGAGGGATACACCGGTGAGCCGGGGACTGGGCGTGGCGGCCCGGCCGACCCGGTACCGCGAGGGGTAGCCGCAGCCGGACGGCGTGGCCCCCGTCGGCCCGGCCGCCGTTGCCGGCCCTGTTTACCGACGGGGGTGCGGACCATCGGAAGACCGAGGTCGAAGGGGTTGTCCTGCTGCGGATCCGGATCAGACCGTGTCATCGCCGAAGTCGCCGATCACAGCGGCGGGCACCGTGGTCTCGGCGGCCGGCACGGTGACACCCAGCTGACCGTCACGAGGTTTGTGCTCCTGACCGCCACTGGCAGGCGGCGGCAAGGCCATTCCGCCGGCCACCCCGCCCGGATGCGCCGGCTCCGGCGCGGGGGCGGGTGCCGGTGCGGGTGGTTTCGGCATCGGCGCCGGGCCGTCCGCAGCGGGCGGGATGATCGATGACGGCGGCGGTGGTACCGGATCGGGCTTGTCGGCCGGAGCCTTGTCCGCCTGACTCTTGTCCGCGGCATGTGCGCCCGCATCCGGGATGATCGATCCCGGGCCGGTCTTCCCCGGCGCCGACTGCCCGATTCCGGGTCCGAAATCGAACAGCTTGCCCGATGAATTTCCGGAAGTTCCGGCCGGATCGGTTTTGTCGCCGGTGGCGTTGTCCGGATGGATCAACTGCGGAATGGCCTGATCGACCGACGAGGCCACGGTATCGATGGTGTGGGTGCCGACCTCGGCGATCTTGTCGATCAGGTGGGTGCCGATATCCACTCCGGCATTGATCGCCGACGTGCCGATCTCGACACCGGCCTGGACGAGCAGCTGCTGCAGCTGCAGCTGAGCGAGCTGCGCCGGATCGATCGGCTGCCCGGGTGCGGCACCCGATTGCCCTGGCGCCGTGGCGTATTGGCCGGGAGGCCCGGCGTACGCGCTCGGCAGCACCGAGGACGGCGTATCGCCCCACGACTGCGACGACGTCAGCCCGGCCGGGGTGGTAACGGTGAGCGGGCCCATCTCGTCCAGGCGACGCGAGTGGTCGTCCATTTCGGTCCGCGCGGACGTGACCGTGGAGATCGCCTCGCGCAGTGCCTGTGTCGCCCGGTTGATGACGGCATCGGTATCCGGCGCCGCCGTCGCGTTTCCCAGAATGGTGCGGGCATCGCGACGGAAGTCGGCGATGATCCGGTCCACGCGCCCGGCCGCCCGTGCACTGGTGGCATGGGCGTCGGCCAGCACCCCCAGGTAGGCGGGACCGCGGTCGGAGATATCACCGATCTGGGTCTGGGTGGTGCGCAATGCCGGAACGGCCGCATCCGACCCGGGACCCGTCCAGGTCGATTCCAGGGCGTGGACGCCGTCCCGGTGCGGGCCCTCGGTATCGGCGGCCTGGGTGGACGCATGCGACAGCGCGCCGGTGATGGTCGCGTCGGGCGTCGCGACCCCCGACCCCAGCGAGGCACGCAAAGCCAGCAACGGCTGTACCAGGGTCGCGACGATCGGCGGATCCACGTTCGGATCGGAAGTCGTTGTGGGCGTGGTGGTATCGCTGCGCGACGCGGCCGGCCGGCGCCGCAAGGCCGACGGCCGCCTCACGGCCGCTGCTCCGTCCGGGCGATCGCACCGGCCGAATCCTCGTCGGCGCCCTGCACCCCCGCGGTATAGGTGGTGAGGGTGTGGCCGTAGGCGGAGACCAGCTTGCCCGCCGTGGACAACGCCTGCGCGTGTTCGGACACCGCGGCGGCGAATTTGGCCGCGAAATCGGCGCCCACCAGGCCCAGATCGGCGGTCAGCCGCTGCGGATCGACCGCCCCCGCGGCCACCGCCGCGGCCGAAGCGAGTTGCTGGGACACGGCATTCGCGATGGCGGTGTAGGACGCCATCGCGGCGGGGTCGACCCGCATCACGGTATTCGCTGCCGCCGGCGCGGGCGACGACGATGTCGGACTCGCGGAGTTGTCGAGCGGCGGAGTGCTATCAAGCTTCAGCGGGTCCACTGTTCCCCCTCACGGAAATCAAGCTTCGCTGTCGCATCATGATGTGCGTCCCACCATACTTCCCGGAGCCGACAGTCGCGTCCCGATCGCGGGAGCACCGGCGCCCCGAGCGCGTTCGCGAAATATCGACCGACCCTGGCCGGAACGCCGGAAATCGCTATCTACCAGCGGATATCATCTGAGTCTCGAATCAGCTGCGGCCGCCCGGCAGCCGCTGTGTCCCCTCGACATCGATACGACAGCCGCACCCCTTCGGGGAACCCGCACCCCGCGTGGCATGCGGGCCCGGACCGGATCGCACTCACACCGCGGCGACGCACTTGGCCAGATCGTCGGCCAGTTGTTTGGCGCGATACGCGTCGGTGGCCTCCACCATGACGCGGATCAACTGCTCGGTGCCGCTCGGGCGCAACAGCACCCGGCCGTTGTCGCCGAGCACTCGTTCCGCTTCGGCAACCGCGTCGCGAACCGCGGGGGCAGCGGCCACGGCCGCCTTGTCGGCCACCGGGACGTTCACCAGCACCTGCGGCACCGTTGTCATCACACTCGCGAGTTCGGCCAGGCTGCGGCCGGTTTCGACCATGCGCGCCATGAGTTTCAGTCCGGTCAGCACCCCGTCGCCGGTCGTGCCGTAACGCGGGAAGACCAGATGTCCGGACTGTTCACCACCCAGGCTGTAGCCGCCGCGCCGCAATTCCTCGAGCACATAGCGGTCACCGACCGCGGTGGTACGCACGGTGATTCCGGCGTCCCGCAACGCGATGTGCAAACCCAGATTGCTCATCACGGTCGCCACCAGGGTGTCCTGCGCCAGCTCACCGGATTCGTGCATCGCCAGCGCCAGCACGGCCATGATCGCGTCCCCGTCGACCACCGCACCGGAGGCGTCGACCGCCAGGCAGCGATCGGCGTCACCGTCGTGTGCCAGGCCCAGGTCGGCACCGTGTTCCAGAACGGCGCGCTGAATCTGTTCCAAGTGAGTGGAGCCGCATCGATCGTTGATGTTGAGCCCGTTCGGCTCGGCGTTGATCGCGACCACGCGGGCGCCGGCTTCCCGATAGGCGGCCGGGCCCACATCGGAGGCGGCGCCGTGCGCACAATCCACCACCACCGTGATGCCGGACAGATCGCGACCGGTCGCCTCCACGAGGTGCTCGACGTAGCGCTCGTGAGTCCCGGCCAGGCTGTAGTGGTCGTCGACCCGGCCGTCGGCGCCGGAAAGACTGAGCACCCGGCCGATCCCGGCCCCGGTGGGCCGCACGAAGGTCTTGGCGCGGACCAGTTCCTCGATCTTGTCCTCGATCGAGTCGTCGAGTTTGTGGCCGCCGGCGGCGAAGATCTTGATCCCGTTGTCCGGCATCGCATTGTGCGAGGCGGAGATCATCACTCCGAGGCAGGCATCGTAGGCCGCGGTCAGATAGGCCACCGCCGGGGTCGGCAACACCCCGACCGACAACACGCTCATCCCGGCGGCGGTCAGGCCCGCGGTCACCGCGGCCTCCAACATCTCGCCGCTGGCCCGCGGATCGCGACCGACCACCGCCACCGCGCGCGGCCCACCCCGGCCCAGGACCTGAGCCGCGGCGGCCGAAATCTGCAGTGCCAGTTCCGGACTCAGCGATTCGTTGGCCAGGCCGCGAACTCCGTCGGTACCGAACAAACGCCCCATCTATCTCGCCCCTCGGGTTGAATTGCGGTGTGCGCGGGACCCTGGCGTGGGAACGCCGGCTGCCCGTCCCGGCCGCTACCGTCGATGGATACAGCACGAGAGCAGGCGCCCGGGGTGGGCGCCTGCTCTCGTACGATGTCGCGTCGGCCGCATCCACCCGGACACCGGGGTGCCGGATGGAGCGGCCGCGCGCTGCAAGATCAGCGCTTCGAGTACTGCGGAGCCTTGCGGGCCTTCTTGAGGCCGTACTTCTTGCGCTCGGTGGCACGCGGGTCACGAGTCAGGAAGCCGGCCCGCTTCAGCGCGGGGCGATCCTCGGGGGTGACCTCGATCAGCGCGCGGGCGATGGCCAGGCGCAGGGCGCCGGCCTGACCCGACGGGCCGCCGCCGACCAGGCGGGCGTGCACGTCGAAGGTCTCGGTGCGCTCGACGGTCACCAGCGGGGACTTCACCAGCTGCTGGTGCACCTTGTTCGGGAAGTAGTCCTCGATGGTGCGCCCGTTCAGCACGAACTGACCGGTGCCGGGAACCAGGCGCACCCGGACCACGGCCTCCTTGCGGCGGCCGACGGTCTGCACCGGGCGGTCGATCACGACCGGAGCGGCAGCGTAGGACTCGGTGTATTCGGCCTCGTAGCCGGCACCTTCGTCGACGACCTCCGCGGCGGCGTCCTCGACGTATTCCTCGTTGAATTCCTCGGGAGCGGTCACTGGGCCACCTGCTTGATCTCGAACGGAATGGGCTGCTGGGCCGCGTGCGGGTGCGACGGGCCGCCGTAGACCTTCAGCTTGCGCGCGATCTGGTTGCCCAGCTTGTTCTTCGGGATCATGCCCTTGACGGCACGCTCCACGACGCGCTCCGGCCGGGTGTCGAGCAACTGTCCGACAGACCGGGACTTCAGGCCACCGGGGTGCCCGGAGTGGGTGTAGAGGAGCTTGTCCTCGCGCTTGTTGCCGGAGACGGCAACCTTGTCGGCATTGATGATGATGACGAAGTCGCCACCATCGACATTCGGTGCGTAGGTCGGCTTGTTCTTGCCACGCAGCAGATTCGCTGCCTGCACGGCAAGGCGGCCGAGCACTACGTCAGTGGCGTCGATGACGTACCACTGCCGGGTCACGTCACCCGCCTTCGGGCTGTACGTAGGCACAGTGCTTCCCTGTCTGTCGTCGATGTTCTGCCAGCCAGACGTGTGGTCGAGTGATCCCGGCGGCCGGTGGAGACCCGGGGCTCGTGGGACGGCACGGACGAGTCTGCGACGTACCGCACGCCGAAGGAGGACGATACCAGCACCGGCCGGTCCGGCCGAAACCGCCCCGGTCAGCTCAGATGTGCATCGGTGGTCCGGCGTCGGTGATACCCGGGACGGTCGGGACGACATAGCGCAGGTTGTCGATCGCCAGATGGGCGCAGCCGCGCTCGGCGACCGATTGGACGTTCGGGCTCGGCGCCCCGCCGGCATTCATGGTCATGGAACATTCCGGCGTGGCGTCGGGCACCTGCGCGGCCTGCTCCACCGCGGGCCAGGCCCCGAATCCGTCCGCTCCGGCGAAGGTCCCCACGGATGCGGCGTCGAAGGCGGCCGGGTCGGCGGCCTCGACCGAGCGGGCGGGACCGGTCCCGGCCGGCTGCATCGCACTGTTCACGACCGGATCCGCGGCGACGCGAGGGAGGTCGGCGTTGCCGTCGGCGCAGATACCGACCGCGGCCAACGCGACCGCGCCCGCGATGGTGGGCGCGCCGAACAGGTTGTCCTTGACCTTGCTCCAGAGTTTGCCCTTGTGCCCGTGCTCGTCGGATTCGGCATCCGCGCCGGCCGATGGCCCACCGGATCGGCCGGCGGCCGGATCGGCATCCGGTCGTCGTCCCATCACGGTGGTGCGCTGCTCATCGGCCGGCGGTTCCGGGGGGCGGGTGAACCTGCTTCCCAGATCCCCCGACGGCTCACCGGGCACCCGCGGCTGGGGTGCCGAGCGGGGGCCGCTGTCGTGGGCGGCATGGCGGCCGTCGGGCGGATTCGCCGGCGGTTCGGTCCGGCGCGGCGGCTGCTGGTACTGCGGATTCGGGGCCGATCCGGCCTCCGAACCGCGCCAGGCGTGCCGGCTCGGGTCGTCCTGGCGCGGCCCCGCGGCGGGCTGGGC
>NZ_BAGM01000027.1 GCF_000308855.1 Nocardia veterana NBRC 100344 | reverse complement strand
TCTCAGCGGCTGGTATATCGACGTGAATCTGCTCGCCGATCGGGTCGAGGAGCAACTCGACGAATTGGGTTGGCGCACTTGCCATATCGCTGGTAACTCGCTCGGCGGGTGGGTCGGCTTCGAATTGGCCCGCCGGGGCCGGGCCCGCACGCTCACCGCGATCGCACCCGCCGGCGGCTGGCACAATCCGTCGCTGGCACAGCTGCGCGTGGGGCTGGAGTTCCTCTCACTGGTCCCGATCGTCGAAATCGGCAAGCGGCTGCCCGTCTCGATCCGGTTCAGTGCGCCGGTCCGGCGCGCCACCGCCATGCTGCTGAGCAAGGACGTCGCCGCCGCGCCGCGCCGCGGCGTGGAGGCGGCGATCATGTCGGCGACCAACTGCGCCGCGATGCTGCCGCTGATCGCCAGCGGACTGCGAATGGCGGTCCTCGACGATCTGTCCACGGTGCGGACGCCGGTGCGCCTGCTGATGTGCGAATACGACCGGATCATCCCGAATCGCATGTACGCCAAGCGATTCCTGCGCGAACTGCCCGAGTCGGCCGATCGCATCCTGGTACACGGCGTCGGCCATGTCCCGATGCTGGAGGCTCCCGATCGGATCGCGACCCTGATCGCCGAGCACGTCTATGCCAGCCGCACGCGTTTGCGGGCGGTGTGAGAAAGGCCGGCGGATCGGTTCGAACCCCTCGGCGCCGATCCGCCGGCCGCCATCAGCTCGGGTACATGGCCTCGATTTCGGCGGCGTACTTCGCGCTGATCATCTTTCGCTTCAACGACATCTTCGGGGTGAGTTCGTCACCGCCGGGTTCCCAGACCGTGGGCAGGATCGTGAAGCGCTTGATCTGCTCGACCCGCGACAGTCGCTCGTTGGCGGCCGCGATCGCGGCCTCGACCGCGGCGCGCAGATCCGGATCGGCCGCGAGTCGCGCCGGATCGGTCTCGCCACCGGGCATGCGTGCGGCACAGACGTCCGGGTCGAGGGTGAGCAAGGCGGTCACGTACTTGCGGTTGTCGCCGATCGCGACGACGGAGCCGACCAGTGGGCACGCGACCCGCACGGCGCCCTCGATATTCGATGGCGACATGTTCTTACCGGCCGCGTTGATGATCAGTTCCTTCTTCCGGTCGAGGATGCGCACGTAACCGTCGGCGTCGACGGTGCCGACGTCACCGGTGTGCAGCCAGCCGTCGGTATCGATCGCGGCGGCGGTCTGTTCGGGATCGTCGCGATACCCCCGCATCACCAGGGGGCCGCGCACCAAGAGCTCGCCGTCGTCGGCCACGGCGACCTCGACGCCCGGTAACGCCTTGCCGACGGTGCCGATGCGGATGGCGTCGGGCGGATTGGCCGTGGCGGCGGCCGAGGTCTCGGTCATCCCCCAGGCTTCGCAGACCGTCAGGCCCAGTCCGAGGATGAACGCCATCGCATCCGGTGCGATCGGCGCGGCGCCGCTCAATGCGGCCCGCACCTCGTCCAAGCCCATCCGTGCCCGCAGCGCCCGCAGGACGGTCCGTTGCAGCAGCTCGTCACGCGCCCGCAGCGAGATCGGGATCGGCCGCCGATCGCTGCGCCGCCGGGCCACCTCCGTGCCGACGCCGATGGCATGCTCGAGAATGCGCCGGGTGATCGGATCACGTTGTGCCACCACGGATTCGAGTCCTGCCTTGATCTTGTACCAGATGGCCGGGACCGCGAGGAACAAGGTCGGCCGGACCTGCGGCAGGACCTCGATCAACTGTTTCGGATCCGCCACCGTGGTGATCTGCACGCCCTCGACGATGCTGTTGTAGTGGCAGAACGCCCGATTGGCCAGATGAGCGTCGGGCAGATACGACACCACCCGATCGTCGGGACCCACCGGCAGCATGGCTTCCACCGCCGCGAATTCGGCCAGCAGATTCCCGTGGGTCAGCTCCACCCCTTTGGGCGGGCCGGTGGTGCCCGAGGTGTAGACGATGGTCACCAGGTCGCTCGGCCCTACCGCCCGCCAGGCCGCCTCGAAATCGAACCCGGGAGCCGGGATGTCGGCCAATTCGTCGAGTGACAGACAGCCCTCGACGGGGCCGTCCACACAGACGATGTGTTCGAGCCGTCCCCGCGGGTCCGAGGCCCGAATGACGTCCAGGAAGCGGGACTCGGTGATCACCACCCGATTGCCCGCGTTCCGGAACAGATGCGAAATCTGTTCCGGCGCAAAGGTGTTGTAGATCGAGAACGGGACGGCTCCGACGTGCAGGACCGCGGTGTCGGCGAGATGGAATTCCGGGATGTTGGTCAGCATCAGGGCGACCGTGTCACCGGGCCCGACGCCGATGCCCGACAGCCCGGTCGCGATCGCACGGACCCGCGCCGCGTACTCGAGCCAGGTGAAGCTCGGTGTGCCGGCCGGACCGCGCAACGCGATACGTTCCGGGTAGCGGGCGGCCGTTCGCTGGAATGCCGCGCACATGGTCGGCGCGAGGTGCTCGCTCATATGGATTCCCTGTCTCGGAAGCCGGCCTCGCCCTCGGCTCGCGGCAGCGCGGCGGCGAACTTCGCGACGAGCGCGGCGACGGCGACCGGATCGTCGAGTTGTGGACAGTGACCGGCGGTCGGCAGAATGACCAGCTCGCTGCCCGGGAGCAGGCGGTGCAGATCGCGGCTGGCCTGGGGCGGAATGATACGGTCGCGGCCGCCGTGCACGATGAGCACCGGGCAGCCGACCGGATCGGGCGGGTAGCCCCCGGCGGTTTCGCGGGCGAACCGCAGGGCGTGCTCCAGCAGCCAGAACATCCGCTCCCGCTGCCCGTAGCGGTCCGACCAACGGCCAATGACCACCGGATCGGCGCCGGCGCGGCTGCCGTAGAGCAGGCCACGCGTCGCCCAGCCGACCATGCCCCGCGCGGCCACCGCCGGGACCGGCACCCGCCGCAGCCCGCCGAGCAGCCACGCGGCCCGGGCACCGCGGGCGAAGCGCGCCAACCGATCGGCGGAGAGGATGGGCTCGTCCAGGGTGACGATGCCCGCCACCAGCTCCGGACGACGTTTCGCGGCCCGTACCGCCATCATCGCGCCGAGCGAATTGCCCACGAGCACAACGGGTCCGGTGGCTTCGAGCACCCCGTCGACGAAGCGATCCAGTTGAGGCAGCAGGTCGCCGGGCCGGAACGGATCGCCCTCGCCGTGCCCGATCACGTCGACGGCCAGGGCGGCGCGGCCCCGCCGATCCAGTTCCGCCAGCACATCGCGCCAGGTGTCGGCGCAATCGGCGAAGCCGTGCAGGAACAGGATCGGCGTCCCGGCACCGGCGACGGTCGACACCCGGGTGTGCACGCCGTTGTAGCACACCCGGGATTGCGTGATCACCGGCCCAGCAGGCCCTTCGCGATGTGGGTCACCTGAATCTCGTTGCTGCCGGCGTAGATCATCAGTGATTTCGCATCGCGGGCGAGTTGCTCCACGCGGTATTCCTGCATGTAACCGTTGCCGCCGAACAGCTGGACCGCCTCCATCGCGACCTCGGTGGCCGCCTCCGAGCAGTACAGTTTGATCGCCGAGGCCTCGGCCAGCGTCGGCGGCTTGCCGGCGCGGCCGCGTTCGAGCGTGTTGAACACCATGTTCTGCACGTTGATGCGGGCGATCTCCATCTTGGCGAGTTTGAGCTGCACCAACTGGAAGCGGCCGATCTCCTGGCCCCAGAGCTTGCGCGTCTTGGCGTATTCCACACAGAGCCGGTGACATTCGTTGATGATGCCCAGCGCCATGAATCCCACGCCGACCCGTTCGGCGACGAAACTCGTTCGCGCGCTGTCGCGTCCGTCGCCACCCTTGTGTTCCTCGGTCTCGCCGAGCAGCCGGTCCCGGCCCAGCCGCACGTTGTCGAAGAACAATTCGCCGGTGGGCGAGGAGTGCAGGCCCATCTTCTTGAACGGCTTGCCCTGCGTGAAGCCCTCCATTCCCTTGTCGAGAACGAAGGTCAGCACCTTGCGATCACGCTTGTCCACCGGAGCGGAGCCTGCGGAGCGACCACCGGCACTGCCGTCGCCCTCGTCGAGTTTGGCGTACACGACCACCACATCGGCGTAGGGCCCGTTGGTGATGAACGTCTTCTGACCGTTGAGGATGTAGTCCTCACCGTCCCGCTTGACCGAGGTCTTCATGCCGCCGAAGGCGTCCGAGCCGGAATCCGGCTCCGTGATCGCCCAGGCGGCGACCTTTTTCAGGGTGACGATATCGGCCAGCCAGCGTTCCTTCTGCGCGAGCGTGCCGCGCGACATGATGGTGGCGGCACCGAGACCGATCGACACCCCCATGGCCGCGACCAAACCCATACTCACCCCGGACAATTCGCTGATCAGCACCGCCATCAGCGATTCCTGGCCACCGAACGGACTGCCCGCGGACTTCGGCTTCTTCTCCGCGCCGCCGGCCTCCGCCGGTGCGGATTCGGCGGCCCGCTGTTTGGCGAGCATCTTCTCGACCGCCTCGGCGCCCATCGCGTCGATGCCGAACTCGCTGAACAGCTTTCGCAGAATGGGGTACGGCGGCATCTCACCGCTGTCGAGCGCGTCGAGATGCGGTCTGACCTCCTTGTCGATGAAGGCGCGGACGGCCGCGCGGATCATCTCGTCGGTCTCGGACCATTCGAACATCGTTGTTCTCCTCGATCAGGGCAGCCGGGCGGCGATATCGTCGATCAGCCAGGGGCCGTCGGTTTCGATGGTCTTCACGTCGTGCCATCCGCCGAGTTCGGAGATGGCGCCGCCCTGCACGGCGAACACCTTGCCGGTGATCGGGCACTTGTCGGTGGACAGGTAGGCGACCAGCGGTGAGATGTTGGCGGGGCTGAACGCGTCGAATTCCCCCTCCTCCACCTCGGCCGCGAAGATCGCGCCCATTCCCGGCGTGGCCAGGGTCAGGCGCGTCCGGGCCATCGGGGCGATGGCGTTGACCCGCACCCCGTAGCGCTCCAACTCCTCGGCCGCGACCAGCGTCAAGGCCGCGATGCCCGCCTTCGCCGCACCGTAGTTGGCCTGTCCGGCATTGGGCAGGGTGACGCCGGAGGCCGACGCGGTGTTGACCACGGCCGCGTTGGGCTGATTACCGGCCTTGGACTGGTCCTTCCAATACGCCGCGGCGTGCCGCAACACGTTGAAATGCCCCTTGAGATGGACCGCGATCACGGCATCCCACTGCGACTCCTCCAGTCCGGCGATGAAGCCGTCGCGCAGGATGCCGGCGTTGTTGATCACCACATCCAGGCCGCCGAATTCCGAGACGGCCTGATCGACAAGGTTTTTCGCACCGTCCCAGCGGGCCACATTGTCGGTGTTGGCCACCGCCTTGCCACCCGCGGCGCGAATCTCCTCGACCACTTCCTGCGCCGGGCCGGCATCGGCGCCCTCGCCGGCGTTACTTCCGCCCAGGTCGTTCACCACGACCGCGGCGCCTTCCCGCGCGAACAGCAGCGCGTGCTCGCGGCCTATCCCGCGACCGGCGCCGGTGATGACGGCGACCCGCCCCTCCAGTGCACCCATGACATATCTCCTCTGAATCGGGTAGCTGAGAGCCGCTGCGGCGCGGTCGGATTCGCGCCGCAGCGGGTGATCATTCGGCGACGACCGCGAGGCCGTCGGTCAGGACGAGATCGGCGCCCCGGGCGGTGCGGAACGCGTAGGTGGTGTCGGCGCCGGTGGTGCCGACCTTCCAGATCTGGGTCTCCAGGTCGTCACCGGGGAAGACCATCTTCGAAAAGCGCACCGCGAACCGCTTCAACCGGTGCACATCGGAGCCGGCGACCTCGGTCAACACCGCCCACGAGGACATCGCCATGGTGCACAGGCCGTGCGCGATGATGCCGGGCAGGCCCGCATCCTTGGCGACCTGTTCGTCCAGATGCAGGGGCACCGGGTCACCGGAGGCCGGCGCGTAACGGTAGGTCTGATCGTCGTCCACGTGGGCGGCGACCCGGGCCAGAGGTGGTCGCTCCGCCAGGCCGGGATCGAACTTGTGCGACGGGGCGCTCTCGCCTACCTGCTTACCGACGTCGATATTGCGGAAGAAGGCGGTCAGGTACTGCTCGTTGACCAATTCGCCGTCGGCGTCCCGGCATTCGATGAGGATGGTGATGGTGGTGCCGTTCTCCCGGCCCTCGTAGCCGACGGCCTTGGCGCGGGAGACCAGCCGGTCACCGGGCCGGATCGGGCGATGGAAGTGGAAGTCCTGTTCGCCGTGCACGACCCGGCCGAAGATGTCCATCGGCACCACATCGATGACCGGCATCATCATCGCCTCGAAGACCGGGACGATGGCGAAGACGGGTGAGGCGACGTCACCGGCCAGATGGGCCGGAATCGGATCGTTGGTGGCGGCGGCGTATTCGGCGATGCGCTCGCGGGTGACCTCGAAATGTTCCTCGTCGGACCAGACGTTCAAGCCCGTGTCGTCGAATTCGACCGGCTGCGGCGCTGTTTCGGTAGCCATCGCGCTTCCTATGCCGTGGCGAGGGCGTCGAGTTGCTCGAGGGTCTTGTCCAGCTGCTTGGCGCCGTCCTTCTCCACCGCCTTACCGAGCGCGCCCTTGATGAGCGCCCCTTCGAAGTCGCCGGAGACCGAGAACTTGCTGCCGGCGCCCTCGGGCTGGATGTCGAAGGCGAACCTCACCTTCACACCTGCCATACCCGTGCCGCTGAGCACCAGGTTGTTCGGCGAATTCACCTCTTCGACAACCCATTCGATCTTGTTCGCCATGCCCAGCATCATGATCTTGGCGACCAGCTTCGAGCCGGCGGTGAGGGTGGCCGGCGGCTCCTCCATCCAGCGCTCGTGGATGGTGAACCACTTGTCCCAGGTCTGCGGGTCGGAGACGACGGCCCACAAGGCGTCGGGGGTGGCGTTCAGATTCTTGGTGGCTTCGATGTGGCCCATGTTCGTACTCCTCGTCGAGTCGGTGGTGGTGTCGGGAGGTCAGCGGTCGGCGCGCTGGTAGGCGGTGACGACCGCGGCGCCGCCGAGGCCGATGTTGTGTTGCAATGCGGCGGTGACGCCCTCGACCTGACGCTTGTCGGCCTCACCGCGCAGCTGCCAGGTGAGCTCGCTGCACTGCGCCAGACCCGTCGCGCCCAGCGGATGTCCCTTGGAGATGAGCCCGCCGGACGGGTTGACCACCCATTTGCCGCCGTAGGTGGTCTGTTCACCGTCGATGAGGCTGCCGGCCTCACCCTCGCCGCACAGGCCGAGCGCCTCGTACAGCAGCAGCTCGTTGGCGGAGAAGCAGTCGTGCAGCTCGATCACCTGAAAGTCCTGTGGACCGAGGCCGGACTGCTGGTAAACCTGCTGCGCGGCTTGCACATTCATGTCGTAGCCGATGATGTTCTTGGCGGTGCCGTCGAAGGTGGAGGCGAAGTCGGTGGTCATCGCCTGGCCCACGATCTCCACCGCGCGGGCGGCCAGGCCGTGCCGATCGACGAAATCCTCGGAGGCGAGAATCACCGCACCCGAACCGTCGGAGGTCGGCGAGCATTGCAGCTTGGTGAGCGGGTCGTAGATCATCCGCGCACCCAGGATGTCGTCGAGCGAATATTCGTCCTGGAACTGCGAATACGGGTTGTTCACCGAGTGCTTGTGGTTCTTGTAGCCGATCTTCGCGAAATGCTCCGCGGTGGTGCCGTACTGCTTCATGTGCTCGCGGCCGGCCGCGCCGAACATCCACGGCGCGGGCGGGAACAGCACCTCGGAGATCTCGGCCAGTGCCATCATGTGCTTGGCCATCGGTTGCTCGCGGTCGTCCCAGGTGGAACCGAGCGAACCGGGCTGCATCTTCTCGAAGCCGAGAGCCAGCGTGCAGTCCGCCAGTCCGCCCCGAACCGCTTGTGCCGCAAGGTAGAGCGCGGTGGAGCCGGTCGAGCAGTTGTTGTTCACATTGACGACCGGGATCCCGGTCATCCCCAGTTCGTAGACCGCGCGCTGTCCCGAGGTGGACTCACCGTAGACGTAGCCGACGTAGGCCTGCTGCACCTCGCGGTAGTCGATGCCGGCGTCGGCCAGCGCTTTCGTGCCGGATTCCCGCGCCATGTCCGGGTAATCCCATGCCCGCGTGGTTCCGTCGGCCTCCTCGACCTGACGTCGCCCCGGCTTCTCGAACTTCGTCATGCCGACGCCGACAACGTAGACCTTGTTCGCCATCGAGCCACCCTTCTCACGATCGGCCGCCGCAGCGCAGCGGCAGTGGTCGATCCGTTTCGATCGAACTGAAAACAAACATACAAAGCTGTATGTAAGAGCGCAATAGGGAGCGAGCGATCACTGCATTGTTGACGCAAAGATCCACGTAGAACGGTTGTATTGCCACGTACAGAGCAACCTGCCGGACCTGGAAGCAAGCGGCCGGGACGGCGATATTGCAGCCAGCCGGTACGGCGTCCGGCGGCCCCGAGCGGCCCGCTCGGGCGCCGAACCTCCCCCTCGCTACGGTCCGGCCGGACCCGAACCACCGCCGCGACGGCAGCGGCCGGGGGCGTGGACGGCGGTCATCGCACGCCGACGATCCGGCCCTCCGGCTACCGCGGGCGGCGTCGGATCGATGCGAACAACACCCTTCCCCGCACCGGGGCCGGGATACTCAGTCGGCGATGCCAAGTCCCTGCAGGCCGGCCTCGGCGGCGCGGCGCAGCTGTGCCGACGCGCGCTGCCACCGGCGGTATCCGCGGTCGGGATCCGAGGAGACGAACGTGGAGACCAGAATTCCGCGCAGGGTATCCATCGCGGTATAGGCGAAATCTCGAACTTCCTTGCGCCGCATCTCATCAGGCACCAGCTGCGATACCGCCATGAGCACCGCGTTGTTGACGAACGGTTCGACCTTCTCGACCGCTGCGGCCAGCACCGGATCGGTCCGGCCGGCCACCCACAACTCCATCGCGGCGATGAACAGCGGGCCCTGATGCAGCTCCCACATCGCATCCAGGGTGGCGCCGATCGGATCGTCACCGGCACGCAACCGGCCGAGCTCCTTCATCGCCGCCTCCGTGCGGCGCTGAGCCAGGTGGGAGACCGCGGCCACGACCAGATCGGTCTTCGAGCCGAAATGATGGACCTGCGCACCGCGGGTGACGCCGGCTCGTTCGGCCACTCGGGGCGTCGTGGTGCCCGCATAGCCGTATTCGACCAGACAGTCGATGGTGGCGTCGAGCAAGCGCACCCGCATCTCACTGCTGCGCTGTTCCTGCGTGCGGCGCGGCGGTTTCGATACTCCGGACCTGGTCATTCCGGCCATCTTACGCTTACATACACGACTGCATGGAACTGACCCGCTCGGGGACGGGGCCGGGCGGGCAGCGCAGATAGTCGATCGCGGCATCGAGGGCGGCGGCGAGATCGTCCACGGAACCGGTGAGCGCCATCAGGGCAGCGCCGCCGTGCACCGCGGCGAGTACCGCGGCCGCCCCACGCTCCGGATCCAGCTCGGGCCGAATCGCACCCGTCGCCCGCATCTGCTCGATACCCGCACGCACGTGCGCCCGCCACTGCGTGACCATCGAGGCGACCACCAGCCGCGCACCGGGGGTGGCCGGCGCGAGTTGGTTGATCAACACCGACAGCGGGCAGGGCGCACCGAGGCTGTCGTACTCCCCCAGCAGCTGATCCCGCCACTGCCGCCACGCGGCCCAGCTGGTGAGCGGATTCATCCGGGCGCGCACGGTATCGAGGACCCGCTCGGCCTGGAAGCGGGCGACTTCGGTCAGCAGCTGGTCCTTGCCGCCCGGAAAGTAATGGAACAACTGGCTTTTGCTCGTTCCGGTCGCGATCCGGATGTCGTCGAGCGTGGTATCGGCGACGCCGCGGTGGGAGATCAGCTCCGCGGCCCCGGCGAGCACCCTGGTCCGCGTCGCGGCGCCCTTCGCCGTCAATCCCTTCGGCACCCGGCCAGCCTACGAGACCGGACTTGCCGGTCCAATGTGCCGTGCCGAGTATGGCTCCCGCACGGCGGCACGACACGAAAAGGGAGAGCCGATGTCTGCACAGCAATTTCTCGTCACCGGAGTCACCGGAAACACCGGCAGCCGGGTGGCCGCCGGGCTACGACAGCTCGGCCATGCCGTCCGCGGCGGATCCCGTACGGGCACACCGCCTTTCGATTGGGACGATCCGTCGACCTGGCGGGCGGCGCTGCGCGGGATCGACGCCGTGTACATCGCGGCCCCGATGACCGGTGCGCTGCGCGTCGGTGCGGCCGGCAGCGTCGGATTCCGGTCGGCAGCGGTCGCCGAATTCGTCGCGACCGCGCACGCGTGCGGTGTCCGCCGATTCGTCCTGCTGTCCGGGCGCAGCGCGCGGGCGAACCCCGCGAGCCCGTACATGATCGCGCTCGAGGAATCGGTGCGCCGGATCGAGGCCGAATGGACCGTGCTCAGTCCGGGCGTGTTCAACCAGAATTTCCTGGCCGAACCGTTGCTGTCCGGCATTCGGCACGGCCGGGTGACCCATGTCGCGACCGGGCCGGTCGCGAACCTGGACTTCATCGATGTCGCCGATATCGCCGAGGTGGCGGTCCGGACGCTCACCACGCCCGGCCATGCGGGGAAGGTGTACGAGTTGTCCGGTCCTCGGGCGTTTCCCCAGGAGGAAGCGGTCGGGATCATCGGCCGCACCCTGCGCCGTGACATCGGTTACGTGCGGGTGGAACTGGACGAATGGGTGCGCCGAGCCCGGGCAGAGGGCTTGACCTCCGACTCGATCGACTTCGTGAGTGTTGCGGCGCGGGGCCACTCCAGCGGCGCCTACTCGCATCCGTTCGACGGGGTCGAGCAGGTGCTCGGGCGCCCACCCCGGTCGTTCGAGGCCTTCGCTCGCGAAGCCGCGGCGACCGGCGCCTGGCAGTAGCGGATCACGCCGGTACTACGTCGACGACGCCGAGCGGGCGCGACCACGGTGCGCCGCGGCGACCAGCAGCCGCACCCCGGCGCCGAGCAGGACCAGATCCGCCAGAATCTGAACCGTCACCAGGATCCGGGCGACCTGCGTGGTGGCCGCGAGATCGCCGAAGCCCACGGTGCCGAGCACGGTCACGGTGAAATACAACGCGTCCACGCGCGTCAGCAGCGCGGTGAAACTGTCCGGGGCCGTCACCGAGAGCTCGTAGTAGATCGTCGCGTACAAGAGGATGAACACCACCGCGGTCAACGCCAGCGCCTCGACCGCCCGCAGTCCCGGATATCGCGCGGCCACCACCCGCCGCACCTGCCACGCGATCAACGCGATCACGACCACGAAGCCACCGGCCAACTCCGCCCACAGCCCGATTCGATTCGGTCCGTGCAGCGGAAGGACGAAGTAGAGAGTGGTAAGGACCACGGTGGTCAGCGCGGTGCGCGCGGCCGCCGCCAGCAGCAGCCGACGTCGGCGCGGGTTCTCCGCCGGCAACCACTGCTGATGAGGGTCCATCCGCGCTCCCGGTTCCGTCGCACGGGCTGTTGCCCGCTCCCGGCATTCTCGCCCGCACCGAGCGTCATCGCGGGCATCGACATGCGGGCCGCCGCGCCGAACTCGGGCGCGGTCCCCGGCGCCCTCGTGTCCGCGCGCGGAACTCAGTACCCGCGGACCGGAAGCCGATCCCGCTGCCGACGGGCGATCCAGATGGTGACGGTGAACAGCAGCACGCCCGCGACGGCCAGCCCCGCTCCGACCACGGCCGGGGCCGTGTACCCGAGACCCGCCGCGATCACCAGGCCGCCGAGCCACGCGCCGGCGGCGTTGGCGATGTTCAGGGCAGCGTGGTTGAGCGCGGCCGCGAGGGTCTGCGCATCGTGGGCCACATCCATGAGCCGAGTTTGCAGCCCCGGCGCCAGGGCGGCCCCGGAGGCACCGACCAGGAAGGCGCCCACGGCGGCGGTGAACGGATTGTGGGCTGCGGCAACGAAACCCGCGAGAATCACCACCATCGCGATCAGCGCGAGGAAAACCGAGCGGTCCACACCGCGGTCGGCCAGCACGCCACCGACGATATTGCCCGCCACCATGCCCAGGCCGAACAGCGCCAGCACGATCGGCACCAGCCCCTGCTCCATCCCGGCGACATCGGTCAGCGTCGAGGTGATGTAGGTGTAGACCGCGAACATGCCGCCGAAGCCGACGGCGCCCACCAGCAGGGTCAACAAGACCTGGGAGCGGCGCAGCGCGGTCGGTTCGGTGCGCGGATCGGTCACCCGCACCCCGTGCAGGTCGGGGACGAACCGAGAGATCGCGAAGACCGTCGCCAGGCCGATGACGGCGACGACGATATAGGCATCGCGCCAGCCCAGGCCCTGCCCCAGCCAGGTGGCCGCGGGGACACCCACCACGTTGGCCGCGCTCAGGCCGAGCATCACCGCGGCGACCGCCTTGGCCCGCTGCCCTACCGGCGCCAGCGACGCGGCCGCGAGCGACGCGACGCCGAAATAGGCGCCGTGCGGAAGGCCCGCGACGAACCGCGCCGCCACCAGTGCCGGGAACGCCGGCGCCAGCACCGAGGCGATATTGCCGACGGTGAACGCGACCATCAACGCGATCAACAGGCGCTTGCGCGGCATCCGCGCGCACAGCGCGGCGATCACCGGCGCTCCGACCACGACGCCGAGCGCGTACGCCGACACCGCGTGGCCGCCGGTGGGCTCCGAGACCCCGAAATCCGCGGCGATATCCGGCAGCAGGCCCATGGTGACGAATTCGGTCGTGCCGATGCCGAAACCGCCCAATGCGAGCGCCAGCATCGCCGGCAGGTGCCAACCGGACCGCACAGGATCCGCGGCGTCGACAGGGCGCTCGGTACGCACGGAGAGTGAGTCGGCCATAGGTGTGGCCAACGCACGCCGGTCCACGAGTGATCCCCGCACCGGCGGTGATTCGACTCACCCGGACGCGGAAACAATTCGGGCACCCGCGGCCACCGGAAGCGGTGGGGGCGGGTGCCCGGATATCTTCACACCGACCGCGCCGGAATCCCGGCCGGTCGAAGGCGCTCAGCTCAACTCGCGCGCCAGATTCGCATCGAGCACACCGAGGAATTCCTCGGTGGTCAGATAACCCTGGTTGCCACCGACCAGCAGCGCCAGGTCCTTGGTCATCTGGCCGCTTTCGACGGTCTTGATGACGACATCCTCGAGGGTCTGCGCGAAGCCGATGACCTCGGGGGTGTTGTCCAGCTTGCCGCGGTGGGCGATACCACGGGTCCACGCGAAGATCGAGGCGATCGGGTTGGTGGAGGTGGGCTTGCCCTGCTGGTGCTGGCGGAAGTGCCGGGTGACGGTACCGTGCGCGGCCTCGGCCTCACAGGTGCGGCCGTCCGGAGTGAGCAGCACCGAGGTCATCAGGCCCAGCGAGCCGAAGCCCTGCGCCACGGTGTCGGACTGCACGTCGCCGTCGTAGTTCTTGCAGGCCCAGACGTAGCCGCCCTCCCACTTCAGCGCGGAGGCGACCATGTCGTCGATCAGCCGGTGCTCGTAGGTCAGTCCGGCGGCGTCGAACTCTTCCTTGAACTCGGTCTCGTAGATCTCCTGGAAGGTGTCCTTGAACATGCCGTCGTAGGCCTTCAGGATGGTGTTCTTGGTCGACATGTAGACCGGGTAGTTCTGCTGCAGGCCGTAGTTGAGCGAGGCCCGCGCGAAGTCCTCGATGGACTTCTTGAAGTTGTACATACCCATGACGACGCCGCCGTCCTCGGGAATCTTCACGACCTCGTGGACGATCGGCTCGGAGCCGTCCTCCGGCGTGAAGGTGAGGGTGACGGTGCCGGCCTGGTGCACCTTGAAATCGGTGGCGCGGTACTGGTCGCCGAAGGCGTGACGGCCGATGATGATCGGCTTGGTCCAGCCGGGAACCAGACGCGGAACATTGGAGATGATGATCGGCGCGCGGAAAATGGTGCCGCCGAGAATATTTCGAATCGTGCCGTTCGGCGAACGCCACATCTTCTTCAGACCGAATTCCTCGACGCGCGCCTCGTCGGGGGTGATGGTGGCGCACTTGACACCGACGCCGTGCTTCTTGATGGCGTTGGCCGCGTCGACGGTGACCTGGTCATCGGTCTTGTCGCGGGATTCGATGCCGAGGTCGTAGTACTCGAGGTTCACATCGAGGTACGGATGGATCAGCTTGTCCTTGATGAACTGCCAGATGATCCGGGTCATCTCGTCGCCGTCGAGTTCGACGACGGTCCCTTCAACCTTGATCTTGGACATGGATCTTCGTGTCCTCCTAAGGAAGGTGTGCTCCCATTGCACGGCCAGGCGAGCACGCTTGTGAGCGGACCCCAGCTGTTCAACAGACAACGTATACGCCCCGCGTTGTCCACGAGACGCCTGGTGCTAAACAAGACAAGCGTACTGGTGCGCTGTGTCTCACCGACAGGCGCGGTCCCATTGAGAGATACCCACGTCACATCGGCATCCGGGCCGGTGCCGCGACGCAGAAGCCACTCCGGCGGGTCCCGTTCGTTCCGCTGAGCCCAACCCTCGCCCTCGTCTCGGACGATTGTTACCATCCACGGCAGGTCATGAGTGCCAGTGCGAAGCCCCGGCTCGCTGGCCGGCAACCCTCCAGTTGCGGTGGGGTGCTCCGGGTGATTGACCGGGCTCTCGAAAGCCGAGGGCAAGCGCGACGATCAGGAGCAACAAGTGAGCGAGTCCACCGTGACCACCCGCTACAAGGGCGTGGAGGCGGCGGAGCGGCACAGGCGTGTCGCTACCATCGAGGATGTGTGTTCCCCTGTCATCCGTGTCGCCTCGACCACGTATGCGCACTGTTTCCGTGCCGATGAGACGGCCACCGGCGCCAGGCCCGGCCGGTCCGCGGTGCGACGATGTGCGCGGGAATCAGTGGTGCGACCCGGTCCGGCGCGGTGACGGCACGGTGACCGTGAGCATCGAATCGAGCACGTCCCGCCCCGGTGCAACGACGCTGCTACCACCACCGGACGGCAGCCTCGGCACCATCGCGATCGGCGACATCCGACTGGAGAACGGCGCCGTCGTTCCCGGCGTGGAACTGGCGGTGCAGCGTTGGGGCGAACTCTCGCCCGACCTGGACAACGTGGTGCTGGTCGAACATGCGCTGACCGGCGATTCCCACGTCTGCGGCCGACCCGACGAGCGGCACCCGCTGCCGGGGTGGTGGGACGGCCTGGTGGGCCCCGGGGCGGCGCTGGACACCGACCGCTGGTGCGTCATCGCCACCAACGTCCTCGGTGGCTGCCAGGGCAGCACCGGCCCGGCATCTGTCGCGCCGGACGGAAAGCCGTGGGGCGCACGGTTTCCGGGAATTTCGATTCGCGATCAGGTGAGCGCCGAGGTGGCGCTGCTCGACCTGTTGGGCCTGCCGCGACTCGCGGCGGTGGTCGGCGGATCGATGGGCGGAATGCGGGTCCTGGAGTGGATGGTCGGCTACCCCGACCGGGTCGACGCGGCACTGGTGCTGGCCGTCGGCGCCCGGGCCACCGCGGATCAGATCGGCACCCAGACCACGCAGATCGCGGCTATCACATCCGATCCGGACTGGCAGGGCGGCAACTACCACGGCACCGGCCGCAGTCCCCGCGCCGGACTGGGTATCGCCCGCCGGATCGCGCATTTGACCTACCGCACCGAATTCGAGCTCGATCACCGGTTCGGCAACTCTGCCCAGGGCGATGAAAACCCTTGGGACGGGGGCCGTTACGCGGTGCAGAGTTATCTGGACCATCAGGCCGACAAGCTGGTCGCCCGGTTCGATGCGGCGACCTACGTGCTGTTGACCGAGGCCATGAATCGCCACGACGTAGGCCGCGGTCGCGGTGGCATCGAGGCGGCGCTGGCTGCCACACCGGTCCCCTGCATCGTGGGTGGGGTCGACTCGGACCGGCTGTATCCGTTGCGGACCCAGCAGGAGCTCGCCGATCTGCTCCCCGGTTGCAAGGGCCTGGAAGTGGTGCATTCGCGCGACGGCCACGACGGGTTCCTCACCGAGATCGAAGCGATCGGCAAACTGCTCGCGCAGACCATGGACCTGGCCGTCGCCGCTCGCGACGCCCGTTCCTGATCCGGCACGGCGTCGCGCCACCATGAGAAGGGGCCGGCGCCCAGCTAGCCGACGCCGAGACTGCTGATGGTCGCCGCGAGCACGATGATCGCCCCACCGAGCACGGTATAGGCGCCGATATCGAACGGCCTGCTGCGTACGGCCAGCAGGCCGACGCGGGCCGGCGGGAGACACAGCCGGAACGCCGCGGCGAGCAGCGTCGCGCCGCCGATGAAGAAGGCGCCGCGGCGCCACCGGTCCTGGGCGACGAAAACCACCGCGACCAGCAGCACCACGACCACCAGCACCATCGGCAGATGAACCTGGAAGAACCGATTCGCCGGGCTGGATCGGTGCGGTTGGGTAGCGGGGGCGTCGGTCACGCCTGCGATTCTCGCACGGTCGGGACCGTCGCAACCGACCTGGCGGGTGGCCCGGCCGCCGGTCTGCGGCCGGACCACCCGGGATCGGTCAGATACCGAACGGCTCGGCGTAGTGAATCCGGCCCGCCGGGAGCGGTCGGCCCGGATCGAGGCCGAGTGCCATCAGTGCCTCATCGGGCACGTCGATGCTGACGTCGATGCCGTATCGGGAGGCCGGACGGAAGCCGAACCGTGGGTAGTACTCGGGATGCCCGAGCACCGTGACGAAATGCTCCCCACGTTCGGCGGCCGCCCGCAACGCGGTGCGGATGGCCGCCGATCCGGCGCCGGTGCGTTGCCGGCCGGGCAGCACCGCGCACGGCCCCAGGCACAGCGCCGCGGTCTGCCCGATATGACAGCGAGTCAGCAGCGCGTAACCGACGACGGCGCCGTCCGCCGCGGTCGTCACGATCGACAAACCGTCGATCCAGGCCGGATCGTCGCGCAGTGCATCGACGAGATCTGCCTCGTCCGGCCGGCCGAATGCCGCGGTGTTGAGCATGTGGACGGCGGGGATATCGGCGGCGGTTTCGGCGCGCGTCGACCAGCCGTCGACAGACATCTGAATAGACATCGGTGTGAATCCGTTTCCTATTTTTCGAATGATGGATCTCGGGTGATGAATCGATTCGGTCGCGCACCTGAGCAATCGCTCGGTGCGGCCGTGGACGAGATCAGGCCGACGCGTAGGAGGAGCCGACGACCCGGAAAGGGTGCTCGGCATGTACGCGCGTTTCGGCCGCACACACAGTCATCAACCCACCTCCCGGAAAACGCGTCGGATACCGGATATCCAGCACCGATGGAACGGACCGGCCGTCACACCGACGACCTTCGGTCACAATAGCAGACAACGGATTCCGACCCGGTCGCTGCGTGATGCGCGACGGAGGCAGGTACCGTCTGCGTGTGCTCAAGCTGGTGTTCTTCGAACCGCGAATCCCCCCGAATACCGGGAATGCGATCCGCTTGGCGGCCGGCACGGGTTGTGAACTACATCTGGTCGAACCGCTCGGATTCGATCTGTCGGAACCGAAGCTGCGTCGCGCCGGGCTGGACTATCACGATCTCGCGGTCGTCACCGTGCACGAAAACCTCACGGCCGCATGGAAAGCGCTGCGACCCGAGCGGGTCTTCGCCTTCACCACCCACGCCACCACCCACAACACCGATATCGCCTATCGGCCCGGAGACGTGCTGCTGTTCGGGCCGGAACCGACCGGATTACCGGCCGAGGTGCTGGCCGATCCGCACATCACCGAGCAGGTGCGCATTCCGATGCTGCCGGGACGCCGGTCGATGAACCTGTCCAATGCCGCCGCGGTCGCGGTGTACGAGGCGTGGCGGCAGCTCGGGTTTCCGGGCGCGGTGTAGTTCCGGGCGCGGCGTAACCGTCGTAATCAGTCGTCGATTTCGAAGCGTTTGAACCGGGAGGTGGCGCCGGCGGTGAGACGCACCGCCGATTTGGCCACGCCGTAATGCTCGGCCAGCAATTCGACGGCGGCCCTGTTGGCCTTACCTTCCACCGCGGGGGCGCGAACGTACAGCTGCAGCGTGCCGTCGTCGAGAGTTTCGACGAGTGGGCCCTTGCGGCTGTTGGGTTTGATGGTCGCGCGGACCACGGTCGCCACCGGCTGCTCCTCGGTAGTTCTGCTGGAAGCGTGTTCCGGCAGAGTAGCCGCCCGCGCGCGGCGGACCCTCAGCCGGTACGGACCCGTACGTCGACCACATCGTGCGCCAGCAATCCGTTCGCGGGTACTCGTGATGGTGATCAGATCCCCGGACCCGGCATTCGCCGGGCCCGATCCGTCGCGGCGCACCTCCACCTCGAGATCCGCGGCGGCGACCCTGCGACGCAGGCTGCGCGGCCCACCCCGGCTGTGTGCGCTCGTGTCGACGGCGCCGGCCTCGGTCATATCGCCCCCCTGTGATGAATCCGAATCTGGAACGCAGCGTGAAAAGCGTGACTACCGAACTCTTTTCGAACAGTAGCCAGGCACCACGACCGGTGTCACGTTCGATCACACAGCCGCACCCCGTAGCGAAAGACGCACCCGGTTCAGCGGAAATCGCGAGATTTCGAGGGCATCCGCAACTCCAGTCGTTGCAGGTGCTCGGCCACCACACTCACCACGCCCTCGGCGTTCTGCACCCGGCCGCGGATCAGCAGGGCGGTCGCTCCCTGGGCGATCCGGCGGTACCGCCGCCACAACCCCACCGAGCACACGACGTTCACCATGCCCGTTTCGTCCTCCAGGTTGACGAAGGTGACCCCGGACGCGGTGGCCGGTCGCTGCCGATGCGTCACCGCACCGCCGATCAGCACCTTCGATCCGTCCGGTACCGCGAGCAGCCGATCCGCGGGGACGGCGCCGAGTTCGTCCAGACGCGAGCGCAGGAATTCGGTGGGATAGCTGCCGGGTGACACTCCGGTCGCCCACACATCCGCGGCCGCCATTTCCACATCGCTCATACCGGGCAGCACCGGCGCATCGGTGATCGCACCGGTCCCCGGCAATCGGTCGGCTCGCTCTCCCGCGGCCGCACCGGCCGCCCACAGCGCCTCCCGCCGCTCCAGCCCCCGTCCGGAATCGGATCCGATACTCCCCAGCGCGCCTGCGGTGGCCAGCGCCTCGGCCTGCGGCACGGTCAATTCCACCCGACCGGTCAGATCCAGAAACGACCGGTACGGACCGGAAGCCCGTGCCGCGACGATCTTTTCGGCCAGCTCGTCACCGATGTGCCGGACCGACGACAGACCCAAGCGGACCTGGGTGCCGCGCTCTTCCAAGGTGGCCCCGGCGAGGCTGTGATTGACATCGGGCCCGTGCACCACGACCCCGTGCCGCCGAGCATCGGCCACCAGCGATTGCGGCGAGTAGAAACCCATCGGCTGTGCATTCAGCAGACCCGCGCAGAAGGCGGCCGGGTGGTGCAGTTTGAACCAGGCCGAATAGAACACCAGGGCGGCGAAACTCTGCGAATGGCTTTCCGGGAAGCCGAAATTCGCGAAGGCATAGATCTTCTCGTAGATGCGGTCGGCCAGCTCACCGGTGATGCCGTGCAAATCGCGCATGCCCTGGTAGAAACGTTCCCGTAGTCGTTCCATGCGCTGGGTCGAGCGTTTGGAACCCATCGCCCGGCGCAGCTGGTCCGCCTCCGCCGCCGTGAATCCCGCGATATCGACCGCCATCTGCATGAGTTGCTCCTGGAACAGCGGAATGCCGAGCGTCCGGGCCAGCGAATTCTTCAACGCCGGATGATCGAGGGTCACCTCTTCACGGCCGTTGCGGCGGCGAATATAGGGGTGCACCGAACCACCCTGAATGGGACCGGGCCGGATCAGCGCGACCTCCACGACCAGATCGTAGAAACCGCGCGGACGCAGCCGCGGCAGGGTCGCCATCTGCGCCCGGGACTCCACCTGGAAGACCCCCACCGAATCCGCCCGCGCCAGCATCTCGTACACGCCGGGTTCGGTGAGATCCAGGGCGTGCAATTCGATTTTCTCCCCCTTGTGCTCGTGCACCAGGTCGATCATGTAGTGCAGCGCCGACAGCATGCCCAGCCCGAGCAGATCGAATTTCACCAAACCCGCTGCGGCACAATCGTCCTTGTCCCATTGCAACACGCTGCGGCCGGCCATCCGCGCCCATTCCACCGGACAGACGTCGGCGATCGGCCGATCGCAGATCACCATTCCTCCGGAATGAATACCCAGATGCCGGGGCAGCCCTTCGATCTCACCGGCCAACTCGAGCACGCGCGGCGGGATATCGGTATGTGTCTCCGCGGCCACTCCGGTCCACCGGCTCACCTGTTTGCCGAACGCATCCTGCTGGCCCGGCGAAAAACCCAGTGCGCGAGCAGCATCGCGCACCGCCGACTTACCGCGATAGGTGATCACATTCGCGACCTGGGCGGCGTACTCGCGGCCGTATCTGGAGTAGACGTGCTGAATCGCCTCCTCCCGGCGATCGGATTCGATATCGAGATCGATATCGGGCGGCCCGTCCCGTTCGGGCGCGAGGAAGCGTTCGAACAGCAGATCGTTGGCGACCGGATCCACATTGGTGATGCCGATCGCGTAACAGACCGCCGAATTGGCCGCCGATCCCCGGCCCTGGCACAGGATGTCGTTGCGCCGGCAGAAATCGACGATATCGTGCACGATCAGGAAGTAGCCGGGGAACTTCAACTCGGTGATGATGCGCAGTTCGTGTTCGATCTGCCGATATGCCTTGGGATTTCGTTCCGGTGGTCCGTAGCGCTCGAGCGCGCCGTCGAGGGTGAGTTTGCGAAGCCAGGAATTCTCGTCGTGCCCGGCGGGCACGTCGCACGGCGGTAGTTCCGGCGCGATCAACCGCAGATCGAAGGCGCATTCGCGGGCGAGTTCGGCGGCGCCGGTCACCGCCTGCGGGCAATCGGGGAAGAACCGCAGCATCTCCGCGCCCGAACGCAGGTGCGCACCTCCGGCGGGCGGCAGCCAGCCGTCGATCTCGTCCAGACTGCGCCGAGCCCGGATCGCCGCCAGCGCCATGGCCCGCCGCCGCTGCGCGGGTGCGGCGAAGTGCGCCGCGGTGGTAGCGATCACCGGTAGTTTCAGCCGCTCGGCGAGGGTGATCAGCCGCGCGTTGCGCTCCTCGTCCTCGGGGCCGCCGTGGTGGGTGAGTTCGACGCTCACCCGATCGGATCCGAAGCGATCCATCAGATCACGCAAGGCCGCCAGCGCCTCGGCGTCGCCGCGCTCGAGCGCCCGGCGCACATGGCCTTTGCGGCAGCCGGTGAGAATCTGCCAGTGCCCGTCCGCGGCGGCGGCGAGCCGATCCAGGTCGTAGCGCAGAATGCCCTTCTCACCGGCCACCATATGGGCGGCCGACATTTCCCGAGACAGCCGCCGATAGCCTTCCTGCCCCCGCGCGAGCACCAGCAGATGCGGTCCGGCCGGGTCGGGTTCCCCGGTGCGCGGGGCGGAGTCGGCCGGCGGCGCGGACCCGAATATCGTTGCCGCGTCGCCGGTTTCACCGAGCGACAATTCGGCGCCGAATACCGTCGGCAACCCCCATTCGGCAGCGGCCTCGGCGAAGCGCACCACCCCGTAGAAGCCGTTGTGATCGGTCAGCGCCAGTGCCTCCAGGCCGAGCCGCACCGCCTCCTCCACCAACTCCTCGGGCTGGCAGGCTCCGTCGAGGAAGCTGTAGGCCGAATGGGCATGCAATTCCGCATACGGAACCACCGGCCCGCCCTGCGGCGGTCGCGAACCCGCTCGGTAGGTTCCGCGGGTCCGCGACCACGCCGGGCTGTCGCCCCCGTCGCCCGGCGGGCCGGACCCGCGCCCGGGTAGACCGGAGAGCACCCGCTCCATTTCCGCCCAGGTCGGCGGACCGTTTCCCCAGCCCATACCGCACACCTCGCCGAGATCGAACATATATTCGATTTCGATCATATCCGGTGCGCCTACCCGCGCGCAGACCCGACAGCGCCTACCCGGATCAGGCGGCCGCCCCAGCCGGACGCGGTAGCACCGGGCGGCACCGACCCTCCGCACGGACTCGTCGGCGCTGCTCTATCCGACGCCGCGACCGGCGAAGTCGAAGGGGCCGCCGTCGATGCCCCAGGAGATGATCCGCTCGGGGCGAATGCGGATGACCGCGCGTTCCTGCTGCGGGAACGGCGGCTCCGCATCGTCGAGAACCTCGGCCGTGCCGCGCACCTCGATGCCGCGAATCACGTACGGCTCCAAGGAAACCTGCTGATCGACGACGAACGACACCCGGCTGCCCGCCGCGACGTTGCGGTACTTGCGACTGGCCCGCATGCGCATACCCCCGATATCGATCGTGCCGTCGGCGTTCACCCGGTAGTTGGTGGGATTGTTCTGCACCACACCGTCGGGCGACACCGTCGCCAGCCGGCCGATCCCGGCCTCCGCGAGGAACTGCTGTTCATTGCTGGTGAAGGTCATTGCCGGTTACTCCTCGATGAATCGACAGCGGAGATCTCCGGCGGTCGGCCGGAGTCGTGCTTCGGGAAGCTCGGGACCAACCCTTGCCACCTCGAATTCTAGCAACGCTAGGCACAGAAGCGACGGTAGCATGCATATCGCTAGAGTGTCTAGTGTTGCTAGATCCGATGCGATGCGATGGGCTTGCACCCGCACGACTCGGTCACGCGACCGTCAGTCGATCGTGAGGACCAGCTTCCCGACGGTTCGCCCGGTGTCGCCGAGGGCATGCGCCTTCGCGGCCTCGGCGAGCGGGAAGGCACCCGCGATCACCGGGCGCAGCAATCCGGCCGCGACCAGCTCGGCGATCTCCACCATGCCCGCACGGTCGGCCTCGACGAGCATGAAACAGGCTCGCACACCGAGTTTTTCGGCGGTGGCGTCCAGCTGGGCGGTGTCGAACATGCGCAGCGAGACGAGGAGACCCCCGGGCCGCAGGGTGCGCAACGAGCGCAGCGCACTGTCGGGGCCGAGCGGGTCCACCACCACATCGACATCGCGGACCGCGGTGGTGAAATCCGTGGTGCGGTAATCGATCGCCTCGTCGGCACCGAGCTCGCGCACGATGTCGTGGTTCGCGGCACTCGCGGTACCGATCACGAACGCGCCGCGAGCCTTGGCGATCTGCACCGCGAAATGTCCGACGCCGCCCGCGGCGGCGTGGATCAGAACCCGCTGTCCGGCTTGCACATTCGCGGTGTCGACGAGCGCCTGCCACGCGGTCAGCGCGGCCAACGGCACGGCGCCGGCCTGAACCACGTCGAGGTTGTCCGGCTTCCGGGCGAAGGCGCGGGCCGGTCCGGTGACGTACTCGGCGGCGGCACCGTGGCCGTGCGGGTACGGCAGCATGCCGAACACCACATCACCGGGGGTGAACAGGGTGACCCCGGGACCGGTCGCGACCACTTCGCCGGCCACGTCCCAGCCGAGCACGAAGGGCGGCGGCGGCAACATCAGTCCCGGCGTGCTGCGGTGCTTCCAGTCGGTCGGGTTGAGGCCGGTTGCTCGTACCCGCACCAAGATCTCGCTCGCTCCCGGTTGCGGCACCGGGCGCCGGACCTCGTGCAGCACCTCGGGGCCGCCGAGCGTGTCCTGAGCGATCGCTCGCATGGTGGCGGGAATCGTGTCGTTCGTCATGCCCTCAGCGTGCCCGGCAGCGGCCGGCAGGAAAATGGCATAAAAGACAACATTCGATAGAATCGTGCCATGCAGTCGGAGCGGTCACAGCGGCACCGGGTGGTGGTACTCGCACTGGACGGGGTCTATCCGTTCGAAATGGGCATTCCCGCACGGGTGTTCGGTGTCGCCGCCGACTGCTACGAGGTGCTGACCTGTTCCGTGGACGGGCAGCCGGTGCGCAGCAGCGCGGACTTTTCGGTGGTCGTGCAGCACGACGCCACGGCGCTGGAAACCGCCGGGACCGTGGTGATTCCGCCGTGTGAGATTTCCCCCTACCTGGCCGGTGCGGTGCCGCCGGCGGTCGCGCGAGCGCTCGGCCGGATCCGGCCGGGGACCAGGATCGTGTCGCTGTGCACGGCCGCGGCGGTACTGGCCGCGATCGGCATGCTCGACGAGCGGCCCGCGACCACACACTGGAACCTCGTCGACCGGATGCGGCGGGCCTTTCCCCGGGTGCGCCTGGACCCGGACGTGCTGTACGTCGACGACGGCGACATTCTCACCTCGGCCGGAGCCACCGCCGGCATCGATCTGTGCCTGCACCTGGTGCGCGTCGACCACGGCAGCGAGGTCGCCAATATGGTGGCCCGGCGCTGCGTGATGCCGCCGTGGCGCGAGGGCGGTCAAGCGCAGTACATCGAGCAACCGGTGCCCCCGCCCGGTTCCGCGGGTACGGCCGCGGCCCGCCAGTGGGCGCTCGAGCATCTGGATCTGCCGATCACCATGGCGGACCTGGCCGAGCGGGCCCGCATGAGCGGACGCACCTTCGCCCGCCGGTTTCGCGACGAGGTCGGGATGAGTCCGGGCCGCTGGCTCATCCAGCAGCGCGTCTTTCGTGCCCGCGAACTCCTGGAATCGACCGATCTGCCGGTGGACCGCATCGCCCTCGAGGTCGGCTTCGCCACCGGCGCCTCCCTACGCCAGCACCTGCATCAGGCGATCGGGGTGTCGCCGCTGGCCTACCGCCGCACCTTTCACGCGGCGTCGAGGCAGCCGCATTCGGTGCGCTGAAATCTCACTGATCCGAACCCTTTCCGCAGGTACCTGCCGGGCCCTAATGTCACTGCGCGAATCGACGGCGGACGGAAAGGGACCCCATGTCGTTACTGGAGTCCGCGCCGGCGAAGGCGCGCGGCGGCGAGCGCAACTCGGACGGGACCGAAGCGGAACATCTCGGCACCCTCGATACCCGGACCGCGGTCGCGGCGAGCCTGATCGGCACCACCGTGGAGTGGTACGACTTCTTCCTCTATTCGACCGCGGCCGGCATCGTCTTCAACAAACTGTTCTTTCCCGATACCAGTGCGTTCGTCGGCACGATGCTGTCGTTCGCGACCTTCGCGGTCGGATTCGTGATGCGGCCGATCGGCGGCCTGGTATTCGGCCATATCGGTGACCGGATCGGCCGCAAGCGGACGCTGGCGTTGACGATGGCGATCATGGGTGTGTCCACCGCGCTGATGGGTGCGCTTCCCACCAGCGCGGCGATCGGCATCGCCGCGCCGATCCTGTTGCTGTGCTTGCGAATTCTGCAGGGATTCGCCCTCGGCGGGGAATGGGCCGGCGCGGTGTTGCTGGCGGTCGAGCACAGCCCGCGCCGCAAGGTGGGGCGGTTCGGCAGCTATCCGCAGATCGGCCTGGCGCTCGGTCTCGCGCTGGGCACCGGCGTCTTCGCCCTGCTGCGCTCGGTGTTGAGCGAGCACGCCTTCCTCACCTACGGCTGGCGAATCGCCTTCGGCGCGAGCGTGATTCTGGTGCTGATCGGACTGGTGGTGCGGCTCAAGATCGACGAGACGCCGGCTTTCCGAGAGATCGACCGGCTCAATCGGATCTCGAAAGTGCCCGTGGTCGAACTGTTCCGGAACGCGCGCACCCGGCGCAACACGGTGCTCGGATTGCTCTCGCGCTGGGGTGAGGGCGCGGCCTTCAACACCTGGGGCGTCTTCGCCATCAGCTTCGCCACCGGACATCTCGGCTTCGCGCAGGTTCCGGTGCTGCTGGCGGTCACCATCGCCGCCCTGGTGATGGCGACCCTGATTCCGGTATCGGGAATCCTGACCGACCGCTTCGGACCGCGACGGATCTACATCGCCGGCATCGCCGCCTACGGGGTGCTGGTCTATCCCGTGTTCGCCCTGTTCGAAGTGGGCAACATCGTGGTGTTCACGATCGCGATCATCGCGGTGTTCGGTGTGGCGCACGCCCTGTTCTACGGTGCGCAAGGCACGTTGTACGCCGGGCTGTACCCGCCCGAGGTGCGGTATACGGGTCTGTCGTTCGTCTATCAGGTGTCCGGGATCTACGCCTCCGGAATCACCCCGATGATCGTGACCGCCCTGATCGCCGCCGGGGGTAAAACCCCCTGGTTGGCCTGCGGATATCTCGCGGCCACGGCGGTGGTCAGTGTGATCGCGACGCGGTTCATCAGCGAGGACGACCGCCTCACTGCCTGAGCTGCTCAGCCGTGTCCGCCGGAGAGCAGCAGGCGACGGCGGCGGCGCTTGCGGCGTGCGGCCTGTTCGGCCGCGGCCGCCGCCTCCGGTTCGGCGGCGCCGGCCGCGACGGCCCGCGCATACGCCTCGGCCCCTGCCTTCTCGTCCGCCGCGGCCGATCGCCGGCGCAAGGCTTTCCACAGACCCATCGTCATCTCCTCGGCTCTCGACCACTTACTGCGACTGTCGACCTCCGCCCAGCATGCCGGGGGAAGTGTGCGCGCGGCATCGCCCGCGGGGATGAACCGGGGCGGCCCGCTGCTCCCGCAGGCGTACCCCGATCGACGTAGGGCGATGATCCGGCCGTGGATCCGGCCTTGGCAGCGGAACTTACTTTGGAGTAAGTTCGGAGGAAATCGACCTGCAAGGGAGCAGCGATGTCGGATACTCACGTGGCCGGGAACGGCTATCTGGCCCGCCGCCGGGCCCGCCGGGACCTGGCCGGGAAACACGTCGTCATCACCGGCGCATCATCGGGAATCGGGCGGGCCGCGGCCGTCGCGGTCGCCGCCAAAGGGGCGGTGGTACTGCTGCTGGCCCGTCGCGGTGACGAACTGAACACCGTGGTCGAGGAGATCACGGCCGCGGGCGGGCGGGCCTACGCCTATCAGTGCGACGTCACCGATTCCGACTCGGTGGAGCGCGCCGTCGCGACCATCCTCGACGAGCACGACCACGTGGACATGCTGGTCAACAACGCCGGGCGGTCCATCCGCCGAGCGGTACACCGGTCCACCGACCGGCTGCACGATTTCGAACGAACGATGGCGGTCAACTACTTCGGCGCGGTCCGGATGACGCTGGCGCTGCTGCCCCAGATGCGGGAACGCAAATTCGGCCACATCGTCAACATCTCGAGCGCCGGCGTGCAGGTCGCCACGCCGCGGTTCGCCGCCTATCTGGCCAGCAAGGCCGCACTGGACAAGTTCGCCGAGGTCACCGCAGCCGAAATGCTCTCGGACAACATCACTTTCACCACCATCCACATGCCGCTGGTGCGGACGCCGATGATCGCGCCCAGTGGCAACCAGGGCCCGTCGGAATCGCCGGAATGGGCGGCGGCCACGATCGTGCGGGCGCTGTCCGAGCGGCCGCGCCGGATCGACGTGC
Organism: Nocardia veterana NBRC 100344; assembly: GCF_000308855.1. Taxonomy (GTDB): domain Bacteria; phylum Actinomycetota; class Actinomycetes; order Mycobacteriales; family Mycobacteriaceae; genus Nocardia; species Nocardia veterana. The sequence goes on along the minus strand of NZ_BAGM01000027.1, from coordinate 24,558 downwards.
CGCTGGGCACGCTGGCCGAATACGGGACGCTGTTCGCGCCCGGCATCAAGGATCGCGTCATGCACCGGTACTACCGGGCGCTGCCGGACTCCCCCGCCGCCAAGGGCGAGGTACCGGCCGAGGACGAGCCCGAATCGGAGGTAGCCGCACTCGAGGCGAAACCCCGGCGCCCCAGGTCCGCCGCGGGCCGGGTCACGCGCTCGACCCTGCGCCGCGCCGCCCGGCTGGTCCCCGGCACCTACTGGTGACGACGAAAGATCAAGCGATTTCCCGGATTTCGTCCACGACGACCGCGGCCGCCGCTTTCGGCGCGGCACCGCAACTGGCCTGACGAGGTGGATAGGCGACGGTCCGCGCCGTGACCAGCCAGTGCCGTCCGTCGGCATGGCGCACTCGCGCGGCACCGGCGAAGGTGGCCGTATTCGAGGTCGGCACCGCCTCCTCGACCGAGGTTACCGTGAGGTCGTCCAGCCCGGCCGAAACCCGTTCCCGGACCGCCGCCTCGGCCACCTGTTCCACCGGCGAATGACAGCTGCGGCCGCGAAAGCCTTCCAGCGACAGCGTATTTCGCTGCGCGGCGGCTACCGCGCGGATCGCCGCCGCACCGTCGACGCGACCGTAGGTCAGGCCCATCGGCAGGATCACCATCGCGGGCGCGAACCGGTGTCCACCCGTATGCGAGCACTCCCAGACGTGTTCCGGATACTCCTGCGCCAGCCGGGCGGCGATCGGACGGCCGAGCCGGGCGCAGCACTGATCGCGTTTACCGTGCGCGCACACCAGAGTGAGCGGATCCGTCACGGGCGCACCGATTCCCGGCGCCGGACCGTTCACAACGTGCAGGTCGATATCCAGCAGCTGTTTCAGGTCGGTGATGTGCAGCCGTTCGCACCACGACCCCCGGGGCCGGGACGCCGCCAGCAGCACCGTTCGCACACCGGTGAATTCGCTGCGGCCGGGACGGCGGATCAGGGTGGGCCGGACCCGGGCCGCCTTGGTCCGAGCGGCCAGTTCCGCGGTGAGCTCCGCGCCGAGGACGGCGTCGCCGATCACATCGCGTCCCCAGGCTCCCGGTTGTTCGATGCACAGCCAGGCGCTCACCCAAGTCGCACTCCCCGGTAGCGGGAGGTCGGCCGCGGCGGCCGAACACGGCAGCCCCTCGAATCCGCCCGCCGGGTCGAGCGGTGACGCGGGATGAGAGTCGGCAGCCACGCTCAATGCCCCAGGAACGGCAGCACCACCGACGCGAACTCGCGATATCGGTCGCGATGAATGCTGTGGCCGCAGCTGAACGCCTCGACCCGGCAGTCCGGCACGCTGGTGCGGAAGATCTCCAACTTGTCCGGATCGACCATTCCACCCGGACCGCCGCGCAACATCAGGGTGGTCGCGCTGATCTCCGTCAGCCGCTCCCACCATTCCGGATGCGGTTTGCGGAACTGTTCGAGCGCGGGAGCGGTCATCGACCGGTCGAAGGCCAGCACGGCCCGCGGATGGCGAAGCAGGCTGGTGGTGGCATGCCACAGTTCCGGCACCGACGGCAACCGCCGGGTCAGGGTGAGTTGTTCGTCACCGGAGCGCAGCGGCAGCGGTTGTTCCTCGAGCACCAGCCGCCGGACCAGCTCCGGCCGTTCGATCGCCACCCAGGAACAGGCGTATCCGCCGAGCGAATGACCGACCAGGTCGACCGTGGTCAGCTCCAGCCGATCGCACAGGCGCAGCAGATCGGCGCCGAAATCGTCGAAGCGGTAGGAGGCGGTGTGCTCGCTGCGGCCGTGACCTCGCAGATCGGGAATGATCACCCGCCGGCCCGCGCGCACCAGCGCGGTGGCGAACCGATCCCAGGTATGCCCGTCGCCACCCATACCGTGCACCAGAACCACCGGCACATCCGAGAGCGGATGGGTCACCCGAGCACTGCCGGAATCGCGATAGGCGATCTGCACACCCGCCAGCGGCACCCGGACGACATTGGACTCCACGATCAGCCAGGATACGTGGACGCGAATATCGTCGCCGCAGGTTGTGGGGCGTTGCATACCCGCGCCGCGGGAGCGGGTGACAACCTGGAACGGTCCCGGCCGCCGCACCGGTGGCGCCGAATCGTCCGGCGCCGCTCATTCGTAGAGGCCCTCCACATGCCAGGTGTGTTCGTAGCCGAGCAGCAGGAGGGCGCGTTCCTCGGTGTCGAGCAGGATCTGCGCGCGGGCGGAGCCGCCGGAATCGCCGGTGGCCCACCAGCGTTCGTCCAGCAGCCAGGGACCGGCCCAGCCCGCGACCCGCCAGGATCTACTACCCCAGTGCAATTCGGCCGGGTCGGCGGTGAACATACCGCGGTCGGTGAGCCAGACCGGGCTACCGTCGCCGGCTTCCAACCGGACCTCGGGATGGTTGATCAACACCACCGTGGGGGCCGGCTGCGGCAGGCGGCCCGGCCACGGCTGAGCCGGATCGGTGGCGGGGACCGGTTCCTCGCCGAAGGTGATCAGGGTGACGCGTTCGACCGGGCCGCGGCCGCCGCTGAGTACGCCGATCCGCACCGCCTCCCCACCCAGCAGGCCCTGGACTCGGGTCAACGCGCGGCGGGCCCGCTGATCCTCCTCGCCGACCCCGCCCCAGAGGCCGAGCTGGAGCGCGCCCGCCGCCACCACCTCGACCGGTTCCAGGCGCAACAGGGTGATCGGTGCCGAGGGCGGTGGTTCGGAACCGCTTGTCCGCCCGCGCTTTCCGTGCTGCCGGGCCCGGTGGGTCAGCCAACCGTCCAGCTGCCAGCGCACCCGATCCGCGGTGGTCTCCGGGGTGAGCGGTTGCGCACAGCGCCAGATTCTCGACAACTGCTCCCCCGCAGCGGTTTCGGCGTGCACCGCGAGCCGGGTGCAGGCCACCGAGGCCGCCGCCAGCCGCTCGTGCAGCCGGGTGGCGAGCATACGGCCGGCGAAGGCGGCGGCATCGACCCGCTCGATCGGCGGATCGCAGCGGTACTCCACCACCAGGTCCGGGGCGGGCGGAGCCGCCGAGGGCGGGCGTTCCGGCTCGGCCCGGGCACAGCGATGGGCCCGGATCGCATCGGCGCCGAACCGGGAAGCCACCTCGGCCGGGGTGAGGGCCGCGAAATCACCGATCCGGCGTAAACCCAAGCGGTGCAGCAGATCCACCAGTTCAGCGCGTTCCGGCGGGGCCAGGCTCGGTTCGACCGCCAGCTCGCCCACCGGGAGCGGCGCCAGGAAGTCCGCCGCCCCGCCGGGTTCGACGATCCGCGCGCGACGGGCGGCGATCACCGCGGCCGACAGTTCGTCGGCGATGCCGATCCGGCATTCGACGCCGGTCGCGGCGACCGCGTCGACCAGTTGCTCGGCGGCATCCTCCTCGGAACCGAAATAGCGGGCGGCGCCGCGCGCGCCGAGCACGAGCAGTCCGGGGCGCAAGACCTCCACGCCCGGTACCGTCGCGTCCACGGCCGTCGCCACCGGTTCGAACAGCCGCGCGTCGCGGTCCGGATCCGCCTGCGCCACATGTAGATCCGGGCACCGGGCCTGCGCCTCCCGTCGGGTCAGGCCGCGCCGCACCCCCGCCTCGCGGGCCACCGCCGAACAGGCCACCACCCGATTCGCGTGCAGCACCACCACCGGCCGCAGCGGGGAGAGATCGGCCACGGCCGCCGCCGCGGTGGCGGGCCAATCGGGGCACCACACCGCCAGCACCCGAAAACCGGGGCGCTTCACCGGCGCACCGCTCCGGCTCGCGTCATCGAGGTAGGAGCCGCCGCCCACCGGGGCGGGGCCGCGCGTCCGCGGCCGCGGTCAGGAGGCGACATCGCGGGCCGCCCCCACCGTCGGCGACGAATCCGATTCCGGCACAAACCATTCGACGCGGCCGTCCCGCGGGTGCAGACCGAGGGTGCCGGTACGTTCCGGTGCCGACCGGCCGCGCACGCAGACGTCCAGACGCATCGAACGCAGCCGGCCGCGGCCGCGGCCGAGCCCCGAATACCCGGCGATTCGGCTGTCGATTCGCAGCATCGGCCCGCTCCAGGCGCCACCGGTCACCACGAGGGTGGCGCCTTTGCTGCGGGCGCGCGCGGCCAGAACCCGAGTGCGACTGGGCGGAACGGATATCCCGGCCAGGCCGACCACCACCAAATCCAAACCATCCAGCAACACCGCGGCGACCTCCACCGGATCGGGCCCCGGTTCGGATATCACGGCCAGCCTCCCGAGATCGGCGCCCATCTCCGCGGCGGCGAGCAATCCGAGCCGCGGCAACCCGACCGCCGCGGCGTACCCACCCGCGCCGGTGACCGCGGCCAGCAGTCCGGTCAACAGGGAACTCGCGCCCGAATAGGCCACCACCGCACCCTTGGGCACCCCACCCTCGGGAAGGAGTCCGGCCAGTGCGGACGGCACGGGAAGCAACTCCCGGTGCAGCTCGGCGGCCGTAGGCGGGCGTTCGACGACCTCGACCCCGCGTGCCGGAATCGCGGCCATCCGCCGCCGCAGCTCCGCCAGCTGCGCACTCCGCGCGTCCCCAGCCGAACCCATCCTCGCCGACCACCTATCTCTCCGACACCTGCCTCTGGCGAATGGACTCCACCGCTCGATGCGCCCACACTCACCGCACGCCGATATCCAGCTCGCGGACCGAGGGCCGCCGGACCGTTCCTTCACCGACCGGAGAGCATTCCCAGCACCGATTCAGCTATCGATATTAATCGAATGTACGTTCGATCCGCCCCCAGTAGAACCTTCCGATCGGTCTGCGTCAAGCCACATGAACCCAGACGTCACATCCGCCCCACTGCCGCCGTTCTGTCACCGCATCGTCCGGCCGCTACGAACTCGGTCACCCGCCCGGCCGGACAGCAGCGGCGAGCCGTCCGTCCGGCTGTGACCGCCGCCAACGCGGATCCGAAGCAGGCCGGTCGTCCTGGTTTTCGGCTATCCTCGCGCCGTGACCGAACGCGCCCGCCCCATCGTCGGCCCCGACTATCTCGTCGCCGGCCGTTACCGCCTGCAGTCCAAACTCGGAGGCGGCGGTATGGGTGCGGTATGGCTCGCCACCGACCGGTTGCTCAACCGCGACGTCGCCATCAAACAGGTGCTCACCACCGCCGGACTCAGCGAGGCCGAGGCGACCGAGGTCCGCAACCGGATCATCCACGAGGGCCGGGTGGCCGCCAAGCTGTCGCACGAGCACGCCATCGCCGTCTACGACGTGGTCCTCGAGGCCGGTGAGCCGTGGCTGGTGATGGAGTACCTGCCCTCCCGCAGCGTCGCCAAGGCCCTGGCCCTGGCCGATACGCTCAGCCCGATCGAGGTGGCGCAGATCGGCGCACAGGTCGCCGACGCGCTCGCCGCCGCCCATGCCGCCGGCATCGTGCATCGCGACATCAAACCGGGCAATATCCTCGTCGCGGACCGGGGCGCCGAAGTGGGGATGGCCAAACTCAGCGACTTCGGTATCTCCAGTGCCGGGGAGGCCTTCGACGAGCCGGAGGACGTGATCACCGGCACGCCGTCCTATCTGCCGCCGGAGGTGGCGCGCGGCGCCCGGCCCGGGCCCGCCAGCGACGTATTCTCGCTCGGCGCAACGCTGTACACCGCGGTCGAGGGTCATCCGCCGTACGGCTTCGACGACGACAACGACGTGATCGTCACCCGCGCGGCGATGGCGCAGATCATTCCGCCCACCCGCAGCGGGCCGCTCACCGAGGTACTGCTGCACATGATGGAACCGGCGCCGCAGCGCCGCCCCACCATGGCCGAGGCGCGCGAGGAAATCCTCACCGCCGTATTCGGTCCCGGCACCGGGCCTTACATTCTCGGCGCGCCCATCCGCACCGAGGACGGCACCATTCCCGCCTGGGCGGCCCGCAACTCCGCGGCCGGATTGCGCAGTCCACATTCCGCGCCGCTGCCCCGCCCGCCGCGGGCCGCGATCGGCAGTTCCGCTGTGCAGCAACCTAAACTGGGCAAGTCGAAGCTGACCGATATCGACTTCACCAAATTCGGGCCCAACGCCGCGCCGCTGGCGATCGCGGTCGGACTGCTGATCGGATTGCTCATCCTGATCGTCGTCCTCGTCGCCGCGATGTAGCGGTTCTCAGTCGATGCGGCGGCGATGTGCCCAGCGGGTCAACGCATTCCGATTGGACTGCTGGGTCTTGCGCAGCACGTTCGACGCATGCGTTTCCACGGTCTTCACCGAGATGAACAGGGTTTCGGCGATTTCGCGGTAGGTGTAGCCGCGGGCCAGCAGGCGCAGCACCTCGAGTTCGCGCGGGGTCAGCGAATCCAGTTCGGGATCCAGCGGTGGTTCCGGGGCCGGGGAACGACCGGTGAACGAATCCAGGACGAAGCCCGCCAGCCGCGGACTGAACACCGCATCGCCCCCGGCGACCCGCCGAATCCCTTCCGCCAGTTCGGAACCCGAGATGGTCTTGGTGACGTAACCCCGCGCGCCCGCCCGGATCACCGCGATCACGTCCTCCGCGGCGTCGGAAACGCTGAGCGCCAGGCAGACCGGCCCGCCGCCGCCCTGCGGCCCGGAACCGTTCAACCGGTCGTCGATCCCCTGCAGCACCGCGACCCCACCGCCGTCGGGCATATGCACATCCAGCAGGACCACGTCGGGACGGGAGGATTCGATCCCGGCCACGGCCTCGGCGACGGTTCCCGCCTCCCCGACCACATCCATATCGGCTTCACGGCTCAATTCCGCCCGCACCCCGGACCGGAACACGGCGTGATCGTCGACCAGAAAAACCCGGATCGTCACAGTTCTCCTCACCTCGAGCCGGCTGTCGGGCACGGCAGCGCCACCTCATCGGTACCACATCGGCTGCCACCCTGCCCGGATCCGGTCGTCATACGCTCTCGGATGCGACTCGGCCACGAGAACGACGGCACCGACTTCGGAATCCACCGCACGCGATACCCACGCGGTGGCTGTCGCTGCTCGGTGGGCGTCGCCGTTCCGTGCGCGATACCGTCGAAAGGTGACGCGCACCCAATGGACAATCCACGGCGAGACCGTAGTCGACGAGAACCGCCACATCCGGCTGTCCACCGTCGACATCGAACTGCCCGACGGCGTGAAGTTCACCCAGTACGTGGCCCGATTGCCGAAATGCGCGATGACGTTGGTACTCAACGAGAACCGGGAAGTTCTGCTGATGTACCGGCACCGGTTCATCATCGACCAGTGGGTGTGGGAGCTGCCCGGCGGGTACATCGACGGAGCCGAGGATGTGGCGGCGGCAGCCGCCCGTGAGGTCGAGGAAGAAACCGGATGGCGGCCGAAGACGATGGAGCACCTGGTCACCTATCAGCCCGCGATCGGCACTCTCGACCAACCGCAACTGGTGTATTTGGCACGCGGCGCCGAATTGACCGACACCGTCCCCGACGTGAACGAAGCGGAGGACTTGCGGTGGTTCCCGCTCGAGGAAGCGGTGAAGATGATCGACCGCGGTGAAATCGTCGGCGCCGCGACCGTGGTGGGCGTGTATCGGGCACTCACCTTGGTTGACTAGTGAGTTCCTTCACGACCTGGCGGAAATCCGCAATGTCGGCAAGGCCGGTGTGTGGGGAGAGCCGATGCCGCAGGTCCCGCAGGTACGAGTAGCTGCGCTGGGAGGACAATCCGACAGCGATCGAGACAGCTTCCCGACCTACGCGAACTGCCTCCAACGGGTCTTCCGCCACACGAGCAGACGCGAGAAGGGAAAGGTTGAAAGCTTTTCCTCGCTGGTAGCTATCCGACATGTTCAGCGATTGCTCGGCGAAGTGTGCGGTGCGCGCATCATCTCCGAGTTCACGGAAGCAATGCGCCACTTTCGCCGACATATATGCGCCATCGAAGTAGGACAGCCAGGCTGGGCGGTCGGCGTCAGTCTTCTCGAATGACCGCTCCGCGGCGTTGAGCGAGGCGGCACAGGCACTGTCGTCACGTCGCGCCGCGTGTCCGTGTGCTTCAGCCAGGTGGCATTCAGCCGCCAGCGCAGCCAGCCCGGCACTACGCGCCGTCATTTGGGCGGCACGCGCGAGATCGACCGCGTCACCTGGCCTACCGACGTAAGTCGCCTGATGGCTCATCGCTGCGAGGATCTCAGCACCCAGGCCGGCATCATTGGCCCCGCGCGCCAGTCGGAGTGCTTGGATCAGATAGCGCTGCGCAAGCCCATGCTCTTCCTGGTCATAGGCGGCCCACCCCGCGAGTTTTGTCAGCTCCGCCGCAGCAGCGTAGAGAGGCCGGCCTATAGGTTCGGCGTAGTTGCCGCGCAGCAAAGGAGCGACCGAGGTGTGCAGGTAGTGCACGACTGTCGGGCGGACTCGCCCGCCCCCGACTCGGTTGTCGAGGTCCCGGAAAGCGGCAGTCATCGCGCGTACAGCGTCGACATCACCACGACCGACCCGCCGCCGTCCGGCCGACACCGGATGCTCGGGGACCGGCATGGTCAACCATCGCATCGATGCGGCGGGGTATACGTGCACGGCGTACGACGTATCCTGTAGGAACGATCGCTGCTCTATATCTGTGCGCCACAAGGTGGTAACGGATCCGAGCGCTTCGGAGAGACTGAGAGAGAACTCCAACCCGAGATCGCCGGGTTCGCTGTCGCTGGACATTCCGCATTCCGCAGAGGTGATGCGACGGCCGAGGAGTTCGGTGAACACGTGGGCGATGAGCTGCGGCACCGGTGGGTTCGGTTGTTCTCCCGAGAGCCAGCGGCCGACAGAGGTGTGGTCATAGGCTAGGTCGAGGCCGATCGCCCTTCCAGCGTCATTGACCCGTTTGGCAAGTCCCTTCCGGCTGATCGCCTTTTCCGACAGCAGTTCTTCGAGCGCGCTGTTCGGCTGTTTGGGCTTACGTCCCATGTCGGGAGTGTTGCACGGCCCCCGCGCCGACACCAGCAGTCATTGGAAACGCACACCCCCTCTGCACACCCCCGCCCGGCCTGCAAATATGCGCCCACAGCGCGCGTTTTTTCCTATGCTGCAAGCCTTTTCGAGTGTTGGCGACGTGAGTTCTCCTTGCTCCATGGGCGCGGTGCAGGGTGTTCCCCGGCGCCATCGATCCGATGGCCATGCGCATCGACCGCGCCGACAAACGAAAACGGAGGCAACGATGCGACGAGATGCTTTGCGCATCTATGTAACCAAAGAGGGGCACAATTTCGCCGATTGGCAACTGGTGAATCGGTGCCGCTCAATTATCCGAGCCCGGGTCCGGGACGATCCGAGCGACGCCGTCGGATCACGCCCCGCCGCCGGGTGCCGCAGTCCCCGGCGGCGGGTGCGACCCAATCACCCGCACTCGACATCGAGGAGCCGACAGTGATCGCGCTCGCCCTTCTTTGCCTCGCACTCGCGCCCGCCGTGTACGCGGTGATTGTGCTGTGGCCGCAGCGGATTCCGAAGGACCGCACCGTCACCGCGATCCGGCGCCGGGTCGAATCCGAAGTTCGTACCCGCCACTCACGAGGAGACGTTTATGGAGGATGAGAACCCGCCTCGCGCAATGGGGTACGTGTGCCTCGATCTGGTCGATACCCTGACGGGCCTGAACCGCCAGGCCGGCCGGGTCGCCACCCGGCTCGGATACGACTACATCGGGCTCACCAGATCCTCCAGTCTCGTGGTCCCCGAGGCGCTGCTCGATCACGTCCGAACCCACGCGATCGAGTTGTTGATCGTGCCGAATATGCGGCATCTGCGCGGCCGGATCCCACCGGAGCTGGCGGAAATGACCGATATTCACGACATGGCGACCGGCGAAACCTATGAGCGCGGCGGCGGTTACGCGCCCGAGCAGGGGCGCGTGAATCCATTGCAGCCCAGTCCTGGAGCCGCGCCCGGCGCCCCCTAGGATCAACACCGCCATGCTGCGAGACGGGCCCCAGGCCGACACCACACCCCGAACTCGACTGCGTGGTCGGCATTCGCACACATAACCGAGGAGTCCGACCATGGCGGTGGTCGAAGACGTCAGCTCGCTGGGGGCCGAGTTGGAACGCTCCTACCCGGTCTATGTTCGTGGCCGGTTGAAATTCCGTGTCGAGCAGATCGTCTACGTGGCGTTCTCGCTCGACGAGACGGTGATGGGCTTCGCGTTCCCCAAGGAGGAACGAGCAGCGCTTGTCGCGAGCGAGCCGCACAAGTTCCGGATGCCATCGACATCGAACCTGCGCTTCAATTGGATCGAGTCCAACCTCGCAGCCCTGGACCCGACCGAGGCACGGGAACTCGTCGTCGAGGCGTGGCGCATGGTCGTCCCCAAGAAGGTTTCGGCGGGCTACGATCTCGCCCACCCCCACGGGACGGTCTGAGCCCGGACTCCACGAGTGCGACCTCGCCCCATTGATTTCGCCCACCACTGCGACCGATGCCGAGCCCGGTCTCAGCGGGGCGCGGAACGCCGACGCGACGCCTCGGCGTGCGGTTGGTCCGCAGGGTCACTCATCTCGGTATCCGGCGGGTCGAGGGTCTCTGCGTCGGCGGCACCGGCTGGGTCGGCAGGGCTTTCAGCGGCGGTACCCGAGAACTCCTCTTGCACTTCGGAGTCCTTGCGCGGCAGTATGATTCGCACCTCGGTGCCGCGGCCGGGCGCGGTCTGCACTTCGACCGTTCCGCCGCGGCGTTCGATGCGGGCGTGGATGGATTTCGCCAGCCCCTGCCGGTCGGCGGGCACCGCGGCGGGATCGAAACCGGAGCCGCGGTCGCGCACGAAGATGCTCACCTGATGCGGCTCCACCTCGGCGAAGACGTCGATCGTGGGGACCCCGGCGTGTTTGGCCGCGTTGACCAGCGCCTCGCGGGTCGCACCGAGCAGCGCGGTGAAATGTTCGCGCGGCAGACCGAACCCGGTATCGCCGGGGTCCATCGAGACATCGCCCACGGTCACCGGAGTGACCTGCACCCCGTGCTGATCCTCCACCTCACCGGCGATGGTGCGCAGCGCGGCGGCCAGGCTGGACTGGGCCGGCATCGAATCCTCGAACAACCACTTCCGCAGTTCCCGCTCCTGACTGCGGGCCAGCCGGGCGACCTCCTGCGGATCGTCGGCCTGCCGCTGGATCAGCGCCAGCGTCTGCAGCACCGAATCGTGCAGGTGCGAGGCGATCTCCTCGCGTTCCTCGTTGCGGATGCGGGCCGCGCGCTCGGCGTTGAGGGCACGCATCATGCGCAACCACAGCGGCACGGTCAGCAGACCCACCCCGATCAGCGTGACCGCGACCGCGATCAAGGCCGAACCCAGGGAACTCAGATCGATCCGGGCCAGGACCACCACACCCAGGCCGACCACGATCAAGGTCGCCCCGGCGAGGATGCGCGCCCAGGTGAGAACGCTCGGCCGCGCGGGCAGGCCGAGAATGGAACGCGGCCCGTCGGAATCGAATTCGCGCCACACCAGCGCCGCGCCCACGGCGACCACGATGATCGGCGCCACCACGCGCGCGGCGGTCCCGTTGAACAGCCATGCCATCGACACCGACAGCGCCAGCCCGAGCAGGACCAGCCCGACCGCCTGCCGCCGCTCCGAGGCGGTCGGCGGCGGCCCGTCGGCGCCGGAGGGGGTGAAGATCCAGAGCAGCCCGTAGGCCACGATGCCCGCACCCATCAGTGCCGACAGCAGAACGAACGCCATCCGCACCTTGAAGACGTCCACCCCGAGGTGGTCGGCCACCCCGCCCGCGACACCACCGACCACCCGGCCACCGGACCGGCGCAGCAACCGCGGGAGCGCCAGGGCCGGGTCGAGACCGCGGCCGTCCGGGCCCAGACCGTCGAAACCGGCGCGCGGGTCGAGACCCACCCGGCCGTCGAACCCCGAACGCGCGTCGAATGCGGGCATGGAGGGGTACATGTCTCGATACTGGCACGCCGTACCGACAGCGGACCATCGGGAAATACCCGGATTCCCGATCTCGGGGTGCGGAGCCGGCGCCGGGCCGCCGAACATCCGGACGGGCGGCGATCGAGGTTTCCGCATCGAGCGTCCACCGCATCGGCGGCGCCGCACCGATCCGACAGCGCTCCGACCTGCCGATCCGATATTCAGGTTCGTTTTCAGGGTGAACCCCGATGTCATCCGATGCTGCCCACGGCCACCATTGAGCTATGACCACAGCGAGCGGCGGGGCCGGCGGCACGAGCCGGACCGGATTCAGCGAACAGCTCCACCACCTGTGGCGGACGCGTCCGATGCGGCTGCCGGGCCAGAGTCCGGTCGCCGGGGTGGCGTCCGGATTCGGCCGTCGCTACGGCGTCGACCCGGTCCTGATCCGGGTCGCGTTCGTGGTGTCGACGATCTTCGGTGGTGCGGGCATCGTGTTGTATCTGGCGGCCTGGTTGCTGCTGCCTCCGGCGGGTGATCCGGTATCCCCGGCCGAGGGGCTGCTCAACCGGGGCCGCAGTTCTCAATCGTCCACCAAGACCATCGTCCTGATCGTCGCCCTGGCCATCGCGGTGACCACCATGGGGCCCGTGGGCGTGGGCCTCGGCGGGTCCGGGGTGATCAGTTTCGCGTTGCTGATCGCCGGCTGGTGGCTGCTGTACATGCGCCAGCCCGAGCCGCCGACCGACGGTTCGTATCCGTTCACAGCGGAGAGCGGTATCGCGGCCACCGGATATCCGGGAGCGAGTTTCCCCGGCGGATCGCCGTGGGGCGCAGGCCAACCGTGGTCCGGCAGTCCGTACGGGCCGTTCACCAAACTTCCCGACCACTACGAGCCGGATCCGAACCGCCCTGCGGCACAGAGTTTTCCATATGCCACGGCTCCCGAATCGAACGACCGTGGAACGGGTGCGACGACGACCGTGCCGGCAGCGGCCGAAGTGGTTCCGGACACACCACCGGCGGACTCGGAAATCGCTGCGCAGAAAGGTGATACGGCCGAAATCCCGCGCAACCCGGGCGACGACACTCCGGCGTCCGGCGACGCGTCGACGGACGTGGTTGCCGCCGAGCCCGGTATCACGAAGACCGAGCCGATCTCGGCCAGCACCGACGCGAACGTACGGTCCGCGGACGAGGATCGCCCGGCCGGTGACCCACCAGCGGACGAGCGTCCCACCGTGGCAATGACCAGGCCGCTCACCATCGACGCGGAATCGGCGGCCCCCGACGCCGCGGCCGGCTCCTCGTCCGAGGACGAGTCCGGTCCGGACGACACCTCCGGTCCCGGCGGATCCGCCCGCCCGGCACCGACACCGCCGCCGAGTCCGCGACCCAGCGGTATCCGCCCGATCCCGGACCCCACGCACTTCGGCCCCACACCCGCCGGCAGGGATCCGCTCGGCGTGGCGCCGATGGCCTGGGATCTGCCCGCCCCGGCCCCGCAACGCCCGGTCGCGGTCGCCCCCGCACCGCGCCCACGGTCCCGGCTGACCCCGGTGGTGATCGGGTTGACCGTCCTCGCCGCCGCGGCCGCCGGTGCGGTGGCCGCCGCGGGCGCGGACTGGATGGCCCCCGCCCGGATCGCCGCGGTGGCCTTGGCGGTGGTCGGCTTGGGGCTGATCGTCGGCGCCTTCGCCCGGCGCGGATACGGCCTGCTGGTGGTGCTGGCACCGCTGGCCGGATTCGTGATCCTGGCGTCGCTGGTCGGTCCGGTCGAATTCGATCGCGGCGCGATGGGTGATCACGTCTGGACCCCGGCCTCGGCCACCGAACTGGCGTCCGAATACAAGATCACCATGGGTTCGGGCACGCTCGACCTGCGCCAACTGCCCCTCACCGAGAATCGCACCGTCCACGTGAACGTGCAGATGGGTGATTTCCGGGTGCTGGTGCCCGACTCGATGCGACTGCACGCCACCTGCAACGCCAGCATGGGCGAGGTGACCTGCCCACAGGGCCCCACCGGGCCGGCCGACGGGCCGATCCTCACTCTCGACGTCGATGTCCACGCCGGAAACGCGGAGGTGAAACGTGGCTGACAACGAAACGGCCGACACTCGGACCGACAGTCGGCGGGGACCGTCGTTCTCACTGCTGCTCGCCGGCATCCTGGCCGTGCTGGTCAGTGTCTGGGCCTTCATCGGCCCGACGTCCTGGCCGTTCCACAGTGCCGTACCGGTGGGCTGGATCGTGGTGGGCGTCGCGGTGGTCGTCGGCCTCGGGCTGGTGATTTCACCGCGACGGCGGAAATAGCGAATCGCGAGGAGAACAGTCCGCACAGCGACGAGGGGCCTTCCGGCCGATGCCGGAAGGCCCCTCGCATGCCGTCACCCGAGACGACCGCTCATTCCCATTCGATAGTGCCCGGCGGCTTGCTCGTCACATCCAGCACGACGCGGTTGACCTCGGCCACCTCGTTGGTGATGCGGGTCGAGATGCGCTCCAGCACCTCGTACGGCAACCGCGTCCAGTCCGCGGTCATCGCATCCTCACTCGACACCGGCCGCAACACGATCGGATGGCCGTAGGTCCGGCCGTCGCCCTGCACCCCGACACTGCGCACATCGGCCAGCAACACCACCGGGCACTGCCAGATCTGCGCGTCCAAGCCGGCCGCGGTCAACTCCTCGCGCGCGATGGCGTCGGCCTGCCGCAGCGTTTCCAGCCGGTCCGGAGTCACCTCACCGATGATCCGGATCGCCAGGCCCGGGCCCGGGAACGGCTGGCGCGCAACGATTTCCTCGGGCAGCCCGACCTCACGACCGACCGCACGCACCTCGTCCTTGAACAGCAGGCGCAGCGGTTCGACCAGTTCGAACTCCAGGTCCTCGGGCAGGCCGCCGACATTGTGATGGCTCTTGATGTTCGCGGTGCCGGCGCCGCCGCCGGACTCCACCACATCCGGATACAAGGTGCCCTGCACCAGATATTCGACCGCGGGCCCCTGTCCATCGGTGTCGGCGCTCTCGGCGCCGGTCGACTTCACGACCTCGGCAACCGCGTCCTCGAACGAGCGGATGAACTCTCGTCCGATGATCTTGCGCTTCTCCTCCGGATCGGTGACGCCCTTCAGCTCACCGAGGAATTTGTCCACCGCATCGACGGTCACCAGCTTCGCCCCGGTCGCCGCCACGAAATCGCGCTGAACCTGCTCCCGCTCCCCGGCCCGCAGCAGGCCGTGATCGACGAAAACACAGGTCAGCCGGTCACCGATGGCCCGCTGCACCAGGGCCGCGGCCACCGCGGAATCGACACCACCGGACAGACCGCAGATCGCATGCCCGTCCCCGATCTGCTCGCGCACCTGCTCGACCAGCGCATCGGCGATGTTCGCCGGAGTCCAGGCGGCCGGAATGCCGGCCAGCTCGTGCAGGAAACGGCTCAACACCTGCTGACCGTGCGGCGAATGCAGCACCTCCGGGTGGTACTGCACCCCGGCCAGCCGCCGCGCCCGATTCTCGAACGCCGCCACCGGCGCGCCCGCCGTCGTCCCGGTCACCTCGAAGCCCTCCGGGGCATCGGTGACCGCGTCGCCGTGGCTCATCCACACCGGTTGCACGGTGGGCAGGCCGCCGTGCAGCACACCGCCGTCGATATTCAGCTCGGTGCGGCCGTATTCACGCGTCCCGGTGTGCGCGACGGTACCGCCGAGAGCCTGCGCCATCGCCTGGAAGCCGTAGCAGATGCCGAAGACCGGGATATCGAGATCGAACAGCCGCGGATCGAGCTGCGGCGCACCCTCGGCGTACACGCTGGCCGGACCGCCGGACAGGATCACCGCGAGCGGCTGTCGCTCGGCGATCTCCTCCACGGTCGCGGTATGCGGTACCACCTCGGAGTAGACACTGGATTCGCGCACGCGCCGCGCGATCAACTGCGCGTACTGCGCCCCGAAGTCGACGACGAGAACTGGTCGCTGGGTTTCTGCCACTCACACAGTTTAGTGAGCGCATTCGCGCACCTCGTGGGCGGGCGAGCTCGCGGTCGCGCACGGTGATCGATACCACTGAGACGCCCTCGAGCAGCGCCGACGAGTGAGCCGATCCGGAACCGCCGAGCATCGCGGGGAGGACGGCTATGTCAGCTACCACAGCTATCGCAGACTCGATCCGACGGCGGCCCCCGTTCGGCGCTCCCACTGTCACTCGAAATACCACCCGTGGCGGGAGGTCCGGCACGACCCGTTCAGCCGGCGACCGCACCACGTGCCGCACAGGCGAAACCACCGTGCCAGGCCTGCCGGTTTACACCGCCTCCGTCGGCGGTGAGCGAAAACGACTATCCTGCAATATGTTCCGATTCTGCCGATAGTCACCGGCGTCCGGATTGTGCGAGCGTTCGTACGACATCCGGAACGCACGGGTCTCTCGCTTCGCCAGGAGCGAAGGCGGAGCAGCGGATCGCGGCGACCGCTATCCTCGTGCTCGTGCCATTCGCCCGCGCGATCGATGCCGAGATCCATTACGAGGACACCGGCGGCCGTGGTCCGGTGGTGTTGCTCGGGCACGAATTCTTCATGGACAGAACCATGTTCGCCTCGCAGGCGGCCGCACTCGCGCCGGAATTTCGCGTCGTCACCTGGGATGCCCGCGGGCACGGCCGCACCCGCGACGAAGGTCTGCCCTTCACCTACTGGACCGCCGCGCGCGACGCGCTCACCGTGCTGGATCAACTCGGCGTCGAACGGGCCGTGGTGGGCGGCACCTCCCAGGGCGGATTCAGCGCCATGCGGACCGCCCTGCTCGCCCCCGAACGGGTGGCCGCCCTGATCCTGATCTCCACCGAGGCACATCCGCCGACGCCGCAAGAGCTCGCGACCTCACGGCATTTCCTGGACCGCTGGTGGGAACCCAAGATCCGGCACGCGCTGGCGGAACATCTGGCGCGCTGGCTGATCGGCGACGACGCCTGGTATCGAGCGGTATGGACCGAACGCTGGCTGGCGCGTGATCCACAGGAACTGGAGGTCGCCGCCGGCTGTCTGCTGACCCGCGACTCGATCCTGGACCGCCTGTGCGAAATCACCTGTCCCGCACTGGTGATCCATCCATCCCGGGCGGGCATTCCCCGGGCGCATGCGTTGGAAATGGCTCGGCGCCTGGTGAACTCGCGCTTCTTCGAGGTGGAGGGTGCCCGTCAGGCGGTCAATATGACACACCCCGCGCAGGTCAACGCGGTGATCCGCGAGTTCCTGCGCGGGGAGGTGCTGACCCGGATCAACTGATCCGGATCAGGCGCGCACGCTGAGGCCGACCTTCTGGAATTCCTTCAGATCGCAGTATCCGGCCTTGGCCATCGAACGGCGCAGGCCGCCAACGAGATTCACCGAACCCCACGGATCGCTGGACGGACCGTAGAGCACCTTCTCCAGCGGCGGCTGCTCGTCCGGCTCCGCGAACTGCAACAACGCACCACGCGGTACCGAGGGGTGAGCGGCCGCGGAGGGCCAGTACCAGCCGCGCCCGGGCGCCTGCTGGGCCAGTGCCAGCGGCACCCCCAGCATCGCGGCATCGGCGCCGCACGCGATAGCCTTGGCCAGCTGGCCGGAGGAGACGATGTCGCCGTCGGCGATCACGTGGACGTAGCGGCCGCCGGTCTCGTCCAGATAATCGCGGCGCGCGGCGGCGGCGTCGGCGATGGCGGTCGCCATCGGCACTCCGATGCCGAGCACCTCGCCCGTGGTGGTGGCGCCGGCCATCGACCCGTAGCCGACGATGACGCCGGCGGCGCCGGTACGCATCAGATGCAGCGCGGTGCGGTGATCGCTCACCCCGCCCGCGACGACCGGTACATCGAGTTCGGCGATGAACGTCTTGAGATTCAGCGGTTCCACCGACGACCCGGCATCCTCGGCGCTCACGCCATTGGTGCCGACGTGCTCGGCGGAGATGATGGTGCCGTGCACCACCAGCAGGTCGATCCCGGCCTGCACCAGGCTCGGCGTCAGCGCTCGCGCATTCTGCGGGCTGACCCGCACCGCGACGGTCACACCGGCGGCCCGCACCTGAGCAACCGCCGCGGCCAGCAGATCGGGCTGCATCGGGGCGGCATGCAGCTGCTGCAGCAGTTCGACCGCCGCCTCCGGGCCCTTGTGCTCGGCCACCTCGACCAGCTGCTCGATCCGGGCGCTCACATCCGCGTGCCGCGCCCACAGCCCCTCGCCGTTGATGACGCCCAGACCGCCCAGACGGCCCAGCTCGATGGCGAACTCCGGCGACACCAGCGCATCGGTCGGATGTGCGACCACGGGGATGTCGAAGCGGTAGGCGTCCAGCTGCCAGGCCAGCGACACCTGCTTCGACGACCGGGTACGACGCGACGGGACGATATCGACGTCGTCCAGTTCATAGGTACGCCGGGCGGTCCGACCCATCCCGATCTCGACCATGTCCCGCACTGATGTCTCTCCTTAGTAGTTCTGCCACGACACTGTGTTCGGCCACGACACTGTTCGGCCCGCGGCGGCTTCTGCCACGCGTGGACGCTGCCGCGTCCGGCCGCACGTGACCGCGGCGATCGGACGCCGACCCGGCGTCCATCCTCCCAGCTCCCGGCGTACGCCATACGCCCGGGGCCGGTCGCGCCGGACTGTCGGCACACGTCCGCCCGACCTTGGACCGGGGACACAGGTCCGTCTCGACCCTCGGATTTCCCAGTCGCGCGGTGGGCGACGGTCGGCCGGGAACCGACCGTCGCGAGCGAACCGGCCGCACTCGATTCCCGCGGCCTCCGGTGGGAGTCCGAGACGTCGTGCGGCGCAGCCGGTTCCGGCCGCTACTTGCCCCGGCCGGTGTAGTTCGGGGCCTCGACGGTCATGGTGATGTCGTGCGGGTGGCTCTCTTTGAGGCCCGCCGCGGTGATCTGCACGAACTGAGCCTGCTGCAGATCGGCGATCGACTGCGAGCCCGTGTAGCCCATGGCCGCGCGCAGACCACCCACCAGCTGATGGATGACCTGGTTGACCGGGCCGCGGAACGCGACCCGGCCCTCGATGCCCTCGGGCACCAGCTTGTCCTCGGCGAGCACGTCGTCCTGGAAGTAGCGGTCCTTGGAGTAGGACTTGGCCTGGCCGCGGCCCTGCATGGCGCCCAGGGAGCCCATGCCGCGGTAGCTCTTGAACTGCTTGCCGTTGACCAGGATCAGATCGCCGGGCGATTCCGCGGTACCGGCCAGCAGCGAGCCGAGCATGACGGTCGACGCGCCCGCCGCGATGGCCTTGGCGATATCGCCGGAGAACTGGATGCCGCCGTCGGCGATCACCGGCACATCGGCGGCCCGGCACGCGGCCACCGCCTCGAGGATCGCGGTGATCTGCGGCGCACCGACCCCGGCCACCACGCGGGTGGTACAGATCGAACCCGGGCCCACGCCCACCTTCACCGCGTCGGCGCCGGCCTCGACCAGGGCGGCCGCACCCGCGCGGGTGGCGACATTGCCGCCGACGACCTGGATCCGGTCGCCGACCTCGTTCTTGACCTTCGCCACCATCTGCAGCACCTGGGCCTGGTGGCCGTGCGCGGTGTCGACGACCAGAACGTCGACCCCGGCGTCGGCCAGGCTCATCGCGCGCGACCAGGAGTCCTCACCGACACCCACCGCGGCGCCCACCAGCAGCCGGCCGTCCCGGTCCTTGGTCGCGTTCGGGTACTGATCGGTCTTGACGAAGTCCTTGACGGTGATCAGTCCGCGCAACCGGCCGTTACCGTCGACGATCGGCAGCTTCTCGATCTTGTGCCGGCGCAGCAGGCCCAGCGCGGCCTCGGCGGTGACGCCTTCCTGCGCGGTGATCAGCGGCGCCTTCGTCATCACGTCGGCGACGCGGCGGTTCTGATCGACCTCGAACCGCATATCCCGGTTGGTGATGATGCCGACCAGCGCACCGGTCTCGTCCACCACGGGCAGGCCGGAGATCCGGAACCGGGCGCACATCGCGTCGACCTCGGCCAGGGTGTCGGTGGGGCGACAGGTCACCGGATCGGTGACCATACCGGCCTCGGACCGCTTCACCGTCTCCACCTGCGCGGCCTGGTCGGCGGCGGACAGATTGCGGTGCAGTACGCCCATACCGCCGGCGCGAGCCATCGCGATCGCCATCCGCGCCTCGGTGACGGTGTCCATCGCGGAACTCACCAGCGGCGTGCGCAGCGTGATCTCACGAGTCAGCCGGCTCGAGGTCTCGACCGAACTGGGGATCAGATCGGAGGCGGCCGGCAGCAGCAGCACGTCGTCGAACGTGAGCCCGAGCATGGCGATCTTGTTCGGATCGTCACCCCCCGTATGCGGGCGGACGGCTTGTTCGCCCATCACGGGACTACTCATCTGATCGACCCCTCCTGGACCTCGAAAGCACCGAAACGGCACATCGGCCCGGAATCCCGGAACCTCGGTACCGAATCGAGAACAACTGATGGGATGGTGGAGCCGAAGTGTGCTACCCGGCGCCTGTGTATCCATGGTATCGGCCGCCTGCCGGGCCGACCGCGTCGCCTCCGACACAGCCGCGGTCCGCGGGAACGGGGGCGTCCGGACGAACGGCCGGAACCCTCGAAACGCCGCAACAAGCGTGTCAAAATACCTTCAGCGCTGGCGCGGAGGGGGTGGTTCTGCGTACCGTGGGATTGTGCGTGACCATCTACCACCTGGCCTGCCGCCGGACCCGTTCGCCGGAGACCCCTCCGACCCGTCGGCCGCGCTCGATGCCATTGAGCCTGGGGAGCCGCTGGACCCCCATGAGCGCCTAGCGGTCGAAGAGGATCTCGCCGATCTCGCGGTCTACGAGGCGCTGCTGTCCCATCGGGGCATCCGCGGTCTCGTGGTGAGCTGCGAGGATTGCCGGCAGGACCACTACCACGATTGGGACATGCTGCGCGCCAACCTGCTGCAACTGCTGGTCGACGGCACGGTCCGCCCGCACGAACCGGCCTATGATCCGACGCCGGAGGCCTACGTCACGTGGGACTACTGCCGCGGATATGCGGACGCCTCGATGAACGAGGCGTTGCACGGCGACGGATTCGACGGATTCGACGCCTGAGGACCGCCGGCCCCGGCCGTGCCAGCTAGCACGTCGGCACGCGGCTGACGCGTGTGAATTTTTCCCCGAACGAACTCTCCTGGTGACGTTTCCCGGTGAGTTTTGCTGCGGGCGGCGCCTATCCGCCGCTGCGCGCGAGAAGTCCCCGCATTCCGGCGAAAGCGCTCCGAAGACGACGAAGCCGACCGCCGAAATCGGCGATCGGTTCCCGCATCGGATATTTCGTCTACTTGATTCCGCCCGGCAACGTTCCCGCACCGGCCGGCGGCACGACCACGGTCGGCACCGTCGGCACCGACGGATGGACCGGGGCGACGGTCGGCTGAGTCGGCGGAACCACCGGCCCCCCGCCGATGGTGGTCGGCGGGGAGGCGGTGGGCTGATTCGTCGGCAGCTGCTGGGTGGGCGGTTGCTCGTTGGTGGGCGGCTGCTGCTGCGTCGGTGGTTCGTAGGTCGGCGGCTCGACGGTGACCGGCGGTTGCTGCTGCGTCGGCGGCTTCGTCCCACCGGGTTCGGTACCGGGAGTCCCCGGTCCGGAGCCGTTGGCGCCGGTATTCGGTGCCGTCTGGCTACGCATGATCTCCGGCCCCGGTGTGGTCGGCTTGGTCCCGGTGCTCTCCTGCTGCCCCGGATTCGCCGAACGTCCCGGTGTCGTCGGCGCCACCACCGGCGGGGTGGTCGGCGTCCCGCTCGGCTTCGGTTCGAGCGACTCGAGTGCGGCGGCCACATCCGGTGCGGCGGTCCGCAGCTGATCGAGCAGATGCTGCCAGCGCGTCTGCAGATCCTGCTTGCGAGCATGGTCGTCGACCTGGGTGGTATTGGTCGACGCGCTCTCCAGCAGTGCCTTGGCCTGTTCCGGATGCCCCTGGTCGATCAGCGTCTGCGCCTTGGCCAAGTCGTCGTCGGCGCGCTGGGCGATCGTGGTCTGCGCCTGCTGGCTGAACACGACCTCCTTCACCCGCCACAACGGATCGCCCGGCTGCGCCCCGTAGGAAAATGCCGTGGTGCCGCCCGCGATCACCGCGACCGCGGCCGCGGCGCCCATCAGCGGACGTACCAATCGCAACCTGCCGCGCCGGTGCGCGTTGACTCTCGCCTCCCGGGCGCCGATCTCCTGATTGACCGCCGCTACGACGGTGTCGAGATCGGGTCCGGCCGGCATCGGAGCCTCGACGATATCGGCTCGCCAATTCGCGAGCAGGCTCGCGAGCTGGTACTCCTCGGCACTGTCGGTCGCGACGGGACCGTCGCCGGCGATGGCGTCGATCAGCGCGTCGTCGCGGCGTACCGCGGCGATATCGACGGGTCCGGTATCACCGGACTCTCCGGATGCCTCGGCATAGGGACCGCTGTTCGGCGATCCAAGCCGCGCCTTCCAGTCGCCCCGACCGCGCTCGCCATCCCTAGCCATACATTTCACCTGCCCTCGCCACTTGTGACTTCAGTTTCGCGAGCGCTCAGTGCTGAGCGACTCGTATAGCTCCCGCCGTACTGCCCACGGCGACAGCAGTTTCTTCTGCTGACAAACCCATGACCAAGCGGAGGATCAGGATCTCTCGATGCTTTTCCGGAAGCGTGGCCAGCAGACTGTTCATCTGCCGACTCGTTTCCGACTCGAGAGCGCGCTGTTCCGGCCCCTGGTCGGTGGATATGACATCTGGTACTTCGGCCATCGCGTCCGCCTTGTTACGGGCGGCGTTGCGATGGGCATCGGCAACCTTGTGCGAAGCGATTCCGTACACGAAAGCCATGAACGGCCGCCCCTGGTCCTGATAACGCGGCAGGGCGGTCATCACGGCCAAGCAGACCTCCTGCGCCACGTCGTCCGCGGAGAGCTGCCCACGCTCCGCAGAGCCGATCCGCGCACGGCAATAGCGCACTACCAGCGGGCGGATGATTTCCAGTACCTGGGCTAAAGCCGAACGGTCGCCTTGAGCTGCAGCAGCTACGGCGGCGTCCAACTCCTCGCCCGAGTGCGTCATCGTCAGAGATATTCCTGGCGTTACAAGTGGCACGGCCGGATTCGACCGGTGCTTCCACCGGTCGGTGGAACGAAACCAACAATAGCGGCTCGGCAATGTGAGTCGGACAACATGGGGGATCACTGCTCACCCGAACTCGGTCGACCCCCGCAACCACCCACCACGACCAGCCAGGATGCGTGCGCACTCGGCCGCCTCGACCGCGGCCCGCTGCGCCGCCGCGGCCGCCTCGACGCCCGTCCGCAACATCGCCGCGGCCCACCGCAGCGGAAGCAAACCATGGGTGCGGCACTGCGTATCGACCAGTTCGGCCAGCGCGCGCGAGCGATCGATATCGCCCGCGGCGGCAGCCGCGGCGGCCCCGAGCAAGCGCGACTTCACCTGATGCCGAACCGATCCCATCGCCTCGGCCGCCGCCAGCGCCGCTTCGGCGTGGACCGACGCCGGAGCGGTGACCAGCTGCGCATCCGGTGCGGCCAGTGCGGTTTCGGCGCTGACCCAATGCCAGCGCACCAGCGCCCGCGCGGTGCCGGACGAGCCGTCCAACTCGGCGTGGCAGCGCGACAGCAACCGCGCGGAGACGGCCGGCCGGCCGGTCCCCAGCGCATCGGCGGCCAGACCGGTGAGTGCGTCACAGATCGCCGCTGTTCGCAGCGGATGTGCGCGATGCCCCCTCGGCAGGGCCGCGACCTGCGCCAATGCCCGGCCGTCCAGGTCCGCGGCGCGGGCATGCCAGCCCAGTTGCCGCAGCAGGGACGCCTCGGTCGAGACCAATAGCGAGCCGAGGACCGGATCGCGGTTGCGGCGCGCGGTCCGCAGCAGCTCCGCCCGTGCGGCCGCGTACCACCCTTGACCACCGAGAACCACCGCGCGCAACCAGGATTCGACGGGGTCCGCGCCGGCCGGCAGCTCGGTGAGCTCGATTCCCGGGCGGCGGCCGAAGGCGGCATCGATCAGCACGGCGCGATCGGAGTCCAGCAACCGATCGGCCCGTAGCGACGAATCCAACACCAGCGCACCTTATCCGGACGGGGCTCACGCACTAATAGCACGCGGGCTATTTCTCAGCGAAAAAAGATGCCGGGATGTTTCCATCGCGTAAAACTGCAGCGAGCTAACCCACAGCGCGCAGAACCGAAATTCGTATGATTTTCGGATTATTAACCTGGGCGCCCAGGCTCGGCCATCCGGCCTTCTTCGGGCGAACCGCGCAAGTGTGGCACATCACATATCACACCTCCCAGCGTTGGCAAGGTGGACATGTCATTTCTTCCGCTAAATACCTGCCGAACTGGGGAAACACCGAGAACGGCGGACACGTGGCAATACCGGCGAAACTCGGCCAACCGGACAGTATCGCTTTCCAGGCGTGAGAAGTAAACAGCGCTCAGGTTAAATCTCGGATCTGCCGGAATTGCGATCAGCGCAGGGGCAACTATTGACGTGATTTCACCGCGCGACCTAACGTACGTCATCGCCGTCGTCGGCGCCGCGCGAAATTGCGGCGACCGCGTACTGCGATCGCCGGAGATCGGCGATACGGTCCGAGCCCGATCTCGGCGAGGTCACTGTCGCCCCCGCCCAGGGTCCGGACAGACCGCTGCTGACAAGCACCGCTCGACAACGCCGACGAGCTCGCACCAT
>NZ_BAGM01000028.1 GCF_000308855.1 Nocardia veterana NBRC 100344 | reverse complement strand
CCGCCCATGGCCATCACCCTCGATCCACCTCCGCACGCCGCGCCCGGCGACAACGCCGACCTCGAACGCTTCGGGTACCAGCCGGTGCTGCATCGCAAGCTCGGCCGCTACGCCTCGTTCGCCGCCGGATTCTCCTTCGTCTCCATCCTCACCACCATCTTCCAATTCTTCGGATTCGGTTACGGATTCGGTGGCGGGGCCTTCTTCTGGACCTGGCCGATCGTCTTCGCCGGACAGTTCCTGGTCGCCCTCAATTTCGCCGAACTCGCCGCGCGCTACCCGATCTCGGGCTGCATCTACCAGTGGTCGCGGCGGTTGGCCGGCGAGCTGGTGGGCTGGTTCGCGGGCTGGATGATGATCATCGCCCAGATCGTCACCGCCGCGGCCGCCGCCATCGCGCTGCAGGTGGTTCTGCCCTCGATCTGGAGCGGATTCCAGCTCGTGGGCACCGACACCGCCCTCACCTCGACCGACGGCGCCACCAACGCCGTCCTGCTGGGCAGTGTGCTGCTGGTGGTCACCACGGTGATCAACGTGGTGGGCATCGATCTGATGGCCCGGATCAATTCGATCGGCGTCACCGTCGAAATCGTCGGCGTGCTGGCGGTCATCGCGCTCTTCTTCACCCACACCGAGCGCGGCGCCGACATCGTGCTGCGCACCGACGAGGCCGCCCCCGGTCCGTACTGGGCCGCGTTTCTGGTCTCCGGATTGATGGCCGCCTACGTGATGGTCGGATTCGATTCCGCCGGAGAGCTTTCCGAGGAAACGAAGAACCCGCGCCGGGTCGCCCCGCGCACCATCCTGCTGGCGCTGTCGGCCTCGGCACTCGGCGGCGGCCTGCTGCTGCTCGGCGCGCTGATGGCCGCGCCGAGTGTGAGCGACGGCCGGCTCGCGGCCGAGGGCCTGGCCTACGTGATCACCGCGAAACTCGACAGCCCCGCGGGCACCGTGCTGCTGTGCTGTGTGGCCGTGGCGATCACGGTGTGCACCTTGGCCATTCAGACCGCGGGCTCGCGCCTGATCTTCTCCATGGCCCGCGACGGCCGCCTGCCGTTCGCCGCGCGCCTCGCCGCGGTCCACCCCCGGTTCGGCACGCCGGTACTGCCGGCGGTGGTGATCGGTGTCCTCGCGGTGGCCCTGCTGGTGCTGAATCTGGGCAACGCCGCGGTGTTCGCCACCCTCGCGAGTGTCTGCATCGTGACGCTCTACGTCGCCTATCTGCTGGTCACCGTGCCCCTGCTGATTCGGCGGCTGCGCGGTTGGCCGGCCGCGGAACCGGGTTTGTTCACCCTCGGCCGCTACGGCGTCGTGGTGAATCTGCTGGCCGTGGTCTGGGGCATCGCGATGGCGGTGAACCTGGCCTGGCCGCGCGCGGAGGTCTACACCCCGGCGGGCGGTGGCTGGTGGATGCTCTGGGCCGCACCGCTTTTCCTGCTCCTGACGATTGTCGTGGGCGCCCTCGTCCACCGGCTGGTCACACCGGCCGCCGCGCCCGCGGCGCAGCCGGCGCCGCAACCCGCCTGATCCGGAATCCGAACACATTCGCATCCGAGGAGTCCTCATGTCCGACACCGCCTCCCCGACGGGCGCCCGCGACCATGCCCGCGCCCAAGCCGCCGGTGCGGCCGTCGCCGGGCCGGATCTGCCCGCCGGCATCGACGCGTCGAGAATCACTTTCGCGCAACGGGTTCCGGGCACCGGGTACACGACCGCCGTCCTCGCCCGGGGCACCAGAATCCGGTTCACCGATCCCGAGGGCGCGGCCGGCGCCCATCTCCTGCTGCTCCGGGCCGATGCGCCGTGGGAACGCCTGAACGTCGCCGACACCGTCAAGGTGCCGTGGCAGGCCTATCTCGGGCCCGGCCATCCGCTGCTCTCGGACCAGGGCCGGGTCCTGGCCACCATCGTCGCCGACACCGGCGGCCGGCACGACACCCTGTGCGGTCCCACCGCGCCGGTGCGGACCGCGCTGCGGGTCGCCGGGGCCAAACACGGCCTCACCCCGCGCGATATCGGTCCCACGATCGCGCTGTTCCGTGGGGTCCGGGTCGGTCCCGACGGCGGGCTGGGCGCCACGGGCAGCGCCGGGCCCGGGCACTCGGTCGAGCTGCTCATCCATCTGCCGCTGACGGTGCTGGTCGCCAACGGCACCCATCCGCTCGACGACCGGCCGGCGACGGCGCTCGACGTCGTCGCGTGGCAGACGGGGGAACCACCGAACACCGCGGACGACAGCGAGCCGGAATACCGACGCGCCGTGGACAACACCGAACAGGCCTGGCGGGCCGCACACCAGCTGGAGGCGATCGCATGACCACCGTTACCGAGCGCACCGTCGTCCTGGACGAGACCGTAGCCGCCTGTGCACCCTGGTCGGCGGTGGTGCGGGCCGGTGAGCAGTGGCAGATCGTCGACCTGCACGGCAATCAGGCCGTGGACTGCCTGCTGTACTCGGCCGCCGATCACACCGACCGCTACAGCGCCCAAGCCACCGTCGCCGCCCAGCGCAACATCTTCCTGACCACGGGCAGCGTGCTGCGCACCGAATCCGGGTCGGCGCTGATGACGGTCGTCGCCGACGACGTCGGCAACCACGACACCATCGCCGGCGCCTGCTCACAGGAATCCAATACGCTGCGCTACGGCCACCACACCCGCCATCAGCACGCCTGCGTGGAGAACTTCCTCACCGAGGCGCTGAAATGGGGGCTCGGCAAACGCGACCTGGTCTCGAACATCAACTGGTTCATGAACGTTCCGGTCGAGCCCGACGGCACGCTCGGCATCGTCGACGGCCGCTCCGGCCCGGGTAAGTCGGTGACCTTGCGCGCCGAGGTCGACACCCTGGTCCTGGTGTCCAACTGCCCGCAGATCAACAACCCCTGCAACGGTTTCGACCCGACGCCGATCCGGATGGTGGTGTCGCGATGACCGGCCCGAGCCGCCACCTCGACGTGCTGCGACCGGGAATGCTGACCACCGTGCAGGATTGGCCGGGCCGCACCGGTTACTGGCATGTCGGCGTCCCGCCGTCGGGACCGATGGACGACCTGTCGTTCCGGCTCGGCAACCGCGCCCTCGGCAACGACGAGGGCACCGCCGGCCTCGAATGCACCCTCAGCGGGCCGACGCTGCGATTCGACACCCGCACCCGGATCTGCGTCACCGGCGCCCCGGTAGCCGTGACGGTCGACGGCACGCCGGTACGGCAGTGGCGGTGTGTCGAGGTGCCGGCCGGTGCGGTGCTCGATATCGGCGCCGTGCCCGGGCCGGGTATGCGCAGTTACGTGTTGATCGCCGGCGGCATCGACCTGCCCGAATACCTCGGCAGCACAGCGACGTTCACCCTCGGCCGCTTCGGCGGAACCGGCGCCGCACTGCGGGCCGGAGACCGCCTGCCGCTCGGGGCGGCACCGGAACGGACCGGATCCGGCGTCCCCATGGCCGAACAACCCGTGCTCTCCCACCGCTGGGAACTGGCGGTCACCGAGGGCCCGCACGGGGCGCCGGAATTCTTCACCCGCGCGGATATCGACACCATTCTGCATACCGACTACGAGGTGCATTTCAATTCGGATCGGACCGGGGTGCGGCTGATCGGGCCGAAACCGGAATGGGCGCGCAGCGACGGCGGCGAGGCCGGACTGCACCCCTCCAATATCCACGACACCGCGTACTCGGTGGGCGCCCTCGATTTCACCGGCGACACGCCCATTCTGCTCGGGCCCGACGGACCGAGCCTCGGCGGATTCGTCTGTCCGGTCACGGTGGTGGCCGCGGATCGCTGGAAGCTGGGGCAACTTCGCGCCGGCGACACCGTGCGCTTCGTCCCGATCCGGGCCGATCGCGCGGCCTCGGTCCGCGCGCTGGGGCCGGCCCGCCGCGCCGACTGGCCGTTCGTACTCTCCACGGGCGGCGACGGCGACGACGGAATCCTGGCGCGCGCGGAGGCCGACGACGGCACCGCCATCACCTACCGGCGCGCCGGTGACGACGGGATGCTGATCGAATACGGCGATATGACCCTGGACCTCGGGCTGCGGGCGCGCGTGCACGCCCTGCACCAGCACCTGCTCGAGCACGCCGAACCGGCCGTCACGGAGCTGACCCCCGGCATCCGCTCGCTCCAGGTCCGCTTCGATCCGGACCGGCTGTCCACGACGAAATTGCTGCGGTTGGTGACCGAGGCCGAATCCGCGCTGCCCGCCGCCGGAGATCTGGTGGTACCGAGCCGGACCGTGCATCGGCCGCTGTCCTGGGACGATCCGTCCACCCGGGAAGCGATCACCCGCTACATGCACGGCGTGCGCGCCGATGCCCCCTGGTGCCCGTGGAATATCGAATTCATTCGGCGGATGAACGGATTGCCCACGGTGGCAGCGGTTTTCGATACGGTGTTCGCGGCGGAGTATCTGGTACTGGGACTCGGCGACGTGTATCTCGGCGCGCCGGTGGCCACGCCGACCGACCCGCGGCACCGCCTGGTGACCACGAAATACAACCCGGCACGCACCTGGACGCCGGAGAACGCGGTCGGCATCGGCGGAGCCTACCTGTGCATCTACGGCATGGAGGGGCCCGGCGGATATCAGTTCGTCGGCCGGACCACGCAGGTGTGGAACCACCACAGCACCGGCGAGAGTGAAGATCCCTGGCTGCTGCGGTATTTCGACCGCATCCGCTGGTATCCGGTCAGCGCCGAGGAATTGCTGGATCTGCGCGCCGATGTCGCGCGGGGCCGCACCGAGTTGCGTGCCGAGGACGGTGAGTTCCGGCTCGCCGAGTACCGGGATTTCCTGGCCGCCAACGCGGGCTCGATCGCCGAGTTCCGCGCCCGACAGGCCGAAGCCTTTGCCGCCGAGCGTAATTCCTGGCAGGCGGCCGGCGAGTTGCACGAACGAGGGTGAGAACCGACGTGACCGTATGGATCCACCGCTGCGCCGACGATCCGAGCGCGGCGCCCAGCGGACCGCTGGCCGGACTCCGGCTGGCCGTCAAGGACAATGTCGACGTCGCCGGGGTGCCGACGACCGCCGGATGTCCCGACTACGCGTATGTTCCGCCCCGCGACGCACCGGCGGTCGCGGCCCTGCGCGCCGCCGGAGCAGTCGTGGTCGGGAAGACGAATCTGGATCAGTTCGCGACCGGGCTGGTCGGCACCCGATCGCCCTACGGGGTGGTGCCGGATGCGCGGCGGCCCGAATTCATCTCGGGCGGTTCGAGTTCGGGGTCGGCGGTCGCGGTCGCTACCGGAGCGGCCGATATCGCGATCGGCACCGACACCGCCGGTTCCGGACGGGTGCCCGCGGCGCTGCAGGGCATCGTCGGCATCAAACCGACCGTGGGGGTGATCTCCACCGAGGGCGTGGTCCCGGCCTGCCGCTCCTACGACTGCGTCACGATCTTCGCCCGCGATCTGGCACTCGCCGATCGTGCCATGGGTGTGCTCGCGGCCGGCGCACCCGATCGCGCCTGGCCGGCCGATATCCGGCTCGCCGCACCCGCCGAACCGACCGTTGCCGTCTTCGCCGAACTGCCGGAACTCGATCCGGTGTGGCGGGCGGCCTTCGAGCGGACGGTGGCGGCGCTGCGGGGACGCGGGGTCACCGTCGTCGAGATCGATCCGGCACCGTTCCTGGCCGCGGCCCGGCTGCTCTACGACGGCGCACTCGTCGCCGAACGGTATGCGGCGGTCGGTGAATTCATCGACAGCCGACCGGAATCGGTGGATCCGACGGTGGCGAAGATCATCGCCGCCGCGGCTGCCATACCGGCGCATCACCTCGTTCGGGACCGCGCCGAACTCGAACGGTTACGCGCCCGCGCCATGGCGAGTCTGGGCGGGGCCGATGCCCTGCTCGCTCCGACCGCGCCGACGCACCCGACCATCGCGCAGGTCGCGGCCGATCCGGTCGGCGTCAATTCCCGAATGGGGACCTACACCAATTTCTGCAACCTGTTCGATCTCTGCGCGGTGGCGGTGCCCGCCGGCACGGCCGGTGAATCCTGTTTCGGCGTCACGGTTTTCGCTCGCCCGTTCGAGGACGCGGTGGCAGTGGATATCGCCGCGGCCGTCACGGGCGAGGACGTGTGCGAGCGGCCCTGGCCGCTGGCGGTGGCGCCGGTGTGCGAGCTGATCGTCTTCGGCGCCCATCTACGCGGCCAACCGCTGGAATATCAACTGCACGCCCTCGGCGCGCGCTGGGCCGGCCCGGTACGCACGGCCGCGGCCTATCGGCTTGCCGCGCTGGATACGACACCGCCCAAACCGGCGGTGACGCGATGTGAGAACGGGGTCTCGGTCGCGGGCGAACGCTGGCTGCTGTCCCCCGCGGCGCTGGGCCGGTTCCTCGCCGAGCTACCGGCCCCGATGCAACTCGGCGCGGTCGAGCTGGCCGACGGCAGCTGGCATACCGCGTTCGGATGCGACGGCGCGGCGGCGGCGGCCGGCAAGGACATCAGCGAGTACGGCGATTGGCGGGCGGCGCTGGCGGCAGGGGCGGTCGGCTGATCCGAGCGGTCAGTCCAGGGCGGTGGCCACCGGGCGATCGGGGTCCGACGACCACTGCGACCAGGAACCGGGGTACAGCGCGGCCGAGAAGCCGGCCATCGTCAGCGCCGCGATCTGGTGTGCGGCCGTCACCCCGGAACCGCAGTAGACCGCGACCGGTCCCGATACCAGATCGGAGAATCGGGCCCGCAATTGCTCCGGTGATTTGAAGGTGCCCTCGGGCGTGAGGTTTTCGGCCGTCGGCGCGCTCACCGCGCCCGGTATGTGCCCGGCTCGCGGATCGATCGGCTCCACCTGGCCCCGGTAGCGCTCCCCGGCGCGCGCGTCCAGCAGCGCACCGGGCCAGGCGGCCACCTCGTCGGCCTCCACCACGGGCATATTGCCGGGTGTGAGCACCACATTGCCGGGCACCGGATCGGGTTCGCTGCCGGTGGCGAGTTCACCGCCGCAGCGCTGCCAGGCGGGCAGACCACCGTCGAGAATCCGCACCTCGCTCACTCCGGCCCAGCGCAGCAGCCACCACGCGCGGGCCGCGGCCATCGCCCCGGTGGCGTCGTAGACCACGGTCGGTTCGCCGCGGCGCAGGCCCCAGCTGCGCGCGCATTTCTGCAGGTGTGCCATTGTCGGCAGCGGGTGACGACCGTGCGCCGGCGAGGGCGGGGCGGCCAGTTCGGTCTCCAGGTCCACGAAGACCGCACCGGGAATGTGGCCGTCGAGATAGTGCTGCGGCCCGTCTGGATCGCCCAGCGCCCACCGCACATCCAGCAGATGTATCCGGTTCTCGCTGTCGGACAGCGCTTTCCGAAGTTCCTCGGGAGAGATCAGTACCGCGGCCAAGCCCTGCTCCTCAGTCAGAGACGTACCTGTGACGACGTACCGGTGACACGAACAGTCCCAGCGTACGACACCCGCCGCGGCGGGGCCGGACGGTTACTCGGCGGGCTCGGCCGCCGCGGGCGGCCGGGTCAGCATCCAGCGCACGACCAGGCCCGCGACCACCGCCCAGAACGCGGCGCCGACGCCGAGGACGGCGATCCCCGAGGCCGAGACCAGAAAGGTCACGGTCGCCGCGACGCGATGTTCGCTCGCCCCGAGCGCCGCCGTGAGGGCGGCCGCGAAGGTGCCGATGAGGGCAAGTCCGGCAACGGTTTCCAGCACCCCCGCCGGCGCGGCCGCGGTCAGGGCGACGAGCGCCGCGGCCGCCGGCGCCAGCACGAGGTAGGTCCCCCCGGCCGATACGGTCGCCCACCACCGCCGCCGCGGATCCGGATGGGCCGAGGGGGCGGCCGCCAGCGCGGCGCTGATCGCGGCCAGGTTGATGGCATGACCACCGGCCGGCGCACCCACGATGGTGCCGAGTCCGGTCACGGTCATCGACGCCCGCCACGGGACGCGATAGCCGAACGAACTCATCACGGCGACACCCGGAATGTTCTGCGCCGCCATCGTCACCACATACAGCGGGACACCTATCCCGATCAGAGCCTGCCAATTCCACTGCGGCACAGTCATTTCCAGCGTCGGCACCAGATCGCCCACCGCGATGGCGCGGTGCCCGGCGACCATCGCGATCGCCGCGCCCGCCACGGCGGTAGCGAAGGCGCCGGGCACCGCCCACCGCTGGGCGTACCGCTGCAACACCACCCACACCACCAGCACGGGCGCGACCACCGCCGCGCTCGAGGTGGTCAGCGCGCGCAGCGGGGCCAGGCACAGCGGCAGCAGCACACCGGCGAGCATGGCCTGGGCGATCTCGACGGGTATCGCGGTGATCAACCGGCCCAGCCGTGCCCAGCACCCGGTGAGCACGATCAGAACTCCGGTCACCACGAACGCCCCGACCGCCGCCGCCCAGCCACCGGCCACCGCACCGGTTCCGGCCAGCAGCGCGGCGCCGGGGGTCGACCACGCGAGCGTGATCGGCATCCGATAGCGCCGGCTCAGTATCGCCATCCCCACGGCCTGGGTGACACAGACGGCCAGCAGTCCCGAGGCGGCCTGCGCCGGGGTCGCGCCGACCGCACTCAGCCCGGCCAGCACCACGGCGAACGAACTGGTGAATCCCACCAGCGCCGCGATGATTCCGGCACCGACCGCTTGCCCGAGACCGCCGGACTCCTCGATGCGCGCGTCGGCAGCCGCCGCGAATCCCGATTCGTCGCGCGCCGAATCCACGCGGGCCGAAGCGTCCGCGGGCGGCTGGGACCGGGGCGTCCGGGATGCGGAGTCGGTGGCAGTCACCGAGCTATCTTCGCGGCGTACTGGACCTCGGGTCAGCAGCCAATCCGCCGAAACTGGCCCGAATTCCCGGCCGATCTCGCTCCGCCGCCGCGCCGTGAGCGACCGCCGAGCGCCGAACCACACCCTCGGCACGGCCGAACAGTCGAGCACCGAACCACGCTTCGGCCAGGCCGACCGGCTCGGCACCGACCCGCCTGTCCGGCCGGCACGTACCCACCGGATCGGAAGCACAGGATCCGCGGCCGGCGGCCCGGGCGCACCGGCTTCGCCCGACGCTTCCACCGGGCAGGGCCCGACCGCAGGCGCAGTTGGGACATTCGTCGCCGTGCCGATCGGATCCTGGACATCGGCGTGCACTCGGCCGCCGTGCGCAGTAGCCGCACAGCGGAGCGGTTCAGCGGCCGGCGGCCCGTTCGGTGTCGCCGGCCACGCCGGCCAGACGCTGCAGCAGGGGCGCCGTGCGCGGGCCGACCAGTTGCTGCATCACCAGCGCCATGTTGGTGCGTTCCACGCCGGCGATCTTCAGGATCGCGCCGGTGATGCGGTACAGGTCGTCGGCATCGCGGGCGACCACCCGCACGGTGAGATCGGTCGGCCCGGTCGTTCCGCACACCTCGGTGACCTCCGGGATCTCGGCCAGCTCGGCCACCACGGCGGCGAGCCGATGCTGGTCGACCACCACCGCGACGAAGGCGGCCAATCGATAGCCGAGCGCCCGGGGGTCGACCCGGCGCTCGAAGCCGGCCAGCACGCCCGCGGCCTCCCAGCGCGCCAACCTGGCCTGCACGGTATTGCGAGACAGCCCCAGCCGGGTGGCCAATTCCACGCCGGTGGCACGAGGGTGGGCTACCAGTTCCAGCAGCAGCCGGGCGTCGGTCGCGTCGATAGTCGCCGGGGCGGGTTCGGCACTGGTCATGTGACGCAGTATGACAGCTCGAACCCGCCTCGGATCGAGCATTCTGCTCAGTTCGCGTGTCATCACTTGCGCATCCCGCTCAATGGTGGATGCTGTGAGGTACAGCACACAGCTGGCGAAACAAGCAGTCCGCCGGATTCGCGACGCCCGGAGACCCCGTGGCCGCGGCAACCAGGAGGTGATGGCTGTGCACAACCCCACAACCAGGCACGACACCGGGACGAACCCCTATCCCGTGCAATTGGTTCAGCCCGACGGTCGCCGCGTTCTCGATCGCGATCATGCCGCCCTGGTCGCCGATATCGGCCCGGCCGAACTGCGTGATCTCTACGAGGATCTGGTCGTCATCCGGCGTATCGATGTCGAGGCGACCGCCCTCCAGCGGCAGGGCCAGCTGGGTCTGTGGGCCCCACTGCTCGGTCAGGAAGCCGCCCAGATCGGATCGGCCCGGGCCCTGCACTCCGACGACTACGTCTTCTGCAGTTACCGCGAGGCCGGGGTGGCCTACTGCCGCGGCGTGGATCCGGCGCTGATCACCCGGTTGTGGCGCGGGGTCGCACACTCCTGCTGGGATCCGGACGAGATCAACATGACCAATCCGGCGATCGTGGTGGGCTCCCAGGGCCTGCACGCCACCGGGTACGCCTACGCCGCCCATCTCGAGGGTGCGGAAATCGCGGTGCTGACCTATTTCGGTGACGGCGCCAGCAGCCAGGGCGACATCGCGGAAGCGCTCGGCTTCGCCGCGGCCTGGAGCGCCCCGGTGGTGTTCTTCTGCCAGAACAATCACTGGGCCATCAGCGAACCGGTCGCGGTGCAGAGCCAGACGCCGATCGTGCGCCGGGCCTACGGCTACGGCATGCCGGGCGTGCAGGTCGACGGGAACGACGTCCTGGCCGTACTGGCGGTCACCCGGCAGGCGGTGGCCCGGGCACGCGCCGGCGGCGGCCCGTCGTTCATCGAGGCGATCACCTATCGCATGGGCCCGCACACCACCGCGGACGATCCCACCCGGTACCGCTCGGCCGCGGAGACCGAATTGTGGCGGCGGCGCGATCCGATCGATCGGATGCGACGACTGCTGGAACGGGAAGAGTTGTGGGACAGCGACTTCGAACGCCGCGTCGCCGATCGCGCCGATGCCGTGGGCGCCGCCGTCCGGACCGCCACCATCGAGATGCCGGATCCGGATCCGATGCAGCTGTTCGACCACGTCTACACCACCGACCATCCGCTGATCGCCGACGAGCGGGCCGAATACGCCGGGTATCTCGCGGGTTTCGAGGAAGGAGTCCGGCCATGATCACCACCTTCGCGGCTGCGCTGAACACCGGCATGCGCCGAGCGCTCGAGGACGACCCCAAGGTCGTGCTGATGGGTGAGGACATCGGGCGGCTCGGCGGCGTGTTCCGGGTGACCGACACCCTGCAGAAGGACTTCGGCAACAATCGCGTCATCGATACGCCGCTGGCCGAATCGGGCATCATCGGAACGGCATTCGGCATGGCGCTGCGCGGATTCCGGCCCGTGTGTGAGATCCAGTTCGACGGATTCGTCTACCCGGCCTTCGATCAGATCGTCTCCCAGGTCGCCAAGATCCACTACCGCACCCAGGGCAAGGTCCGGGCGCCGATCACCATCCGTATCCCGTTCGGTGGCGGGATCGGTTCGGTCGAGCACCACTCGGAGTCACCTGAGGCCTATTTCGCACATACCGCCGGGCTGCGGGTGGTGTCGCCCAGCACGCCTGCCGACGCCTATCAGCTACTGCGCCAATCGATTTCGTGCGACGACCCGGTGATCTTCTTCGAACCGAAGCGCCGCTACTGGGACAAGGCCGATCTGGATTTCGCGGCACTGGACGCCGACCCGCTACCACTCGACCGGGCTCGCATCCGCCGCGCCGGCCGCGACGCCACCGTGGTCGCCTACGGCGGAATGGTCTCCACCGCCCTCGCCGCCGCGGAAATCGCCGCCGGTGAGGGGCATTCGCTGGAGGTCATCGACCTGCGCAGCCTGTCGCCGATCGATTTCGACACCATCGAGGAGTCGGTGTGCCGCACCGGCCGGCTGGTCGTCACACACGAGGCGCCGGTATTCGCCGGGCTCGGCGCGGAGATCGCCGCCCGGATCGCCGAGCGATGCTTCTACTATCTCGAGGCGCCGGTCCTGCGCGTCGGAGGCTTCGACATCCCGTATCCCCCCGCTAAGCTCGAACGGCATCACATACCGGACCCCGACCGCATTCTCGACGCGGTCGACCGAACGCTCGCTGCCTGAGGGAGTGAGGCCCGAAGGCGGCAGCGGAGCACCATCAGGCCGGGCCGCGCGCGGGCCCGGCCACACCGACGCTCGTTCAGACATACGCTCGTTCAGACAGAGGTGCCCGTTGGAAGACCCCGCTGCCGATGACAACAGCCGCATACTCGAGTTCCGCCTGCCCGATCTCGGAGAGGGACTGACCGAGGCCGAACTCGTCTCGTGGGCGGTGGCCGTCGGCGATACCGTCGAACTCAATCAGACCATCGCCGAGGTGGAAACCGCCAAGGCGCAGGTGGAGCTACCGTGCCCGTTCACCGGAGAGGTGACCGAACTCCTGGCCCGGCCCGGCGAGACGGTCGCGGTGGGCGCGCCACTGATCCGCGTGCGCGTCGATGCGGCCACCGCGCCCGCCGAGCCGCCGGAACGGACATCGGTGCTCGTCGGCTACGGCCCCGAGTCCGAAACGGCGACCCGTCGCCGCCGCCCGGGCGCGAAAAACGGTGCCACCCCGCAGCATTCGGGTACCGACGAGATGCCGCCGGAATTTCCGGGCCGGCCACCGGCCACCCCGGCCGCGCGGCAATTGGCGCGTGAGTTGGGCATCAATATCGCATTCGTGGCCGGGTCGGGGCCCGGCGGCGCGGTGACGGTCGAGGATGTGCGCCATGCCGTGCCGGTCTCGGCGCCGCCGCGCCGGGTGCGCGCCGAGGAGGAAGGAGCGGACGCGCCGCGGCCGACCGCCCCGCCGGTTCCGACCATGCGGCCCGACGGCGGGATCATCCGGCCGGCGCCCAGCGAGCGGGAGACCCGGACACCGGTCAGCGGCGTCCGCAAGCGCATCGCCGCGGCCATGACCACCAGTGCGCGGACGATTCCGCAGGCCAGCGCCTTCGTGACCACGGATTTCACCGCCTCGATGGAACTGCTCGACCACCTGCGCAACACCGATTCCTTCACCGGGCTCTCCCTGACCCCGCTGGCCCTGGTGGCCAAGGCGACGCTGGCGGCGATCGCGGAATTCCCGGGGATCAACTCCTACTGGGACGCCGAGGCGAATCAGATCGTCACCAAGCACTACGTCAATCTCGGCATCGCGGTCGCCACCGAACGCGGGCTGCTCGTCCCGAACATCAAGGAGGCACACTCCCTGAGCCTGCGCGAACTGTGCCGGGAGATCGGATGGCTCGCGGATGTGGCGCGGGCCGGGTCGGCCACCCCGGCCGATCTGCGCGGCGGCACCTTCACCATCAGCAATGTCGGCGTATTCGGCGTGGATACCGGTGTGCCGCTGGTGAATCCGGGTGAGGGCGCGATTCTGTGCCTCGGTTCGATCCGCAAACGCCCGTGGGTGTATCGGGACGAACCGGCGATCCGCTGGATCACCACGCTCGGGGTGAGCTTCGATCACCGCATGATCGACGGCGAACTCGGCGCGCGTTTCCTGTCGACGGTGGCCGCGCTGCTGGAGGATCCGCTGACGCTGCTGGGCCG
This sequence comes from Nocardia veterana NBRC 100344, assembly GCF_000308855.1. GTDB lineage: Bacteria > Actinomycetota > Actinomycetes > Mycobacteriales > Mycobacteriaceae > Nocardia > Nocardia veterana. Next base: position 110,012 of record NZ_BAGM01000028.1, on the reverse strand, counting down.
GGTCTGAACCGTCCCTAGTCCTCGGTGACCAGGGTGGCCGCAGCCGCCCTGATGACCGCCGGAATCTCGACGGATTTGCGGGTCTCGTTGTCGACGTAGACGTGCACGAAGGTGCCCTTCGCCGCGAGTTCCAACTCCGCCCCGGCGGTCGTCCCGGCGTCGCCCGGGTCGAGGACGCGGAAGATCGCCAGGTCGTAGGTGATGCTGGAGCGTCCCAGCCGGGTGATCCGCAAGCCGACCCGCAGTTCGTCGGGGAAGCTCAGCGATCCCAGGTACTGACAGGACGTCTGTGCCACCACCCCGATGGCCGGCAGCTCGCGAATATCGGTGCCGGTAGCGGCCATCAGCCAGGCGTTGACCGCGGTGTCGAAGTACGAGTAGTAGGTGACGTTGTTGACGTGGCCGTAGTGGTCGTTGTCGGCCCAACGCGTCGGCACCGGCCAGAGCACCGGATAGTCCTGCTGTGTGGTCACCGGGACGACTCTAGCGATCGGAGCGACGCGGGCGGAGGCGGCAGCCCGCGTCACCACGAAGCCCGCCGCGCAGATCGCCGGCCAACACAGCGATCGGAGCGACGCGGGCGGAGGCGGCAGCCCGAGTCACCACGACAGTGAACCCGGCGCGTCGCAGAAACGTGTCGGTGGTAGGTCATACACTCGAATCGAAACCGGTTACATCCGGGGCCCGTGCGGTGACGTCGACGATGCCGTGATCGTTCGGGATACGGGGAGCCGCCGGCCGCGGCCGGCGCCGCCGAATCGACGACGCTTCGACGCACTCCTCCGCTCCGGAGTCGTACTCGCGGGGCAGGCGCTTCGGGTGTTGGGCCCCAATGGGTTCCGCGCCATCCGGCGCGGTGTGTCGAGCCGCGGCGTGTCCTGAACATTCGGTGCGCGCCCGGTACCGTCGAATCGGTGAATTCATCGGTGGAGGTGGCGCGGCGCGGTCCGGTAGCTCCGGCCGCCCGCCGCGCACGAGCGGCTGTCTTCGCGGTTTTCGCGCTCAACGGATTCCTGGCCGCGATGTGGGTGGTCCATATTCCGGTCATCACCGAGCGCACCGGAGTCGCACACGGGACGCTGGGTCTGCTCATTCTGGTGATGGCAGGCAGTGGCATCGTCGGCATGCAGGCGGCGGGGCCGCTCGCCGACCGCTTCGGCAGCCGGATTCTGGTCGGCGCGGCCGCGCTGTGGCTGACGCTGGCCGTGAACGGGCCGGCATGGGCGACCGGTCCGATCCAACTCGGCATCGCGCTGGCGCTTTTCGGCTTCGGCAACGGCGCGCTCGACGTGTCGATGAACGCCCAGGCCGTCGAGGTCGAGCGAGTCTACGGCCGGCCGATCATGGCCGCCTTCCACGCGCTGTTCTCCTGCGGCGGGCTGGTGGGATCGCTGGCGGGCGCGGCGGCGATGCACGCGCAGGTGGATATTCGGGTGAGTTTCGCGGTCGCGGCGGCCGGGAGCCTCGTGGTCGTGGCGGTGACAGTGCCCGCGCTACTCCCCCGTCTCCGGGCGACATCGCAGCCGGAACGGGCCGATGCGGGAGCCGACGCACCGGTTGCCTCCCGCCGTGCGGCAGCCCCGCGGTACGACGCCGGAGGAACCGGATTCGTCTCCGCTGCTGGGCAACTGGTGCACCGCTGGTTGCCGCCCCGGGTGCTGGCCCTGGCCGCGATCGCCTTCGCCATGTTGATGGCCGAGGGGGTGGCCAATGACTGGAGCGCACTGCAAACCCATGAGCACCTCGGGGTCAGCGATGCGACGGCCGCGTTGTCGTTCGGCGCGTTCTCCGTCGCCATGACCGTCGGTCGCTTCGGCGCGGATCGGGTCAGCGGCCGATTCGGGCGCATCGCCGTCGTGCGTTGGGGTTCGGTGCTGGGAGCCGCCGGGCTCGCGGTCATCATGGCCGCACCGTGGCTACCCCTGAGCCTCGCGGGTTGGGTTCTCGCCGGGCTCGGCCTGGCCGGCGGCGTGCCGCAAATCTTCACCGCGGCCGGCAATCTCGGTACGGCCACCGCCGCCACCGATATGTCGAAGGTCTTCGGGCTCGGCTATCTCGGCTTTCTCGCCGGCCCCTCGGTGATCGGCTGGCTGGCCCAACTCACGTCCCTGACCGTCGCCTTCACCTTCCCCCTCGTCGCCGTCCTGCTCTGCGCCTGGTTCGCCGGCACGGTGGGCGACCGAGAATAATTGTTGACCTTGAGGACAAAAACTCGTAGAGTCCTCGATGTGGGCAGGCCGCGGAAGTTCGAGACCGATGCAGTGGTGGATCGGGCGATGGACGCGTTCTGGACGCACGGATACGCCAACACCTCGCCCGCGCAGCTGGCCGAGGCGACCGGAATCGGGAAAGGGAGTCTGTACCACACGTTCGGCAGCAAACGGGAGCTGTTCGAACGGGCACTGGACCGATACGACCGCATGGGTGCGCAACTGGCCGGGGAGTTCATGGCCCGGCCGGGGACCGCGCGCGAGTGCATCGGCGAATTCCTCCGCTTTCTGGTGGATTCCGATGTGGCGCAACCGGTTCGACGCGGCTGCCTGGCGGTGAACACCGCCACCGAGTTCTCGGGCCAGGATGCCGAGATCACGCGCGCGGTGCGGACCATGCAGGAACACACCATGTCGGCACTGGCCGAGCGGATCGAGCGGGGCCGGCGGGAGGGTGACGTCGGTCCGGAGGTCGACCCCCGGACCACGGCGGAGTTCCTGATGAACACCATCGTCGGTTTGCGGGTCATGGCACGAACCAGCGATGCCGAGACACTGCATCGGATCATCGACACCGCGCTGCACACACTTTGAGGCCGGACCGCTGTCGCGGCCTTTTTTCACACCACAATTTTTGACCTGTAGTTCAAGAAAGGAACGTTCATGGAACTCGAACTGACCGGCAAGACCGCCGTCGTCACGGGCGCCGGCCGCGGCATCGGACTGGCGATCGCCGAGGCGCTGACCGCCGAGGGCGTACAGGTGGTCGGCGCCTCCCGGAATGTGACGCCGGAGCTCGAAAAGGCCAGCGTCGCAGCGGTTTCCGCCGACCTCAGCACCCCCGAGGGAGTCACCTCGCTGATCGATACCGCCCTGCGCGAGCTCGGCGGTATCGATATCCTCGTCAACAACGTCGGCGGCGGCGATGCCGATCGCCTGGGGCTGGGCGGATTCCTCGACACCAGCGACGAGCAGTGGAAGACCCTGTTCGACCTCAACTTCTTCAGCCAGGTCTGGACCACGCGGGCAGCGCTGCCCAGTCTGCTGGAGCGGCGGGGCTCGATCGTGAACATCTCCTCGATCAATGCGCAGCTGCCCGGAGCCGGCCCGTTCGGCTACAGCGAGGCCAAGGCCGCCCTCACCGCGCTGAGCAAGCACCTCAGCGAGGAGCTGGGGCCGCAGGGTGTGCGGGTCAACACCGTCTCCCCCGGTGTCGTCGGGAGCTCGCTGTGGCGGTCCCCCACCGGCTTCGGCGCGAAACTCGCCGCGGCACAGGGGGTCTCCCACGAGGATCTGCTGGCAAGCATCGGGGAGAGCTTCGGCATCGCCTCGAAGCGCATCTCCGAGCCCGAGGAGGTGGCCGCGTTGGTCACCTTCCTCGTCTCGGACCGGGCCGCCAATATCGTCGGCGCGGATTTCGTGATCGACGGCGGGACGTTGAAGCAGTCCTGATTGCTACCGTTCGTGCTTGTGCCGCAGTCCGTTGCCCAGGGCGACGGCTGCGGCCAGGAACGCGCCGACGCTGAGCACCGCGAAGCTGATCACATAGGCGTGCAGCGACGGCACCCCCGTGTGTCCGATGGTGAAGGCGCTGAGGATCGACGCGGTGATCGCGCCGGCGATACTGCCGCCCGCGGTCCGCACCAGCGAGTTGATGCCGCTGGCGATTCCGCTCTCGGTCATCGGAACATGTTGCACGGCAAGCGTTCCCAGCGCGGCGTAACCGATCCCGAAGCCGATGCCCTGCAAGGTGTTCGAGATGATCATGTCGTAGCCGTGCGCATTCGACAGCGCCAGCCATCCGGTTGCCGCGCAGGCGAATCCGGCGCCGATGGCGAGGGTGTAGGCCGGGCCGATCCGGGCGACGATCCGCCCGGTACGGAAGGAGAAGAAGGTCATCAGTACCGAGCTCGGAATGCCGTAGAGACCCACCGCCAGCACCGAGCCGGACAGGCCGTAGCCCGCCTTGTCCGCCGGGGTCTGCACGAAATTCGAGATCAGCGTGAAGGATCCGAACATCGCGAAGCCGAGCAGCGCCGAGGCGAGATTGGCCGACAGGGAGCGCGGGCCGACCAGCAGCGGCAGTCGCACCAGCGGCTGGGCGACGGTGCGCTCCACCAGTACCCATGCCACCGCCAGCACGGCGGCCGCCGCGAAGAGCCCGATCACACTGGTCGCACCCCAGCCCCAGCGCGGCCCCTCGCTGATCGCCAGCAGCAGGCACACCAGCAGCGCCGCGAGCAGGATCGCACCGAGGAAGTCGGGACGCCCGCCGTGACGTTCCCCCACATCCCGGGCACTCACCCCGACCAGCACCGTGGCGACCACGGCCAGTGCGGCGGTCATCCAGAACACCGGATGCGGATCGGTGGTCTTGTCCGCGATCACCCCCGTCACCAGCATGCCGATGGTGCCGCCGACGCCCATCGTGCCGCTGATGACGCCGATCGCGGTGGTCAACCGCTCCCGCGGGAAGGTATCGCGAATGATGCCGATGCCCAACGGAATCAGGGCCGACGAGGTGCCCTGGAGCGCGCGGCCCACGATGTAGACACCCAGCGAACCGGCCAGCGCGCAGATCACCGAACCGATGATCAGCAGCCCCATACAGAACATCACCATGCGCTTCTTGCCGTACATATCGCCGAAGCGCGACAGCAGCGGGGTGGCGACGGCTCCGGTGAGCAATGCCGCGGTGAACAGCCAGGTGACGCCCGCGACGTCGGTGTGCAGTTGCCCGATCAGCCTGGGCAGCAACGGAATTACCACGGTCTGCTGCAGTGAGACCACCAGGCCGGCCGCGCACAGCGCGAGCAGCGTCAAGGCCAGGTGCGCCGGCGCCCCGGATGTGGTCTGGGTACCGGTGGATCGGCCGGTGACGGTCGACGTCATCTGTTTCCCTCATCCCTAAACTTACCTAACTTAAGTAAGTTGGGTTGTAGGATAACCTTGTGCCGCGTTCCGAAGGAAGCCCCGAAACCCTGGTCGATGCCGACTACATCGTGGAGCTCGAACGCGCCCTCACCCGCATCGCCCATCTGCTCACCCGCGCCCGGCGCCACGACCGGACCGTGGCCGCGGCGGGGGTGAATCTCGACCGGGCCAATGTGCCCCTGCTGCGGATGCTCGCCGATGCCGAGGAACCGATGCGCATGGGCGAACTGGCAGCGTGTCTGGATGTGGAGGCGCCGCACGTCACGCGGCAGATTCAGCGCCTCGAACGCGAGGGCCTCGTCGACCGGGTGGTCGACCCGGACGACCGCCGCGCCCAGCGGGTGCGGATCACCACCGAGGGTCGCGCGTCGGTCGACGCGATCCGCCGCGTCAGCCGCCGGCACATGCGGGAGGCATTGGCGTCCTGGTCGATCGAGGACCTACGGCAACTGGCGGCGCTCAACCACCGGATGGTCGACGACTTTCTCGCGAATGCCGAACGCACCGAGGCGTTCGACCGGCGCTGGACCCGGACTACTACGACGCCGGCCGGTCCCGATGCACCGACACGGTGACATCCGGCCACGGCGGACGCCGGACCACCGCGGTCAGCGACAGCGCCGTCGCCACCAGGCCGACGGTGATGCCGAGCAGCGCGATCGCGGTGTCGTTGGTGACCGCATGCCAGGACGCCTTGCCGTCGGCGACCACGAAGACACCGAGCGGCCGGGCCCGCCGCCACCTTCCGCCCGGACGCGTCACCGGGATGACCGTCGCGCCCTCCGGTGTCCGGTACGGGTCTCCGTAGATCGCCGAATCCTCGTCCACCGCAGGCAGATCGAACTGCTCCCGCACTGTCATTCCGGTCCCTTCCCTGCTGCGCGGCGCGCCCACCCAACCGCGGCGCGTACCCGAGCCACTGTAGCCCGGTGCGCGGGCTCGGGAACCACACCGAGCCGCTTCGGCCCTGCGCGGTCACGAACGGCCGGGAAACGACGGCGGCCCGCGACATCCTTCGTCGCGGGCCGCCGAGCGGATCCGTTATCCGCCGATCACGGCTGCACAGTCGTCACAGCTCCGCGGTCGGCACTGCGCCACAGCCGGCATTGCGGTCACAACGCCTTGAGTTCCTCGGTGACGGCGCCGACGGATTTCTTGGCGTCGCCGAACAGCATGGAGGTGTGGTCGGCGTAGAACAGCGGGTTGTCGATGCCGGCGAAGCCGGAGTTCATCGACCGCTTCAGCACGATCACGCTCTTGGCCTGATCGACGTTGAGCACCGGCATGCCGTAGATCGGGCTCGAGGAGTCCTCGCGCGCGGCGGGGTTGGTGACGTCGTTGGCGCCGATCACCAAAGCCACATCGGTGCGGGCGAATTCGCCGTTGATGTCGTCCATTTCCTTGAGCGCGTCGTAGGGCACCTCGGCCTCGGCCAGCAGCACGTTCATATGACCGGGCATGCGGCCCGCCACCGGATGGATAGCGTATTTGACCTCGACACCCTTGGCCTCCAGCAGCGACGCCATCTCCTTGACCGCGTGCTGGGCCTGCGCGACGGCCATACCGTAGCCGGGCACCACGATCACCTGGTTGGCATAGGCCATCTGGATCGCGGCATCCGCGGCGCTGGTGGCCTTGGCCTGCTTCTGCTCACCACCACCGGCCGCGGCGGCACCGCCGCCGCCACCGAAACCACCCGCGACGATGGCGGGGATGGACCGGTTCATCGCCTTGGCCATCAGGTTGGTCAGGATGGTGCCGGACGCGCCGACGATCATGCCCGCGACGATCATCGCGGTGTTGTTCAAAGCCAGACCGGCGGCCGCGGCCGACAGACCGGTCAGCGCGTTCAGCAGCGAGATCACCACCGGCATATCCGCGCCACCGATCGGCAGCACGACCATCAGGCCCAGCACACCGGCGAGCACCAGCAGCAGGATCATCCACCACCACGGCGCACCGTCTTTCGTGGCGCCGATGCCGATCACCACGGCCGAGGCGACCGCGCCCGCGAGCAGCAGCAGGTTCAGCGGCTGCTGCAGTTTGCCGACACCGATCGGGCGGCCGGGCAGGATCTCCTGCAACTTGCCGAAGGCGATCAGCGAACCCCAGAACGACACCGAACCGATGATCGCCGCGAACAGCGAACCGATCACGATATGCACGGTGGGCTGTTCGTGCAGCGACGAGAATCCGTCGCTGTTCAGGAATTCCGACCACGCGATCAACGCGACCGTGCCACCACCGACACCGTTGAACGCGGCCACCAGCTGCGGCATCGCGGTCATCTTGGTGAACCGCGCCGGCGGAACACCCAGCGCCACACCGACAACCAGGCCCGCGACGATGATGATCCAGTTCGAGGTGTCACGGATCGAGATGAACGTCGCGATCACCGCGATGCCCATACCGACCGCCGCGATCCAGTTACCCCGCACCGCGGTCTTCGGGCCCGTCAAGCCCATCAGACCGTAGATGAACAGCGAAAAGGCAACGATATAAAGGATATTGACCAAATTATCCATGACTCAGCGGCCCGCCTTCTCAGTGCTTCCGGAGCGCTCCGCGCCCGACGCAGCGGGCTTCTTACCCTTGAACATCCCCAGCATCCGGTCGGTCACCACGAAACCACCGATCACGTTCAGCGTTCCGAACACCACCGCGACGAACAGAATGATCTGCGTGATCACCGACGGGTGCTCGACCTTGCCCAGCGTCACCAGCGCGCCCAGCACCACGATGCCGTGAATCGCGTTGGTGCCCGACATCAACGGGGTGTGCAAGGTGTTGGGCACCTTGGAGATCACCGCGAAACCCACGAATCCGGACAACACCAGAATCGCGATATTGGCCAACAGCTCGGTATACATCAGCCCTGCTCCTCGGAGTCGGCGGGACGGCTCGGCGCACCGGCCACACAGGAATCGGCGAGCACCTGATCGGAGAAGTCCGGCTCGAGTTTGCCGTCGGTCAGCATCAACTCCAGCAGTGCCGCAATATTCTTCGAGTACAGCTCCGACGCGTGCTCCGGCATCGTGGCCGGCAGATTCAGCGGCGAGCAGATCGTCACACCGTGCTTGACCACCGTCTTACCGGGCTCGGTCAGCTCGCAGTTACCGCCGGTTTCACCCGCGAGGTCGACGATCACGCTGCCGGGCTTCATCCCCTCCACCGCGGCCGCGGTCACCAGCCGCGGCGCCGGCCGACCCGGTACCAGCGCGGTGGTGATCACCACGTCGAAACCCTTGATCGCGTCTTCCAAAGCCTGCTGCTGCTGGGCCTTTTCGTCCTCGGTCAGCTCGCGGGCGTAGCCGCCCTCACCGGCCGCGTCGATACCCAGATCCAGCCACTGCGCGCCGACCGACCGCACCTGGTCGGCCACCTCGGGCCGCACGTCGTAACCGGTCGTGCGCGCTCCCAGGCGCTTGGCGGTCGCCAAAGCCTGCAGACCCGCCACACCCACACCGAGCACCAGCACGGTCGCCGGCTTCACCGTGCCCGCAGCCGTGGTCAGCATCGGGAAGAACCGCGTCGACTCCGATGCCGCCAGCAACACCGCCTTGTATCCGGCGACGTTCGCCTGCGACGACAACGCATCCATCACCTGCGCCCGCGAGATCCGCGGAATCGCCTCCACCGCGAACGCCCGCACGCCCGCACTCTGCAGCGCGCCGATCTTGTTGTCCGCGTTGCGCGGAGCCAGGAAACCGATCAACGTCTGGCCCTGCGACAGCTTGGCGATCTCGGCATCGTTGGGCGGGGCCACCTTCACCACGACCTCGGCCTGCCACGGATCACCGATCGTCGCGCCCGCCGCCTCGTAGGCTTCGTCGGGGATCAGTGCCCCGACACCCGCGCCGGCTTCCACGACTACTTGCACGCCCTGCTTCACCAGGCTCGGGATGATCTTCGGCACCAACGCGACGCGTCGCTCGTCGGCACCGGTCTCACGGACCACACCGACACGCGTGCTGTGCGAAGCACGACCGTCGTCGCTGCGCGGCGCCCCCTCGTTCGCGCTTTGCGTTGTCTCCACTGGTCAACTTCCTTACTTGTGACGGGCAAGCTGGCCCCCTGACAGTCAGGTGGGCCGCCTGTTACCGGTCTGGCCGAGCAGAACTTACTCTGCAGTAAGTTCCGAAATAATTCTCGCAACTGTACCCGGCAGGCCGGTGAGATTAGTTGAGATCAACATCACACCATATGGCCGCTTTCCTCCCGAATGCCCGTTCACGCAGCTGAGGCGCGGGTCTATACCCGTTGCCTCGTACGCCGTAATGTCTGGCGGGTGAGTGGCTGTATCTTCTGCCGGATCGTCGCCGGCGAGGCCCCGGCGACCCGGGTCTACGAGGACGAGCGAGTGCTCGCCTTCCTCGATATCCGGCCGATCACCCGGGGCCACACCCTGGTCGTGCCCAAGCGTCATGCCACCCACCTCGACGATCTCGATGCCGAGCTCGGCGCCGACCTGTTCCGGGTCGGTCATCGCCTCGCAAAAGCGTTGCGCCGCAGCGATTTGGCCGCCGACGGCGCCAACCTCGTTCTCAACGACGGTACGGCGGCATTTCAAACGGTGCACCACGTCCATCTGCACGTGGTGCCGCGACGAGGTGGCGATCTGTTCACCTTCGCACGCGGGTTTCTGCTGCGCCGCCCGCACGAGCCGGTCGGTACCGCGTCCGCGATCCGTGCCGGACTGGATCGCCTGGCCGCCGACCCGGAGCCGCGCGACCAACCCGCGCCGGAATTCGACGATACGAATCGGGAGACTCGCTCATGACCGCACCCGCACTCGACCGCACCGAATTGACCCGCGCCCTGTCCGATCAGTGGGATGAGCTGGCGCGCGTTACCGCCGGGCTCGACGAGGATCGGTGGCGGCTACCCTCACCGCTTCCGGGCTGGACGGTCTTCGATGTGCTCGCCCACGTGGTCGGCACCGAATCGATGCTGCTCGGCGAGCCGCTGCCGCAAGCCGGCAATGACGTGCGCGCCTTCGACCATGTCCGCAACGACACCGGCGCGCTGAACGAGATGTGGCTGGAATCGCTGCGGCCACTGCCCGGCGAACAGCTGCTGCGCCGTTTCGTCGAGGTGACCGACCGCCGCCGCGCCGCGCTGGCCGCCACCGACGACGACGCCTGGCAGGCCGATATCCGCTCCCCGATCGGGGTGGTGCCCTACGGCCGATTCATGCGGGTGCGCCTGTTCGACTGCTGGATGCATCAACTCGACATCACCGACGCTCTCGGTGGTGATGCCGCGGCGCTCGGAACGAACGAGGGCGGACGGCGCGCCGAGCTGGCCGTGGACGAGATCGAACCCTTCCTCGGGCGGGTGGTGGTCAAACGCGGTAAGGCTCCGGACGGGGCCCGCATCACGATCGAATTGACCGAGCCCGTCGCCCGCGCGATACACATTCGAGTCGACGGCCGCGCAGAGGTCGTCGCGGAGTTGGATCGCCCGGCCGACACCACCATCCGGCTGGGTTCGAGCCTGTTCGCCCGGCTGTGCGGCGGGCGGAGCACCGCGGCGGACCACCGCGCCGAGATCGAGATCGCCGGCGATCGTGAACTCGGCGTACGGGTCGCGGACAATCTCGCCTTCACCCTCTGACCGGCCGTGCGGCTTTTCCTGTCCAGCTACCGCTTCGGCGCCCACTACGACCGGTTCGCCGAACTGGTCGGCGGCCCCGGGCCGATCGCGGTGATTCCGAATGCCTGCGATGCCTGGCCGGCCGCCTGGGCCGGTGCGGTGAACAGCGACCGGGCTCCCTTGCGCCGCTGCGGATTCCGTCCCGACGTGGTCGACCTGCGCGACTATATCGGCCGTACCGCGGAGTTGGAGCGCGTGCTGCGGCGGTATCCCGCACTCTGGGTGCGCGGCGGGAACACCTTCGTCCTGCGGGCCCAATTCGCCCGCAGCGGAGCGGATCTCGTGCTGCCCGCACTGCTGGCGGAGGACGCGCTGGCCTACACCGGCTACAGCGCGGGCGCCTGTCTGTTGGCCCCCGATCTGCACGGGTTGGAGGACGCGGACGATCCCGCCGAAGTGGCGCCCGCGTGTGGCATCGAAACCCGATGGGACGGTTTGGGTTTGGTGGACCGCCCGATCGTGCCGCACGTCGATTCGCCGGGCACCGATCCGGAGGGCCACGGCACCCGCCTGGCCGCGCGCCTGCGGGCGGCGGGAACTCCGCACTGGGCGCTGACCGACGACGATGCGGTGGCGGTCCATGGTGATCGCCTCGAGGTGCTGACCGGCGCCTGATACCGGTCCGCGTCGGCTCCGAACTCCGGCTACCTCAGCCGAGCGCGATACCGGCTCGCTCGCATCGCTTTTCGCCCCATTCGTACAGGGCCGTCAACACCGGTACCAGACTGCGGCCCTCGGCGGTCAGATCGTATTCCACCTGCGGCGGAACCGTGTCGAAGACGGTCCGGCTGATCAGACCGTCGGCTTCGAGCTCGCGCAACTGCTGCACGAGCATCTTCTCGCTGGTCGAGGGCATGGCCCTGCGCAGTTGCCCGTAGCGCCGCACACCCTCTTTGAGATGCGCGAGGATCACCGGTTTCCACTTCCCGCCGATCAGATCGACAGTGACCTCGACCGGGCAGTAATACCGCCGCTGCGACATCGCGCTCACCTACTTACCGAAAAGTGCGCTCTTGTAACACTGTAATCACCGGACTTGCATGGACTCATGAAAGTTATCGCCTTCGACCGCTTCAAACCGGGGGTCACCCTCGAGACCATCACACCGTATCTGCCCGAGGAGGTCGCCAATGTGTGGCGCCTCTGGAAGGCCGGTATCGTCCGGGAGAACTACGCCCGTGCGGACGAATCGGGCGTGGTGATCGTCTTCGAGGTGGACAGCGTCGCGGAGGCACGTCGCTATGTGGACGATTTCCCCTTGTCCAAGAAGGGCTTTCTGGATTGGACCTACATTCCCGTGACCGCCCCGCTTCCGCTCGAGGCGCTCATGGACGCCTCGGTCGACACGGCCGAGCCCTACGATCGGACCAGGTGAGCACATGCGCCATGCATTCGGACTCGACATCCCACTGACTGTGGCGGACGCCTGCGATCCGGCGCGGACCGCAGTGCTGATCTACGACATGCAGGTCGGCATCGTCAGTCAGATCAGCGCGGGACAGCAGATCGTCGATGCTTGCGTCCGGCTTCGAGACACCGCGCGAGCCAACGGTTTTCGCGTGTTCTACACCCGGCACATGTCACTGCCGCCGGCCGCGTCCGGGGTGGCGCAGCTGCGGACGGCCATGGCGTGGCAGCACGTGGACGATCCCAGCCGGGTGCGATCGATGTTCCCGCAGGGTTCACCGCAGTATCAGCTGGTGCCGGAACTGACCCCCGGCCCGGACGAGGTGGTCTTCGACAAGATCACCATGTCGGCCTTCGCCGGCACTCCCCTGGATATCGCCCTGCGCGACCTGCGTCTCGATACCGTCGTGATCGCGGGGATCGCCCTCGAGGTCGGTATCGAGCCGACGGTGCGGCATGCCATCGATCTGGGCTATCTGCCGATCATGGTGACCGACGCCTGTGGCGCCGGACATCCCGAAGCGGCCGAACGGTCGTATGCCGCAATGGCTTTCTCCGGCGGATCGCTGACCACGGACCTGGCCGGCCTCGAGACGGAGATCGCCGCGCGCCGTTAGCGAGCTCAGGCGTCCTCGCGCGGCGCCACGATCCGGCGCGCGGCGTCGCGCACCCAGTTGCGCAGCTCCGCCGGATCGTCGGGGCCGCCGACGACGAACCGCCGGGATTGGGGAAGCGCCTGCTGATAGTTGATCAATCCGGTCAGCAGGGTCAGCAGATATCCCGGCGGCATATCGTCGCGCAGCAGCCCGCGCCGCTGCGCGGCCTCGACCTTCTCGATCTTGTCCCGGTAGCGGCGCGCCCGGGCCTCGCCGGCGGTCACCTGATCCGGCGCGAGTTCCAGCGCCTCCCACATCTGGAGCCGGAGAAACTCCGGATGTTCGCGGTGGTAGGCGATATGGGCGTCCACCCAGGCGTCGATGTCGTCGATATCGGTCGACACCGCTGCGGCCACGTCGAGCATCGCCTTCTCCAGCACCTGCTCGAACAGGTGCTGTTTGTCGCCGAAGTAGGCGTAGATCAGCTGCTTGTTCGCCTTGGCCTTGCGGGCGATGCGATCGACGCGGGCACCGGCGATCCCATGGGCGGCGAACTCCTCGGTCGCCGCCTCGAAGATGCGGGCCTTGGTGGCCTCGGGATCGCGCGGGGGCATGACAACGATGCTAACCAACTAATCGGTTGACATGATGCGGTGGGCGCTGGAATAGTTCTAACCAACCGGTTAGTTACATCCTTCGCGGACACCGATCCGCATCCCTCGGCGCAGCGCGGCGCCATCGACACCCTCGACCGATTCCGGGGAGCTTCCTATGCCAATCCTCGAAACACCCACCGCCCCAACACTTCCGAGTCCACCGGCAACCGACCGCGTGCCCTACCCCGCGCGCTGGCGGGTGCTGCCGGTGGTGCTGAGTGCCATGTTCATGGCGATGTTCGATTGGTTCGTCGTCAATGTCGCCGCCTCGTCGCTGCAACACGATCTGAATGCCAGCGAAGCGGCGCTGGAACTGATCGTCGGCGGCTACGGCTTCGCCTACGCCTCCGGCCTGATCACCGGCGGCCGGCTCGGCGATCTGTTCGGCCACCGGCGCCTGTTCGTCATCGGCATGCTGGCCTTCACGCTGGCGTCGCTGCTCTGCGGCCTCGCACCCAACGCGTGGGCGCTGGTCGGGGCGCGCGTGCTGCAGGGCGGCACCGCGGCGCTGATGGTGCCGCAGATGCTGGCGCTGATCAACACGCTGTTCCCGCCGCTCGAGCGCCCGCGGGCGATGGCCGCGTTCGGCGCCACCATCGGACTCGGTGCGGTCGCGGGCCAGGTGCTCGGCGGTGTGCTGCTCGACGCCGACCTGTTCGGCTGGGGCTGGCGCACCATCTTCTACATCAATGTGCCGATCGGACTGGTCGCGGCTGTACTGGCCGCCCGCTGGCTCCCCCGAACCGGAAGCGCCCGCCGGGCGCGGCTGGATCCCGTTGGCGCCGTCGGGATTTCCGCGGCCCTGGCACTGCTGCTGATTCCGATAACGCTGGGCCGGCCGGAGGGCTGGCCGCTGTGGACCTGGATCTCCATGGCAGCCGCGGCGCCGGTCCTGCTGGCGACACTGCGCTACGAGAACCGGCTACGGCGCCGCGGCGGCGAACCGGTGCTCGACACCACCATGGTGCGCGAACGAAGCTTCAGCCTGGGACTGGTGATCGCGGGCGGGTACCTGACCTTCTTCGCCGGCTTCATGCTCTGCCTGACGCTGATGCTGCAGGGCGGGCTCGGCCTGTCGCCGCTGCGGGCGGGCCTGGCCTTCGCTCCGCTGGGTCTGTGCTTCGCGGGCAGCTCGCTGTTCCTCGCTCCTCGGGTCGCCAACCGGTTCGGCAACCGGGTCATGGCGATCGGGACCTGCACCAGCCTGACCGGCCTCGCGATCACGCTCGCCGTACTGGCCGGGATGGGTTCGCAGGTCGGCGCCCTCGCCCTGATCCCCGGCATGATGATCGTCGGCACCGGCAACGGACTGACCATCCCCTCCGTCGTCTCGGCGGTACTGTCCTCGGGCATACCGGCACCCCAGGCGGGAATGGCGGCCGGCGTACTCACCACTGCGCAGCAGTTCGGAAATGCCATCGGCGCAACGGTTCTCGGTGCCATCTTCTTCTCGACGCTCGGCGCCGGGCAGGCCACCGGCAGCTACGTCAGCGCCATGGAGGCGGCCGCGGCGGCCGGGGTCGCGGTGCTGGCCGCGGTGCTGGCCGCCGCGCTGGCGCTGCCTCGGCAGGCCCGTTGACGCACTCGCCCCCGGCCGCCCGGCCGGGGTCTCGGCCGTCCCGCAGACCGGAACAGGTTGCGGGGCGGTCGCGGCTACAAGTACAGGCCGGTGCCGTGTTCGGGTCGCTCGCTGGCGACCGCGTGCAAATCGCGTTCCCGCAGCACCAGGTAGGCCTGCCCCTGCACCTCGACCTCGAATTGGTCCTCGGCGCTGAACAGCACCCGATCACCGACGGTCACACTGCGCACATGCGAACCCACCCCACTGACCTCACCCCAGGTCAGCCGCTTGGCCACCTGCGCGGTGGCGGGAATCAGAATGCCGCCGCTGCTACGCCGTTCACCCTCCTCCGGCGAGACGCGAACCATGATCCGGTCGTGGAGCATCTGGATCTCTAGCTTGGCATCGGACACCGCGGCAGTGTACTGCGTACGGTCTCGGCTCCCGGCAGCGGTATCGGCTGCCGTCGGGCACCTTGATTAGGGGCAGAGGTGGTAAGGGCAAGAGGCGTTCCGTTGCCGTTCGCTTAGCGCGGTAATTTCTGCCCGATCGCACCGGTTTTGCCTGCAGACTGGAACCGCAGCGACACCCGGCAGCCCATAGACTCTGGGACCGATGCCGCCGACGGAGGGGAACTCATGAAGCTCGGACCGATCGCGATGGCCACTGCGTGCGCCGCAGCCGCATTCCTGGCGGGGTGCTCGTCCGATGGGACGGCAACGCCTGCCGCATCGCCCACGGCGGCCGGCCCGGCCACCTCATCGGCAGCGGCTGCCACGGCCACCACAAACACCAAGTGGAATCCGTGTTCGATCCCCGATGCCGACATCGCAGCAGCCGGACTCAACCCTGCCAAGCGTCACACCGATACCGACAAATACGCGGTCAAGTTCCCCGGTTGGGACGTGTGCGCGTGGGACTCTGGCAATTGGATACGACTGCAAGTCTTTTCGACAAACACACACACGTTCGACGAGGTGCGTAACAACACCGTGCTGTTCAACAACCCGCGCACGGTGAGCATCGGCGGGCGCGATGCGGTGATGATGGGCCGCAATGCAATTCCGGACGGATGTGTAGTTGCCTTCGACGTTCCCGGTAATCCGGTGACTTTCGAGATCAACCCCAGTCTTGCCGCCGACTCGACAGGCGACGCGTGCGCCGAATTGACCCGCATTGCAACAGTTCTCGTGAAAGATCTACCGTCCGGAAAGTAGGGGGAGGCCGTGTCCGATACGGGCGTCTGGCGGCAGCTGGCTACCGAAGTCGATGCAGGAAATCTGTCGCTGCGCGTCGACAGAGAATCACTCGATGCGGCAATCAAGGGACTGCAGGATTTCATCGACCACGTCAACGACCTGAGTATCCACGTCGAAACGGTCGGCTTCGTCACGGGGTTCGGCGGGTTCAAAATGGGCCAAGACCTGGCCGCCAAGTTCACCCAAAAGGGCAGCGGCGAGGGGTCTATTCGGCAGCGGCTGAAAGAACTCATCGAGGAAGCCAAAGCCGCGCAGGACGTGCTGCGTAAAGCTGCAGCAGCCTACGCTCAGGCCGAGCACGACAATACGCAGGGAATAGCGGGAACCGCACCGACATGAGACGCGCGGCGGAATGCCGCCGGAACTGGCCCTTGCCATCGGCTCAGCACCGGGTATGCGCTTCGCTGCATCGCCGCAGGTCGGCGAGCTGCACAGCAGTAGCGGAGTTGCTTGCAGCTGCCCCAGGCGCGGCGGCAGGGGGACCTCTTCTTCGGCTTCGATGACATGTCGATCTTCTTCGGGGTGTACGCCGTTCCCTTAGCGTTCCCTCCAGGAGTTGATTTGTGGCCGTTTGTGGCCACCTACGAGCGGTGGTGTCCCGAGGTGTTTCTGCTGGTCAGGGACTGTTTTAGTGTACCTACCTGCGGCGACGGGTAGACCCCTTCGGCAGCGGTATCGGCTGCCGAGCACGGCCCCGAGCACGTAGGTTCGCACTGTGGATATCGCAACGCTCGCCGCCCAGCTGCCCGACGGCATGGTCGTCACCGATCCCGACATCCTCGCCGGCTATCGCCACGACCGCGCTCTCGATCCGCATGCGGGTATGCCCGCCGCGTTGATTCGGCCGCTCACCACCGAGCAGGTCGCCACCGTGGTCGCCTGGGCACACGAACGCCGCGTTCCGCTGGTTCCGCGCGGGGCCGGTACCGGCCTGTCCGGCGGTGCGACGGCACAGGACGGCGCCCTGCTGCTGAGCACCGAGCGGATGCGGGCCATCACCGTCGACCCGGTGACCCGCACCGCGGTCACCCAGCCCGGGCTGCTGAATGCCGAGGTGAAGCGGGCCGCCGCGGAACACGGGCTCTGGTATCCGCCCGATCCGTCGTCGTTCGAGATCTGCTCGATCGGCGGGAACGCCGCCACCAACGCGGGCGGGCTGTGCTGCGTGAAATACGGCGTCACCACCGACTACATCCTGGGGATGGAGGTGGTACTCGCCGACGGCACGGTGGCCCGGCTCGGTGGACCGCGGCTGAAGGACTCCGCCGGATTGTCGCTGACCAAGCTGTTCGTCGGCAGTGAGGGCACGCTCGGCATCATCACCGAGTTGACGCTGCGGTTACTGCCCGCACAGCCGCAGCAGAGCACCGTGGTCGCCACCTTTTCCACCCTCACCTCCGCCACCGCGGCGATCGAGGCCGTCACGGCCCGGCTCCGGCCCTCGATGCTGGAATTCATGGACGCGGTGGCGATCAACGCCGTCGAGGACGAGATGCGGATGGGGCTGGACCGCGGCGCCGCCGCCATGCTCGTCGCACGTTCCGACGCGCCCGGCGAATACCGCACGCAGGAGGCGGCGATCATCGCCGCCGCCTGCGAAAGCGCCGGGGCCACCGAGGTGTTCAGCACCGAGGACCCGGACGAGGGCGAAGCCTTCTGCGCCGCACGGCGATTCGCGATCCCGGCAGTGGAACGCAAGGGGCCGCTCCTACTCGAGGACGTCGGCGTCCCGCTGCCCCGACTGGGCGATCTGGTGACCGGTATCGCCGAGATCGCCGAGCGCCGCGCGGTGCTGATCTCGGTGATCGCGCACGCCGGTGACGGCAACACCCATCCGCTGATCGTCCACAACCCGGCCGACCCGGACGAGACGGCCCGCGCCCACCAGGCTTTCGGCGAGATCATGGACCTGGCCATCGCGCTGGGCGGCACCATCACCGGCGAACACGGGGTCGGCCGCTTGAAGAAGGCGTGGCTGCCCGACCAGGTCGGCCCGGAGGTGATGGAGCTGACGCGGCGCATCAAGGACGCGCTGGACCCGCACGGCATCCTCAATCCGGGCGCGGTGCTCTAGTCCGGGCGCGGAACAAACAGGGGTGCGAAGGGAGTTCTACCGGACATGACGACCAGGCTCGAGCACAACACGACCGCCGGCCGCTACGAGATCTACATCGACGACACGCTCGCCGGCTACGCCGACTACACCGAGACCGTCGACGGGGACAAGCGGATCCGCGATCTCAACCACACCCTCACTTTCCCGGAATTCCGCGGACGCGGGGTGGCGGCCCAGGTCGTCGAGTACGCGCTCACCGATTGCCGGGCGTCCGGCTTCGCGGTCGTACCGACCTGCTGGTACGTGGAGCAATACATCGGCGACCATCGCGAGTACGCCGACCTGGTGGCCTGACGCCGCTCGCGCGGTGCTTCAGGCGCGGCACCGCCACACCAGGAACTGACGGTCGCCGACGGTGCCCATCGCGTCGATCACCTTGGCGTTGTCGAAGCCGGGGAGCTTCTGCAGCCGGCCCAGGAACTCGTTGTCGGCGGCGGAATGCGGGACCACACAGCCGTTCCCGCGGGCACCGATGAGCACGAAGAAGACGTCGTCGGCAAACGGGCCGTCGGCCGTGGTGATGATGCGCACCTCGGCCAGTTCCTGCCACGTCACCTCTTCGATCCGACCGTTGTCCAGGGTGCGGCGAACGAACCTGTCGGTGATCTCGACGCCAGCCATGCATCAATATTGCGCTGCGAAAGCCGTTGGGACAATTCCGAATTCGCCCGATTGCGACTGAACGAACATTTGCGATTGCAGATGTTCGTACTCTTCGGACTCCTTCGCGGCAACACCGTTCTACCAGCGAAAATTGCCGGTAGTTCACTGGAATTCGACGGTTCGGTACCGTAACGCACCCCGGCGAACGGGCCCGGCGTGACGCGCCGCGTGCTGTCACACTTCGGTCGATGTCACAAGGCGTCGACATCGCAGCGGCGCGGCCGGGCCAACGGCCTCCGAAATACGTTGTGGCAGTTGCGGTCAGCTCACTCGGGTACAGTAGGCACACCTCCAGCCGAGGGGCGGTGGACCTGGTCCACACACCGCGCCCAGGAAGGAGGTGGTGGGGATGGCGAAACATCGCCGGAAGAAGAGCAAGGCCCCGGTCGACTACGGCATCATCTTGACTGCTGCTGCCGTGATCGCCGGGGCGCTCATGCTGGTCCGCTGGATGTGGACTAGGTAACCCACCAGGTGGGGCGTCGTTCCCGCGGCGTCCCACCGCCAGCATCACTTGCGTGACCACATCATGCTATCAACGAAGCATGCTGTCATGCCAGCATGATTTGTACGCCGGGATCAGCGCAGCAGCTGACGCGACATGACCAGACGCTGAATCTGGTTGGTGCCCTCGTAGATCTGGGTGATCTTGGCGTCGCGCATCATCCGCTCCACCGGGAAGTCGGTGGTGTAGCCGGCGCCGCCGAACAGCTGCACGGCGTTGGTGGTGACCTCCATGGCCACATCGGAGGCGAAGCACTTGGAGGCGGCGGAGATGAAGCCCAGGTTCTTCTCACCACGCTCGGCGCGGGCGGCGGAGGTGTAGACCATCAGGCGCGCGGCCTCGACCTTCATGGCCATATCGGCGAGCATGAACTGGGTGTTCTGGAAGTCGGCGATGGCCTTGCCGAACTGCTTGCGATCCTTGGTGTAGGCGATCGCGGCGTCCAGCGCACCCTGGGCCAGGCCGACGGCCTGCGCGCCGATGGTGGGCCGGGTGTGGTCGAGGGTCTGCAGCGCGGTCTTGAAACCGGTGCCCTCGGCGCCGATGATCCGGTCGCCCGGGATGCGGCAGTTCTCGAAGTACAGCTCGGCGGTCGGCGAACCCTTGATACCCAGCTTGTGCTCGAGCGGGCCGACCACGAAGCCCTCGTCGTCCTTGTGGACCATGAACGCGGAGATGCCGTTGGCGCCCTTCTCCGGGTCGGTCACGGCCATCACGGTGTACCAGGTGGACTGGCCGCCGTTGGTGATCCAGCACTTGGAGCCGTTGATGACCCAGTCGTCACCGTCGCGGCGGGCACGGGTGCGCATGGACGCGGCGTCCGAACCGGCCTCGCGCTCGGACAGACAGTAGGAAGCCATCTTGCCCGCGACGATATCGGGCAGCACCTGCTGCTTGAGCTCCTCCGAGCCCTGCAGGATCAGACCCATGGTGCCGAGCTTGTTGACCGCCGGGATCAGCGAGGACGACCCACAGACGCGGGCAACCTCCTCGATCACGATGCAGGTGGCGACGGAGTCCGCGCCCTGACCGCCGTAGGTCTCGGGTACGTGCACCGCGTTGAAGCCCGCGGCGTTCAGCGCGTCCAGGGCCTCCTGCGGGAACCGGGCGTTACCGTCGACATCCTTCGCGTACGGCGCGATCTCCTTCTCGGCCAGGCCGCGAATGGCCTCGCGCAGCTCGTTGTGGATGTCGTCCAGTTTGAAGAGATCGAAATCGGGGTTGCCCGCCATGGGTTCACTCCTGGTCGTCGGATTTCGGATTACGCCGCGAATTCCAGTACTGCCACGCTGCGGCACTCAGTGCCAGTCGGCTTTCAGTATACGCCGCGAAGTAGCGACAACATGAGAGGATACCCCCACACTAGCGTGGCACTCAGTGCCAGTTGCGGCGATGCGCTCACAGATTATCGAGTCGATCGGCCAGCAGCTCCGCGACCTGCCGCGCGGGCATCTCCCGGGGGAATACGGCGACCACCATCTCGCTCGACGCCGAAGCCGACGATGCGGATGCCGATGCGGGCACGATCGCTCGCACGGCCGCCCGCAGATCCGCCACGCTCGCATCCGACCGCCCCCGCACCATCCGTCGCAGCAGATAGTTGTGGGTGGCGGTCACCGCCGCGCTGAACTGGATGAGCTCCAGATCGGCCACCTCGGGCAGACGACTGCGCAGATAGTCGGTGAACAGCCGCTCGTACCGGAACACGGTGACGATCTCGCGATCGCGCAGCGCCGAAGCCTGCCGGACGACCCGATAGCGGCGCGCCGCCAGCTCCCTCGTCTCGGTGAAACGCTCGAAGATGCCGACCACCGCCTCCCGCACGGCTTGCCACGGATCACCCTGCGCCGCAGCGAGATACGCCTGCGCACGGGCGAGCTGCTCCTCGTGATCGGCGAAGACCACATCCTCTTTCGATCGGAACTGCCGGAAGAACGTCCGCCGCGAAATCCCCGCCGCCTCCGCTATCTCGTCCACGGTCGTCGCCTCATAGCCCTGTTCGGCGAACAACCGCAACGCCTGGCCGACCACGGCCAGCCGGAACTCCGCGGAGTCGGCGGCACGAACGGGAGTCGAATTGTCGCTGGGCACTCCCCAACGGTAGCCGTGCGGCCTCCCGCGAAACTCCACGTGTCGTCGGCGCGGGGGCGAGTGCCGGCGCGCAAGAACTGTCCCCACCCCAGGGAACTGCGGATAATAAAACAGTTCGGGACATAAACGGATGGGCGCGGATCATCGCGGGTGACCGATCGCGACTGTCGCCGCCCGTGGAGGTGCGGATGATCGTGTACGTGCCACACTGCAGCACTGGGGGGCGGCGATGAGTCCCACGGATCACTATTGGGTCGTTCCGAAACTGGAAGACCTGCTGCCCAGCTATGCCTCGCCGACGTTGAAGGCGATCGTCGCCACCACCCGTTCCGCCATCCAGGCCAATGTCGACAATCTGGGGGCGGGCACACCCTCACGCGCCCCGAAGTACATCAAAATGCTGCGGGACAACAACCTGATCGACGAGAACAACCGCGCCACGTCGACCGAGGATCACAACGCCGTCGTCCGGTCGCTGACCGAGATGAAAACCACCCTCGACAACAACGACAAGGGCGTCGACAGCTCGACCTTCGGAACCTACTCCGCGGCGGGATCGGCCAACGAAGACATCCAGGATGCGGTCGAACGCCTCCGAAACACCATTTCCGACACCGCTCGCGCCAACGGTCCGAGTGTGAATCGCGATACCGGCGAGCAGTTCTGGCCCGAATCGGTGGAGGGCCCGCTGCGCACCGCCTGTGCCACCGCCGCGGCCGATGTGGAGGACGCCATCGAGACCGCGACGACCGATATCCGCCGGCACGCCGACCACATCACCGGGTCACGCCCGGACAACCCGACGCCCGTCGGTTACGGCGGCACCGCCGTCCCACTGACGACCCCGTGGAGCGGCCACAACTACGTCCCGCCCCCGAATGCCGACACGCTGCAGAAGATCGAGGGCTTCGCGCGCAACGAACTGGGTGTCACCGAAGGGCCGAACAACCATGTGGACCGCCCGTACAACATCGACGACGCCTGGTGCTCGTCGTTCGCCACCTGGGTCTGGAAACAGGCCGGCATCGACGTGCCGTGGACGAACAAGAATCTGGTGTCCGCCGTATGGTCGGATGCGGTCGCCCGCCGGCTGGCCGACAACATCGCCGACGCCCGCCCCGGCGATCTCGTCGTCTTCGGCGGGCAGAACCACATCGGCGTGATCGTCGCTCGTAACGGCAACACCATCACCACGATCGAAGGCAACTCCGGCGACGCGGTCCGCCAACACACCTACGACCTGTCCAGGAGCAATTTCACCGGCGTCGTTCACCCGCCGGCCGACGCTCGCGTCCCGGTCACCGCCTGACGGTTCCGCGCTGTTCGAACCGACCGGGCTAACCCAGCAGGCGGGTGCGCAGGGCCTCGTCCTTGTCGAGGACGAGCTTCTCCAGGTCGGACTGGAACCGTTCCATGCGGCTGCGCAGCTGGGGGTCGGCGGCGGCGAGGATGCGGACCGCCAGGAGCCCGGCGTTGCGGGCACCGCCGATGGAGACGGTGGCGACGGGGACACCGGCCGGCATCTGCACGATCGAGAGCAGAGAATCCATACCGTCGAGGTGTTTCAGCGGCACCGGGACGCCGATCACCGGCAGCGGGGTGGCCGAGGCGACCATACCGGGCAGATGGGCGGCGCCACCGGCACCGGCGATGATCACCTTGACGCCGCGACCGGCGGCCTCACGGGCGTAGTCGAGCATGCGCTGCGGGGTGCGGTGCGCGGAGACGACACCGACCTCGAAGCGAATTCCGAACTCCGCCAACGCTTCCGCGGCCGCCTCCATCGTGGGCCAGTCGGAGTCGCTGCCCATGATCAAGCCGACCGCCGGAGCGGAGCCCGCGGAGCGACCATCGATTCCGTTACTCATGGGGATCCCATCCATCGGTCCACACCGCGTGCGACATCCAGTGCGCCGCCCGTTCGGCCTTCTCCCGCACCTCGGCCACATCGTCGCCGAGGATGTTCACATGCCCGATCTTGCGCTTCGGGCGCTCGCCCTTGCCGTAGAGGTGCACCTTCGCCTCCGGGATCCGGGCGAACAGGTGATGCAGTCGCTCGTCCATCGACATCGTCGGCGCCTCGGGGGCGCCGAGGATATTCGCCATCACGGTCACCGGCGCCAACGGTGTGGTGGCGCCGAGCGGATAGTCCAGAACCGCGCGCAGGTGCTGTTCGAACTGGCCGGTGACGGCACCGTCCATACCCCAGTGGCCGGAGTTGTGCGGGCGCATGGCCAATTCGTTGACCAGCAGCTCACCGCCGTGGGTTTCGAACAGCTCGACCGCCATCGCGCCGGTGACGCCGAGTTCGGCGGCCAGCCGCAGCGCGAGCGATTCGGCCTCGGTCGCCGCGTCGTCGGACAGGTCCGGCGCCGGCGCGATCACCACGGCGCACTGCCCTTCGCGCTGCACGGTCTCCACCACGGGCCAGGCCGCGGCCTGCCCGAACGGCGAGCGGGCCACCATCGCGGAGAGTTCCCGCTTCAGATCCACCCGCTGCTCGGCGAGCAGCGTCACCCCGCGCCCGAGCTGATCGGTGACCAGACGCTCGGCCTCGGCGGCCTCGTCGATCATCCACACCCCACGCCCGTCGTAACCGCCACGGACGGCCTTGAGCACGAACGGTCCGTGCTCGGCGAGGAAGCCGATGGCGTCGGCGACCGACTCGACGGCGGTGAACGCCGGAACCGGCACTCCCATCTCGGCGAGTTTGCGCCGCATCGCGAGTTTGTCCTGCGCGTACACCAGCGCGGCCGGCGGCGGCTGCACATTGACGCCCTCGGCTACCAACGCGTGCAGATGTTCGGTCGGCACATGTTCGTGATCGAAGGTCATCGCGTGGGTTCCGACGGCAACCTTGCGAAGCGCCGCGAGGTCGGTATGCGATCCGAGCACGACCTCGGGGCTGACCTGAGCCGCCGGATCGTCGGGCCGCTCGGCCAGCACCCGCAGGCACTGCCCCAACGCCACCGCGGCCTGATGCGTCATCCGGGCCAGCTGGCCGCCGCCGATCATCGCGACGGTCGGCATGCCACCACCCTCGAAACTACGCGAAACCGGCATCGGTTCACCTTCGGCAACTCCTTGCACCCCGGTGGAGGGGTCCATCGATGGCCCACTACGCTCGCTCACAGCCCACCATGTTGTCATGGCCGCCGAAGTCACAACGAGTGCGGGTTGATTGCCCGCGGGAGCGCGGACGTAGACTCGTCGGGTGTCATTTGTCGACGATGTGGTCAACATCCTGCCCAAAGCACTCCGGGACCTGGCAATCCGCCATCACGAGCTGATCAAGTTCGCGATTGTCGGAGCGACCACCTTCGTCATCGACAGCGGCATCTTCTACATTCTCAAATTGACGGTGCTGTCGCCGAAACCGATCACCGCCAAGATCATTTCCGGCGTTATCGCGGTCATCGCGTCCTACATCCTCAACCGGGAATGGTCCTTCAAAGGCCGGGGTGGGCGGGAACGTCACCACGAGGCGCTGCTGTTCTTCGTCGTCAGCGCCATCGGCGTGCTGCTGTCGAATCTGCCGCTGTGGATCTCGCGCTACGCCTTCCACCTGCACGTTCCCGATGTCAGCCTGACCGTGGAGAACATCGCCGACTTCGTCAGCGCCTTCATCATCGGCAACATCCTGCAGATGGTGTTCCGATTCTGGGCGATGAAACGCTGGGTGTTCCCCGACGAAATCGACGCGCTGGTCGAGGAATTCGAGGATCTGTACGAGGAAGAAAGGCCGCTCGGCAGCAGCTGAGCCCCGTCGCGGAAACCGGATGATTACCGGACGATCCGCGTATCCGTCGGCATATTTCCGGGCCTGCGATATTCGTCACGAATGCGCGCAACGGCCGGTTGGACCACATTCGTTCAGCGCGGTTCGCCGACCACTCCGTTACCGGATCGCCCGGCCGTCGGCTTTCCCAGAAATACCGCGAACAGCGCCGGCCGTCGGCGTTGCAGTTCCAATCGACCGCCGTCGGCCTCGATCAGCGCACGCGCCAGCGCCAGCCCCACCCCGGTCGATCCGGCCCCGGAAAAACCACGGTCGAAGATGTGCGGAGCGAGCTCGTCGCTGACTCCCTCGCCCTCGTCGGCGACCTCGACCGCCACCAGCGGCTCCCGATCCGGACCGCCGTAGACCGTGCGGACCGACACCGTGCAGTCGCCGCCACCGTGGACCAGGGCATTGTCGACCAGCACCGCCACCGCCTCGCGCAGGCGTGAACCGGTCACCGGCGCCCGCAGCGCGGGATCTCCGGACAGGACGAGTTTGCGCCCGGCCTCGGCGAACGGATGCCGCCACTCGGTGACCACCGCGCGCAGCTCCGCCACCACCGGCACCGGTTCGTGATCGGCGGCATCCTGATCCCGGGAGTCGCGGACCAGTTCGTCGATCGCCTCGGTGAGCCGGTCGACCTGCGCCATCGCCTCCTCCGCCTCCTGCACGACCGCGGGATCGGAATGCGCCGACAACTCGTCCAGCCGTAGCCGCACGGCGGTCAGCCGGCTGCGCAACTGATGGGAGACGTCGGCGACCAGCGCGTGCTCACGCTGCAGCCGGCCCGCGATCTCCACCGTCGCCGAATCGAGAACATCGGACACCCGGTCCAGTTCGGTGATGCCGTGCCGTCGCGGGTCCGGCCGGAAATCGCCCTTGGCCAACCGCGCCGCCCGGGCGGCCACGTCCCGCAGTGGGTCGGCCACCCGCCGCGCGGTCACCACCGCCACCGCGGCGCCCGCCGCCAGGGAAGCCAGCGCCACCAGGGCGACCGCGCCGACGGCCTGCCGCTGCATCGAATGCATCGGGGCGGCGGGCACCTCGAGCCGCAACGAGCCGGAGGTGCCCATCGACAGCGATTCCACCACCGGGTTCTCGACCTCCGGCGCGCCGGCGTCCACCCGCAGTGCCGCGTCCTCCGGGGTGGGATAGATGATCGTCAACCGGCCGTCGGGCGGGATCAGCGGACGCACCGACCGCAGATCCAGCACGCCGTGGACCAGGCCGTCCTCGCGTTCCTGCCCGACGATCTCCACCGACATCCGGTCCAGCCGGGCACGCAGATCGCTGCGCGTGATGTCGGCGACCCACTGCCACGCGGTGAACGCCAGCGGAATGCCCAGCACCACCGTGGTGAGCGTCAATGCCGCCAGCATGGACAGCAGAATCCGGCGTCGCATGCGTGATCAGTCGGTATTGAAGCGGAAGCCGACACCGCGGACGGTGACGATGCGCCGCTCGGCCACCGGGCCCTCGTCGCCGATCTTGCGCCGCAGCCAGGACATGTGCATATCGAGGGTTTTGGAACCACGCAGATCCGCGTCGCCCCACACCTCGCGCAGAATGGTCTCGCGCGGCACCACCTGCCCGGCACGGTCGATGAGCACCTTGAGCAGTTCGTATTCCTTGTTGGCCAGGTTCACCTCGTGCCCGTTGACCAGGACCCGCCGCGCCGCGGGTTCGAGCCGCACCCCGCCGATCTCGACGGCCTCGTCGCCGATTCCGCTGCGCCGCAGGAGCGCTCGCACCCGGGCCAGCAATTCGGCGAGCCGGAAGGGTTTGCCGACGTAGTCGTCGGCGCCCGCGTCGAGGCCGACGACGAAATCGACCTCGTCGGTGCGGGCGGTCAACATCAGCACGGCCAGATCGGCACCGCGAGCGCGCACCTGGCGGCACACCTCGAGGCCGTCCATACCCGGCAAGCCCAGATCCAGGATGAGCAGATCGTGTTCACCCTCGAGGGCCCGGCGCAGCACGGCGGGACCGAAACTCTCGACGGTCACCGAATAGCCCTCACGCCCGAGCGCTCGCGAGAGCGGAGCGGCGATGGCCTCGTCGTCCTCGGCCAGCAGTACGGCGGTCACTGCACCAGATTACTGGCGAACCGGGCCGATCGGGCCGAGCGGGCATCGCGGACTCGCTACCGAGCGGTCCTACGGGCGGTGGCCGTACCGCGGGTCTTGAAATTGGTCGTAGCGCGGATCGCCGTGCGGATTGTCGAACACCTGGTGGTACAGCAGCGAATGCACCCGCTGCACATTCGGAATGTCGTCGTACTCCAGCGGATCACCCGAGGCGGCATCGATGATCAGGGTGCCGGTGCCGAGCAGACGGTCCGACAGTCCGTGGCGGAACTGCACACTGGAGATCCGATTCATCGGGATGTCGATGCCGGTATGGGTCAGCACCCCTTCGCGCACGAGCACCCGCCGGTCGGTGATGATGAAATGCGTTGACTTCCAGCGAATCACCGGGCCCAGACAGCGCCACAGCACCAGCAACACCCAGACCGCGACGATCACCAGCAACACCACGGTGCGGGTGCTGCCCTCCGTGTTCCGCCACGCCAGCCCGCTCAGGAACCCAGCCAGCGCAGTGGCGAGGATGAAGGTGAGCGCCGGCAAGAACAGCATCTTCCAGTGCGGATGACGGTGCAGTAGCAGCTGCTCGTCCGGCGCGAGCAACTCCTCCGGATAACCCATACGCGAACCCTACCCCCTGTCGATGCGGGAACGGCTGACAGCGAACGCCGTTGTGCTGCACAATCAGCAGCTGTCTCGGTCGACGGTACCGGACCCACGGGTCCGGCGAACCGACAACGCCCGTGGCAGCGGTTCCGGGCCGCGGCGCTGCTTCGATGCGGCCGGCCCGAGGTGTTACCGGAAGTCCCCCTTTGTGAACGTGTGATGTGCGACAGCGGAGGCGTGTGTGACCAAGGATCTGACCCAGCTGGAAATCCTGACCGAGCTCGAGCCGGTGGCCGAGCAGAACCTGAACCGGCATCTGTCGATGGCCAAGGAATGGCATCCGCACGACTACGTGCCGTGGGACCAGGGCCGCAATTTCGCCGCGCTGGGCGGCGTGGACTGGGCGCCGGAGCAGTCGAAGCTCAGTGAGGTCGCCAAGGTCGCGATGATCACGAACCTGCTCACCGAGGACAACCTGCCCTCGTACCACCGTGAGATCGCCGAGAACTTCTCCCAGGACGGGGCGTGGGGCACCTGGGTCGGCCGGTGGACCGCCGAGGAGAACCGGCACGGCATCGTGATGCGCGACTACCTCGTCGTCACCCGCGGCGTCGACCCGGTCGCCCTGGAACAGGCCCGCATGGTCCACATGACCAACGGTGTGCACTCACCGGAGGACTGGGGTGGGTTCCTGGAAAACGTTGCGTACGTGACCTTTCAGGAACTCGCGACACGGGTGAGCCACCGCAATACCGGCAAGGTGTGCGACGACCCGATCGCCGACCGCATGCTGCAGCGCATCGCCGCCGACGAGAACCTGCACATGATCTTCTACCGCACGCTGTGCGGGGCGGGCCTGGATCTGGTGCCGGATCAGGCGATGGTGGCGATCACGAAGGTCCTCACCAATTTCGTCATGCCCGGTGCCGGGATGCCGAACTTCCGCCGCAACGGCGTACTGATGGCCAAGCACGGCATCTACGATCTGCGCCAGCACCTGGAGGAGGTGGTCCAACCGGTGCTGAAGAAGTGGAATATCTTCGACCGCAACGATTTCGGTGCACGTGGCGAGCGGGCACGCGACGAATTGGGCGCCTTCGTCGCCAAACTCGAACGCGATGCGGCGCGTTTCGAGGAGCAGCGTGACCGGCTGCTCGCCCGGGAGGCCGCCCGGGAACTGGCGAGCGTCTGACCGGCGGCGGCCATCACCTCCGCGTACGCAGGCGAGGTCCGCCGATGTGCCTGCGCCCCAGGTCTAAGAGGGCGTCTGAGATCTCATTCGCTTGGCCCGCTGGTGCGGGCCAGGCGACGTGTGAGGGTGTGGATGGCGGCGATGTAGACCATGGCTTCGTGGTGGTCGGGCCGGGTTTCGTAGTCGCGGACGCATCGGCGGTGTTTGACCAGCCACCCGAACGTCCGTTCTACCACCCAGCGGCGGGGCAGGACTTCGAACCCGGTCGCGGTGTCGCTGCGTTTCACGATCTGGATCGTCTGGGAGAGCACAGTTTTCGCCCAGATGACCAGTCGTCCGGTGTAGCCACCGTCGGCGAACACGTGTGTGATGGTGGTAAAGCGGGACGCCACAGCGGCCAGCAGCCGGTGCGCGGCATCACGGTCCTGGATCGAGGCGGCGGTGATCACGACGGCCAGCAGCAGCCCGCTGGTATCGGTGGCGATATGCCGTTTGCGGCCCTTGATCTTCTTGCCCGCGTCGTACCCGGCCGTGCCCGCGGCGACAGTATCGGCGCCGCGGACGGTCTGCGAGTCGATCACCGCCGCCGTGGGCTGCGCATTACGCCCAGCGCGGACCCGGGCGCGATCACGCAGCGCATCGTGGATGCTTTGCCACGCACCGGTTTTCGTCCACCGCCGGTAGATGTCGTACACGGTTTTCGCGGGCGGGAAATCGTGCGGCAGCAGCGCCCAGGCGATCCCGCCGCGCGAGAGGTAGAAGATCGCATCACACACCAGCCGCCGCGGCCACTTCTCCCGCCGACCACCCTTGCCGCCGCAATTCCCAGGTGGCGGCAGCAGCGGCTCCAGGATCGCCCACTCCTCGTCGGTCAGCGACGAGGACGGATAGAACGGGCACTTCGGCGCCTGGCCGTGGGCCGGGCACGACAAGCACAAGCAGGTAAGCGACACTGGCACAGGGACTCTCGGATAGCGGCTACAGGTGTGGTAACCCCAGTCGTACCGGGAGTCCCTCTACACACCTGCCGTCACACGCCGACCAGTGACCGAGATCTCAGACGCCCTCTAACGATCAGACCGGGCGCAGGTGCGTGACATCGCCGGCCGTGACCGCCCGATCGCCGATGATCAGCCGGCCGCTCGGGTCGATATCGGTGGCGACCCCGGTGAGGACCTCGCCGCCCGGCAATTCCGCGCGCACCTGAGCGCCGAGCGTGGCGCAGCGGTCCCGGTAGGCGGCGGCCAGTGCCGTGACATCCCAGTCCGCCGTGCGCCATTCGTCGAAATGCTTCGCGAACGCACGCAGCAATGCCAGCGCCAGTTCGGTCCGGTCGACGTCACGAGCACCGGCCAGCTCGAGCGAAACCGCATGCGGCACCGGCAATTCCGCTTCGGTCAGGCTCACGTTCAACCCGACCCCGACGACCACGGCGGGCTCGCCCGAACCCGACGCCACCTCGGCCAGGATGCCCGCCACTTTCCGGCCCTCGATCAGAACATCGTTGGGCCATTTGAGATTGGCGTCCAGACCCGTGGTGGCGCGGACCGCGTCCACGACGGCAACGCCGGTCAGCAACGGCAGCCAACCCAACACGGCCGCATCGATTCCCCCGAGCCGGACCAGAATCGACATCGCGATCTGGGCGCGGGCCGGGCTCACCCAGGAGCGCTCGTGCCGGCCACGGCCGCTGTCCTGGAATTCCGCGATCAATACGCGGCGGTCCAGTTGCGGGTCCACCGCCCGGGCGATCAGATCCGCATTGGTCGAGCCGGTCGACTCGACGACCTCGACATCGGAGAAGAACGACAGATCGAGTTGCTCGGCGACAGCGCGTCGCAGGGTTTCGACATCCAACGGTGGCCTCTGCACGCCTGCAGGCTACTCCTGGGTCCCGGCGTCACCGCTACGCCGCTCCGCTCTCGGTCCGCCGGCGGCGGACCGGCCCGGTCCCGAGCCGGTCCGCCGCCGGTTACGTCATCGAACCAGGCCGTAGCCCGTCTCGAGGCGGTCCCCGATCGCCATATCGTCGTACGCCGGTTCGTCGAGCTCGGCGCCGAACTCCGCGCCGGGCTCGGACCGGACGTCCGGGTCCACCACGGTCGGCGTGGATTCCCCGGCCGACCGGGTCCATGCGGTGGCCGCACCCCGCTCCGCGACCGCCCTACTCCATTCCCACATCGCGCACCTCCTCCCCGGTGCTGGTTCGGAGTCTTCACGGTACGGGGCCCTACCCGCGGCAGGCCACCGATTTTCCGCGTAACAGATGCGCGGCACGGCGAAAACCACTGTGCCGCAGCTGGTTCGGCGACTATTACAGCGGTTGCAGGCCGAGCGCACCGGCGACGAACCGGCTCACTGCCGTACGCCCGGACTCGAGCGCGGAATCGAATCCGTCGCGCGCCCAGCCGGAGATTTCGGCGGTACCGTCGGGTTTCGGGGTCACCACGATCTCGGCGACCATTTCGGCGGTGGTCGGCTCACAGACCGCCCACGAATATCCGGTCTGCTCGGCCCATTCCCGCGCCCGCCGCTCGACATAACCGGGGTCGGTGATACCACCCGCGGCCAGGGCGGGACGGTCGTCGATCCGCTCGTCGGCGCGCAGCGCGCGCAGATACCAACTCCCGGCGTTGATCTCGATCGGTTCCATCAGCGCCCCCGTCGCCGGTCGCGTCGTTGCCGGCGTTCCAGCCGACGCTGCTCGCGATTGCACTGCTGCAGACCACCGGTGATGATGCCCACGGCCGGAATCAGCAGGAACCACAACCACGTGTGGGTGGTGAAGAACAGCACCAGCGCGATGATGACGACCAGGCCCATCGCCGGTCCGGCGAATTCCCGGCGCCCGCCGGGCTGCGCGGCCGCCGGTTCCGCGGGCTCCGGAGCCGGGATCGCCGCCGGCAGATCGCTGAACACCGGCGCCAGGTCGCCACGGGTGACGGCGTTGGCGATCAGGCCGCTTCGCTCGTCGAATTCCGCGACCGACAACCGCCCGGCGGCGAAATGCTCCGACAACCGCTGCATCGCCTGCTCACGCTCCGCGGTGCCGATGCGGACGTCGGGAGAATCAGCCATGGCACGAGATTACCGCGCGATATCCCCGTGAGCGGGCCGACCGCCGGCCGCCCGGCCACCCACCGCCGGCCGTGCCCCCGGGTACCGCCGGCGGCCCGACCGCACTATGGTCGGGTTATGTTCGGCCACCGCGGCATCGGCTCCGCTGTCGCAGCGTCCGTCGCGGTCGCACGGCCCCGGTTCGGGGGTGGACGCGCGCGCGGATTTCGCCCGGCGCGGCTGTGGCGGCGAGACCCGGTCCGCCGGGTTCGCCACCGCGACTCGCGTTCGACCGTTACGTTGCGGCGGCTGCGGTGAGCGCGCGGGAATTCGGCCGGTATCGGCTCGATCGGCGGCTCGGCCGTGGGGCGGCCGGCGAGGTGTGGTTGGCCTACGATCCCACCGACGCCCGCACCGTCGCCCTGAAGATCCTGTCGGGCAGCGCCGCCGAGGATGCCGATTACCGACGACGCTTCGAGCGGGAAGCCCGCATCGGCGCCCGCCTGACCGATCCGCATATCGCACCGATCCATCACTTCGGCGAGTACGGCGGCCGGCTGTATCTGGATATGGCCTACATCCCCGGTCTGGACGTGGCCCGGTTGATCCGCTCGCGCCCGATGTCGGTGGCCGAGGCCGTCGACATCGTCTCGCAGGTCGCCGAAGCGCTGGATGCCGCACACGCCGCCGGGCTGGTCCATCGGGATGTGAAGCCGGCCAACATCATCGTGCACACCAGCGGTTTCGCCTACCTCATCGACTTCGGCATCGCCCGGGCGGCCGGCCAGACCACCATCACCGCAACGGGTTTCACCGTCGGCACGCTCGCCTATATGGCGCCGGAACGCTTCACCGGACACGGCGACGGGCGGTCGGACGTCTACTCCCTCGCCTGTG
The DNA here is from genome assembly GCF_000308855.1 of Nocardia veterana NBRC 100344. Lineage (GTDB taxonomy): Bacteria > Actinomycetota > Actinomycetes > Mycobacteriales > Mycobacteriaceae > Nocardia > Nocardia veterana. Next base: position 76,742 of record NZ_BAGM01000028.1, on the reverse strand, counting down.
TGCTCTACGAATGCCTCACCGCGCGTAGACCTTTCGGCGACACCGATGCGGTGCAGCAGTTGCACGCCCATCTGCATCAGCCGCCGCCGCGCCCGTCCGCGGTCGACGGCCGGATTCCGGCCGCCCTGGATGCGGTGATCGCGCGCGGGATGGCCAAGCGACCGGACGACCGGTACCGCACGGCCGGTGAGTTGGCGGGCGCGGCCCGGGCGGCGATCGGCGCGACCCCGGTCCCCCGCACACCCCCGGTCCTGCAACCGGAGTCGGCGGCGGATACCACCGCTGCGCTGCCGCCCGAGCCGGTCGGCCCCCGGCCGACCCTGGTCCTGCCCGGAGCCGTCACCGAGGGTGGAGCGCAGGCCGCGCCCCGCCGACGCGGCACGCCGCCGACCGCCCCCGGACCGGCCGGCCACCACGACATCCCGGTACCGCGAGGTCCGGTTCCGCCCGTTACCCGACACCCGCGACCGGCCCCGGCGCGCAGCGGCACGGCCACACCGGAAACGCTTGGAGCACAGAGTTTTTCACGTCCGGCCCGCCGACGGCCGCGGTTCGCTCCGGTCGTCGCGCTGATCGGCGCCGCCATCGTGCTCCTCGCGGTCGTCGCCGGGTGCACCGCACTGCTCAACGGTGGCGGAATCTACGTCCGCACCCCCTCCGATCCGGGTGCGACCACTCTCCCCGCGGCCCCGCCCACCGAGGCACCGACCACACCCGAGCCGGAGTACACGACGGCGGTCGTCCCGCCCCGCTGGACCATTCCGCTACCCACCGGAATACTGCCGCCGTTCCAAATCCCCGGCGCCGCGGCACATCCCGCCGATCGGTGACGCCACCGGGCGTAGCGACGGCCCGGCTCGTACGGCGACCATGGCCGGCGCGACGGGCGGGTCTCCCGAAACTGCCGCGGCCCCGCTCCTTCCGGAGCGGGGCCGCGGTCGAAATCCCTCGGACTACTTGATTTCGGCGAGCACGGTGCCCTGGGTGATGGCGGCGCCGGCCTCGACGGCCAGCCCGGTCACGACACCGGACTTGTGGGCGTTGACCGGGTTCTCCATCTTCATGGCCTCGAGCACCGCGATCAGGTCGCCGGCCTCGACCGACTGGCCCTCCTCGACGGCGACCTTCACGACCGTGCCCTGCATCGGCGCGGTCACGGCGTCACCGGACGCGGACGACGCGCCCGCACCGCCACGCTTGCGCGGCTTCGGCTTCTTGCGCACGACACCGTTGGCGCCACCGGCGGGCACACCCGTGCCGACGGTGAACTGACCGGGCAGCGAGACCTCGAGCCGGCGGCCGCCGACCTCGACGACCACCTTCTGCCGGGCGGCCTCCTCCTCGTCCTCGATGGGCTGACCACCGGTGTACGGCTCGATGGTGTTTTCCCACTCGTTCTCGATCCACTTGGTGTAGACGTCGAATTTGGTGCCGTCGCCGATGAAGGCCGGGTGCTCGACGATGTGCCGGTCGAACGGCAGCACCGTGGCCAAGCCCTCGATCTCGTACTCCGCCAGCGCGCGTCGCGCCCGCTCCAGCGCCTGGGTGCGGGTCTCACCGGTGACGATCAGCTTGGCCAGCATCGAGTCGAACTGTCCGCCGATCACGCTGCCCGCGACCACACCGGAATCGACGCGCACACCCGGACCGGACGGCTCCTTGTAGACCGTGACCGGACCCGGTGCGGGCAGGAAGTTGCGGCCGGCGTCCTCGCCGTTGATGCGGAACTCGATCGAGTGCCCGCGCGGGGTCGGGTCCTCCTTGATGGTCAGCTCCTCGCCGTTGGCGATCCGGAACTGCCAGCGCACCAGGTCCAGACCCGAGGTCTCCTCGGTGACCGGGTGCTCGACCTGCAGACGGGTGTTGACCTCGAGGAACGACACGGTCTCGCCCTGCACCAGGTACTCCACGGTGCCGGCGCCGTAGTAACCGGCCTCCTTGCAGATCCGCTTGGCGGACTCGTGGATCTTGGCGCGCACCTCGTCGGACAGGAACGGCGCGGGCGCCTCCTCGACCAGCTTCTGGAACCGGCGCTGCAGCGAGCAGTCGCGGGTACCGGCGACGATCACGTTGCCGTGCTGGTCGGCCAGCACCTGGGCCTCGACGTGGCGAGCCTTGTCCAGGTACTGCTCGACGAAGCATTCACCACGGCCGAAGGCGGCGGTGGCCTCACGGGTGGCCGAGTCGAAGAGCTCGGGGATCTCCTCGATGGTGTGGGCGACCTTCATGCCGCGGCCACCACCACCGAAGGCGGCCTTGATGGCCACCGGAACGCCGTACTGCTTCGCGAATTCGATGACCTCGTTCGCGTCCTTGACCGGGTCCTTGGTGCCCGCGGCCATCGGAGCCTGCGCCCGCTCGGCGATGTGGCGGGCGGTCACCTTGTCACCCAGGTCGCGGATCGACTGCGGCGACGGGCCGATCCAGATCAGCCCGGCGTCCAGGACGGCCTGCGCGAAATCGGCGTTCTCGGACAGGAAGCCGTAACCGGGGTGGATCGCGTCGGCGCCGGACTTGCGCGCGGCGTCGAGGATCTTGTCGAACACCAGGTACGACTCGGCGGAGGTCTGGCCCCCGAGCGCGAATGCCTCATCGGCCAACTTGACGAAGGGCGCGTCCGCGTCCGGTTCCGCGTACACGGCAACGCTGGCGATACCGGCATCCTTGGCGGCCCGGATCACACGCACCGCGATCTCGCCCCGATTGGCGATCAGGACCTTCGTGATCTGCGCGCTGGCATGGCTGGCCACTGAGCCTCCTGTGCTTTGGAACTAACGTCTCGGCTGAGTGTAGGCAGTGTGCCAACAGACGCCGAACATGGATAGGGCTACCGAGCGGTAGGACCTACCCGTGAGGTGAACAACACCTTAGACGGACTGTGTCGCCGCCGACACGCCGACCGGGGCGGAACCCGGTTCACTTCCCTTGACGATGGGACTGCGCACAGCGTTGCTCCACTCGGTCCACGAACCGTCGTAATTGCGCACATTTTTCACGCCCAGCAGCGCGGTCAGCACGAACCAGGTGTGCGCGGAGTGCTCGCCGATGCGGCAGTAGACGATGGTGTCGTCGGCATCGAGCAGACCGGCGTAGATGTCCTCGAGTTCGGCCCGGCTGCGGAATCGGCCGTCGCCGTTGACGGCGGCAGTCCAGGGAATGTTCACCGCGGTCGGAATGTGGCCCGCGCGCAGCGCCTGCTCCTCGGGACGGTCCAGGATACGGTCGCATTCACCGGTGTATTCGACCGTTGCCCGCACGTCGACCAGCCCCGTCCCGGCGGCCGAGCGACTCAGCCGCGCGCGCACATCGTCGAGGAATGCCCGGGTGCCGTGGTCGTCGCGCTCGATCACCGGATAGTCACCCAACCCGACATCGGGGACCTCGAAGGCGGTATCGCGCGCTTCGGAGATCCAGGCGTCGCGTCCCCCGTCGAGCAGCCGCACATCGGGGTGACCGAACAGGCCGAAGACCCAGGCGGTGGCGGCCGCGGTGCCGTTCGCCTTGTCGCCGTAGACGACGACGGTGTCGTCGCGCGCAATCCCCTTGGCGCGCATGAGTTCCGCGAACCGGGAGCCGTCGATCACATCCCGGGTCAGCGGGTCGGTAAGCTCGGCGCGCCAATCGATCTTCACCGCCCCCGGCACATGCCCGATGTCGTAGAGCAGGATGTCCTCGTTGGACTCCACGATCGCGAGGCCGGGCGCACCGATGTTTGCGGACAGCCACTCCGTGGTTACTAGTCGTTGTGGGTATGCATGGGAGCCGAAGGATGGATGAGGGTCCGGGGCGACGGGCACGGTGGAAGATCCTTCATGCGTGGTAGACGGATGGTCGGCTGTGCAGTACCGATCGTAGGTGCGAAGAATGAGCGTCGGCGGTTTCACATCACGAATCGGATGAACAGCGATTAAGTCGCAGCGTCGTCCGATAAAGTCACACGGGAGGAGGGGTGAGCTATGTCCGATTCTTGGCCACGACGGCGCCTGCTAGCGATCCTACGCGGCGCCAGCGAGCCTCTCGATGCCCAGGAACTGGCGAGAATCACCGGACAGCACGTCACCACCGTTCGTTTCCATCTGGATGTGCTCACCCGCGAATCCCTGGTGCGGCAATTTCAGCAGCCCCCGCGGGGCCGGGGACGGCCCCGGATCGGCTACACCGCCGTGCAGCGATCGGTGGGTTATCAGGACCTCGCGCAGGTGCTCGCCGACCAGCTCGGCAGTGACCCCCGCCGCCGCTCCGATCTGGCCGTCGCCGCGGGCCGCGCCTGGGGCGCCAAGGTGGAACAGCTCGAACAGCCGATCGCCACGCTCGACGACGCTCGCGACGTCGCGGTGACGGTGAGCTCGGAGCTGGGCTTCGCGCCCGAGCGCGACCCCGCCTCCGAAACGGACGAACAGCTCAACATCCGGCTCACCGCATGTCCCCTGCGGGAGCTGGCCCGTACGCATTCCGAAGTGGTCTGCGGTGTCCATCAGGGCCTGATGCGCGAGGTACTGGACCGCAACGGCGGCCGTGACGTGGTGAATGTCCGGCTGCACCCGTTCGTGGGCCCGGAACTGTGTGTGATCCGCCTGGAGGCGCTGGCGAGCTCGCTGGTGCCGGATCCGGCGCAGATCCCGGATCAGGCCGCCGGGGCCCCTCGGATTCCGACGCCGTCAGCCAACCGCGTCGGCCCGCAACTGCGCACCGACCCACAGCTGCGCAATGCCGACGCCCACCTCGCCCAGGAGGCGACGCAACAGCGGTAGGCCGATTCCGATGACGCTGGACGGGTCGCCGTCGATCCGATCGACGAACCAGCCACCCATTCCGTCGAGCGTGAACGCCCCGGCCACCTGCAACGGCTCACCGGTGGCGATATAGGCGTCCAATTCGGCCGGTTCGGGCTCGGCGAAATGAACGGTCGTCGTGCTGCAATCGCGCGCGTCGGCGACGATCGCGCCGTCTCGCAACCGCAGCACGCAATGCCCGGTGAGCAGATCGGCGCTGCGCCCGGCCATCTCGGCCCAGCGCGCCCGCGCCACCTCGGGCGTATGCGGTTTGCCCTGCAATACCCCGTCGACCAGCAGCATCGAATCACAGCCCACGACGACGCAGTCGTCGATCAGCCGGGAGGCCGGGGCGGCGAGCACACCCTGCAGATCGGGAGCCGCGGGGTTCCGGTCGGCCGCCGCGGCATCGGCCGACAGCGCCGCGGCCACGGTCCGAGCCTTGGCCTCGGCCAGCGCGGTCACCACACCCGCGGGCGGGGTGTCGGCGGGCAGGGCCGCGGCGATCGCGTCCTCGTCGACGTCGGATATCCGCACCACGGGATCCAGCCCGGCCGAACGCAACACCTGTAGTCGCGCCGGCGAGGCCGAACCGAGAACGAATCCCGTCACGTCAGCCGCGGATGTGCGACAGGTAGGGGAAGGTGTACGGGGAGAACGGCGAGGTACCGCGGTGCATCATGGTCGGCCGGCCCCAGTTGTCGACCGGACCCTGCTCCTGCGGCGCACCGGAATTCGCGGCCGCGGCAGCGAACACGGTGACCAGCGCGGCGAGTTCCTCGTCCGTGGGCGAGCCCTTCAGGATCCGGATGACCGGGCCACCGTGCGGCTCGGCCTCGGGGGCAACGGTTTCGGCGACCTTCGCGTCGTCCTCGAAGCCGTCGACCGCCAAATCCAGTTCAGCGGCGCGCAATATCTCTTCGTCAGCCACAGCCGTCACAGCGCCAACTCCTCCTGTCCATGTGCCGGACCGCGAGGGCCCGGCGTTCGCGGTGCGAGGCGCGCCTCGCGCCGCGAACGGTATTCGTTGCGGCTCTCATCGAATGAGGGCCTGTTCCTACCATCTTCACCCGGATGAGGCAATCGTGCGCGGTACGGCCGCACCGCTCATCCAGAAAGTGTGCCTCCGCTACCGCACATATCGTCGGATCAGAGCGGAATGTTGCCGTGCTTCTTCGGCGGAAGAGTAACCATCTTCCGTTCGAGCAAGCGCAGCGCGGCGACGATCTGGCCGCGGGTGTGCGAGGGCGGGATCACCGCGTCGACGTAGCCGCGCTCGGCCGCCACGTACGGGTTGACCAACGTGTCCTCGTACTCGTTCTGCAGCTCGAGGCGCAGTGCGTCGACATCGGCGCCCTCCGCGGCCGCTTGCTGCAGCTTCTTGCGGTAGACGAAGCCGACCGCGCCCGAGGCGCCCATGACGGCGATCTGGGCGGTGGGCCACGCCAGGTTCACATCGGCGCCCATGTGCTTGGAACCCATCACGTCGTACGCGCCGCCGTAGGCCTTGCGGGTGATGACCGTGATTTTGCCCACAGTGGCCTCACCGTAGGCGTAGAGCAGCTTCGCACCGCGGCGGATGATGCCGTTGTACTCCTGGCCGGTGCCCGGCAGGAAGCCCGGAACGTCGACCAGCGTGATGATCGGAATGTTGAACGCGTCGCAGGTGCGCACGAACCGCGCGGCCTTCTCCGAGGCGTCGATGTCGAGGCAGCCGGCGAACTGGGTGGGCTGGTTGGCCACGAAACCCACGCTGCGGCCGTCGATGCGGGCGAAGCCGACGATGACGTTCATCGCGCGCTCGGCCTGGATCTCGAAGAACTCGTCGTCGTCGACCAGACGCCGGATGACCTCGTGCATGTCGTACGGCTGGTTCGGCGAGTCCGGGATCAGGCTGTCGAGCTCGAGGTCCTCCTCGGTCAGCGAATCCTCGATCGCGCCGACGATCGGGTCGCTGGCCGGGAAACGCGGCGCCTCGGCCCGGTTGTTGCTGGGCAGGTAACTCAGCAGGTCCTTCACCCAGTCCAGCGCGTCCTGCTCGCCGGAGGCGACGTAGTGCGCGGTACCGGACTTCACCATGTGGGTGTGGGCGCCGCCCAGCTCCTCCATGGTGACCTCTTCACCCGTGACGGTCTTGATGACGTCCGGGCCGGTGATGAACATCTGGCTGGACTGGTCGACCATCACGACGAAGTCGGTCAGCGCCGGGGAGTACACGTGCCCACCGGCCGCGGCGCCCATGATCAGCGAGATCTGCGGGATAACACCGGAGGCCTGAATGTTGCGGTGGAAGATCTCGCCGTAGAGGCCGAGCGAGACCACGCCCTCCTGGATGCGAGCGCCGGCGCCGTCGTTGATGCCGATCAGCGGGCGGCCCGTCTTGAGCGCGAGGTCCATGACCTTGACGATCTTCTCACCGTAGACCTCACCGAGGCTGCCACCGAACACCGTCGAGTCCTGGCTGAAGATGCAGACGTCGCGGCCGTCGATGGTGCCGTAGCCGGTGACCACGCCGTCGCCGAGCGGACGGTTGTTCTCCAGGCCGAAGTTGACGCTGCGGTGCCGGGCCAGTGCGTCCATCTCCACGAACGAGCCCTCGTCGAGCAGGGCCAGGATGCGCTCGCGCGCGGTCAGCTTGCCCTTGGCGTGGACCTTCTCGACCGCGGCCTCACCCATCGGGTGCTTGGCCTCTTCCAGCCGATTGCGCAGATCAGCCAGCTTCCCTGCGGTGGTGTGGATATCGGGGGCGCCCGCCGAACCCGGCGAAGGCTGACTCTGGACACTCGTCATGCCCCGGAGTGTAACCAGTGGTAGGGCTGCGCGGAATTCCAGTGGGGGCTACTCATGAGTACCGCTATTGGCTGCTTGCCAGCGCAAAACCCCTGGTGAAATGCCACAATGGCCACCCGCGCAGCCCCGTCCGGGGCTGCGGATTCGTCACCGATCCGACAGCCGGGTGAGTACTCGATCGAGGGCTTCGACGGCCCGGTCGAGTTCCTCGGCGGTGACGGTCAGCGGTGGCCGGAAGCGGATGCCACGGGCGCCGGTGCCCAGGAACAGTACGCGTTCCCGATCGCGCAGCTCGGCCAGCACGGCGTCGCGCAACGACGCGTCGCACAGCGTGATCGCACACATCAACCCGCGACCGCGTGGTTCACTCACCGCCTCGTGCCGGTCGGCCAGGTCGCGCAACCGGCCGAGCAGCACCGCGCCCAACTCCCGAGCGCGGGCGGCGAGGTCCTCGCTCTCGACCACCTCGAGAATCCGCCTGGCCCGCACCATGTCGGCGAGGTTGCCGCCCCAGGTCGAGTTGAGTCGCGAGCTCACCGCGAAGACGTTGTCGGGCACCTCGTCGACGCGACCGCCCGCCATGATCCCGCACACCTGGGTCTTCTTGCCGAACGCGACCACATCCGGCCGGAGGCCGAATTGCTGGTACGCCCAGGTCGATCCGGTCATCGCGACACCGGTCTGCACCTCGTCGAGAACGAACAGCGCGTCGTGGTCGTGGCACAGGGCCTGCATGCGCTGCAGGAATTCCGGCCGCAGATGCCGGTCACCGCCCTCGCCCTGAATCGGCTCGGCGATGAAACAGGCGATGTCGTGCGGATACTCGGCGAAGGCCGCGCGCGCCTGGGCCAGTGCGCGTTCCTCGGCCGCAACGATATCGACGTCGGAGCGCAGATACGGGGTCTCGATCCGCGGCCAGTCGAATTTCGGGAAACGATCGGTCTTCACCGGATCGGTGTTGGTCAGCGACATGGTGTAGCCGCTGCGGCCGTGGAAGGCCCCGGTGAGATGCAGGACCCGGGTGCCGAGTTCGGCCGGCCGCCCGTGCGCGGCGTTGTGCCGGCTCTTCCAGTCGAAGGCGGCCTTGAGCGCGTTCTCCACCGCCAGCGCGCCACCGTCGATGAAGAACAGATGCGGCAGCGCCGGATCGCCCAGGACACGCGCGAAAGTGTCGACGAACCGGGCCATTTCGACCGTGTAGACGTCGGAATTGCTGGGCTTGTTCAGGGCGGCCACCGTCAGTTCGGCGGTGAACTGCGAGTCCTCGGCCAGCGCAGGGTGATTCATCCCCAGCGCCGAGGACGCGAAGAAACCGAACATATCCAGATAGACGGTGCCGTCGCGAGCGTCGACCAGGTCACGGCCGCGTGATCGGCGCAGATCCAGGACCAGATCGAAACCGTCGGCGAGCAGGTGGGCGGACAGGATGTCGTGTACGCGCGAGGCGGCGACCGACGCCGGGTTCGTGACCTCCGCGTCGGCCGTTCCGGGGCGCTCCAGTTCGAGGGTCACATTGGCAGGATACGTAAATATTTACGGTTTCACTACGAGCAATCGTATAAATTACGATCAGGTATCACCTGTCATAGAATGTCTGCAGAATGATGGTGCTTCGGGTTCTGACGTTGGCGGTGGCGCGGATCTCCTGCAGCAGCTGTTCGAGATGGCGCGGCGAGGCCACTCGGACGAGCAGCATGTAGCTCTCCTCCCCCGCCACCGAATGGCATTCCTCGATACCGGGGATGTGCTGCAGTAGCGCCGGAGCGTCATCGGGCTGCGAGGGATCGAGAGGAGTGATCGCGACGTATGCCGACAGCAGCTGCCCCAGCGCCTCCGGATCGACCTTCGCCGTGTAGCCCCGGATCACGCCGCGCGCTTCGAGCCGGCGCACGCGCGATTGCACTGCCGAGACCGACAGGCTGGCCTTCTCCGCGAGATTGGACAGCGTTGCCCGGCCGTCGGCCATCAATTCGCGGATCAGAAGCCGATCGATGTCGTCCAGAACAGGTTTCGCAGGTGCATCCGCCATCAGCGAAGGCTAACCCAGCGGGCGGTGGCCGGGGCCGGAAACGATCTCCCACCGGTGCGAAGTCCACCGCGAACCCATCTCGGAAACGGAGCAGCACATGACAACCGCCCCCGTTCTGCCCAGCACCGACGAACTGCGCGACCGCGCCGCACGCCTGCTGCTCGAACTCGGCGTCGACCCGGTCGAATCCGGTGATCTGCCGGCCCGCACCCCGATCACCGGCGGGGAGCTCATGCGGGTGTGGTCCAGCACCGAACGCGACGTCGCGGACGCAATCGACCGCGCGCACACGGCTTTTCGGGATTGGCGGATCGTGCCGGCGCCGCAGCGCGCGGCGGTGATCCGCCGGCTCGGCCGATTGCTGAGCGACAATCTCGACGCCCTCGCCGAACTGGTGACGCTGGAGGCGGGCAAGATCGGCGCCGAGGCCCGCGGCGAGGTGCAGGAGATGATCGACGTCTGCGAATTCGCCGTCGGTCTCTCACGCCAGCTCTACGGCCGCACCATGGCCTCGGAGCGGCCCGGCCACCGGCTGATGGAAACCTGGCATCCGCTCGGTGTGGTCGGGGTGATCTCGGCGTTCAACTTCCCGGTCGCGGTCTGGTCGTGGAATACCGCGATCGCGCTGGTCTGCGGTGACACCGTGGTGTGGAAGCCGTCGCAGACAACACCTTTGACCGCGCTCGCCTGTCACGCGCTACTGCGCCGGGCGGCCCTGGACGTAGGTGCCGATCCGCAGATCCATCAGCTGGTGCAGGGCGATGCCGAGGTCGGGGCGCGCGTGATCGACGACGAACGCGTCGCGCTGGTGAGCGCGACCGGGTCGGTGCGGATGGGGCAGGCGGTGGCGCCGCGCGTCGCCGCCCGGTTCGGGCGCTGCCTGCTCGAGCTGGGCGGTAACAACGGCGCGATCGTGACACCGTCCGCGGATCTCGAACTGACCACCCGGGCGGTGGTGTTCGCCGCTGCGGGCACGGCCGGTCAGCGGTGCACCACGCTGCGGCGAGTGATCGCGCACGTGGATGTGGTGGGCCCGCTGCTGGACCGGATCGCCGCAGCGTACCGGCAACTGCCGGTGGGCAATCCGTTCGACGACGGCGTGCTGGTCGGACCGCTGATCGACGGCCGCGCCCACGCCGCCATGCGGTCGGCGATCGAGCGCGCGATCGCCGACGGTGGCGAATTGATCTGCGGCGGTGAGCGAGTCGATGTCGGAGGCGCGGATTCGTACTATGTCCGCCCGGCCGTCGTCCGGATGCCGGCACAGACCGCGGTGGTACGGGAAGAGACCTTCGCGCCGATTCTCTACGTGCTCACCTACCATGATTTCGACGCCGCGATAGCCCTGCACAACGGTGTGCCACAAGGGCTTTCGTCCGCGATCTTCACCGGCGACCAGCGCGAGGCCGAACGCTTCCTCGCCGCGGACGGTTCCGATTGCGGTATCGCCAATGTGAACATCGGCACCTCGGGAGCGGAGATCGGCGGCGCGTTCGGCGGGGAGAAGCAGACCGGCGGCGGCCGGGAATCGGGATCCGATTCCTGGAAGGCCTATATGCGCCGGGCCACGAACACCGTCAACTACTCCACCGAACTCCCACTGGCCCAAGGTATTCGGTTCGGCTGAGCGAATTCAGCGCTCGGGCTCCCGGGCGATGGCACGGACCTGTTCCTCGTATGCCGCGCGCACGGCGACATCGCCCGGATGCAGCGCACGGTCACCGTCGAACAGGCCCCGGACCATTCGCACGACCGACTCGGGCGCGGCCGCCAGGGCGATGTCCAACGGATCGAGGTATTGCGGCACCGCGACTTCGGCCCGCCGCGTCCGGCAGGTCTTGACGATCGCCGCCGCGACATCGACCGGGTCGACGGTGGGCAGCCCGCGCCCCAGGGTCAGCCCGGAGGAAAGCCGGGTACGTACCGCCGAGGGCAGGACGCAACTGACACTGACCCCGGAGTCGGCGAATTCCAGCCGGGTGGCGGCGGACAGTCCGACGGCGGCGAACTTGCTCGCGTTGTACACCGCCAGGCCGGGCAGCGGGATCTTGCCCGCCAACGAGGCCACATTCACGATATGGCCGCGGCCGCGCTCGATCATCGCCGGCGCGACCGCCCGCATCCCGTGGATGACGCCCCAGACGTTGACGTCGATCGTGGTGTGCCCCACCGCATCCGGCTCGGCCAGGAACGGACCCGCGGGCATCACGCCCGCGTTGTTGACCAGGATGTCGATGCGTCCCAGTTCGGCGACCACCCGATCCCACTGCTCGCGCTGCCGCACATCGAGTTCCACCGCGCGGGCGCCGAGCGCCGCCGCGGCGGCTGTCGCCGCGGCCGCGTCCACATCGGCGATCACGACGTCGGCCCCCTTGCCCGCGAACAATTCCGCGGTAGCCTGCCCGATCCCCCGGCCGGCGCCGGTGATCAGGACCCGCGCCGCGGTGAGATCGATCTCCGGATAGGCCGGGGCCAGTGGATTGCGGATCGAACGAAAAGCCGGAACTCTCATACGAATTCACTCCGTTCCAGGGCGCGGCGCGTACTGCGCAGGCTGTGTTCGAAGGTGTCGCCGCGGCGGCGACCGTCCATGAAGTTCGGTCCCATGATCGCCAGGTCGTCGGCGGTGACCGCCAGATGCAGCACCCGGGTTCCGGCCGCGCGGGCAGCGGCGATCTCGGATTCCAGCTGTGCGCTCATCGGGCGGCGGAGCCGGCGTTCCAGCCAATGCCCCGGGCCCGCGGCCGGAACCGCTCGCGTCGACGCCATCGGCGTCAACACAACCAGTTCGTCCAGGCCCAGGGGTCGCAGCAGATCCACCGAGGCGGTGGAGGCGGCGCCGCCGTCGACATAACGGCGGCCCTCGATCGAGACCGGCGGAAACCAGCCCGGAACGGCCCACGACGCGCGCAACGCCTGCCCGACCGTCGCCGCGGGCGCGCCGGGCGAGCCGAACGCGACCCGCCGGCCGGAGTCGTAGTCCATCGCCACCAGCCAGGCGTTGGGATGGTCGAGCCAGTCCCGATCGCCGGTCAACTCGGTGGCCAGCCGCTGCAGCCAGCTCGCATCACCACCCCCGACCGGCAACAGGCGGCTACCGGCCGACAGCAGAGCCTGCCGGGAACGGTTGCCGTGCAACGCCATTCGCGGCGCTCCGAGGCGCGGTCGCGGCAGCGGCGGAAAGCGCCCGGGCGCGTCGGCCATATGACGGGACAGGATCGGGTCGCCGATGGTGCCGCGCTGCATCGCGACCAGATCGTCGACCGATACCCCGGAGGCCAGCATCGTCACCATTTCCGCACCCGCGGAGGTACCGATCATGGCATGAGCCGTCCGCGGATCCCACTGCAGCACGTCGCGCACCGCGGCCAACGCCGCGACGATCCACGCCGCACCGACGGTGCCACCGCACCCGATCGCCAGGCCACGTCGCTGTAACCCGTTACTGTTACTCATAGTCGCAAACACTAGCGGCAGCGAACGCCGCGCTGCTAGCGCCACGGCATGTGCTGCAGGCACCAGGTGTTGCCGTCGGGATCGGCGAAGTAGGCGTACAGCACGCCCATCCCGACATCCTCGATCTCGCCGACCGCGACACCGCGTCCGACCAGCTCCGCACGTGCCGCCTCGATATCGGCGACCACCAGGTGCAGGGCACGCAACGTCCCGGCGGGCATCGCCGCGGAGGGCAGCCCTTCGGACAGCAGAATCGAACAGGCCGAACCGGGCGGGGTCAGTTGCACGATCCGCACCCCGGGTTCCGGGCTCACGTCGACGTCCAGGCGGAAGCCGACCTGCTCCCGATAGAAGGCCGCCGCCCGGTCGATATCGGCGACCGGAACCGGAACGAGTTCCAGGAGCAGGGCACCGGGCAGGACGGGCGGGTTGTTCGGATCCTTCGCGACCTGGTCCATATCGGTCGGGATCTCGGTAACCGGTTCGAAGCTGTCGCTCATATTCGTCCTGTCGTCTTCGTCCTGTCGTCGCAGGCTCCGCCGGACTCGGCGACCAGCCTAACCGCGGGGCGGGCCGCGCGAACCGAATCGCGCCGCTCGATCCGGGTGTCGTCGTCGTGTCGGTGCCACCGTGCACACTGATTCCATGCAGCAGTTCTCCCGGCCGACGCAGGAGTGGTTCGACGGCGCGTTCCCGGCGCCGACAGCCGCTCAGCTCGGCGCGTGGAATGCCATTTCGGCTGGAGAACACACCCTGGTCATCGCGCCGACCGGGTCGGGCAAGACGCTGTCGGCCTTTCTGTGGGCGATCGATCGACTCGCCACCCGAGAGCCGCTGGACGGGCCGCAACGCACGACGGTTCTCTACATCTCACCGCTGAAGGCCCTCGCCGTGGACGTCGAGCGCAACCTGCGGGCTCCGCTCGTGGGCATCACGCAGACGGCTGCCCGGCTCGGCCTGCCCGCACCGGAAATCAGCGTCGGCGTGCGATCGGGCGACACCACGCCCGCGGATCGCCGCAGCCTGCAACGCAAGCCACCGGACATTCTGATCACCACGCCGGAATCGCTGTACCTGATGCTGACCTCGGCCGCACGGGAAACGTTGTCCCAGGTCAGCACGGTCATCGTCGACGAAGTCCATGCGATCGCCGGGTCCAAGCGCGGCGCGCATCTGGCCTTGTCGCTGGCCCGCCTGGATCAACTCACCGAACGGCCGGCGCAGCGAATCGGCCTGTCGGCCACCGTACGGCCACCTCAGGAGGTGGGCCGGTTCCTGGTCGGTTCGGCGCCGATCACGATCGTCTCGCCGCCGGCCCCCAAGACCTTCGATCTGTCGGTCCGGGTGCCGGTGGCCGATATGACCGAACCCGGCGATTCCGAACAGCCGGGTTCGATCTGGCCGCATGTCGACGCCGCGATCGTCGATCTGGTACTCGCGCATCGGTCCGCTATCGTCTTCGCCAATTCGCGCCGCCTGGCCGAGCGGCTCACCGCCCGGTTGAACGAGGAGTACGCCGAGCGGATCACCCCGCCCGAGGCCGACACCCCCGGTCTGCGTGACCACGGTCCGCCCGCGCTGCTCGGGTCGACCACCGAGGTCAACCACGGCGCGGCGCCGCTGCTCGCCCGCGCGCACCACGGGTCGGTGAGCAAGGAGCAGCGGGCGATCATCGAGGACGACCTCAAGAGCGGCCGGCTGCGCTGCGTGGTCGCGACGAGCAGCCTCGAGCTCGGTATCGATATGGGCGCGGTTGATCTGGTCGTGCAGGTGGAGGCGCCGCCGTCGGTCGCGGGCGGGCTGCAGCGGGTCGGGCGCGCCGGACATCAGGTCGGTGAGATCTCCCGCGGCGTGATCTTCCCCAAGCACCGCACCGACGTCGTGCACTGCGCGGTGGCCTCGATGCGGATGACCGCCGGGCAGATCGAGGAACTGAAGGTGCCCGCACATCCGCTCGACATTCTTGCGCAGCAGACGGTCGCCGCCTGCGCACTCGAGCCGATCGACGTCGACGAATGGTTCGACACCGTCCGCGGCACCGGGAGTTTCGCGACGCTGCCGCGCTCGGCCTACGAATCGGTGCTCGACCTGCTCTCCGGCCGCTACCCCTCCGACGAGTTCGCCGAACTGCGTCCGCGCGTGGTGTGGGATCGCGATGCCGGCACCCTGACCGGGCGGCCCGGCGCCCAGCGGCTCGCGGTCACCTCGGGTGGCGCCATCCCCGACCGCGGTCTGTTCCCGGTCTTCATGGTCGGCGAAAAGGCTTCGCGGGTGGGCGAACTCGATGAGGAGATGGTCTACGAATCCCGGGTCGGCGATGTGTTCGCGCTCGGCGCGACCAGTTGGCGGATCGAGGACATCACCCATGACCGGGTCCTGGTCTCGCCCGCCTTCGGGCTGCCGGGACGGCTGCCGTTCTGGCACGGGGATTCGCTCGGCCGGCCGGCCGAATTGGGCGCCGCACTGGGCGAATTCGTGCGCACCGCCGGACAGGCCGTCGACCGCGCGCCCACCGACCGGATCGAGAAACTGGTACGCAGCGCGGGCGGCACGAACGACGCGGGCCCCGAAACGGCCCCCGCGGGCACGTCGGCGACCGCACGAACGGCGCGACCGAGCGACGGGAAGTCGGCGAAGGGTGACGAACTGACCGAACTCGAACACCTCGTGCACGCGGCGGGGCTGGACGATTTCGCGACGGCGAACCTCGTCTCGCTGCTGGCCGAGCAGCGGCAGGCCACCGGGCAGCTGCCGACCGATCGCACCCTGCTGGTCGAGCGATTCCGCGACGAGCTGGGTGACTGGCGCTTGGTTCTGCATTCGCCGTACGGTCTGCCGGTGCACGCGCCCTGGGCGCTGGCCGTCGGATCGCGGTTGCGCGAGCGGTTCGGGGTGGACGCCGCGCCGACCGCCTCCGACGACGGCATCGTGGTACGGCTGCCCGATACCACCGACGAGCCGCCGGGCGCCGAACTGTTCGTGTTCGAACCGGACGAGATCGACGACGTGGTCACCGAGCAGGTGGGCGGTTCGGCGCTGTTCGCCTCCCGCTTCCGGGAGTGCGCGGCCCGGGCGCTGCTGCTGCCGCGACGCGATCCCGGCCGCCGCGCCCCGCTGTGGCAACAGCGGCAGCGGGCGGCCCAATTGCTCGACGTGGCCCGGAAATTCCCGGACTTCCCGATTCTGCTGGAGACGGTGCGCGAATGTCTGCGCGACGTCTACGACCTACCCGCCCTACGCGACCTGCTGACCGGTATCGCGCGCCGGAAACTGCGCCTGGTGGAGGTGGAGACCGCCGCGCCGTCGCCGTTCGCCAATGCGTTGCTGTTCGACTACATCGGCCAATTCATGTACGAGGGCGACAGTCCGCTGGCGGAACGGCGCGCCGCCGCGCTGTCGTTGGATTCCGGTCTGCTCGCGGAACTGCTGGGCCGCGTGGAGCTGCGCGAACTACTCGACGCCGAGGTGCTGGAACAGACCGAGCGCGAACTTCAACGCCTGACCCCCGACCGACAAGCGCACGACGCCGAGGGCCTGGCGGATCTACTGCGGCTGCTCGGCCCGCTCACCCCGGCCGAAGCGGCCGCGCGCTGCACCGCGGACCCGGCCCCGTGGTTCGAAGAACTGGCGCGGGCGCGGCGGGCGTTGGAGGTGTCCTTCGCCGGTTCGCAGTGGTGGGCGGCGATCGAGGATGCGGCGCGCCTGCGCGATGCTCTCGGCGTCCCGTTGCCGATCGGCACCCCGGCGGCGTTCATCGAACCGGTCGCCGACCCCCTCGGCGATCTGGTGGGCCGCTACGCCCGCACCCACGCTCCCTTCACGGTGGAGGCCTTGGCGCGGCGATTCGGTCTCGGCACCGCCGTCGCGGTCACCGCACTGCATCGCCTGGGCGCGGAGAAGCGCGTGGTGGAGGGCGAATTCACACCCGGTGCGGCGGGCGCGGAATGGTGTGACGCACAGGTGCTGCGCCGGCTTCGCCGCCGCTCGCTGGCTGCGGCGCGCAAAGAGGTGGAGCCGGTGTCCACCGCCGCCTTCGGCCGGTTCCTGCCGGCCTGGCAGCACGTCGGCACCTCGACGCTACGCGGGGTGGACGGGGTGGCGGCGATCGTGGAACAGCTTGCGGGCGTGCCGATTCCGGCTTCGGCGTGGGAGTCGCTGATTCTGCCGTCCCGGGTGCGCGACTACGTACCGGCCATGCTGGACGAATTGACCGCTTCCGGAGAGGTGATCTGGTCCGGTCACGGCGCGCTGACCGCCAAGGACGGCTGGATCGCCCTGCATCCTGCCGATCAGGCGCCGGTCACGCTGCCGCCGGCCCAGCAGATCGACTTCACCGACGTCCAGCTGCGGCTGCTGACCGCATTGGGCGCGGATGCGAGCGCATTGCGTTCTCCGGTTCCCGACCTGGACGGCGAGGGGCGCACGGGGCAGCCGCCGTCGGCACCCGGCGGCGCCTACTTCTTCCGCCAATTGTCCGATGCCACCGGACTTCTCGACGATGCCGCGGTGGCCGCCGCGCTGTGGGAGCTGGTATGGGCCGGCTATGTGGCCGGCGATACCTTCGCTCCGGTGCGGGCGCGACTGTCCGGAACATCGCGCAGCACCACCACCCATCGCACCCCGCGTCGCGCACCGCGCGGACGGATGTATCTCCCCCGGCCGGCCATGCCGACCCGCACCGGACCGCCGGCGGTCGCGGGCCGCTGGTCCTTGCTGCCACAGCGGTTGCCGGACAATACGGTTCGCGCGCACGCCACCGCGGATCTGCTGCTGGAACGGTACGGAGTGCTGACCCGGGGCTCGGTGCAGAACGAGGACGTCCCGGGTGGTTTCGCACTGATGTACCGGGTGCTGACCGAATTCGAGGATCGGGGACGCTGCCGGCGCGGATACTTCGTCGACACCCTCGGCGGTGCCCAGTTCTCCACCACCGATGTGGTGGATCGGCTGCGCGGGTTCGATTCCGAACGCCGCGAGCAGCATCCGGACACCCTCGCGCTGGCGGCCTGCGATCCCGCCAATCCGTACGGTGCCGCCCTGCCCTGGCCGAAGTCCGCGAGCGAAGGCGCCGGACATCGCCCCGGACGGAAGGCCGGCGCGTTGGTCGTCCTCACCGACGGCGAGCCGGCGCTGTATCTGGAGCGTGGCGGCAAGACTCTGCTCACCTTCACCGAGGATCCCACGGTCCGGGCGCGGGCGGCCGCGGCCTTGGCGGCGCTGGTGCACGAACGGCGGGTCGATTCGCTGGTGATCGAGCGTGTGGATGGGGAATCCGTGCACGGCAACACCTTCGCGGCCTTCCTCACCGAGGCCGGGTTCGCGGCCACACCGCGGGGTTTCCGGCTCCGGAGCCGACCGTGAACGGGTGGTGAGCGGCGGTGCCGGAAGGGGATACGGTCTACCTCGCCGCCGCGCGGCTGCGGTCCGCGCTCGCCGGAAAGACCTTGATCCGCAGTGATTTCCGGGTTCCGCGCTACGCCACGCTGGATCTGAGCGGTCACCGGGTCGAGAGCGTCGGCAGCTACGGCAAGCACCTGTTCGTGCGCACCGACACGCTGAGCATCCACACGCATCTGAAGATGGAGGGCACCTGGCGGGTCTACCGCCCCGGCCAACGCTGGACCAAACCCGGTTTCACCGCGCGTCTCGTACTGGCCACCTCCGATGCCGAGGCGGTCGGGTTTTCCCTGGGCCTGGTGCAGGTGCTGCCCCGCGCCGAGGAACACACCGCCACCGATCATCTGGGCCCGGATCTACTCGGCCCGAAGTGGGATTCGGGCGAGGCCGTCCGGCGGCTGCGGGCACAACCGGAGCAACCGATCGGGCTCGCGCTGCTCGACCAGACGAAGCTGGCCGGCATCGGCAACATCTATCGCAGCGAGATCTGTTTCGCGCGGCAGGTCCACCCGGCCACTCCCGTCGAGGCCGTCGCCGACCTGCCCGGTCTGGTCGACACCGCGCACGACATCCTCACCCGCGCCGCACACCAGCCACCCTGGCGCGCCGCGGTCTACGGGCGGCAGCGACAGCCGTGCCGACGCTGCGGCACCGCGATCGTGGTGCGGATGCTGGGCTCGGCGACGTCCTCCGGCTCCGCCGCCGAGCGTGGGATCTACTTCTGTCCTCGGTGCCAACCACCGCCGGAAACCGGCACACCCGGACAGTCCGGCCGCTCCGGCGAATAGTTTGCCGATCGATAGCCATCTTTATTGCAGTGGCTAACGTTTTCCGGCCCGCCCACGACATAGAGGCGACCTATCACTTCGTCACCGGTCGGGGAGCAGGGCAGATGACAGACGCAAGGGCCGCGGTGTGCCGCGGCGCCCGCCTTGCCATCCAGTTGGTGATCACCGCCATCGCCATCGCGGCGACCGTGCTGTTCAGTTGCGCGCTGCAGCGTTCGGCGCCTACCGGCACCTCGCACTCCGGACATACCCCGACCGCGACCTCCACCGCGCGTACCTGACCGCGACCGGCCGAGGACCCGACGCCGCCGTACCTCCTACCCCTGCGGCAGCGGTACCGGCTCCAGGATCTCCGGGCGGGGTTCCGGTGCGGCGGCGCGCAGTGCGTCGGCGGATACGTCGTCGGGCTGGGTCTGGGAGCGCACCTCGGCATCGACCCGGGCGGTGTAGGTGCTCACCTCGTGCCGGATCCGCTCGTCGTCCCAACCCAGGACGGGTGCCACCAGGCGGGCGACCTCGTCCGCACAATCGGTCCCGCGGTGCGAGAACTCGATGGAGATGCGGGTGCGCCGGGCCAGGATGTCGTCGAGATGCAGTGCGCCCTCGGCGGCCGCGGCGTAGACCGCCTCCACTCGCAGATAGGTCGGTGCGTCGGTAATCGGTTGCAGCAGTTCGGGTTTACCCTCGGCCAGATCGAGGACATCGGTGATCAGCGAACCGTAGCGGTTGAGCAGGTGCTCGATGCGATAGGGATGGACGCCGTAGGCCTGAGCCAGCTGGGGGGTCTGGTTCAACAGCGCGAAGTAGCCGTCGGCGCCCAACAGCGGCACCTTGTCGGTGATCGACGGCGACACCCGCTGCGGGATGTCGTGGGCCGCCGCGTCCACGGCGTCGTAGGCCATCACCCGGTAGGTGGTGTACTTACCGCCCGCGATGGCGACCAGGCCGGGGGCGATCCGCGCGACCGCATGTTCGCGCGACAGCTTCGAGGTCTCGTCGCTCTCCCCCGCCAGCAGCGGCCGCAGGCCGGCATAGACGCCCTGAATGTCGTCGTGGGTGAGCGGTGTAACCAGGACCTCGTTGATCCGGTCGAGCAGATAGTCGATATCGGCTTTGGTCGCGGCCGGATGCGCGAGATCCAGATTCCAGTCGGTATCGGTGGTGCCGATGATCCAGTGGTTGCTTCCCCACGGGATCACGAACAACACCGAGGTCTGGGTGCGCAGGATCAGCGCGGCGTCGCTGGCGATCCGATCCCGGGGCACCACGATGTGGACACCCTTGGACGCGCGCACGTGGAACCGGCCGCGCACATGCGACAACGCCTGCAGTTCGTCGGTCCACACGCCCGTCGCGTTGATCACGACATGGCCGCGCACCTCGGTGGTGCGCCCGTCCTCGCTGTCGCGCACCTTCACCCCGACCACGCGATCGGCCTCCCGCAGGAAGTCCACGACCTGGGTGGAGGTGCGGATCACCGCGCCGTAGTGGGCGGCGGTACGCGCCACCGTCATGGTGTGGCGGGCGTCGTCGACCACGGTGTCGTAATAGGTGACGCCACCGATCAGCGCGTCGCGGCGGACGCCGGGAGCCAGGCGCAGCGCCCCGGAACGGGTCACATGATGTTGTCCCGGAACGGATTTCGCGCCACCCATGGTGTCGTAGAGCACCAGGCCGGACGCCACGTACGGGCGTTCCCAGCCGCGGTGGGTCAACGGATAGAGGAAGCGCAGCGGCTTGACCAGATGCGGCGCCAGCGTCTTCAGGCTGAGCTCACGCTCACGCAGCGCCTCCCGGACCAGGCCGAATTCCAGCTGTTCGAGATAACGCAGGCCGCCGTGGAACATCTTCGACGACCGGCTCGAGGTACCCGAGGCCAGATCTCGGGCCTCCACCAGGGCGACGTTCAGACCGCGGGTCGCGGCATCGAGGGCGATACCCGCCCCGACCACCCCGCCGCCGATCACGATGACGTCGAAATGATTGGCGCCCAGACTTTCCCAGGTCGCCTCGCGCTGCTCGGGGCCCAGCTCGCCGGTGTGCTGCCCGTGTGATTTCTCGTTCATCGCTCGACTTCCTCCGCACTGTAGGGTGGGATCGTCCTGCGTTACCCGTCGGTAATCGCTACCACCCTAGTCCACCTCCGGGCCCGCGGCGATGTGATGCGCGGCGCGTGGGAGGTTTAGTAGCCTGCACGGATGCGACGCTTCGTGGCCGCCATCGACCAGGGGACAACCTCGAGTCGGTGCATCGTCTTCGACCGCTCCGGCCGCATCGCCGGACTCGCCCAGCGCGAGCACGAACAGCTGTTCCCACGCCCGGGCTGGGTCGAGCACGATGCCGAAACCATCTGGCGCAACACCGAATTCGTCATCGGCGCCGCACTGGAAGACGCCGGCGCGAGCGCGGCCGATATCGCGGCGGCCGGAATCACCAATCAGCGGGAGACCACCCTGGTCTGGGATCGCACGACCGGTGCTCCGATACATCCGGCCATCGTCTGGCAGGACACCCGGACCGCGGCGCTGTGCGAGGACCTGGCCGGCACGGTCGGCACGAGTCGCTACGCCGACCGGACCGGCCTGCCGTTGAGCACGTATTTCTCCGGTCCCAAACTGCGTTGGATCCTCGACAACGTCGAGGGCGCGCGGGCCCGGGCGGAAGCGGGCGATCTGTGCTTCGGCACCATGGACAGCTGGATCCTGTGGAAGCTCACCGGCCACCACCTCACCGACGTCACCAACGCCTCGCGCACGATGTTGATGAATCTCGAAACGCTGCAATGGGATTCGCAGATCTGCGCGGAATTCCAGGTTCCGGTCTCGATGCTGCCACAGATCCGCAGTTCCTCGGAGGTCTACGCCGAGATCAGCACGGGTCCGCTGTCGGGAGTTCCGGTGGCCGGCATTCTCGGCGATCAACAGGCCGCCACCTTCGGCCAGGCCTGCCTGTCCCCAGGCGAGGCCAAGAACACCTACGGCACCGGCAACTTCATGCTGCTCAACACCGGCACCACGCCGGTGTTCAGCAAACACGGCCTGCTCACCACGGTGTGCTATCGGCTCGGCGACCAGCCCGCGGTGTACGCACTGGAGGGGTCGATCGCGGTGACCGGCTCGCTGGTGCAGTGGTTGCGCGACAACCTCGGCATCGTCGACTCCGCGGCTGCGATCGAACCGCTCGCCCGCAGCGTCGACGACAACGGCGGAACCTATATCGTGCCCGCGTTCTCCGGCCTCTTCGCCCCGCGCTGGCGCCCGGACGCACGGGGCGTCATCACCGGCCTGACCCGCTTCGTCACCAAGGCGCATCTGGCCCGAGCGGTGTTGGAGGCCACCGCCTTTCAGACCCGGGAGGTGATCGACGCGATGCGCGCCGATGCCGAGGCGGAGAATCTGGGCCTCGAACTGACCACCCTGAAGGTGGACGGCGGCATGGTGGCCAACGAACTGCTCATGCAGTTCCAGGCCGATATTCTCGACGTGCCGGTCGTCCGACCGGTGATCACCGAGACCACCGCGCTCGGTGCGGCCTATGCCGCCGGACTGGCCGTCGGCTACTGGTCCGGCACCGACGACATCCGCGCCAACTGGGCCGAGGACAAGGTGTGGCGACCGAGCATGCCCGACGACGAGCGCGAACGCCTCTACGCCGAATGGAACAAGGCCGTCGAACGCACCTACGGCTGGGCCGACTAGGCCCCGGGTCGGGCCGCCCGAGCCAGCCGGTCCACCGCTTCGCGCAGCACCTCCGCGTCGGAGGTGGTGAAGCACAAGCGCAACGACCCGCGATACGGCTCACTGACCGCGAACGCGGAACCGGGCACGTAGGCGACGCCGTGATCGATCGCCCGGGGCAGCAGTTCGACGGTATCGGTGCCGTCGGTGAAATCGACCCAGACGAACATGCCGCCCGCCGCGTCCGTGCTCACCACCCGGTCGCCGAAGCGGTGCCGCACCGCATCGACCAGCGCGGTGGCGCGCTCGCCGTAGATGCCGCGCACCTTGTCCAGGTGCGAGTTCAGCCAGGGCTCGTCGGCCAGCAGATCCGTGGCGATCTGCTGGGTCAGCGCGGAACCGCACAGATCGGCGCCCTGTTTCAGCAGCTCCACCCCACGGCAGACCGCATTCGGCGCCACCATCCAGCCCACGCGCAGGGTCGGGGCCAGAATCTTCGACGCACTCGACAGCCGGATCACGTTGGGTGAGTAGGACGCGACCGGTTCCGGCGCGGGACTGTCGAACGACAGTTCGCCGTACGGATCGTCCTCGACCACCCAGAAGCCGTACCGTTCCGCGAGCGCCGCCAACTCGCGTCGGCGCTGCGGGCTCAGCGTCACCCCGCGCGGATTGTGGAAGTTGCTCACCGTGTGCACCAGGGCCGGGCGTTCGCCGCGCGCCAGCAACTCGGCGAGCGCGTCGACGCGCATTCCGTCACGATCCAGCGGAATCGCCACGATCCGCGCGCCGGCCGCCCGGAACACCTGCAGGGCGCCGACATAGGCCGGATCCTCGACCACCACCAGGGCACCCGGATCGAGCAGTACCTCACCCAGCAGCGACAACGCCTGCTGCGAACCGTGCGTGACGAAGATCTCGGCGAGCGGCACGGCCCGGCCCAGCCGGGCCGACTCCCGCGTCGCCAGCACCTCGCGCAGCGGCCCCCAGCCCGCGGACTCGGTGTACTGCAGCCGGGCCCGGTCGGCGAGCGCGGACTCCGCCGCACGCGCGATCGCGTCGCGCGGCATCAACTGCTCGTCCGGCAGCCCACCCGCCAGGCTGACGATGTCCGGGCGGGAGGTCAGCTTCAGCAGATCCCGGATCGCCGAACTCTGCAGACCGTCCAACCGGCGGGACAGTGGTGGAGTATGCGGCGACATGGAAACCTCCGAACGACGGCGAACTACTCCACTTTCGCACAGCAACATCCACAATATGAACTCAGATTCTCATATTGTGAGATTTAGAACGATTGGATCAGCTGGATGAGGTTCCGGCCTCCCTGATTCACGGTCGTGATCACCTCCAGATACAGCGACTGCGTGCCGTCCGGGTGATGCTCGGTGACCTCGACGTTGAACTGGTTCGGCGCGGTGGTCGCGATCCGCAGGCAGTAGGTCGTGCCCTTCGGAATGTGCTCGTCGATGGTCTTCTGCAGCTCCTGCGGCGCCTGCACGTTGGCACCGGGCGCGATGAAGGTGTGCGCCTTCTCCGCATTCCGCTCGGTGTAGTAGGCGTGCTGGTAGCCGAAGATGGCGTTCGCCCCACTGGAGGTGTCGCCCGGGCCGTTGCCATAGGTCAGATTGCCGTCCGTGCGGGCCTGACAATTCCCGTTTCCCGCGCTCGTCGCCCCGCCGGCCTGTGCGCCGCCCTCGTCGTCACCGCCGCGGGTGGCGAACACGATCACCAGAACCAGCGCCACCAGCAGCACCACGGCCGCGCCGATACCGCCGATCAGGACTCCCTTGTTGCGATGGGTCTCCTCCGGCACCGGACTGCCCGCCGGCCGTGCCGGAACCAGCTTCTTCGCCAGATCGTCGTCGTCCCACAGCGAACCCGAACCCGCCTTCGGCTCCGGACCGCCACGCGGCACGGTGAGCTTTTTGGCCAGTTCGTCGTCGTCCCACAGCGAGCCGGTCGTCTCTCGGGGCGGGGTCGGCGGGAAGCCGGAATCGTCTGCGCGCCACCATGTTCCCTTGTCCGCCTCGGCGCCGGACTCGGGGTAGCGCACCGTTTCCGGGGCGCGCGGCGGCTCGGCGGCAGGCATCCGGCGCGTCTCCGGGGCCGGGGCCCGTACCGTATCCGGGGCCCGCGGCGCTTCCGGGGCCACGGGCCGGGTGGGTTCCGGGGCCACCGTCGAGTCCGGCGCCCGGAACTGTTCCGGCGGGGGCGGCACCGTGGGTGTCGCCGGCGCGTCGGCGGGCTGCCAGCCGAGCGTCGGTCGCTCGGGTTCACCTACCGGCGACCAACCGAGAGCGCTCGGCTCGCCGGTGGGCGGTCCGAAGTCGTTCAGCGGTGGTCCGAAACCGGAAACCGGAGGGCCGAATTCCGAGTCGCCCTCGTCCCGGCCCTTGTCGTCGCCGGAAGCCATCACCCGTTCCTTCCCCGAGACACACGCGTGGGGCGGTCGCGAACAACCGCCCCACGCGTCGATTCAGTCTGTATCAGTACTGGACCGTGCCACCCCACTGTGTCGTCGCCCCAGCGACATTCACCGTTTGCGGAGCGATATCGCCCTGCGGGAGTCTACCAATCTGAGCGGCGGCTTCCAGTGCTGCGGCGCCACCCGGCTGCTGCTTGATCCAGCCCTCGACGGCGGCCTTCGCGGCGTTCGCCTCGGTGGTGTCGACGTAGTTCTCCGACTTCAGATCGTCGAAGCCGGTGGCGTGGGTGTAGGACGTGATCTTGACCTTGTTCGCCTCGACGAACTCGACCGAGACACCGGCGTCGCCGACGCCGCCCGGGGTGCGGTAGCCCACGGTGCCGACATACCCGTCGAGGTTGCTGAAGTGGTGGGTGTTGGCGACATAGCCCGGCAGCAGTGCGCCGCCGTCGACGTTGGCACCGACCTCGGTGTGCGGACCGTTCATCTGGACGACGGGCGCGGCCGGCGCGGACTGCAGGCTCGGCGATGTCCAGCGCGCCTGCTGCGAGGAGTTGTCACCGCCCTGGTCGCCGCGCAGGGTGTCCAGCTGACCTTCCTGCTGCTGCGGCTTGTTCGGGGTGACCACCGACTGATCCGGGGACTGCTGGCCGGGCTTCAACTGGTCGGCCTGGCCGCCCGGGTTGTGCTGGTCGGGGACGATGACCGGCTGCGGCTGGTTGCCCTGGCCGGGCACCGGCAGCGGCGCGACGCGCGGGGTGGTGACACCCGGCTGGGTCGGCGAGGCCAGGTTCTGGTCCGGCTTCGGGGTATTCGGGTTCGGAGTGGTGACGCCCGGCTGCGGCGTGGTGACACCCGGCTGCGGCGTGGTGACACCCGGCTGATTCGGCGTGGTGACACCGGGCTGGTTCGGGTTGGTGACACCCGGCTGCGGCGTGCCGTTGCGCTGCGGTCCGTTCTGCTGGGGCCCGTTCTGCTGCGGCCCGTTCTGCTGGGTGCCGGGAGCGTCCTGGCTCTGCCCGTTCGGCGAACCGGTGTTCTCGTCCTGCGCGGGCGCCTCGTTGGTGGTGCCCGGCTGCGCCGGGGTGGTCGGCACACTCGGCTGATCCGCCGGTGCCGCAGCCGCCGTGCCCGACGAGAGGATGGTCGCCACGGCCGCCGCGGTGGCCAGTGGCAACGACGTCGTGGCCATCGCTCGCTGCGCTCGACTCGGCTTACGATGTTTCACTGTCTCGCAATCCCTTTCCCGAGCTCGGCCACTGCCATCGACCGACGAGTGCCGTGCGATGGGGCCGTCTCCATTGGTCCTCATCGATGTCCGGCCCGCACCCTGCTGCGACCCGCGAGAGCCGCTCGCGGATTCCCGGCCCGGGAAAGTGTTTCCCCCCGCACGTGAACCTGCCAACCGCCCACTGGTGACATCTCTGCGGGAAGTGAACCATACGAACGATATTCAGGCAACCGGGGTTACCCGACTGTGGGAAGCCGCACTCCGTGCGTCAAAACGCCAAGTGGTGCAGCCGAATTAGCGTCCGCGGAGCCCGAAGAACCGAGGCCGAATTCTCAGTCCAGGTCGTCGTGCCGCATCAGCTGGCGCGCCGCCTCGGTCACCGAACCGGACAGCGACGGATATACCGAGAAGGTCTGGGCCAGGTCGTTCACCGTCAGATTGTTCTGCACCGCGATCGCGATCGGCAGGATCAGCTCGGAGGCGATGGGCGCGACCACCACGCCGCCGATCACCACGCCGGTCGCCGGCCGGCAGAAGATCTTCACGAAACCGCGCCGCAGCCCGGACATCTTGGCGCGCGGGTTGGTGTTCAGCGGCAGCATCACCGTGCGAGCGGGCACCTCACCGTTGTCGATGGCGGTCTGGCTGACGCCGACGGTGGCGATCTCGGGCCGGGTGAACACCGCCGAGGCGACCGTCTTCAACCGGATCGGCTGCACCCCCTCGCCCAGGGCGTGATACATCGCGATCCGGCCCTGCATGGCGGCGACCGAGGCCAGCGGGAGCAGGCCGGTACAGTCACCCGCCGCGTAGATACCGGGAACGGATGTGCGCGACACCCGGTCGACGCGCAGGTAGCCGCCGCGATCGAGCTCGATGCCGATGCGTTCCAAACCCAGGTCCTGGGTGTTGGGGGTGGAACCGACGGTCATCAGGGCGTGCGAACCGGTGACGGTGCGCCCGTCCGACAGTTTCACCACCACGCCCTCGGCCGTGCGCTCGACGGCATCGGCGCGGGCCTGTTTGACCAGTTCGACGCCGCGTTCGGCGAGGGCATCCTCGAGTACCAGCGCGGCGTCGGCGTCTTCGCCCGGCATCATCCGGTCGCGGCTGGAGACCAGCTTCACCTGCACCCCCATCTCGGTGTACGCCGAGACGAACTCGGCGCCGGTGACGCCCGAGCCGACCACGACCAATGTTTCCGGCAGCTCCTTCAGGTCGTAGAGCTGACGCCAGGTGAGAATGCGCTCGCCGTCCGGTTCGGCGCCGGGCAGCACCCGCGGGCTGGCGCCGGTGGCGATCAGCACCACCTCCGCCTCCATCACCCGTTCGGTGCCGTCGGCGAGGGTGGCCCGGACCAGGTGGGTCGCCAACCCGGCGATCTGATCGATCAGTCGACCCCGGCCGTTGAGGATGGTCACGCCCGCGGCCTGCAGTTTGGACCGGATATCGGACGACTGCGCCTGCGCCAGCGCCTTCACCCGGGAGTTGACCTCGGACAGCCGCACCTGGGCCTGCGCGACGTGCAGTGTGATCCCGAGGTCACGCGCGCGGCGCAGATCGGTGCGCACACCGGTGGACGCGATGAAGGTCTTGGACGGAACGCAATCCCACAGCACACATGCGCCACCGATACCGTCGGAGTCGATCACCGTGACCGTGGCTCCGTGCTGGGCCGCCACCAACGCCGCTTCGTAGCCGGCGGGGCCGCCCCCGATGATTGCAATGCGGGTCATGTGTACCTCCGCTATCGAGTGCGTCCGGCCGGGATCTCCGGCACCGCAGACAACGTTATCGGTCCTGCTCCTCATCGTTTTGACCGCATCGGAGTGAGGTTGCGCGTGTCACCCTCCGGTAATTTTCCCGACATCCGGCGACTCACCGGACATCGGCGCGACCCGAACCGGGCCGGATCGGAACAAGCGGTCCGCACATTCGATACTCTTGCCTGGTGCCGATATACGCCGCCTACGGATCCAACATGGATCCGGAGCAGATGCTCAAGCGCTGTCCGCACTCCCCCGTCTACGGAACGGGCTGGTTGGAAGGGTGGCGCCTGACCTTCGCCGGCGACGACATCGGCTGGGAGGGACCGCTGGCGACGGTGGTGGAGGACCCCGGCTCGCGCGTGTTCGTGGTGCTGTACGACGTCTCCGCCGAGGACGAGCAGAGCCTCGACCGGTGGGAGGGTTCGGATTTCGGCATCCACAAGAAGATCCGGCTGCGGGTCTCCCCCAATTCGGGCACGGGTACCCAGCCGGTGCTGGCGTGGTTGTACGTCCTGGACGCCTACGAAGGCGGTCTGCCGTCCGCCCGCTACATCGGCGTGATCGCCGACGCCGCCGAAAAGGCCGGCGCGCCCGCCGATTACGTGCACGCGCTGCGCACCCGTAACAGCCGCAACGTAGGGCCGGGCACGTTCGGCTCGATGTAGCCCCCGACGAGTGATCGGCGACGAGTGATCGGCCCGCCGCGAATCGGGCGGGCCGACCGTTCATCGTGCCTGCAGGACCAGATTGGTCAGCACGCGCACCCCGGCGGCCAGGGCGCGTTCGTCGATGTCGAAGGTCGGCTGATGAATGTCGAGTTGCGGGCCTTCACCCGACCAGACACCCAGGCGGGCCATCGCACCCGGCACCTCCTCCAGGTACCAGGAGAAGTCCTCGCCGCCGCCGGACTGCGGAGTGTCCGACAGCGCATCGGGGCCCAGAGCGAGGATCGCATCCTCGAACATGCGGGTGCTGAACTCGTCGTTCACCACCGGGGGCACCCCGCGCTTGTAGTTCAGCTGGTACCGCACACCGGTCGGTGCGAGCAGCCCGTCGACGATTTCCCGCACCATCGGCTCGAGCAGCGACCAGGTGGCGTGATCGCCGGTGCGAACGGTGCCCGTGAGCATGCCGGTCTGCGGAATGGCGTTGGGCGCCTTCCCCGCCGACACTGCGCCCCACACCATCACGGTGCTGGTCCGCGGGTCGATGCGGCGACTGAGCAGGCCCGGCAGGCCGGTGATGACGGTGCCGATGGCGTAGACCAGATCGCTGGTCAGGTGCGGCCGCGAGGTATGACCGCCCGGTGAGTCCAGGACCAGTTCGACGGTGTCGGCCGCCGAGGTGATGGCCCCGACCCGCACGCCGATCCGCCCGACCTCGAGCCGCGGATCGCAATGCAGTGCGAACACCCGTGAGACGTCGTCCATCGCACCCGCGGCGACCATATCGATGGCACCTCCGGGCATAACCTCCTCGGCGTGCTGGAAGACCAGCCGGACGCCGACCGGCAAACTCTCCAGCTCGGCGAGGGCCAGCGCGGTGCCGAGCAGGATCGAGGTGTGCGCATCGTGGCCGCAGGCGTGGGACACGCCGGGCACGGTCGAGGCGAACGGACGGCCCGTGTATTCCTGCAGCGGTAGCGCATCCATATCCGCGCGCAGCGCGATCCGTGGCCCGGCGGGGCCGATATCGCAGATCAGCCCGGTTCCGGTGGGTAGCTTGCGGGGTTCGAGGCCCGCCTTGACCAACCAGGACTCGACGAATTCGGTGGTGGCGTGCTCGGCGCGGGACAGTTCCGGATGGGCGTGGATGTGGCGCCGCCAGCCGATCAGCTCGTCGCCGTGTTCGGCGAGCCAGGCTTCGACCACGGCCTGCCCGGCCGCCACCTCGGCCTGCCGACCGCTCGCCAGACCGGTATGGCGACAGGTGCCGACCTCGCGGCGCGTGCCGACCCCGGACTGACGCGCCGGCAGCCCCGGCTTGTGCCCCGCCGCGGTGACTCCGCGCGGACCGGCCGTCGAGTCGCCCTCCGCACCGGTCGCGGAATCGTCGCCGCGATCCGCGCTGTCGCCCTCGCGGCCCGCCGGTGCTGACCGGCCGATCGTGCTCACCGAATGTCCTCCTGTCGCTGAATACTGCGCTCCAACAACCTGTCTCTGTGTAGTTGATCGCCCGCAATGTGGATTGCGGTACGGGCCAGCGCCCGGGCCCCGTCGGTCACCGCCAGATCGGCCGACGGCGTCACGCAGGCCGCGGCGAATTCCCGCTGGTGGGTCACCGCGCCGTTGGACTCGATGCCGATCACCGGATGGATGCCGGGAATGACGTTGGTGACATTGCCCATATCGGTACTGCCCAGCGGCCGTGCTGCCTCGAGTTCCGGTGCGAGCGGCGTCCGTCCCAAACCGATGATCTGCTCGCGATAGGCACACAGTAGTGCGGAATCGGGCGTGAGCTCGGCATATGTCGGTGCCAGCGCCCGGACTTCATGGGTGCATCCGGTCGCCAGCGCTCCCGCCTCGAAGCAGGCCGAGGCGCGCTGTAGCAGATCGTCGAGGGATGCGGAATCGTCTGCCCGCAGGTAGTACAGCAGTTCCGCATGGCCGGGCACGATATTCGGGGCAACACCGCCCGACTCGACTATACCGTGCAGTTGCTGACCGGGCCGCAGGTGCTGACGCAGCAGACCCAGCGCGACCTGCGCGATGGTGGCGGCGTCCCCGGCGTTGCGACCGTACTCGGGGGCGGCACTGGCGTGCGCCTCCCGCCCGTGGAAGGTCACCGACAGATCGGCCAGCGCCAGCGACCGCGCGCCGACGATGTCCAGCGGGCCCGGGTGCACCATCAGTGCCATCGCGACGCCGTCGAACACCCCACGCTCGAGCATCAGCACCTTGCCGCCGCCGCTCTCCTCGGCCGGCGTGCCGAAGACCTTCACCGTGATCGCGCAGCGGTCGGCCACCTCGGCCAGTGCCAATCCGGCGCCGACCGCGGCGGCGGCGATGATGTTGTGCCCGCAGGCGTGGCCGATCTCCGGCAGGGCGTCGTATTCGGCGCAGATGCCCACGACGAGCTCACCGCTGCCGTAACTGGCGACGAAGGCCGTGTCCAGCTCGGCGACCGGGGTCTCGATCCGGAAGCCGCGCGCCCGCAGTGGGGCGAGGATCTTGGCGACGCTGCGGTGTTCGGCGAATGCCAGCTCCGGTTCGGCGTGGAGGGCGTGCGAGAGCGCGATCAACTCGGGCGCCGCGGCCGCGACCACGGCATCGGCGGCAGCGAGCAGGGCCGGATCCGCCGGTGCGATATCCGTGCCGGTGCGCTCGTTCCCGCTGCGTGGCATGGCACACAGTCTCGCACTGTGTGCCACGCGATGATCATCGGGTCGTCAGGAGCCGAAGGCGAGATTCTCCGGGGTGGTCGGAGTATTCAGCCCCGCCAGCGCCCGTCCGTGCAGCGCGCGCTTGATCACCGGCAGATTCGGCTTGCGGTTGCCGGCCAGCGCACCCGCGCGGGCGACGGCGGCCGCGAGCACCTGGTCGGCCTCGGCCGCCTCGTCGACGATGCCCGCGGCGATCGCATCGGCCGCGCCGTAACGCCGTCCGGTGGTCATCGCCTCCAGGGCGACCTGGTTGGTCAGCCGCTCGGTCACCAGCGCGTTCATCGCCACCGTGAACGGCATGCCCAGATGCACCTCGGGCAGGCACCAGTAACCGCGATCGGACCGCATCACCCGGAAGTCGTGGGAGGTGGCGAGCATGGCGCCGGCGCCGAAGGCGTGACCGTTCAGGGCCGCCACGGTCGGCATCCCGAAGGCGAGCAGCCGGCTGAAGATCGAATGCACCCGGTCCAGGTACCAGTGCATCTTGTCCATGTTGCCGAACAGCCAGTCGGTGTCCAGGCCGTTGCTGAAGAACTTTCCGGTGGCGACGGTGACCAGCGCCGCCGGCCCCTCGGCGGCCTCGACCTCGTCCAGCTTCGCGTGGACGGCATCGATCCAATCGGGATGGAAGCGGTTCTCGCTGTCGGTCTGTCCCTCGTTTCCGAGGTAGAGCACGAAGACGTCCCCGTCACGGTCCAAGTACGGCATAGGCAGAGAATATGCAGCTCCGAAACTCGGCCCGCATCACACCCCCGGCCAAGTTACCGACGAGTTCGCTCGTCGAGCGATCACCGGCGCGGCGGAACCGGCACCCGCATCAGATCCTCCGCGATCACCAGTTCGCCGTCGAAATACCGCTCCGCCTCCGCCCGATGTCCGGCCAGATCCGCGTAACGCTGCGAGAAGTGGGTGAGTACCAGCGTCCGCACCCCGGCCGCCTGCGCCACCCGGGCCGCCTGCGCCGCGGTGAGGTGCCCGAAGTCGTCGGCCAGCTCGGCCTCGGTCTCCAGAAAGGTCGACTCGATGACGAGCATATCCGCGTCCTGAGCCAATTCCTCGACGCCGGAACACATTCGGGTATCCATCACGAAGGCGAAGCGCTGCCCCGGACGCGCCGTCGACACCTGTTCGATCGTCACGGTCCGGCCGTCTGCCGACCGGACCACGCCCTCGCGCTGCAACCGGCCGACCACCGGTCCGGCCAGCCCGAATTCGGCCAGTCGCTCCGGCAGCAGCCGATGCCCGTCGGGTTCGATCAGCCGGTAGCCGAAGGTCTCCACCCGATGCGACAGCCGCACCGCTTCGAAGGCGAACGGCGCGTCCGGCAGCGCCACCGGGCCACTCGCCGCGACGGGATGCTCGCGCAGCCCGGCGAAGTCGGGTACCACCCCGCGCAGGTGGGTGAGCAGTTCCGCGCCCGCGGCGGGAAAGCAGATATCGACCGGATGCGCGATCTGGTCCAGGTTGAGCCGCGCCAGCACCCCCGGCAGTCCCAGACAGTGGTCGCCGTGGAAGTGGGTCAACCCGATACGCGTGATGGTGCCGGCCGACACACCGGCGAACAGCATCTGCCGCTGCGTGCCCTCCCCGGGATCGAACAGCAGTCCGTCGCCGTCCCACCGCAGCAGATATCCGTTGTGATTGCGCCGGCGGGTCGGCACCTGACTGGCCGTACCGAGGACCACGAGTTCACGCACGGCACCATCCTGCCCCGGTGCCCGTCGCCCCGCGCGGCGGCGGCACAGCGTGTCCGGCGCAGCGCTCCCGGGCCGCCCCGCGGCGCACTATCGTGGGCGCATGCTTGCCGAACAGGCCGCCGAGGCGATCGCCACACGCACGGGAGTACCGCACCACCGGGTCGCGGTGGTACTCGGATCGGGCTGGCAGTCCGCCGCCACCGAGATCGGCACGCCGCGGGCATCGATTCCGATGACCGAACTCCCCGGGTTCGAACCGCCGACGGCACAGGGCCATCAGGGCATCGTGCATTCGGTCGCGGTCGGCGAGGTGCCGGTGCTGTTGATGATGGGCCGCCAGCATCTCTACGAGGGTTACGAACCGCACCGGGTCGTCCACGCCGTGCACGCGGCGGCCGCGGCGGGCGCCGAGACGGTGATCCTGACCAATGCCGCCGGTGGCATCCGGCCGGGTCTGCGGGTCGGTGAGCCGGTACTGATCAGCGACCACCTGAACCTCACCGGCCGCACTCCCCTCACCGGCGCCGCGTTCGTGAACATGGTCGATGCCTGGGATCCCGAATTGCGCACGCTGGCAAGGGATATCGACCCGTCGCTCACCGAGGGTGTGTACGCGGGCCTGAACGGACCGCAATACGAAACTCCCGCCGAGATCCGCATGCTGGGCGGGATGGGTGCGGATCTGGTCGGTATGTCGACGGTGCTGGAGGCGATCGCCGCGCGCTCGCTGGGTCTGCGGCTGCTGGGCATTTCGCTGGTGACCAATCTGGCGGCCGGGGTGACCGGCGCGGCACTGTCGCATCAGGAGGTGCTGGCCGAAGGGCAAGCTGCCGCACCGAGATTGGGCAAACTGCTACGCGGCGTCCTGGAACGACTGTAGGCGGTCGCGATGTTGCGATTCGGTACGGCCGGACTGCGCGGACCCCTCCGGGAGGGGCCGGACGGAATGAACGTCGGGACCGTGGCGCGGGCGAGCGCCGGTGTGGCCGAATGGCTTCGGGGCCGCTGCCTCGGCGGCGGGCTGGTGGTCGTGGGCCGCGACGCCCGGCACGGCTCGGCCGAATTCGCCACGGTCACCGCGGAAGTATTTGCGGCGGCGGGCTTTTCGGTCCTCCTGCTACCCCGTCCGCTGCCGACGCCGATCGTGGCCTTCGCGGTGCGCGAAACGGGCGCGGTCGCGGGCGTGCAGATCACCGCCTCGCACAACCCGGCCTCCGACAACGGTTACAAGCTCTATCTCGACGGCGGCTCGCAACTGATTCCGCCCGCCGATGCCGAGATCGAACGCTGCATCGACGCGGTCACCGAACCGATCGCGCGCGCCGATCCGGCGCCCGGCGCCCCGGCGCCGTCGCTGCTGTCACTGCCCGAGGACGCCTCCGCCGCGGCGCTCGGCGAGGAACTCGTCCGGCGGTATCTGGCGCGGGCGGCGGCCGTGCCCGAGACGATCGGCGGGCCGGCCGAGGCGGCTCCGGCAAACCACCTCGCTACGGGCACCGCGCCCGGGCTACGCCGCGCCGATATCCGGATCGCCCTGACGCCCATGCACGGGGTCGGCGGGGAGACGGCCGTGGCGGCCCTGGCCGCCGCCGGATTTCCGGACGTCCATGTGGTGGACGAACAGTTCACGCCGGATCCGGACTTCCCCACGGTGGCGTTCCCGAATCCGGAGGAGCCCGGCGCCGCCGATCTGCTGCTCGCGCTTGCCGAACACGTCGACGCCGATCTCGCCGTCGCGCTCGACCCCGATGCGGACCGATGCGCGCTCGCGGTGCCCGGCCCGGACGGCTGGCGCCTGTTGCGCGGCGACGAAACCGGTGTGCTGCTGGCCGATTACGTGCTGCGCAACGCCGCACCGGATGCGTTGGTCGCCACCACCATCGTGTCGTCGCGGCTACTCGGTAAACTCGCGCCTGCCCGCGGCGCCCGCTACACCGAAACGCTGACGGGCTTCAAGTGGCTGGCTCGCGCCGGGACGGGCTTGGTATACGCCTACGAGGAGGCGATCGGGCACTGCGTCGATCCGGCCGCGGTGCGAGACAAGGACGGCATCACCGCCGCGATCGCGGCGGCCGATCTCACCGCGCGTCTGGCGGCGCGGGGCCGCTCCCCGCTCGACGTACTCGACGACTACGCCGTGGAGTTCGGCCTGCACGCCGGCGATCAGGTGTCGCTGCGGCTGGCCGATTCGTCGGCGGCGGCCGACGTCGTTGCCCGCCTGCGTGATACGCCGCCGGATGTCATCGCGGATGTGCCCGTCGTCTGCACCGATCTCGCCGTCGCGCGCGGCCGGATGCGCACCGACGCGCTGATCTTCGAGGGTGCCGCGCAGCGCATCGTCATCCGCCCCTCCGGGACGGAACCGAAGCTGAAGTGTTATCTGGAGGTCGTCGAACCGGTCGCCGATCGGGAGGCGTTGCCACAGGCACGAGCCCGTGCGGCGCAACGACTCTCGGCACTGCGCGCCTTCTGCGAAAAGCTCTGAGGGCCGGGGCGAGCCGACCCGCTCGGGCCTTCGGCGCACCGGCGGCGATCGGCTCGCCCCGGCCGCCGCGCTCGGTCGAACCCGCGGACGGATCAATCGTGGCGCGGCCCGAACTGCCGATCCCCCGCATCGCCCAATCCCGGAACGATGAAGGCGTCGGCATTGAGCCCGGAGTCCACCGCGGCGGTCACCAACCGAACCGGCAATCCCGACTCCTCCAGTGCGGCAACGCCTTCCGGTGCGGCTACGACGCAGATGGCGGTGATGTCGGTGGCGTCCCGCGCGCGCAGCAGCTCCAGCGTGTGCCGCATCGATCCGCCGGTGGCCAGCATCGGATCGAGGACGAAGACCGGCAGTCCGGACAGGTCCGTGGGCAGCGACTCCATGTACGGCACCGGCCGGTGGGTTCGTTCGTCGCGGGCGACGCCGACGAAACCCACCCGCGATTCGGGAATCAGGGCGCTGGCGGCATCGACCATCCCGAGCCCGGCGCGCAGTACCGGGACCAACAGCGGCGGCTGCGCCAGCCGCGTCCCGCGGGTCGTGGCGACCGGGGTGTCGACCTCGAAGGTGTGCGTGGGCGCCTCCCGCAATGCCTCGTAGACGAGGAATCCGGTGAGATCGGCCAGTGCGGCCCGGAAGCCCGCATTCGAGGTGCGGGCGTCGCGCATGGTTGTCAGCAGGGTGGCGGTCAGCGGGTGATCCACGATATGCGTGCGCATGAGGGAACGATAAGGTCTGCCGGGGTTGGAAATCGGAACCTGCGGCGGATTTCCGCAACGGGACGGGAACCGTTACGCGGGGGCATGCGTCGAAGTAGTCGGATGACGTAATCTGCCACCAGACCAGCACGATGGGGGATGTTGATGCACAAGATCTCGGTCGACACCGAGGGCGTCGCCGCCTACGGTGCCACAGCTGCGGGCCTGGCCGGGGAGATGGGAGTCGCCGCCGCGGGCGCCGCGGGCGCCGATCCGCTCCTGCTCGGGCCGATCTTCGGACTGGTGGGGGGCGATTTCGTTGCCGCCTACGCCGCGGCCCACGCCGGCCATGTCGCCGGAATCGGTGAATTGTCCGCCGTGCTGGGCAGTATGGGCGCCGCCGCGACGGGCGCTGCGGCCGCCTACTCCGACACCGATGCCGCTCATGCCGCCGCCCTGCGCGCGACGGAAGGCCCGGCCGCATGACGGGCGTCATCGATCTCGACGCACTCGCCAAACCGCTCATCGATCTGCTCACCAGCTTCGGCTCGGGCGTACTCCCCGCGGGCGGTCCCGCCGACGCCCTGCGGCAGGTATCCGTCCATCTCGACGGCATCCACCAGGCCGGCAGCTCGAGCATCAACCAGATGACCAACGCCTGGAACGGCGGTGGCGGTGACGCGGCCATGGACAAGGCGATGAAGGTCCAGACCTCCGCCGCCGCGATGTCCGACCGCGGAAACGACATGGCGGATGTGGTGACCCAGGCCGCCGCCTCGGTTCAGACCGGTCAGAAGGAACTCGACGGCATCGTGCAGTCGTTCGTCGCTTCGGTGACCGCACTCGGGCCCGCCGTGACCACTCCGCCCGGCCTGGTCACCGTCGTCAATTCCGCGATCGACCATTTCGGCCAGGCACTGGGCGTGGTCGGCCGGGTGCGGTCCGAACTCGACACCCACACCGCGTCGATGACCGAGCTGACCCCGCCGCCGCCCACCCCGCCGCCCGCGGGCGTACCGGTGGCGGCGGCCTCCGCCGCGGC
The DNA here is from genome assembly GCF_000308855.1 of Nocardia veterana NBRC 100344. GTDB lineage: Bacteria > Actinomycetota > Actinomycetes > Mycobacteriales > Mycobacteriaceae > Nocardia > Nocardia veterana. The sequence goes on along the minus strand of NZ_BAGM01000028.1, from coordinate 39,101 downwards.
CCCGGCGCTGAGTACCGGAGTGCAGACGGCGAGTTCCCTGCTCGGTGGCCTGGTCTCGAGCGGTGGCTCGATGATGAGCGGGATGGTCAGCCCGGCCTCGGCCGCCACATCGTCGACATCCCGGTCCGGCACGGGCACGACGTCGCCCGGCGCGGCGAAATCGGGCGACAAACCGGGCCGGCACGGCGGTGTGATGATCACCCTGCCGGACGGCAGCCAGGTCGAGGCGCCCAACCAGAAGGCCGCGACGGCCGTCAAGGCGGCTATCAGCGCCTGCGGCACCCCCTACGTGTGGGGTGGTAACACGCCGGGCGCCGGCCTGGACTGCAGCGGCCTCACCAAATGGGCCTACGGCCAGGCCGGAGTGGACCTCCCGCGACTGGCGTGTGATCAGAGCGCGGGCGCGACGCCGGTGAGCCCGGGTGACGTCATGCCGGGCGATCTGGCCATCTGGGACGGTCACGTCGCGATGGTTGTCGGTAACGGACAGATGGTCGAGGCCGGGGATCCGGTGCAGATCGACCCGATTCGAACGGAGAACATGGGAATGGCGTTCCACGGGTTCTACAGGCCGACTTCATGAGCCAGCCGCAGCAACAGCAGATCCCGAGCGTCACGGTCGCCGCCAGCACCAATCGCGCCGGCACCATCAGCGTGCGGGCCACCGATCAGGGTATTCCGGTGGAGATCAAATTCGAGCGCAGCGAATACCGTTACGGCGCACAGGCTTTGGCCGCCGAGATCCTGCGGCTGACCAAGCGGTCGGCGATCGTGGCGAAGGCCCGCCGCCGCGAGTTGCTGGCCGAATCCGGGATGCCGCCCGAGATCCTCGACAAGCTCGGCCTGCCGACCCGTCAGGCCGCCGTCGACGAACTCGACCGCATGGACGACGAGGACACCGGACCCACCAGCTGGATGAGGCCCGTATGAGTGGCCGAGCGCGCGGCACGATCGCTCGTACGGCAGCCGGATACAGCATGAGCACGGGGAAGGACGCACAGTGAGCGCCGAAATGGATGCCCTCGTCGCCGCCGCGACGGATAAGCTCGAGGCCCTCGAGGCCGCGCTCTACAACCTCAAGAATGTGCGCGGCACCTTCACCGCCGAGGACGGTTCGGTCAGCGTCGAGGTCGACAGTGACGGCGCCCTGGTCGGGTTGACCCTGTCCGAGGCCGTGACCTCCCGTTCCCCCGCCGAAGTGGGCCAACTGATCATCTGGGCGTGCCAGCAGGCGGCGCAGAACGCGGGCGAGCAGCGCTCACAGGTGGTCGCCACCCTGAATTCCGCCTTCACCGCACCCGAATCGGGAAACGTTGGGGGGCGGGCCGAATAGTGCCGCAGGCGAAGGCTCGATAGGCTTCCGGTCATGGCTTCTGGAGACATCGTCCCGATCGAGCTCGGGCTCACCGACGGCGATCTGGTCACCCTGTGGGCACCGCGCTGGCGAGACGGTGACGACGAGTGGGAGGCATTCCTCGGTCACGAGGACGAGCTCTACGGTTTCGACTCGCCCGCGGAGTTGGCCGCCTTCATCCGAACCAACGACGACAACGATCTGGTGGACCATCCGTCCTGGAAGGTCGTGGTCGGCTTGTCGGCGGCCGAACTGGAGCCGCAGGAGGAGCATGTCTTCGACCTGGTCGGCGTCCCCGAACTCGCGGCCGGTGAACCCGATCCGGAGACGATCGCCGAGTTGGAGGAGACCCTCGAGATGGTGCGCACCATCGGTGAGGTGTGCGAGCTCGAGGTGGTCACCAAGTTCTTCGGCTCGCATCCCGTCCTGGGTGCCCTCCCGGCCGGCGTGACCGCATTCGTCGGGCGTGACGGCGAGCAGCTGTGGGATCAGGTCGGCAACGCGATCGCCAAGGACTGGGACCAGGTGATCGACGCGATCGATTCGGTGGTGGTCTCCCCCGACGTCGATCCGGAGGCCCTGGCAGTGGCCGAGGCGGAGTTGCTGGCCGCCGAGGAGAACGTTGTCGACGCCGAGGATGTGGCCGATACCGACGACGACGATATCGAGCCGGTGGACCTCGACGACGACACCGATGAGGACGACGACGAGGACGAAGAAGAGGAGACCTTCTGGCACGAGGTCGGCATCGACCCGGTCAAGATCGTCACGTCCGAGGGCGAATTCTTCACGCTGCGTTGCTATCTCGCCGACGAACCGGTGTTCCTCGGCAAGGACGGGACCATCACGGTGTTTCCCTCCGAGCGCGCCCTGGCCCGCTACCTGGCCGACGATCACGACCACGACCTGGCCCGGGTCAGCACCTACGGTGAGGTGCAGACGGCCGCGGTGGACGGTTCGCTCGAGGTCGAGGTCACCGAGGAGAACATCTACGTACTGCCCGGACTGGCCGACGACCTGGGCCAGGGACCGAAGGCCGTCGACATCGACCAGCTCGATCTGGCGGTCGAATTGTTCACCGACGCAGCCGATTACGTCGGCGACGATTCCGTCGAGCAGGCGCTGGCGAAGTCGACGCCGCTCGGCTGGTACGTCTCCTACCTGCTGGAGCCGGATCCGACTCGGCTCGCCCCGAGCCCCCCGTTCACCGCGGAGGCCGAGGCATGGCGGGCCTTGGAGCAGGCGTTCGAGAGCCGATTGCAGAAGGGCTAGCCCGGACGGTCCTGCCGGACATCATCCGGCAGGACCATCACCGCTCACCCGATCAGCACCGCGTAGCCGGGCTTGATCACCTCGTCGATGATGCGCAGCCGGTCCGGGAACGGGATGAACGCCGATTTCATGGCGTTGATGGTGAACCGCTCCAGATCGCTCCAGCCGTAGCCGAAGGTTTCGACGAGTTTGAGCATTTCCCGGCTCATATCGGTATCGCTCATCAACCGGTTGTCGGTGTTGACCGTGACTCGGAAGCGCAGCCGGGCCAGCAGGTCGAACGGATGCTTGTCGAGCGCCGGTACGGCACCGGTCTGCACATTCGACGAGGGACACAGTTCCAGCGGAATCCGCTTGTCCCGAACGTAATTCGCCACCAGGCCGAGCCGCGGTTCGGCACTGTCGTTGTCGAAGATGTCGTCGGTGATGCGCACCCCGTGCCCGAGCCGATCGCAACCGCAGAAGGCCAGCGCCTCGTGGATGGACGGCAATCCGAACGCCTCGCCGGCGTGAATGGTGAACTGCGCGCAGTTGGCACGCATGTATTCGAAGGCATCCAAGTGCCGCGAGGGCGGATAGCCGGCCTCCGCGCCCGCGATATCGAAGCCGCCGACGCCGCGATCGCGGAACCGCACCGTCAATTCGGCGATCTCCCGGGAGCGGGCCGCGTGACGCATGGCCGTGAGCAGGCAGGTGACCCGGATCGGGGTGCCGGCTTCGGCGGCCAGCCGCTCCCCTTCCCGGAAGCCTTCCAGGGTGTGCTCGACCACCTCGTCGAGGGTCAGATCGCGCTCCAGATGCTGTTCCGGCGCGAACCGCACCTCCGCGTACACCACGCCGTCGGCGGCGAGGTCCAGGGCACATTCGCGGGCTACGCGGCGCAACCCCTCGGCGGTCTGCATCACCGCCACGGTATGGGCGAAGGTTTCCAGATAGCGCTCCAGCGACCCGCTGTCGGCGGCCTCGCGGAACCAGTGCGCCAACGCCTCGGCATTGTCGGCGGGCAGCTGGTCGTATCCGCATTCCTCGGCCAGTTCGAGCACGGTCGCGGGGCGCAGACCACCGTCGAGGTGGTCGTGCAGCACGGCCTTGGGGGCCTGGCGGATCGAGGCGAGAGTCAAAGGCATCGGTCCAGTCATGTAACGACGCTATCCGCATTCGCGACCGCGCGCAGGCAACTTCGGCGGCTGTGCATCGGACCGCCGGTCATTCGTTGCCCCGTCGTCGCCGCGGTGTTGCCGGATCCGGTCGGTACTTCGCGATCGGATAGGCGCCCACGACGGTCAGCGCACAGCCCGCCGAGCGCCGCACGCCGGACGGTGACCTCAGAGCCCGATCCGGCCGAGGATCAGCGGAGGCGCCGCCGGCGGGACCGGCCCGATGTCGAATCCCGCACGCAGCGTCGCGATCGCCGGGGATGCCGCCGCTTCGGAGTCGGTGTGCAGGGTGAACAGCGGCTGTCCCACGACAACCGAATCGCCCGGCTTGCAATGCATTTCGACCCCGGCGCCGAACCGGACCGGATCCCCTTGGCGAGCGCGGCCGGCCCCGAGTCGCCAGGCGGTGAGGCCGACGGCCATCGCATCCAGCCGGGTGAGCGTGCCCGATTCCTGCGCCACCAGGGTTTCGGTGTGCCGGGCCCGCGGCAGCGGCGCGTCGGGGTCGCCACCCTGCGCCCTGATCATTGCCCGCCAGTGATCCATGGCACGACCGTCGGCCAGCGCATCGGCGGGATCGACATCGCGAATGCCCGCCTGCGCCACCATCTCTCGCGCCAGCGCCACGGTCAGCTCGACGACATCTGCCGGGCCACCGCCGGCCAGCACCTCCACCGCTTCGGCGACCTCGAGCGCATTGCCGGCCGTGCGCCCGAGCGGGGTGTCCATCGCGGTCAGCAACGCCACGGTCCGGACCCCGGCATCGGCACCCAATTCGACCATGGCCGTAGCCAATTCGGTGGCGTCGTGGAGATTCTTCATGAACGCTCCGCTGCCGACCTTCACATCCAGGACCAGCGCCCCGGTTCCCTCCGCGATCTTCTTGCTCATGATCGAACTGGCGATCAGCGGAACGGATTCCACGGTGCCGGTCACATCGCGCAGCGCGTACAGTCGCTTGTCCGCCGGGGCCAGATCGGCGCCGGCCGCGCAGACGACCGCCCCGATCGCCGGATCGGCGAGGATTTCCCGCATCCGCTCCGGCGAGACATCGGCCCGCCAGCCCGGAATCGACTCCAGCTTGTCCAACGTCCCACCGGTATGGCCCAGTCCACGACCGGACAACTGCGGCACGGCCGCGCCGCAGGCCGCGACGAGCGGGGCGAGCGGCAGGGTGATCTTGTCCCCGACACCGCCGGTGGAGTGTTTGTCGACCGTCGGTCTCGGCAGATCGGTGAAGTCCAGCCGTTGCCCGGAGGCGATCATGGCCGCTGTCCACCGGGCGAGCTCGCGACGGTTCATGCCGCGCAACAGGATGGCCATCGCGAGCGCCGACATCTGCTCGTCGGCGACCTCGCCGCGGGTGAACGCGTCCACGACCCAATCGATCTGCGCGTCGTCGAGTTCTCCGCCGTCCCGTTTGGTAGCGATCACCGAGACCGCCGAATGCGTGGGGCTCATGGCCGAAAGCCTTCCAGATCGGCGGGACCGGCGAGTGGTGTCGAGGCCGGGCGAGAGTCCGTGCGGGGCGGATGATTCGGCGCGCAGGTGCGGAATCTCACATCACGGTCGGCCCGCGGCCAGATCGTCGGGGCCGAACGCGTCGGGCAGCAATCTCGCGAGGGCGATCGGTCCGTCGCGGTGATCCACCAGCAGATCGGGGCCGCCGTGCTCGTAGAGCACCTGTCGGCAGCGCCCGCAGGGCATCAGGATTTCCCCGTGCGAATCACAGACCGCGACCGCCAGCAAACGCCCGCCGCCGGATGAGCAAAGGTTACCGATGAGTACAGTTTCGGCGCAGAGGCCGAGGCCGTATGAGACATTTTCCACATTGCAACCGCTCACAATGGCGCCGTCGACGGTGAGAGCGGCGGCGCCGACCGGAAAGTTCGAATAGGGTGCATACGCATTCTGCATTACTCGAAATGCGTTGTGACGCAGGGAATCCCAATCAATTTCCGGCATATCGGACCTCCGCTCGAATGGCTGATATGACAGCGTAGAAATGAGTTCGCGGGGCTGTCGATCATTCAGGCAAGGCAAACCTAACTTTCCACTTCGAGGCTCAACGAGCGGCACGCCGAATTAGTTCCGCGAATCGCCGGGGATTAGAGTTCTCCACAGATCGGTCCAGGTTTGGCAGCGCACCGCCGGCCACCGCCTCCGGATGTCAGCGCCCGAGATGAGCTGGTGTTTCTCCAGATCGACATGCTCGGCGTACGCCGAAGCTGCGACCGGATCCGACTGCCGGCTCGCCGGCGTGTCCATCAACGACGTTGGAGGCACCGCACTCTATGACGACCACACTGGAAGCTCCGGCTCAGCCGAAGCGGAAGACCCTGTACCGCGGCGACCCGGGTATGTGGTCCTGGGCCCTGCACCGGATCACCGGTGTCACGATCTTCTTCTTCCTGTTCGTCCACGTGCTCGACACCGCGCTGGTGCGAGTCAGTCCGGATACCTACGACCGGGCGATCGAGACCTACAAGAACCCGGTCGTGGCCCTCATGGAGATGGGCCTGGTCGTCTGCGTGCTGTTCCACGCACTCAACGGTGTCCGCGTCATCCTGGTCGACTTCTGGTCCAAGGGCCCCAAGTACCAGCGGCTGATGCTGTGGATCGTGCTCGCCATCTGGATCGTCGTCTCGGCCGCCGGTGTCGGACGCCAGTTCTTCTACCTGCTGACGGAGCACTGATATGACCGCACCTGTTCTCGGCAAGTCCTACGACCGCCCCGCCAGCCTCGACTCCCCGCGTTCGCCGCGCCGTTCCTCCGGCAACAACTTCGAGAAGTACGCGTGGCTGTTCATGCGCTTCTCCGGTCTGCTGCTGATCGTGCTGGTGCTCGGCCACATGACGATCATGCTGATGCTCGACGGCGGCGTGAAGCGGCTGAACTTCGGCTTCGTGGCCGGTCGCTGGGCCAGCCCGTTCTGGCAGTGCTGGGATCTCGCCATGCTGTGGCTGGCGCAGCTGCACGGCGGCAACGGCCTGCGCACGGTCATCGACGACTACTCCCGCAAGGACTCCACCCGCTTCTGGCTGAAGACCCTGCTGGCCGTCGCCATGATCCTGATCATGGGCGTGGGCACCTACGTCATCTTCACCTTCGACCCCAACATCAGTTAGGAACGGCGACCTCGCATGAGTGAAACTCGACCGGTTCAGGAGCACCGCTACGACGTGGTCATCGTCGGTGCCGGCGGCGCGGGGATGCGTGCGGCGATCGAGGCCGGCCCCCGGGTGCGCACCGCCGTACTGACCAAGCTGTACCCGACCCGCAGCCACACCGGCGCCGCCCAGGGCGGTATGTGCGCGGCGCTGGCCAACGTCGAAGAAGACAACTGGGAGTGGCACACCTTCGACACCGTCAAGGGTGGTGACTACCTGGTCGACCAAGACGCCGCGGAGATCATGGCCAAGGAGGCCATCGACGCGGTGCTCGATCTGGAGAAGATGGGCCTGCCGTTCAACCGCACGCCCGAGGGCAAGATCGACCAGCGTCGCTTCGGCGGTCACACCCGTGACCACGGTAAGGCTCCCGTGCGGCGTGCGTGCTACGCCGCCGACCGCACCGGCCACATGATCCTGCAGACGCTCTACCAGAACTGCGTCAAGCACGACGTGGAGTTCTTCAACGAGTTCTACGTGCTGGATCTCGTGATGAGCGATACCGATCGCGGCCAGGTCGCCACCGGCGTCGTCGCCTACGAGCTGGCCACCGGTGAGATCCACGTCTTCCACGCCAAGGCGATCATCTTCGCCACCGGCGGTTCGGGCCGGATGTACAAGACCACCTCCAACGCGCACACGCTGACCGGTGACGGTATGGCGATCGTGTTCCGCAAGGGTCTGCCGCTGGAGGACATGGAATTCCACCAGTTCCATCCGACGGGCCTGGCCGGTCTGGGCATCCTGATCTCCGAGGCCGTCCGCGGTGAGGGCGGCATCCTGCGCAACGCCTCCGGTGAGCGCTTCATGGAGCGCTACGCCCCGACCATCAAGGACCTCGCGCCGCGTGACATCGTGGCCCGGTCGATGGTCAAGGAGGTCCTCGAGGGCCGCGGTGGCGGTCCGAACAAGGACTACGTCTTCATCGACGTCACCCACCTCGGCGAGGACGTGCTCGAGGAGAAGCTGCCCGACATCACCGAGTTCTCCCGCACCTACCTGGGTGTGGACCCGGTGAAGGAGCCGGTGCCGGTCATGCCGACCTGTCACTACGTGATGGGTGGCATCCCGACCCGGATCCGCGGTGAGGTGCTGCGCAACAACACCGACGTGGTCCCCGGCCTGTACGCCGCCGGCGAGTGCGCGTGTGTGTCGGTGCACGGCTCGAACCGTCTGGGCACCAACTCGCTGCTCGACATCAACGTGTTCGGCCGCCGCTCGGGTATCGCCGCCGCGGAGTACGCCGCGCGCACCGAATTCGTCGAGCTGCCGGAGAACCCGGCGCAGATGGTGCAGGACTGGCTGGCGCTGCTGCTGAGTGATCACGGCAACGAGCGGGTGGCCGACATCCGCAGCGAGCTGCAGGCCACCATGGATGCCAACGCCGCGGTGTTCCGCACCGAGGAGACCCTGAAGCAGGCGCTGACCGACATCCACGCGCTCAAGGAGCGCTACCAGCACATCACCGTGCAGGACAAGGGCAAGCGCTACAACAGCGATCTGCTCGAGGCCGTCGAGCTCGGCTTCCTGCTGGAGCTGGCCGAGGTCACCGTCGTGGGCGCGCTCAACCGCAAGGAATCGCGCGGCGGCCACGCCCGCGAGGACTACCCCGACCGCGACGACGTCAACTTCATGCGCCACACCATGGCGTACAAGCAGGTCGAGCCCGGTAAGCCGGCGGAGCTGATCGCCGATATCCGGCTCGACTTCAAGCCGGTCGTGCAGACCCGTTACGAGCCGATGGAGCGTAAGTACTGATGACTGCTGTAGCCGAAGCCCCCGCCGGGCAGAAGCCGGCCCCGGTGCCGGACGGGTCGACGATGGTGACCGTCAAGGTCGCCCGGTTCAATCCCGAGGACGACAAAGGCGCGCACTGGGATTCGTTCCAGGTGCCGGTGCTGCCGACCGACCGCTTCCTGAACGTGCTCATCTACATCAAGTCCTACCTGGACGGCACGCTCACCTTCCGGCGGTCCTGCGCCCACGGCGTCTGCGGTTCGGACGCCATGCGCATCAACGGTGTGAACCGGCTGGCGTGCAAGGTGCTGATGCGCGACATGCTGCCCAAGAACGGCAAGGAGCTCACCGTCACCGTCGAGCCGATCCGCGGTCTGCCCGTGGAGAAGGACCTCGTGGTGAACATGGAGCCGTTCTTCGACGCGTTCCGCGCGGTGAAGCCGTACCTGATCACCCACGGTAACGAGCCGACCCGGGAGCGGATCCAGTCGCAGACCGACCGTGCGCGCTTCGATGACACCACCAAGTGCATCCTGTGTGCCTGCTGCACCACCTCCTGCCCCGTGTACTGGAGCGACGGCAGCTACTTCGGCCCGGCCGCGATCGTGAACGCGCACCGCTTCATCTTCGACAGCCGCGACGAGGGCGCCCGCGAGCGTCTCGACATCCTCAACGACGTCGAGGGCGTCTGGCGCTGCCGCACCACCTTCAACTGCACCGATGCCTGCCCGCGCGGCATCGAAGTCACCAAGGCCATCCAGGAAGTCAAGCGAGCCCTGCTGTTCGCCCGCCCCTGAGCCGGCAGAGACCGAAAACCGAAGGCCGCCCGCATCTTTCGATGCGGGCGGCCTTTCGTATCCGGCGCCGGGTCAGAGCGCAGGCGCCCATCCACACGGCCGGTGGCGCCGAATAACGGTTGCATCAACCAGTATTGCTCGGCATAAGGGGGCGGACATATCGTGATAAATATGAAGACGATGATCGACTTGGATGACGAGGCCTTGACCCTGGCGGCGAAGGAGCTGGGCACCACCACCAAGAAGGACACCGTCAACGCGGCACTCCGGTTCGTCGCCGAACGTCGTCGGCGCGTCGAGGAGATTCTGAACGATCCCTACGGCTTCGGAGTCGGTCCCGATATCGGCGATTCGGAGGTCATGCGCGGGGCTCGGCGGTGATCGAACCGATCCCGCTGCGCCTGCACCTGATCGATACATCTGCATATGCCCGGCTGAGCGACCCCGGCGTCCGGACCGTCATCGCGGGTCTGCTCGCCGATCGTGCGGCCGCAACGTGCGTCACGCTCGATCTCGAAGCAGGCTATTCGGGTCGAAATCTGGCAGACGTCCAGAACATCGCGCACAGCCGCCGGGCACGATTCACCACCCTGCCGGTCACCGAGCCGATCGCCGAACGGGCTCGTGAGGTCCAGCTGTTGCTCGCCAGACAGGGGAAACATCGCGCAGCCGGCATCGTCGATCTACTCACCGCGGCAGTCGCCGAGTATCACGGAGCCACGATCCTGCACTACGACGAAGACTTCGAACACATCGCCTCGGTCACGCGTCAGCCACATGTCTGGGTCGTGCCGAAAGGAAGTATCGACTGACGATCGGGTGGTCGAACCTCGGGCGCGGCAACCGCGGGCCCGGCTCCAACTAGGCAATTTGCCCAGTTTGCTGCGGGTTTGTTGTCGAATCCCGATAGTGGTGCTTGCCTGGAGACATGTTCACCGAAGGTCGGTTGTATTCGCCGGTCACCACGGGGCGTGACGGCGATGTCACGGTGCATTTGAGTGATGAGCATCCGGGGGTGCACGATCCGGAGTATCGGGCGCGGCGCAACGCGATCGCGGCGCTGGCACTGGACTACCGGGCCGGTGAACCGTTGCCGCGGATCGACTACACCGACGACGAGGAGCAGGTGTGGCGGATCGTCTCCGCCGAGTTGCGGCGTAAACATCAGGAGTATGCCTGCGCCGAGGTGCTCGCCGCCGAACAACGGTTGGACCTCCCGACCGACCACATCCCACAGCTGGCCGAAGTGACCGCGAAGTTGGTGCCGCTCACCGGTTTTCGCTATGTTCCGGCCGCCGGGCTGGTACCGTTGCGAGAGTTCTTCGGCTCCTTCGCCAATCGAACCTTTCACTCCACCCAGTACATTCGTCACCATTCGGCCCCGCTGTACACGCCGGAACCGGACGCGATCCACGAAATCATCGGCCACGCCAACCAATTGGCGAGCCCACGTTTCGCCGCGATCTACGCCGAGGTCGGCGCGGCCGTACAGCGGCTGGAAACCGATGCGGCGCTGAAGTTCCTCGCCGATGTCTTCTGGTTCTCGATGGAGTTCGGCGTCGTGCGCGAGCGGGGCGAAATACGCTGCTACGGTGCGGGTTTGCTGTCGTCGTTCGGCGAGATCGAGGAGTTCCGGCACGCTCGGCTGCGGCCGCTGAACATCCATCAGATGGGTACGGCCACCTACGACATCACCCACTACCAACCGATCCTCTACTGCGCCGATTCCATCTCGCAGATCGAGGACGTGATCGGTGGGTTCTTCGCGGCGATGACCGACGATACGGCGGCCGCCGAACTAGCCGCGTCCTGAGCCGTCGCGATCCCCGCTATCCGTTCACCGACGGCCGGAGCCGGTGACCCGGCTGGGGCCGGTACTCAGTCGGTGGTCTTCGGTGCCGGCTCCAGCGGCATACCCGCCGCCAGGAAGTCGGCGATCCGGTCGACCTTCTCCAGGTCCAGGCCTTCTCGCCCGAATGCGGTCATCATGGCGCCGATCATGGCCCCGGAAAAGGTGCGGACCTCGAAGTCGTCCGCTTCGCGCCCGATCCGGCGCGCGAGCAGCCCGGCGATCAGATCGACGTTGCGTTCGGTCTCCTGCATGATCACGCTGCGCAGCTCGGGCTCGTTGTAGATCAACTTCATCCGATCCTGCTCGAACTGCCAATCCTGCGGGTCCAGCTGGTCGAAGGTCTCCTTCATCGCCTGGCGGAAAGCCTCCAGCGGGGCCAGCTCCGGTGGCTGGGATTCGATGGCGCGGATCATGATCGGATCGATGTCGTCGGCCAGTACCAGCTGTTCCTTGGACGGGAAGTAGCGGAAGAAGGTGCTGGGCGAGACGTCCGCCGCTTCGGCGATCTGCTCGATCGTGGTGGCCGAATATCCCTGCCGCTGAAACAGTTTCAACGCTTCCGTGCGGATGGTGCGGCGGGTGCGCTGCTTCTTGCGTTCACGCAGGCCCACCCGGGGCGACGCCGTCGCTCCCGAATGGGCCCGTGCGGGTGCCTTCGACTCAGCCGACATGTACCGATTGTCCCGCATCGGCGCCGGCATCCGCGGGACGCTCCCCGGGTCGGACGCGCAGCGCGGCGAGCAGTGCGGCGAGCACGCATGCCGCAGCGCACAGCCACAGCATGGCGCCCATCCCGGACACGAATGCGGACTGCACCTGGTCGAGCATGGCGCCGTCGCCGCTCGCCCGAGCCACCGCGACCCCCGCGTTGACGCCGTCGGACACCGGCTCGTGGTTGTACGAGCCCAGGTCCGAACGGTATTGCGTCGCGAGCACGGTGCCGAGGACCGCGACGCCGATGGTGCCGCCCGCTTGCCGCAAGGCTTGCAACAGCGCCGACCCGGAACCGGCTCGCTCGGGTCCGAGCTGCCCCATCGCCATCCCCATCGCGGCCGGCATGACCAGGCCCATCGCGAACCCGAGCAGGGTGGTCCACGCGGCGGTATAGCCATAGCCGCTGCTCACCCAGGTCATCGCACCCATGGCCAAGCCCGCGGCGAGCGCGAGGAAGCCACCGGTGAGCACGATCCGCGGTCCGAGCCTCGGCAGCAGCTTGTCGACGACGCGCGTCCCGACCACCAGTCCGCCGATCAGCGGGAGCAGCCGCAGTCCGCTGCCCAGCGAATCGACCCCGAGGACGGCCTGGAAGTACTGCGGCACGGTGAAGAACATGCCGAACATCGCGAAGTTCACCACAACGGAATAGGCTGTGCCCCAGCGGAATCCATGGTTGGCGAACAGTGCGATGTCGACCAGCGGATGCGCGAGCCGCCGCTGCCACCAGACGAAGCCGGCGAGCAGCGCGCCGCCCGCGACCACGGCCGCCCAGGCCGGCCCGTCACCCCAGCCCTGCTCACCGAATCGAATGAATCCGTAGGTGAAGCCGAGCATGCCCGTGGCCGACAGCACGACACCGGCGAGATCGATCCGGAACGCGGAATCGCTGCGCGTCTCCGGAACCAGCAGCGCGACCGCGACCAACCCGACCACGACCAGCGGGACGTTGATCAGAAAGACCGATCCCCACCAGAAGTGGTTCAGCAGCCAGCCGCCGACGATCGGCCCCAGCGGCAGCCCCAGCGCGGTCGAGCTGACCCAAATCGTCAGTGCCCGTTGCCGTTGCGCCTGATCCGGGAACAGGCCGGGCAGCACCGACATCGACAGCGGCATCATGGCCGCCGCGGCGATGCCCAGCACCGCGCGAGCCGCGACCAGCATTCCCGCCGAGGTCGCCAGCGCGCACCACAGCGATGCCCCACCGAAGACCACCAGGGCCGCGAGCAGGAATTTCTTGCGGCCGTACCGGTCGCCGAGGGCCCCGGCGGGCAGCATGACGGCCGCCAGCGCCAGCGTGTAGGCCGTGGTGAACCATTGCAGCGCAGCGGTATTCGCATGCAGATCGATGGCCATGGTGGGCAGCGCCACGACCAGCACCGTGGTGTCGAGTCCGATCGTGAGCATCGCCAGCCCGAGCGCGCCGAGCGCGAGCCAGCGCGCCTTCCCGCCCGCGGCGTCGCGCCGCCCCGGGTCGGTTGCGCCAGGAGCGAGCAGGTCGGTCGGCGACTCGGGTTCGGCCCGCCTGCCGTCTGCCACCGCGGGTGCGGGCGATTCGGGTGATCTCCGCAAGTTCATGACATGTCCATCCAGTTGGTTGTGACTATATTTTGATAGTAGCTCTCATTTTGTTGTCCATGTCAACACTTTCCGTCGATTCGGCACCTGCCGTAGTCGATGGCGGCGGCAACCGCGCAGGCGATCGCGGCATCCCTGCCCCCGGCGAACTTCGTCTGCACCACATCCGGGGCGACCGCGTTCACCCGGATCGTCGGGCTCGGCTGCCAGGCCGGCTCCCAAGGGGGTCGCGGCACCCGCCGCAGTGGAGGGATTCGCAGCACCGCGGCGGTGGGGTATCGGCGGCGCCGCCGCGGTGGGGAATCGACAGCACCGCCGCGGTGGGGCATTCGCGGCACTGCCGCGGTGCGCCGCATAAGCTGGACGTCGATGAACACCCGCATGACCCGTCGCGACCGCCTCCGCCGATCACGCTCTCTGGCGGCCGCCGCGCTGGCCGCCGGGCTGCTGGGCGCCACCACGATCACCGGTTTCGGCGTCGCCGCCGCGGCCCCGCCGCCCACCTCGACGCCCTTCACGACGCCGAACACCGACTCGTGCCCCAACAAGACGGCCCCGCCGCCGCCGATCGACACCTCCGAGGTCCCCGAGCCCGGTCACACGACGCCACCGCCGCTGCCCGTCCCCGCGGACCCGATCGGTGGCACCAAACTGGGCGCCTGCGGTGTCGTCGTCCCCGCGGGTGCGCCGCCCGTCCCCGCCGACATCTCGGCGACCGCATGGCTGGTCGCCGACCTCGACACCGGCCGGGTACTGGCCGCGAAGGACCCGCACGGCCGCTACCGCCCCGCGTCCACGATCAAAACACTGCTGGCCGCCGTCGCACTCCCGGTGCTCGATCCGAACCAGGTCGTGATCGGCACCCAGGACGACGCCAACGCCGACGGCACCCGCGTCGGCATCGGCCCCGGCGGCCGCTACACCAACGACCAACTGTTCCACGCGCTGCTGATGTGCTCCGGCAACGACGCCGCCCACGCCATCGCCACCCAGCTCGGCGGCGACGAAGCGACCGTCTCGAAGATGAACGCGATGGCAAAGCGGTTGCGGGCCTTGGATACTCGCGCCGCCACCCCCTCCGGCCTGGACGGCCCCGGCATGAGCACATCGGCCTACGATCTGGCGACGATCTTCCGGCACGACATGCAGAACCCCACCTTCGCCAAGATCATCCGCACCGAGCAGTACGACTTCCCCGGCTACCCCGCCAACCCCGCCGTCCCCGACGACAAGGACCACCCCGGCTTCCCCATCGCCAACGACAACCGCCTGCTCTACGACTACGACGGCGACCTCGGCGGCAAAACCGGCTACACCGACGACGCCCGCCAAACCTTCGTCACCGCCGCCGAACGCGGCGGCCACCGCCTCGTCGTCACCCTCCTCAAAGCCGACGTCCTCCCCATCCGCCCACCCGAACAGGCCGCCCGCCTCCTCGACTACGCCTTCGCCCTCCCCGCCGACGCGACCATCGGCTCCCTCCCCGACCAGAACGCCAAGGACGAGAACACCAACGTCGCCCTGGCCTCCCCACCCGCCCACGACACCCCGACGGCAGCTGCACCCTCAACCTCCCACGGCAGCGACAACCTGCGGACGATCGGGATCATCGCGGGCTTCGGCGTGGTGATCGTGCTGGGGTTGGTGGGGTGGTCACGGATGGGGCGCTCGCGACGGTAGGGATCCCCACCTCCGAGCGGCTACGTGGGTGGGTACCGGCGTAACCACTCCTTGTCGGTGAGCACGTCGCGGAGTTCGGTAGCAAGCTCCTGCGCAACGGTGTTCAGAGTGGGAAGAGAACCGATCGGGTCGACGAAGGCACCAGGAATGGCTTGAACTCCATATTCGGCACCGATCAGCATCCCGGCGGCCGCAGCGACGGGACCGCGGTGCGTCGCGTAGTTCAGAGCCAGCAGGAGTGCCTCGCGTACATAGTCGCTGGCCATCGCGCTGTAGAGCGCGATACCTAGTGTCTCGGCACCGTCCGCGCCACCATCTGGGAAGTACCGACGGAGATTGCCAACACCCGTTGGTGTCTGTTCATCCTGAACCAGGATCAGCGCACGGTTGACCATCATTTGAGTCTTTTCATGACTGGGCCTGCGCACCAACTCGTCGAACCCGGCCGAAAGGCAGTCCATGAATGGGCGGTCGCGAATCTGCTGGTGGAGTATGACAGCCAGCGTTCCGGCGGCCAGGTAATCATCCGGGTGAGGATGGGTGAGTGCCGCGATCGCAACCGCGAGATCGAAGGTCTCCGACAAGTCTTCCGACCACACTCCGGCAAGCGCGGCACGGACCAGAACCTCGCCGCCGCGTGCGCTGCTTCGGGGATTTTCAGGGGTCGACCGTACTCCGGTAGTGGCAAAGCTCAGCAAAGCGTCGATTATGGAGGCGTCAGGTTTTTTGTCTCGCCGAAACCCCGCATCCCAAACGACAACGCCATCCGGACCTTCGTGCCTGTCGGCATTCTGCGCATAGATACCACCATTAATGCGCCAATCATTTGTGCGTGCTTCGCTTGCGATATCACGTTGTATATAATGAAACCAACGCTGAAAGCCATGTTGAACAGCGGAAACAGGATCCACCGGTCTGCCTACCCGTCGCGCTCCGAGCGCGCGGACGAGACTTTCGGCCGTGTACGCCATCAATTGAGTAATACGGGTTGGTGACGCTACCGACGCGGGCACGTACTCGACGAGTTCTGGCCCAGCAGATCCAGCCGGATGCCAAGATCGAGTCCGCAGCGCACCGACATCAAAGGAATCCGCGAATGCATCGCCGGCGGCCGCGGCCAGCACCGCTCCCCGCAGCCGCTCGGAACCAGTAGGGTCCCGGACCTTACCTACAAGATCACGGGTGCGACCGCTGATCTCATCGGAACGATCACCGAATTGCACCTCGGCTTCGACCGGCGCCTCGATGTCAACGTAATGCTGGTTGTAATCGCTGTCTTCTACCGTCCGACTATCCGGCCGAAACTCTACTCGGCCCCGCCACTGTTTCGACCACTCGGCATGCCAATACTCGAGCTTGACTTCCCGCCGAAACTTCTCCGTCTTTCCCCAACCTTTGGGCGCAATTCGAGGATCCCTCACCCGCTATTCCTCCTGCATCTTCTTCACCCCGTGCCATGAAATCTTCACCCCTGGCTCCATGAAAACTCGCTTACCTGGCCACCACAGCTCACGGGACTCTCCCGGCCGAAGAGTCTCCGGCCTACCGAGCTCCGCAATTTCAGCTGGTCGAGGAAAATCGGCAGCGCCAACATAGAAGCGACGGAAAATCTCTTCGGCTTTTTCGAGGGTACGTCCGATTTCTTCGATCTTCCGCGCTCGCTCGGCATCGTATTGTTGCGCTTGATCCAGCTCCAGCTGCTGAAGATCATCGCGCATTCCGTTGATCTCCCTGTTCAATCGCCCGCGAATCGTCCGCACCGCATCGTGCTGGTTGGCAAAATCGAATCCCTGCCTCGCCCATGCATAACTACCCACGTCGATGTTGGCGCGCAATATGACCTCGTCCACACCAGACTGCCGGTACCACGCAAACATGGCGTTGTTGAATTCACCGGCACATCCCTGGCCGTGCAGATTCTTATCCAGCCGGAACATGGTGTGATCGGCGACTATTCGGCCCTCCATGGCGTAATAGGACCGATTGGCATACCCGACTTGATTTCCGCGCTCGTCGTAGATCTTCGTCTCGACATGCAGCGCATCCGATCCGCCGTAAACCCGCTCGACCCTCACACGCAGCCCGCCGTACTCACCGTCGATGGCCTGCCTCAGCAGCGGTAGCACCCTCGTCTGATCAACAGGCAGACCATCCGGTGGAAACAGATCACCCAAGTTCGGCTTGGGCTCCGCGGCGTGGCCGGGTCCGGTACCGCCGTGATCGCCTGCCAGCTCCGGCAACTCCGAACGGAGCTGCTCGCGATCGTCACCTGCCCGCGGGCCGAGCTCGGCGCGATCGCTCCCCGTCCGGTCGGCCGTTGGATGATGGTCCCGCTCTTCTAATACTGGGTGGTCCCGCGCCTCGGCCAGACTCCCTCGATTCGCTGCCGATGGTCGATCCACGCCGCTGCCAGGGTGTTCATGGTTCCCGGCGGCTGGTGCGTCCTGGTGCGCTTGTCGATCACCAAGAGGTAGTCCGTGCTCTGACGCAGGTCGGTTGTCGATTCGGGCCGGATCAGATACTCGACTGTGGTCGGATCGTCCCGAATAAGGGTCATGTGCACGCGCGTCCGCGGCGGGTAGATCTGCCCGCCAGGCATCCTGGCCCCGTCCCGCATTGCGGCTGTGTACATCTGGGCGACCGTGTCGACCGGCAGGCTCGGGAGTTCGGTGATCACTCCGGTCCGAGCGTCGAGCACCATCTTCGACAGGCCGATGTGACCACCCCGATCGATCTCCTGTTCGGACAGGATCGGGTAGATCACCCAGCCCAGTTCGAAGGGGAACATCCGGTACTTCCTGCTGGTTCCGAGCGCTTCGGCCAGGTACTGGCTCGCCTCCTCGGCTGTGTGAATCTGCCTGGGGGACATGTGGTCTCGCATCCTGATTGAGTGGAATGGCGTGCAGGCTGGCCGCATCCGCCACCAGATCGGGGAACGGTCGATCGGATGCCTGTCCTGTCAACGGATCCCACCAGACCGGGCCCTCGGCGTCGCGTGGGTACACCACGACGACGCCGTGTCCAGCTTCGATTACCGGCGACCCGTCGGTATGGTACTGCGGCAGCCCGGTTCGGGGGTCCCGCGCATGAAATCCGATCGCTACCGCCGCCGACGACCCCGGCCCGAGCGAATCGATAAGGTCGTGCAGCTCACTGAAACCGCTTGCCGCGTCGCGGCCGCCGAACGACTGCCACTCGGCGCCGAGCCAGTCCCCGATGCGGTCGGTAACTCCACGTTCGGGACTGCAATAGTCGACACGACCGTCTGGAAGTAGGTCCGGATGACGCGGGTGTGAAATCTGCGGATCGCCGTAGAACGACGACAGAGCGGCCATGATGTTGTCACCGCAGGAGTTTCGTCGACCGGGAACCTCCGGGCCGCCGTCGTTGATCAGCCTGCCCGCCTCGTGCGTGCGCGGGTCGAACCAGGTCGCGTAATGATCGCCTTCACGCAGTGAGTTGCGCACGTATTCCTGGTACGACGGGTCCTCGAGGGGAGCTAACTTGCCCGGCCCGATCTCCCGGGTATCCGGGAGTCCGCGCAAAGTCGCGCCGGTGTTCGCCTCTGCGATTCGGTCGCTGAGGCTCCGGATGTCGCTCGGCTCCAGCGCTACTCGTCCGTCGTGATCGGCGGGTAACCCCAGGTGTTCGCGGAGGCGGCCGGCCAGAGCTTCGATTGTGGAACCGGTTGACCAGACCCCCTGCTCCGTCCTTCCGCTGTGATCGACGGCTGCGTGGAGATCTGCCCGAGCCGGATCGGCGACGAATTCGATTTGCAGACGTGGCCGTTCCCCCCACGGCAGACGCTGGTGGGGTCCTGCGATCTCGCCTGCCGCGTCCCAAGCCGCTTGCGCGATATCGCGCATCTGCTGGTTCGAGACACCGAGGCCTTGGTCCAGATGGACACGCACAACCACGTCCGTTACCGGGCGGCCAGATTCGTCGGTCGAGCGACGCACTTCGAACAGCGGAGCGCTCTCGCTCCCACGGCCGGGGCCGTGTACCGGACGCTCCGTTTCCGGCGGGCGAGTTCCGCCTCGAAACACCGAATCCGGTTGCGGCACACGGTCGCCGCGTGGTTGTTGTTCGAAAGCTCGGGCAGCACCACTGCGATGCGACGGCTCGCCTGGGTGCGGCGAGCCTACGTGGGATCGCGCAGAACGCGGCGGTCCCGCAGGCGGATGGCTTCCCGGCCCCGAGGCAGGCGCCGAACCGCCAGGCCGGGGCGAATGCTCCGGCAGCCCGTGAGGACTCGACCGATCCGCACCTCGGATCGGCGGCGCTGAGTTCGATTCCGGTGCCCGCCAGTCGTGCGTCGGCAATGTCGGCCCCGGTGGTTCGGACTCCGGCGCGCGCCAGCTGTTGCCTACACTCTGCGAGCGCCGCACCTGCGGCTGCGGAACACTCCGGTCAGCGTCCCGGCGTACCTCGGGGTGTGCAGCAGCAGCGGAAACCTCTCCGTGCGTGGGCTGCGGAGGTTCGTAAGAAGCCGGATCCCATGAGCTGCCGGGCCGCTCACTGCCTTCGCTGTCGGCACCTCGTTGCCCGCGTCGCGAGAACAGGCCCGCGATATCGGGCGGCCGATCGCCGCCCCGGTGAGGCCCAGCGGGCTCCGCCCGCTCGCTCAGGCTTGTATCCCGCCCCCGTGCGGCCAGTTGCGGCCGTTCCCCTTCCGCACCAGGATGCGGCCGGCCACCTTTATCACCAGCGGGTCGTCCGGTGCGACGGTCGGGCCGTTCTTCTCGATCACCAACTCTCGGTTCAGGTCGGTCTCGCTGCTGCCGAACCGGTAGGTCACCTCGGTCTCGGTTTCCGCTGTCTTCCGGTAGAGCACGTACAGGGCCATCTTTTTCTCCGGAAGCCCGCTCCTTCTCGTCACCGCTCAGGAAGCGATCACTCCGTTGCTGGGCCACTGCTTCTCGCGTTTGGCCCGGAGCATGATCTGGCCCGCGGCCGCTCGGAAGATCACGTCCTCCGGTTGGTCCGTGCGGGGGGCGTTGTTCGCCTTGTCGATCGTCAGGGTGCGGTCCAGGGCTTCTCTCGTCTCCCCGAACCGGTACTCCACCTCGTCCGGCGTGTTCCTGATTTGGTTGTAGTAGATCAGTAGCGCCATCGTGTGATCCCCAGAATGTGTCGTACCGCTCGCCCGAGCGCGGGGCCGCGACCTCGGCCCAGTTGTGGTCAATATTGGCATGCGCATGCGCGTCCTGATACAGCGCGCCCGGGTGGTCGCGGTAGTAGTTGGCCTCCGCGAACTCGTGCTCCAGTAGTACGAGGTCCGCCGGATCAGGACGGCCCGACCGCACCCGGATCCAGGCCTCGGCGATGTCGGGGTCCGCGTCGTAGCGCCGGTGAACAACCTCACCGTCGTAGTCGCGTATCGGATGTTCCTCTCGGAACAGGTGATCCTTGATCCGGCGAATATCTTCTCGCGAAAAATGACTACCGTCGGCGCGCGGATGATCAGCGAGAACCCGAGCCATATGGTCGATATCGCTGTCGTCACTCCGGAAGCGTTCGTAGGCGTCCTCAGCCCATTCGAATGCGGCGAAATCGTCACGCGGCCTGATCACACCGCCGGCATTGACCTCCGGCGGGCTGTCGGGAACCCCTTCGTGCGAGGCGGCCTCGGCCGGTTTCGCGTTCGTAGGGCGATCGTCCACGGGACTGTGCACAGGCGGCGAAACGGCAACCGGGACGGGTTGCGCTTGCTGCGGGACGTCGGTGCTGATCGGGTCGGCGATGTGCTCGGGTCGCCCCGTCGGCCGACGATCGCTGTTCGAAAGATCTTGCCGGGAAGCATTTTCGGGAGCACCGTGCCGAGGTGTCGCGGGCGCGCTGTCCGGTCCGGAAGCTCGAGGAGCCGAATCCCTTCCCGAATCCGGTGGAGCAGAAGTCTCGGTCCGAGCTCCGCCATCCGAGACATGCTGCGGCTCAGCAGTATTGCGCGAGATCGGGCCATCCGCCGTGCGGCCAGGGGTGTCGGGTCGATGCTGACGCGGCGGCGCGCCCGAGGGCCGCTCGGCAACGGACGGTCGATGCGATGCCTCAGGAACGGGCCGGCCGGCGGCATCGGGCCGAGCCGCCTCGGTATGGACCGGCCGGGCTGGTGTGGGCTCCGGACGCGAAGCGGGCCCGGCGGCCGGTGACTCGGTAGTTCGGTGCACGGACGCATCGGCTGCCGGTGAGCGCGGAGGTTCCGCAGCCCGCTGAGGTGCGGCCGCGCGGTCCGCAGCCGGCCCCGGCGTATCCGGACGCGCCGGGACCTCGGATGCGGGACGTGCCGCGGGCACTGGTCGCTCGGCACCCGCAACGTTCGGGGCCTGGGAAGGAGAAGGCGCGGCACGATCCGAGGACCCCGCCGGTGCGGAGGTCGGCTGATGCGCCGCCCCGGGTTCGGAAGTCGTCTGCGACCCGGAGTTCGCGCGTGATTCGGACGAAGGCCTAGCGTCGCCGTTCTGGTGTGTGCTCGAATCAGGTTGGGCGGCAACGGATGTCTCATGTCCCGCAGCCACTGTGGCCGCGTGATCGGTTCCGGTTGCCGGCGGAGTTTCCGCCGGCAACGTACCCGAATCCTGATGGGTGATACCCGACGGATGGGTACCGTCGGCCGCCGCGGGAGTTCCCGGATCCGACGGTGACGGCCGCGGTGAGGGATCGGGCGAATGATCCGATCCGCCGGCGGCGGGCTTGTCCGGCGCCGACTCCGGATGCGGGCCCGCCGCCTCACCGCCGGGTGACGTGCCGTGCCCGCCGAATTCGGGCTTACTCGCCAGGCCGCCTCCGGCGCCCTCCAGCAAAGTGCCGGCGTCGATCGAATGATCCGGGTTGGTCGCGAGCTGAGCCGCGGCATTGCCCACGACGTTGGCCGGCACCTCCGCGACATTCTTGCCGACGAGTCCGGCTACCAGCCCGGGTTCGGCACCGCCGGCGAGCCGCCCCGCCAGATTTCCGCCGATGCCTTCGCTCATGGGTCCGGTCACACCACCGGCAACGGCCCCGGCCCCGGTAGCCCGAAGGAAGCCGGCCGGATCGAACCCGTCCTCGCGATGGCCGGCGGCCAGCTGAATGCCTTGTGCGGCAGCATCCGTGCCCGCTCCGATACCGGCACCGATCGCCGCCTGCGTAGCGACCTTGGCGCCCACGCGCATGGCGAGACGCTTGGCGACGAAAGCGGCACCCTTCGTGGTGATCTCGGCTAGTAGCTTCTGCACGGCCGCACGGACCGTCACCTTGACCGCGGCCGCGGCCGCGACCTCGCCCGCCTGGCCGGCACCTGGAACCCACGACCAGGCGGTCATAGCGACCATGACCATCGCCGAGATATAGATGGTCAGCTTGGTGTGTTCGATATCCGTGGCACCGTGTTCGAGCTGCTCGGCGAAGCTGTTGCAGGTGTTGATGAGACGTTGCAGTTCGCTGCCGTCACCACCTGAGATGTTCTGCCAGTAACTCGACATCGCGGAATGGGCCTTGCCGTCGATCGCATCGAGAGCGCCCACCATCGCCAGGTCGGCCGGCTGCTTCAGCTCCTCCAGTGCCTTGGCCATATCCGACCAGTGCCCGGCTGCGCGGCGCATGGCATCTTCGTCGCCGTCGGGCCAATGGCCGAAAAGGAAATCCGACAGGTAGGGGATCTGCGGAGGCCGCCACAGTGTCACGAGTTCGCTCCCCCGCTACACCTTGCGAATGCCGTCGGCACTGGCCTGATCCTGATTCTGGACGAGGTTCGCGGTGCCGGTGATCTTGTTTCCGGTCTCCCTCAGCGTGGCCGCCAAGGCCGCCAGCTCGTCGAGCGTCTGCTTGACGCTCCCGTCACCTTCCTGCGGATAGTTCTTTTCGAACTCCGTTCCCGGGCGATCTCCTCCCCAGCAGCGTCCTTCGGCTTCGAGTCCTCGACGCAACTTCTCCAACGCGGTTTCGACATCCTCGCCGAGCTGCTCGAACTTCGGCGCTATCGCCCGCAGCCGCTCCGGATCGGCAAAGAAGTCAACCACGTTCGCACTCCCTCATCGGCGTACTCCGTCCCCCTCTTCCGACGCACGCGCCGCCGGGCCGGTTCCACTCGCATCGCAACTGCACTCGGCTATTGCTCCCGAGTCGGAAACTCGGAAAACCGTTGGCGCAGCTCACGCATGCTCGGCATCCCCGGCAGGACCTCGTCCAGGCCGGCCATCCCGTCGATCACGGACTGCACCGGTTCGAGGATTTTCGCGCGCGCCTGCGTCACCGCCTCGACCCCGCCGCGAATCGCCGCGTTGATGTCCTCGGTCAACTGCCGAGGCGTACTGCGCCGAAATGCATCGTCGGCGATCTTGACTTCCGTCACTGTCCCGGACCCGTTCACCGTCACCTGCGCCAGGTCGTTCGGTGACGTGGCACGAACCGTCAATGCCGCCAGCTTGCTCTGAATGCCCTCCAATTCCCCCAGCTCACGGTCGAACTCGCTGTGGATGGCGTCGAGCGTTGCGCGCAGGCCGTCATTGGCGGCACGAATCTTCTCACGCTCCCAGTCGTCCATGCCGATCAGCCGACCCTCGAACCGTTCACCGCGATGTACCGCACCTTGCCCCCGTTTCGAAGCAGCCCGACAGTTGCTACGTGCGGACCCGAACCGCACCGCCCCGGCACGCTACCGCAGCCACGAGTCGGGTGGACCGTACCCCTCGGTCGTCGTAACGCTCTCGTGCGTCGTAGGTCATTTCGATTCGCCCGTGTCGATTTCGATCTTCACTCCTGCAGTGGACGGCCGAGCAGCCGCCGCCGGCGGCGAGTCGGTAACCGTGGCAACGTGACTGGGGCTAGTGGGCGCTGGACGAGCACTCTCCAGCGGGCCCACGGTCGCCAGTTCAGGGCCGGCAGTGGGCGGCTTCGGCGAGTTGCCATCCAGCGGACCGACCGTCGCCAGTTCCGGCCCCGGACCGTCCGGCCCGGCGGGGCCATCAGGTATCTCGCCCCCTGTTCCGGGAACCGTCGTCCACAACGGTTTCGGTGGAACGATCCCACTCGGCGGGCGTTCCGAATCCGGGGCGGACTTGCCACCGCCTCCCGGAGCATGGGGAATCCCGCTCATCGGCATACCGGGCGCGGCGGGGGCGTTCGTTCCCGTCCCCGAGGCTGCGTTGGGGTTCTCGGAACGTGGCTCGGCTGCGTGCCCCGGCAGCGAACCCGGCGTGGCGACACCCGAGGGCGCTGGAGTCAACGACTGCGCCGACGACCCAGCCGCGGAGGCGCCACCGGGGCCTGGACCGGACGGACGTGCACTACCCGGCGTCGAGCTCTTGTCGTCGGACGGCCCGGCCGCAGTGGGATCTGACGGCTCCGCCGGCCCGGGCTTCAAGAACGGCACCCCGTCCTTGATCCCCATCGAGTATTCCTGCGACTTCCCGTCGGGCCCAGTAACTTTGGCGGTAATGGTGCCGTTGGGCGACTGCGTCACGGTGAGGTTCCCGCCCAGTGCGCTGAGATTGGCGAGCTCTTTTGAACCGGGAAGGTTCTTGACGTCGGTCAGTTGGGAGCCGAGACCGGAAAGCTGAGAACCGAGACCGGAGATGTTGCCGCCCAACGACCCCAGTCCTTGCTGCGCGACGTTCTGGATCTGGCTGAGGCCTTGTTGCAGGGTCTGGGTCAGGCCTTGTTGGACGGTTTGACTTGCCTGGCTCGCGAGAGACGAGAGGATCTGCGCCGGATTGGCTTGTGTACCTGCGGGACTCGTTGTCGGTGTAGTCGGGGCCGCCGCTGCGGGCGTTGTCTGAGCCGGTCCGGGAACCGCCGGCCCCGGAACC
Source organism: Nocardia veterana NBRC 100344 (assembly GCF_000308855.1). Classification (GTDB taxonomy): domain Bacteria; phylum Actinomycetota; class Actinomycetes; order Mycobacteriales; family Mycobacteriaceae; genus Nocardia; species Nocardia veterana. The sequence continues at coordinate 14,004 of NZ_BAGM01000028.1, read as the reverse complement.
GCAGGACCCGGCACGCCCGGCGTTGCCGGGCCCGGATTCGACGGAACCGGGTTGGAAGGGCCGGGGTCCTGTGGCTGCGGAGCCTTGCCTAGGTGCCCTGCGTTGTTCAGCGCATCGACAGCGACCTGCAGATATTGCTCCACCGCCTTATCGGTCTGGGCACAAAGCGTGGAGTAGGCCCGAAAATACCCCTCGGCGCTTTCACAGAATTGATTTGTCCAGATCTTGCAAATTTGTTGCGCTTTGTCGTCGAACTCGGTGACTTCAGCCCAACCGGGCTGGTCTTTATAGTTGCCGTGCGGGTCATAGCGCGGTAGTGCGCTTCTATCACCGAGAACTCCGGTGTCGGCAATCCACTGGATCTGTTTCCGCACGTTATCGCCGATACCGCGTCGGAGAGAATAGTTGATGATGACCGATACGTCGTCGTTTCCGGCATTCTCATCGTCGCTGTTGCGAGTGTTGATCCCCTGCCCTCTGCTCTCGCCGTTGGTCATGTCGACACCATTGATACGGTGGACCATATTCAGCTTCGCGAAGGCATCGGCTTTGCGCTGAAGGCACTGCTTGATTTCGTTGACCGTGGCGTAGACGGTCTGCGGGATCGCCGTCAGCTCATCCAGCGCATCATCGGACCAGGCGCCGAGCTTTCCGATTTTGTCCTGTACCGCGCCACCGGTCGGCCCCTGCCAATGCCCCGAAAGTCGTTGTGTGGCCAACTGCTGGTCGGTATGGGCTTGCGTGATCTTCGGCAATGCGGCTTCGATACGCTGTGCCGCTCCGAACAAATGGTCGAGATGCATGTCACGCTGTCTGAAATAGAACGTGTCCATCGCGTCTTTCGTATCGAGCCCGATACCCTGCGGGGCCTTCCGCCCCGTGATCGCGTAACGCGCTTGGACCAAGTGGAACCAGTCCAGTGTGTTCGTCTCGAGGATCTGCTTCGCGTCGGCGCCGGGATTGTAGGCGCCGGAGTCTCCGGAGAGGAATCTATCGACCGAGGTATCGGACGGGCCGTGTTTGCCATAACCCGCCCAATTGGCCGATGTTGCGTCGCCGGTGCCACCGATGGTTACCCATGCCGCAGCATTCCCCTCCCCGAGACCAGGTTTCGGCTCGACCACGATTACTTTTCACCCATCGTCAGGTCGCCTGCGCCGTCGAACGACACCTTGGCGAGATCACTCGAGACTTGCGAGTCGGAGTTCTGAACAGTGTCGGCTGCATGATTGAGCGCAGTCCCGAACGCTGCACACGCACTGGACCAGTCCTCGACCGCCTTCACCACATGATTGAAGCCATCGGCGATGTTCTGGGCCTGCTTACGGTACTCCGCCCCCAAGTCGTTGGGATCGAACATGTTCTTCCATGAACCCGCGGCCTCGGACAAACCGCGTGCCGCGGCCTCGAACGAATTCGCTTGTTGCCGAACCCCGTCCGGATTCATGCTGAGGTAGCCACTCACCGCAAACCTCCTACCCGTGGATAAGTACAGCCGGCCGGCACCCCCACTCCGGTCGGAAATTCGGATCAACACACTCAAACGAGCCAAGACTTCGGCGGACCATAGCCTTCCATTCGGGCCTCGTCTTCATCAGTCCAATCGGACGGCAACACGTAATCGTCACCGCGGCTTTCACTCGCTCGCCGCGCAGCAGACAACATCCGCTCACCGGCACTGGGCGCTTCAGCTACTTGCGCGCGGTGCTCTTCCTCCGCTGGCCACGCAGTGTGAGCTTCCGATTCATCAGGAGGTAGTCCAACCAGCTCCGCGACCCGCTCCATGGCATTTCTGGCCTGTGCATCTATTTCGTCGAGCTGAACTTCTGTGCCATGCAGGGCAGCGACGTGATCATCGGTAATCGCGTCGAGGCGGGCGCGCCAGTTCACTGCATCAACTTCCGGCTCGTCGACCGGGACCTATCGGCCCTGACACAGTCGGTACGAGTTCAGGAACAACATGCATGACCCCCTCCTGGTCTTCAGACTCGATGTCGAGAATGCCACCCTCCTGAGACGAGCGGCCTCACGATCATCGCAGATCGAATGACACTGACGCCAGGCAGACAGCAGCCGCAACCACTACGCCGCTCAGGTCAACCACGCCCCGGGACCGCATGAGTGTCTCGGATCCAGGTTGATTGCTTACTCGGCGTGGCCGGCAGATGCACCGGCCCGACACCTCCTGAACCGGTGACATCGCCATCGATCCTGCGCGGGCGGAAACCGGTCGATGCCGATAGACAGCTCGCGAAGGCCGGGGTTCCCGAAAACGCCCTCGCCGCAGCATCGCTCCCTCGATGCGGTTTCGATTACGCGGCTGTCGACGTTTCGACATGGAAGAGCGTATTTACGCCTCGCCCTGGCTTCCCATCAGAACACGGCGTCCTCACGTCGGAGGTATGACGTTGCAGCATCGAGAGCGAGCTCCGAGCAGTTGGTCGCGGAGGTCTCGCGGTACTACGCCCCGCAGTTTCGACCGAGGTGTGCGATATGGCTCGGAGCTCAGCAGTCGATGTCTCCCCGGGATGCTGCGGCGGTGAACGACGACCATTCGGCTGCGGTGAAGGTCAGTGCGGGTCCGGAGCGGTGCTTCGAATCACGAACGCCCACAGTGCCGTCCGATAGGAAGGCGACCTCGACGCAGTTCTCGGAGGCCCCGCTATGGATGCTCTTGAACCACTGCGCAGTCGATAAGTCATCCATTACGACACGTACTCCTTCGCCATCTGCCGGAGCAGGGAACGGCTGGCGACAGCGTCCAACACACTCCGTCGAAGATCTTCGTAGGCCCTATGGTAGCGCCGAACAGTGGTCGGTTTCGCAAGATACAAGCCCCCGGTGAAACATTCGGTGTAGACCACGGGCGGTTCCTCCGCGTTGCCGCTGCGGTCGGTACCGAACTCCAGTATGACGAAAGGCCCGATGGGCTCACCCAGCGGAAGCCCTGCCGCGAACGGCAAGATGTGGACGTTGATGTTCGGGCGGGTACTGACGTCGGCCAGATGTTTCAGTTGCGCCGCCATCGTCTTCGGACCACCAACCATGCAGCGCAGCACTGATTCTCGAAGTATCACGTCGAGCGTCGCAGGCCGATGCTTCCGAGTGATTCGCGTCTGTCGGCGCATCCTCAGCTGCACTCTCCGTGCGTGCTCTTCTGCCGAGTCGGCCGGATAGCCAGTGTGAAACAGCACGCTGGCATACGCCGGTGTCTGCAGCAAGCCGGGGACAAGCTCGGGCTCGTAAGTTGTGAGCCGTCGCGCGGATGCCTCGAGGCCAACGTAGAAGTCGAAGTTCGGAGGCAACAAGTCACCGTACTCGCACCACCAACTCAGCTCGTTGCCTTGGGCAGCAAGAGCTTTCATTGCTACGGTGTGGTCGTCATCGAAGCCGTACAAGCGGCATAGAGCTTCGATGTCCACCTCGCGCAGATGCGCCACCATCCCCCGCTCCATCCGCTGCAAGGTACTCGCACTCCGCTGAATCAGCGCGGCGGCCTGATGCAGCGTCAACCCGCACTCCTCGCGCCCGTTGCGCAGATACCGCCCGAGTTGCCGCCTCGGCAACGTGGACCCGCACTCCGACATGCCTGCCTCCCTCCAGGTTCGCATCGACCGCGCCAGCACATCACCGCGCAATCCCCCACTGCCCCACCACCACGGAATCTCATTCGATCCCCGCATAATCCCAGCAAGGATTGCATCTTTCGGCTCGACCAGAGGGCAGATCGGGCGATCGAGGGAACCGCCGAGGCCCACCGAGCGTCCAGTAAGGTAAGCGGGACGTATGAGGGAGGGACGCCGATGGACGTGGGGCAGTCGACCGCCGACGCGCTGTGGCAGCAGGCGGTGGATGGGACATTCAAGATGGAGCCGGATGCCGCTCGGCGATGCGCGGAGATCTACGTCAGGTTCGTTGAGACCACGGTCAATCCGCAGCTGACCTCTGCACGCGAACTGGCACGTATTAGTGGTTTCGGCGATTTCCGATCCGCCGAGGAGCTCCGGGTCGGGTTTGCGGGGAAAGCCTCCAGCTTGTTAGACGCCCTGACCAGCATGAGAGCGGCGGCGATCACAATGGCTGCCGCTCATTTACGAGCTGCACGGTTGATAGACGACGCTGAAGCAGCAAATGCGGCGGCGATCAAGACAGCTATAACCGGGAGCGGAAAATGACCTTGATTCGATCATTGATTCTCGCCATAGCTTCGGCCTCACTTGCGATCACCGTGGCCGGGTGCTCCGATAAAGCTGGCGATTCGAACTTGCGTGCCACCGATTCACATGCCGGTGCACAGTCTTCTTCTGGACCTGCACAGACACGACCGACACTTACCGATCCGAAAATTCAGCCTCCCTCCCAGCACAATCAATACACCGGAGCGCGCCCGGATATCGTCTTCGATCCGTGTACCTGGATAAGCGACGACACCATTCGCAAGTCCGGCTTCGACCCCAGCACCCGGAAACGCGGGCCCGACCAGATCGCGGAACGCAGCTTCCTCACGTGCGCGTTCACCGACGGTAACCCTCTCGATGGCCTGGTTCTACAAGTGAACTCGAGCAACGCTACTTGGGACGAAGACATGGCCAAAGTCCGTGACTACAGCGAGCCCTTGACAATCAACGGCCGCGAGGCAATGTGGGTTCGCAACCCCGGTATCAAACAGGATTGCCAAATCGACATCCGCACCAAGGTTGGATTCGTGCAGGTCGCCGTTTCCTCGAACTCGCTCCAAGACACCGGGCGCCCGTGCGGCAACCTGGAGAACATCGCGTCGAACATCGAGACCGAAATCGGTAAGGACAACTGACCGTGGGTAGCCCGAACCAACCCGGCCCGCTTGCTACCTGGGGCCTGATCGCCGGGGTCAATCCCGATGTAGCCATTCCTCGGGATGCCGCGAGCAAGGCGCAGACAGGTGCGCAACACCTCCAGCAGCAGCTGCACCACCAAGGCACGGATCCTTCCTATATCAAGGACCTGGAACAGTGGGATTCACTCTCGCACCAGGACATCCGAAAGATGGTCGACAGCATCAACCCGGGCACAATGCACACGTTTGCGAAGAGTTGGACGGATATATCCGCCGCCTTGAGCGGCGGCCTGTTCGGTCTGAACCTCGCCATCCAGAAGGAGATATCGAACGGCTTCCACGGTCAATTCGCCGGATCCGCCGCTGAAGCCGCTAAAAAATTCGTCCAGCAGGCTTCCGACGTCCACGAGGTCATCCTGGCGGTGGGCGCGCGCATCAACGCCGCCGCCCATGGAGGCGAGGCCGCCAGGCTGGCCGTTCCGCCGATCAACGGCTCGACGACTCCACAGGTCGTCGGTGCAAACGCATTGATCGCAGGGCTCGGCGCCCAACCACCTGGTCCGACAGTCGACAAAGCCAAGGCCGACGAAGAATTACGCCAGCTGGCGATCGCGGCCATGCGCAACAACTACGACCCCACCTACCGGCCCGCCGGTGACGGCGTCCCAACCTTCGTCCCGGTGGATGCACCGGGTGGCGTCGGCCCGAGCAATCCGAACAACGGCCCGTTCAACAGCGGGACCGGGGTGAACAGCTCCGGTAACCCAACCGGCACGAATTCGCCCGGCGGTGAAACCGATTCGGGCGGTGTCGGCGACAAGGCCGAGGATGCGGCGCAACAGACCGATCCGGCCGGCACATCGCAGTCCGGACAGGATTCGAGCCGAACGGGTAGTCAGAGCACCTCGAATCCGGCTGCGTCGTCATCCGCGGGCGGTGATACTCGCCCGTCCGGCCTGGGTTCCACCACTGCCGCGGGATACGGAGGTGGTGGCCCGGGTTCGGGTTTCGGTTCCTCCGGAACATACGGCGGTGCGGGTGGTGCGCAATCCGGCGGGCCGGGGCGGAGTATTCCCGGTGTGGCCGGAGTCGGAAACCCCGCTGCCGCAGCGGCTCTCGGCGCCCGGCCGGGCCAGCCCGGACTCGGCGGCATGCCCGGGATGCCCGGTCTGGGCGGTGCCGGCAAGAAGGACGAGTCCGAGCGTGAACACAAGACGCCCGACTACTTGGTCATGGATCGCGAAGAGGAACTACTGGGTCCCCGCGAGCGGACTCTGCCCGGCGCCATCGGTGCCGATATTCCCTCGGCGCAGGTTCGTCCGGACGATGAGGGACGCCGCCCGTGAAATGGGAGTTCACCCCGGACGAATTCATGCACGTCTGGAAAGAGACCGACAAGGATCGGTACCCCTACCCGATACAGCTGCGGTCGTCGGCGCAGTGGCAGAGCGAAGCCGAGCGGATGAGCTGGGAATTCCGGGCGCGGATGCCGAAGGGGTTCGATCCGGACCTGTCCGCCGCGTTGCGGGTGGTGGCCAACCCGGCAATCTCGTTGCTGCTCACGGGAACTCGCAAGCGGCCCGTGCGCATCTATGCCGCAATCGACACCACTGTCGGGGTGGCACTGGTCCAAAGGCCGGGCCCGGCAGATGAATACGGTGGAAATGTGGTCGTCGAAGCGGGCTCGCCCGCGATCGTGCCGAAGGTGTTCGCCGCTGTCCTCGGCAATCTTCCGGCGGGCCGGCACGCCGGCTTGATCGAAAGCCTCGATCGCATCCGCACCGATCTCGATTCGTGGACCGGCACAAAGGAAACCACGACGGCCCGGATGAAGAAGCTGCTCGGCGCTCCGCGCGCAGGTTCGGGGCATATCGAGGTCAAATGCGGCCTCCAGGATCCGCGTCCCTATCCGCCGCAATACCTCAGCTGGTTCGATGTCGAAGGCGACGGTCGATACACCTATCGCCAGCAGTACAACGACTTTCGCATCGACCCATCGTCCACCGAAACGATCTGCCGCGAGATCACCCGCATGATGCGAGTGCAGGAGGAGTTCTCGCGCATCGACTGAACGCCCGACTCACGAACCCGCCTGCGGAGCGGGTGCCGTCGCATACTTCGCGTGCGCCGGTACCGACGACGCACCCCCGCGCGGCGTGACCGGTGATGCCGCGTCGCAACGATCGCGACGCGGCCGCGCCTACACCAGTTCCGGCACCCGCAGATGCGCCAATGCCAGTTCGAATTCGCGCACGTCGATCGCCTCCACACCGACCTGGCGGGCGGCGTCGACCCGCAGGGCCGCGGACTGCTCACGGTTGCGCTGCATCGCCTCGGCGCTGTCGAAGGTGCCGCAGGAGACGGCCCGGCCGGAGGCGCGGCTGACCAGCAGGCTCGCGCTGCAGAAACCGTCGAGCTGTTCCATCCCGGGCAGGATGTAGTTGCGGTAGGCGTCGATCGACATGTCGAGGCGGCTCGGATCGGTCTTGACCCAGGTCGCGCGCACGCAGGCGCCGGGCATCGAACGGTGGTCGCGGTGGACGACGGCGATCTCCCATTCCGCCACCTGGGCGGAGGTGCCGCCGAAGACCGTCACCGCCCGGTCGCGCGCGGCCATGAACCCGCTCTCGCTGTCGTGCATGGCCGCCTCGGACTCCCATCCGGTGGTGGCTATACAACGGCCGAAGGTGCGATCCACAAGGAGGGACAAACCGGTACAGCCGGGGGTTTCTGCCAACACCGGCATGACTTCGTCCCGCATATGCGCAATCCCGGCGTCGATAGCGGAGGGTTGCGCCTGAATCGTGGTAGACCGTGCGAACACGATCCACCCCCTCTCTGCTCGGGGCAGCGCCCGGCGGCGCCACCGGTGCTGTTCACACTCCTCCGTCGCACGCGTCGTGGCAATAGTGCTCATGCCGACCGAGAGGACGGCGCGGGGATAAGAACGGCCATTCACCGGACACTCGACGAGCCGGCATCGCGACCGTGTTCTCACCGTTTACGCCGGACGGCGAACAAACCGCCCAGCACCGCCCCCACCCCGAACAACGCCAGGCCCGTGCTCGCCGTCATCCCCGCGTTCATCCGCGGCTCGATCACCGCCGGTCCCGGCGCCGGGATCTCCGCCTCGACCTCGTTCTCCCTGGCCGTGGCGGCCCAGGCTGTGGCGAACAGGATGATTCGGGCGGTGATGTAGGCGAAGACCATGAGGCCGATGATCGAGCCGAAGGCGACGCCGGCGGGGCTGGTGAGGACCTTCTGCAGGTAGAACGAGGCCACCTGTTTCCAGATCTCGAAGGCGATCGCGGCGATGAAGGCCGCTCGCACCGCGCTGGCGAAGGTCACCGGTTGCCGGGGCAGCCGGGCGATGATCCAGACGAAGACCGCCCAGGAGGCGAGCACCGCGAGCACCAGGGTGAGCAGTCGCAGCAGCCAGGACACGCCGGGCACCTTGTCGAGGCCGACACTTTCCAGCAGCTGCCGGGCCAGCCCGCTCGACGACAGCGCCGACAATCCCAGCGACACGACCATCGCGACGCCGAGCCCGGCCAGCGCCAGCAGATCGGAGAGTTTCGTCTTCAGCCAATTCCCTTGTTGCGCAGGCTGTTCCCACTGTTCGGTGAGGGCGGCGCGCAGGTTCGCCATCCAGCCCAGCCCACCGTAGGCGGCGCCGAGCAGACCGATGATGCCCACGCTGGTGCGCGAGTTGATGGCCTGGTCGATCAGATCGTTGATCTGGCCGCCGAAGGAGCCCGGGATGTTCTGCACGATCTTGTCGCGCAGTTCGTCGAGCAGGCTCGGATCGCTGGCGAGGACGAATCCGGCGATCGCGAACGCCACCATCAGCAGCGGAAACAGCGACAGCACCGTGAAATACGTGATGCCGGCGGCGAAGTAGTCACCACGCTGGCGCTGGTAGCTACCGCCGGCCCGAATCACATGGTCCAGCCACGGCCTCGCCTGAACCTCGCGTTCTATCCGCGCCTTGACCTTGTCGAGCACCTGTCCTCCCGAACCTGTTCAACCGCGGCCGAACACGTCGAGGCGGCCCCGCGTGGTCGGCTCATCAACCGGGCCTCACGCGGGTGCACGTCAGCGGTGCAGGAAACCCACTCGGTCGTACACCTGCGCGAGGGTCTTGCCGGCGATCTCGCGCGCCCGCTCGGCTCCGGTGGCGAGGATGCGATCGAGTTCGCCCTGATCGTCCAGATACTCTTGCACTTTCGCCTGCAGTGGTGTCACAAATTCCACCAGCGCGTCGGCCACATCGGCCTTGAGCTCGCCATATCCCTTGCCCTCGAAGCCTTTTTCGAGAGTGACGATGGGCGTGTCGGTGAGCGCGGAGAGAATGACCAGCAGGTTGCTGACGCCCGGCTTTGTCTCCGGGTCGTAGCGAATCTCACGTTCGGTGTCGGTGACGGCCGAGCGGATCTTCTTCGCCGACACCTTCGGATCGTCGAGCAGATTGATCAGGCCCGCGTCGCTGGCGGCGGACTTGCTCATCTTCGAGGTCGGATCCTGCAGGTCGTAGATCTTCGCCGTATTGGTGACGATATGCGGTTCCGGTACGACGAAGGTCTTCTTGAAGCGAGTGTTGAAGCGCTGCGCCAGGTTTCGCGTCAGCTCCAGGTGCTGGCGCTGATCCTCGCCGACCGGGACGAGCTGTGGGCGGTACAGCAGGATGTCGGCGGCCATCAGGATCGGATAGGTGAACAGGCCGACCGTGGCGTTGTCGGAGCCCTGTTTGGCCGACTTGTCCTTGAACTGCGTCATCCGGCTGGCCTCGCCGAATCCGGTGATGCAGCTCAGCACCCAGGTCAGTTCGGCGTGCTCGGGCACCTGGCTCTGCACGAACAGGGTCGAGCGCTTCGGGTCGATCCCCATCGCGAGCAGTTGCGCGACGCCGCGGATGGTGCGGCTGCGCAACTGCTTGGGGTCCTGCGACACCGTGATGGCGTGCATATCCGGGATGAAGTAGAGGGCGTCGTAGTCGTCCTGCAGCGGCGCCCAATATTGCAGCGCACCAAGGTAGTTACCGAGGTGGAAGGAGTCGCTGGTCGGCTGGATTCCGGACAGGACCCGCTGCTTGCGGTCGCTGGGGGCAGGACTGGACATGGTCCGATCTTCGCATGGTCGGCCAAGCGGTTTTCCCCGAGGGAGCGAGGATGCGCGCGGGTCCGCCACCGCACCTGTCCGGGTGGCGAAACACCGCTGCTCAGACGGCGTGCCGCTGGGCGAAGTTCCGGGGATCCACCCCCGGCATGCTGGACCTGCCACTGGCGACCAGGTCCTTTTCGCGCCGGGTGATCAGGCGATACACCGGCGCGCTCGGGCCGGACAGCGTGTCGCGCAGGACCGGCGGGGTGAGCGGCGGCCGCAGGTGGGCGGTGCGCACGGCCTGGGCGAGCCCACGGTAGGCGAGCTCCTCCCGCAGGCCCCATCGGATGTCGTACATCCGCCGAATCCGCGGCGGCAGTGAGCCCTGCACCAGCAGATGCGCGCCGCTGCTGGCCTGCTGGAACGGGCGCGGCAGCGGATGCGGCACTTCCTTGCCCGCCAGATATGACCCGACCAACCGCGCCTCCTCGGTCAGGTAGAGCTCGTCGGAGGCGAGATAGTCGTCGAAGAAGCGCCGGAAGGCGGGGTAGTCGGCGGGTGCGGCCGAACGCGGCATCCCGAACAGTTCACCCCAGCGCACATAGTCCTGGTACAGATCCTCGCGCTCCCCGGGTGTCAGCTTCCGCACCAGGACGTCGTGCATGACCTCGGCGGAATCGGCGGTGAAGGCCATGGTCATGAACATCAGGCGCGGGTCCAGCGCGGAGTAGCGCGAACCGGCGGGATGATGCGGACCGGCATCCTCGGGCAGCGCCCCTTCGACCGGGACATGGCGTTTGTGGGTGAAGGCCAGCGCGCGGTCGGCTTCCTCCCTGTCACCGAGGAAGACGGCCTCGAACAGCCGTCCGGTGAGCGCGAGCCGGGTGTACGGGGTGGCGCGATGCGCGGTGTTCTCGGCGGTTCCGACGAACAGCAGCGGGTGAACCGCGCCGATCACCAGGGCGCGCAGGCCGTAGGTCAGGCCGACCGCTCGCTTGCGCATCACGCGGCGAATCATCGAATCGTCGGCGAAATATCCGGGACCAGGCATCGTCGCCCTCCTCACTGAATCTGGCAATAGCATCCGCCAGAATGAGATTTCTGGCAAGACTTAATGCCAAAATTGTCGCCGTGCCACAATCGGACCGTGACGGCGCAGCGGACCTACGGCGGTGTGTCGGCCGCCGAACGACGCGCGGGCCGGCGGGCCGCGCTGCTCGGCGCGGCGCTCGAGATCATCGGTACCCAGGGCGTGGACAAGCTGACGGTTGCCGGACTGTGCGCCCAGGCCGGGCTGAACGAGCGCTACTACTACGAGCAGTTCACCGGCCGCGACGCCGTCCTCACCGCTCTGTTCGACAGCATCGCCGAGGAGCTGGCCGCTGCCATCCTGCGGGCCCTGCACGAGCTCACCGCCGAAACGAGCGGTGCGGAGCCGGCGGCGGGCGACGATCTGCCCTCGGACGAAGGGCGCGCCCCCGCCTCACCGCGCCCACCCGACACCCGGACGATGGCGCATGCGGCGGTCGCGGCCGGTATCCACGTGCTGACCGACGACCCCCGCAAGGCCCAGGTCGCCCTGGCCCTGAGCGCATCCACCCCGGAGTTGCGTGCGCGAACGCTGCAGACCATCGCCTCGTTCGCGAATCTCGTTGCGGACCGAGGGATCGACTTCTACGACCTGGGCGCCCCGACACCCGATCCGGTGATCGGATTCCGGGCCACGTATCTGGTGGGTGGACTGGTCCAGACGTTGACGAGCTGGTTGCAGGGTCAGATCGACATGACACGCGACCAGCTCATCGATGAAACCACCGATGTGTTCGTCCTGCTCGGCGAGGATCTGGCCCGCCGGCTGCGCCGAACGCCCGTCAGGCCGGGTCGGCGAGGGTGAGCGCCACCGTCGGCAACACCGCCGGCGGACGCTGCAACACCACCCGGAACACCGTGCCCCGGGCCGCCCAGGTGTGCGCGGCGGCCGTCATGGCGTCGGTGAACCACTCCAGATCCTCGCGTTGATCGGCGAGTAGCTGACCCGAATCCCGAATCAAAGCAACATATCCCGGCGCCTCCCCGACGAAGTCGTCCAGATCGCGCAGACATTCGTCGAAGGCGTCGCGGTTGTTGCCGAAGTAGTAGGGGAATTGGAACGCGGCCGCGAACTCGTCGAACACGCCGGCCGTGGTGCGCATCTTGGCGCCGCGCAACTCGCGCACGACGTAGTCCGCGGGCGCTTGATACCGCACCCCGCTGAACGGGCCCGCGGCGACGTCCAGTCCACCGAGGACCGGCGCGGCCGACTCGGCCCGTGCGTCCGGGGCGCGATGTCGATCCGCAACCGACGCTCCCGCCTGTGGTGCGGCCAGGAACCGGGCGAGCGAGATCGTCGCACCCATCAGCGCATCCTCGTGAAGGTCTCGTAATGGTCGCCGGTGTAGTAGGCCGATCCGTCGCTGCCGGTGACGATGCGTTCGGCATCGCGGGTCTGGCCGCGTTGCTTGGGATTGACGTCCCATTCCTGGTAGGTGATCGGTTTACCGCTCGAATCGGTTTTCGGCAGCGTCCCGGCCCGATTCATCCACTGGTCGCCGCCCTTGGTGCCGGGAGCGTTGGCCGAACCGGGCCAGCGTCCGGCATCGATTTCGACGAGGGTGCGATAGGCGCGGTCGGGAACGCCGGGCGCCCGGGTGGCCGACGCGGCCGGGGTCGCGCCGGAATTGCCGGGGCCGGGCTTCGCCGTCTGGGTGGACGGCGTCGTCGTCTTGCCGGCCTGTGCGGTCGCCGCCACCGAACTCGCGATGTCGTGCGTGGTCGAACCGCCGCGCAGGCCCAGGACCCCGGCCACGATCGCCGCGATCACCAGCCCACCCAGAACCAGCAGAATACGAATTCTCTTGTCGGACATGTTCATCGGTGCCTGTTCATCGGTGCTGTCGGACGTGCGAAGGTCCCGTCCGCGCTGACGGGGTCAACCGGCGGCGGAATCGGTCCACCACCGGGTCGGTCGGAGGGTTCAGCGGTACTGCACGGTGACCGGAGCGTGGTCCGACCAGCGCAGTGCGTATTCGGGCGCGCGCTCGACGACGGCCTGCTTCGCGCGGCCGGCGATCGCGCCGCGCGCCAGGTGGTAGTCGATTCGCCACCCGGCGTCGTTGTCGAAGGCGCGCCCGCGATAGGACCACCAGCTGTACGGCCCGGGCACCCCTGGATGCAACTGCCGGACCACGTCGACGTAGCCGGCTGCCAGCATCTCGTCGATCCAGGCCCGTTCCCCGGGCAGGAAGCCGGCGTTCTTGACGTTGCCCTTCCAATTCTTGATGTCGAGTTCGGTGTGCGCGACGTTCCAGTCACCGCAGATCACGAAATCGCGGGTCTGCGCCTTCATGTGCGCACCGAGTTCGCCGAGGAAGCGGTATTTCTCGTCCTGCATCGGGGTGTCGGCCTCGCCGGTGTGCACGTACACGCTGGCCACCGTCAGATCGTCGAAATCGGCTTCCACGTAGCGGCCGGCACCGTCGAATTCGGTGCTGCCGAATCCGATTCGCACCCGCGACGGTGCCCGACGGGACAGGATGCCCACCCCGGCGCGACCCTTCGCACCCGGTTCGGCATGGGCGAGAAACCACCCGGCGTCGAGGACCGGCGCCAGCGCCTTGCGGGTCTGCTCATCGGTTGCCCGAGTCTCCTGCAGGCAGATGATGTCGGCCTCGGTGACGACGAGCCATTCGAGCATTCCCTTCCCGGTCTTGCCGGTAGCTGCGCGTATGCCGTTGACGTTGACGGAACTGATGATGCTGGCCACCCGACGACCGTACAATGCGGGAATCAACCCGTCCTCGCGGACATCGCGGCCACGCCGAACAGGCCGCCGCCGATTCGGAAGGGGTGACGACGATGACGTCCGGCACCACCCAACCCGCCACCTCCCTTGCGCCGATGAAAGCCCTGCACACCGGGTCGGGCGACCCCCTGCTGCTGTTGCACGGATTTTTGATGTCGCCGCATTGCTGGGAAGGCGTCGCGTCCAGATTGTCCGCTACGTGCGAGGTGTTCGCTCCGGCCTTCGCCGGGCACTGGGGCGGCTCCGA
>NZ_BAGM01000029.1 GCF_000308855.1 Nocardia veterana NBRC 100344 | reverse complement strand
CTCTCGGCCTGCGCGGCCGCCGCGTCCTGGTGTCGCGTCGCTGGACCGGCAAGACCCTCCCGGACCACAAGGCCGACCGCGCCGAATTCGTTCGGCAAATCCTCGCCCAGGTCGGCATCCAACGCCCCGACCCGTCCCGGCTGATCGTGAAACCGGTCGAACCGGGAGACAAGAACGTGCCACCGCGAGAGCACCTGATCATGGCCTCGATCGCCCAGCGGATCAAATGGCGCGCCCAATACGAAACCGCCCGCCTGCAAGCCAGTCCACCAGGCGAACAACAACATTCGGCAACCCAGATCGCAGCATAGGAGTGCAGCAATGAGCGACGAACGGATTTGGTTGACCCGGGAAGAGCTTGGCGAGCGGTGGCGTATCAGGCCGAAGACGTTGGCGAATTGGGCGGCTCTCTCTCCGCAGAAGGGGCCGCGGTTCGTGAAGGTCGGCGGTCAGGTTCGATACCAACTGGCTGACGTTCTGGCCTATGAGAATTCGCTCATGTCGGAGGCAGCGTAATGCCTCGTGAAGCGCTCGAACCTGGCGGCTATCCGCCGAAAGACAAGCTCCAGCCCACGAAGGGTGCTGATGGCATCTGGCGGCTTTCGGAGGTTCGTCACCGTGCGATCAACGGTGAATACGTCCGTTCGTCCGGCAGTGGTCCGACCCGTGACCTGTGCATGGCCGCGTTCTGGGAGAACTTCGAAAAGAACCGGTTCAAAGGATCTGTGCGTCGGAAGCGGCGGACAGAGAAGGTTGTGCTGTTCAAGCCAACCGACAAGATGAGTGCGGTGTTCAAGCACCATGCCGACCTGCTTCGGCAACGGCTCGAAAAGGGCGAGATCAGGGAAAAGACGTACAACACGTACCTTGGCGTGATCTACCCGAACGAGGGTCCGCGGGCGAAGTCCGACGCGATCAAACTGGACGTCGAGCTTGGGGCGTTCAGCATCGCAGAGGCCGGCCGCCCGTCTGAGCTTGCCTCGTACATCGCGGATATCGCAGAGATTGCGCCGGGTGTGGCATTGCAGCATCACACCATCTTGACCGCCGTGTTCCGGATGCTGACCCTTCAGGGCCTCTACGACGATTCGCCGATGCGTCTGGTTCCGCGCCCGGATTTGAATGGTGGCGGGCAACGAGCGCTCGATGCGGTCAACCGTGCCGAGTTTGTAAAGTTGTTGTGCGACAAGGGAAGAACGCCTCGCGGCCACGACTACGTACTTCCGTTCGGACTTACCGTGCTGGGTACCGGTGTGCGTCCGGGAGAAGGTCTGGCGGTGCGCTGGTTCGATATTCCGGACTTGGATGACGAGACGGTAGACAGGGCGGTGCTGCACGTCTGCGGCACAATCGTGAAATCGCCGGGCCGGAAGGCGCACAGGCAGGACACGCGCAAGGCCGGGGACTCCTACTACGTCACGCTTCCCCGCTGGCTCACGAGTGAACTCAGGGCATGGAAACGGTTCTGCAGCCCGGTCGACGAAATGGCGCTGATGTTCACGATTGACGGTCAGCCGATCTCCACGGATGTCGTCGGCTATGCGTTGGAATGCCTGCGCGCGGGAACCGATTTGGAGTGGATGACGTGGGGCAATCTGCGTGACACGGTAGCCACCGAGGTAACCGGCAAGACTGGCGACAGCAAGTGCGCCAGTGCTCAGCTCGGCCACTCGGAAGGATCCTCGATGGCTACCCGTCACTACATCGACCGTCAGGGGTACAAGCGTGCGGCTGTCGACTACGCCGAAGCTCTGGAGGGCCTGTACCCGGAAAATGACGGCAATCTAACGGTTTCGACCCGGTTCGGCCGGTAGCTCAACCCTCTGAGCTGCTGCGATGACTTCGATTCCGAATATCGGTGACGATAGCGGAGAAGTCCTTATCGCCCGCCGACCGGTTGAACCGGTCGTAGATCTCGGCCGCCAGCAGCCCGAACCGGCCCTCGACCCCGTTGTCTCGCAGCGCATTCGCGGCCAGGCCGAGATCCTTGGTCATCAGCGCGGTGGCGAATCCGGGCCGGTAGTCGTTGTTCGCCGGACTCGTCGGCACCGGGCCCGGCACCGGGCAGTAGCTGGTGAGCGACCAGCACTGGCCCGAGGCGGTGGAGACCACGTCGTAGAACTTGTCGTGGGTCAACCCGAGCTTCTCGCCCAGCACGATCGCCTCGGACAGTCCGATCATGGAGATGCCGAGCATCATGTTGTTGCAGATCTTGGCCGCCTGGCCGACACCGGCGCCGCCGCAGTGCACCACCTTGCCACCCATCACCTCGAGCACCGGGAGGGCGGCCGCGAAATCCTCGGCCGGACCGCCGACCATGAAGGTGAGGGTGCCCGCGGTGGCACCGCCGACGCCCCCGGAGACCGGGGCGTCCAGCGCCCGGTGCCCGGCCGCCACCGCGAGGTGCGCGGCCTGCTTGGCATCGGCGACGTCGATGGTCGAGCAGTCGACGAACAACGTTCCCGGTTTGGCCGCCGACAGCACGTCGGCGTAGACGTCGAGCACGATGCGGCCGTTGGGCAGCATGGTGATCACGAGATCCGCCTCCGCGGTCGCGGCCGCGGCGGCGTCGACGACGGTCGCACCGTCGGCGCGCGCCTGCTCCCGGGCGGCGGGCGCCGGATCGTAGGCCAGCACCTCGTAGCCGGCCCGGACCAGATTGGCGGCCATCGGACCGCCCATGTGGCCGAGGCCGAGGAAGGCGACTTTCGTTGTCGCGGGCGTGGTTTCGGTGCTCATCTCATACCTCCGACTCGGTCAGGCCCAGTTCGCGATCGCCGAGCGCGCCGAAGTAGCCGGCGACCAGGTCGTCGGACACCTCGGCCAGCGTCGCCGGCGACCACTGCGGGTTGCGGTCCTTGTCCACGACCTGCGCGCGGATGCCCTCGACCAGGTCGTGGCTGGTCAGCGCGGCCACCGACACCCGGTACTCCGCGTTCAACGCCTGCTCCAGGCTGACGACCGAACGCGCGGCGCGCAGCGAGCGCAGCGTCACCTTCAGCGCCACCGGCGACTTCGACAGCATGTCACCGGCCGCCTTGGCCGCTTCGGGGGTGTCGTGGCGCTGCAACCGAGCCACGATCTCCTCGACGGTGTCGGCGCTGTAGCAGGCGTCGATCCAGGACCGCTGGGCCGCCAGATCGGATTCCGGCGCCGGCTCGGCGAATTCGGCGATCGCGGTCGCGGCATCGGTTTCGCGCAGCCGCTGCAGGAGGGCCGGAATACGCTCGGAGGCAACGAAAGTATCGGCGAATCCGGCCGCGATCGCATCGCCGGCGCTCATGCGCGCGGTCGTCAGGGCGATATGGGTGCCCAGCTCACCGGGCGCGTGCGACAGCAGGTAGCTGCCGCCGACATCCGGGATGAAGCCGATCCCGGTTTCGGGCATGCCGACCATGGACCGCTCGGTCACGATGCGATGACCGCCGTGCGCGGACAGGCCGACGCCGCCGCCCATGACGATGCCGTCCATGATCGCCACATACGGTTTCGGGTAGCGACCGATATAGGCGTTGAGGATGTACTCGTCGCGCCAGAACCGCCCGCTCGGCGACTCGGCGGCCTGATAGGCCGAATCCCCGTTCGCCACGGTGTTTTTCGCATCGGTGTGGATGGCGACGATATCGCCGCCCGCGCACAGCCCACGCTCCCCGGCGCCGGTGAGCACCACCGTGCGCACCTCGTCGTCGGCCGCCCAGTCCCGCAGCGTGGCCAGAATCGCCTGCGCCATCGGATGATTGAGCGCGTTGATGGCCTTGGGCCGGTTGAGCGTGATGACGCCGACGCCGTCCCGCTTGTCGAACAGTACTTCCGCTTCACTCATAGCTTTCCTCACACTGTTTCCGCCGTGGCTGACCGCTCACGCTGTATCCATTCGGCACGAGCGGGCGCCCTCCGTGGTTACGCACGCCGCCTTCTCCGGGCGCTGACCGCTCACGCTGTATCCATTCGGCACGAGCGGGCGCCCTCCGTGGTTACGCACGCTGCCTCCTCCGGGCGCTGACCGCTCACGCCGCGCCGACTACCGAGCGAGCCACCACGACTCGCATGATCTCGTTGGTTCCCTCGAGAATCTGGTGCACGCGCAGGTCGCGCACGATCTTCTCGATCCCGTATTCGGCCAGGTAGCCGTAGCCACCGTGCAGTTGCAATGCCTTGTTGGCGACCTCGAAGCCCGCATCGGTGGCGAAGCGCTTGGCCATCGCGCACAGCTCCACCTTGTCGGGGGCATCCGCATCGAGTGCGGCCGCGGCCCGCCACAGCAGGGTCCGCGCCGCCTCCAGCGAGGTGCGCATATCGGCGAGGTCGAACTGCAGGGCGGCGTTGTCGAGCAGCCGGGCACCGAATGCCTTGCGCTGGGCCATATATGCCACGGACCGGTCGAGCGCGGACTGGCCGCCGCCCAGCGAACAGGCCGCGATGTTGAGCCGGCCGCCGTTGAGGCCGTTCATGGCGATCCGGAATCCGTTGCCCTCACCGCCGAGCAGATTCGCCGCCGGCACCCGAGCCTCGTCGAGGATGACCTGCCGCGTGGGCTGAGCATTCCAGCCCATCTTCTTCTCGTTGGCGCCGAAGGAGATTCCGGGAGTGTCCGCGGGCACGATGAACGCGGAGATGCCGCGGGCGCCCGCGTCCTCGGTGCGCGCCATCAGGACGTACACATCGGTGCTGCCCGCGCCGGAGATGAACTGCTTCACCCCGGTGAGCAGATAGTCCGCGCCGTCGCGCACCGCCCTGGTGCTCAGCGCGGCCGCGTCCGACCCGACTCCCGGTTCGGTGAGCGCGTAGCTGGCCAGCAGATCCATCGAGGTCAGACCGGGTAGCCACCGGTGGCGCTGGGCGTCGGTGCCGTAGCTGTCGATCATCCAGGTCGCCATGTTGTGGATGGAGATGTAGGCCGCGACGGCCGGGCAACCGGTCGCCAGCTGCTCGAAGATGCGCACCGCGTCCAGTCGGCGCAGATTCGACCCGCCGACATCCTCGCCGACGTAGATACCGCCCATGCCGAGCGAACCGGCCTTGCGGATCACGTCGACCGGAAAGTGTTTCCGCTCATCCCATTCCAGCGCGTTCGGGGCGAGCAGCTCGTCGGCGAAACTGCGGGCGGTCTCGGTGATCGCCTTCTCGTCCTCGTCCAGTACGAACATGGGTCAGTCCATGGTCGGGATGACGAAGTGGTCGGTGCCCGTCCCGGCGGCCGGTGCGGTCCGCAGACCCTGGGGCCAGCGCTGGGTGACGGTCTTGGTCTTGGTGTAGAAGCGGATCGAGTCGGGGCCGTGCTGGTTCAGATCGCCGAAACCCGACGCCTTCCAGCCGCCGAAGGTGTGGTACGCGATCGGCACCGGAATCGGCACATTGATGCCGACCATGCCGACCTGCACGCGCGCGGCGAAGTCACGAGCGGTATCGCCGTCGCGGGTGAAGATCGCGACGCCGTTGCCGAATTCGTGCTCGCTGGGCAGGCGCAGCGCCTCCTCGTAGTCGGCGGCGCGCACGATCGCCATCACCGGCCCGAAGATCTCCTCCTTGTAGATCCGCATCTCCGGCGTAACCCGGTCGAAAAGCGTTGCGCCGACGAAGAATCCGTCCTCGGCGCCGTCGACCTTCAGGCCCCGGCCGTCGACCACCAGTTCGGCGCCCTCGTCGACCCCGATCCGGATGTAGTCGTTCACCCGGTCCACGCCGTCGCGGCCGACCAGCGGGCCGAAGTCGGCGCCCGGATCATCGGAGCGGCCGACGTTCAATTTGCCGATGCGCTCCACCAGCTTGGCGCGCAGCCGCTCCGCGGTCTCCGCACCGACCGGCACCGCCACCGAGATGGCCATGCAGCGCTCACCGGCGGACCCGTAGCCGGCGCCGATCAGCTGATCGGCGACGTCGTCGAGATCGGCGTCGGGCATCACGATCGCGTGGTTCTTGGCGCCGCCGAAGCACTGCGCGCGCTTACCGTTGGCGGTGGCGGTTTCGTAGATGTACTGCGCGATCGGGGTGGAGCCGACGAAGCCGACGGCCTTGATCCGCTCGTCGGTCAGCAGCGTGTCGACCGCCTGCTTGTCGCCGTTGACCACGTTGAACACACCGGCCGGCAGTCCGGCCTCGAGGAAGAGCTCGGCCAGCCGCAGCGGCACCGAGGGATCGCGCTCGGACGGCTTGAGCACGAAGGCGTTACCGCAGGCCAGGGCCGGTCCCGCCTTCCACAGCGGAATCATGGCCGGGAAGTTGAACGGGGTGATACCGGCGACCACGCCGAGCGGCTGCCGCATCGAGTACACGTCGATTCCGGTACCGGCGCTCTCGGTGTACTCACCCTTGAGCAGATGCGGAATTCCGATCGCGAATTCGATCACCTCGAGCCCGCGCTGGATATCGCCCTTGGCGTCGGCGATGGTCTTGCCGTGTTCGCTGGACAGCAGGGCGGCCAGCGAATCCATCTCCGCCTGCACCAGCGAAACGAACCTCATCAGCACCCGCGCCCGCTTCTGCGGGTTGAACGCGGCCCAAGTCGGCTGTGCCGCAGCGGCATTCGCGATCGCGCTCTCGACCTCGGCCTTGGTTGCCAGCGGCACCCGCGCCTGCACCTGCCCGGAACTCGGGTCGTAGACATCACCGAACGTGCCGGACGTCCCGGGGACTCGTTGCCCGCCGATGAAATGAGTCAGTTCGCGAACCATGCCAGTCCTGTTCTCGATGCGGTCGATACCTCCACGCCGATCGACGCGGTACATGGCCACCCTATAGTTGGACGTCCAAGTATTTAAGTCCCGTTCCTGTGATTCATCTCACCGATAGCGCGGTGGCCGACGTCACAGTACAGTTGATTTGACGTCCTACTATCGGGACGCCAAGCGTAAGCGCGCGGCGCTACCGCGCGGGGCCCTGTGGAGGGTGACAATGGCCGACCTGCACGTTCCGGTCCATCCCGTCCGTTTCGTCACCTCGGCTGCCCTGTTCGACGGGCACGACGCGGCGATCAACATCATGCGGCGGATCCTGCAGTCCCAAGGCGCCGAGGTGATCCATCTCGGGCACAACCGCGCGGTCCACGAGGTGGTCGACGCGGTGCTGACCGAGGATGTGCAAGGCGTCGCGGTCAGCTCGTATCAGGGCGGTCACGTCGAATACTTCGAATACCTGGCCGACGCGCTTCGCGAGGCGGGCGCCGGGCACGTGAAGATCTTCGGCGGCGGGGGCGGGGTCATCGTCGCGGAGGAGATCGAGCGGCTGGCGGCGGCCGGGGTGCGCATCTTCTCCCCCGAGGACGGTCAGCAGCTCGGGCTGCCGGGGATGATCAACGAGCTGATCCGGACCTGCGATATCGACCTGTCGACCGAGCCGGCCCCGGTGGAGGCGGTGCTCGCCGGGGAGCGATTCGCCTTGGCCCGCACCCTGACCTGCCTGCAGGCCGACGCGCTGCCGGCCGCGGACCTGGACCGGCTGCGGGCGGCGGCCACCGGACGGACCGTGCCGGTGCTCGGCATCACCGGTACCGGCGGCTCCGGAAAGTCCTCACTCACCGACGAACTCGTCCGGCGACTGCGCACCGATCAGCAGGACAAGGTGCGGGTGGCGATCCTCGCCGTCGACCCCACCCGCCGCCGCGGCGGCGGAGCGCTGCTGGGCGACCGCATCCGGATGAACTCGCTCGATGCCGAGCACGTCTATTTCCGATCGCTGGCGACCCGCGGGGCCCACGAACTGCCGACCAATATCGACGCGATGATCCTGGCGTGCAAGGCCGCCGGATTCGATCTGGTGATCCTCGAAACGCCGGGAATCGGCCAGGGTGACGCCGCCATCATCGACCATGTCGACATCTCGATGTATGTGATGACGCCGGAATTCGGCGCCGCCTCCCAGCTCGAGAAGATCGACATGCTCGATTTCGCGGATGTGGTCGCCATCAACAAGTTCGAGCGGCGCGGTGCCGAGGATGCGCTGCGCGACGTGTCCCGCCAGCTGCTCCGCAACCGGGAAGCGTTCGGATCGGCGCCGCAGGACATGCCGGTATTCGGCACCAGCGCAGCGACATTCAACGACGACGGCGTGACCGCGCTCTACCAGCACCTGGCCGGTCTGCTGCGCGAGCGCGGACTGCCGCTGGAAACGGGCGTCCTGCCGCGGGTCGACACCCGGGTCTCCACCCGGTTCGCGCAGATCATTCCGCCGGACCGGGTACGGTATCTGGCCGAGATCGCCGAGACCGTGCGGGATTATCACGCGCACACCCGGCGGCAGGTGATCGCCGCCCAGCAGGTGCAGCGGTTGGACCAGGTGCTGGCCGAACTGCCGGACGACGGTGGGACCGGCACGGCGGCGGCTGCCCCGGAGATATCCGCGACGCGCCGGACCCTGACCGACCTGCGCACCCGCGCCGACGCCGAACTCGACCCGGAATCGGCTGCGTTGCTGCGTGATTGGCCCGACGTGGTCGAATCCTATCGCGGTGCGGAACAGGTGGTCCGGGTCCGGGATCGGGAGATCCGCACCCCGCTGCGGCGAACCACGCTGTCGGACAATTCGATTCCGCGGGTCGCCCTGCCACGGTTCACCGATCACGGCGAGCTGCTGCGCTTCCTGCGTTCGGAGAATCTGCCGGGGCGGTTCCCGTTCACCGGCGGGGTCTTCGCCTTCAAGCGCGACAACGAGGATCCGGCACGGATGTTCGCCGGGGAGGGCGATCCGTTCCGGACCAACCGCCGGTTCAAGGTGCTGTCCGAACACGCCGAGGCCAAACGGCTCTCGACCGCCTTCGACTCGGTGACTCTCTACGGGCACGATCCGGCGCCGCGGCCGGACATCTACGGCAAGGTCGGCACCTCCGGTGTTTCGATCGCGACCCTCGACGATATGAAGGCGCTCTACGACGGATTCGATCTGAGCGCGCCGAACACCTCGGTGTCGATGACCATCAACGGCCCGGCGCCGACGATTCTGGCCTTCTTCCTCAACACCGCGATCGATCAAGCGCTGGCCCGGTTCCGGGAGACCACCGGACGCGAGCCGAATGCGGACGAGGCCGCCGATATCCGCGCGCGCACCCTGGCGACGGTGCGCGGTACCGTCCAGGCCGACATCCTCAAGGAGGATCAGGGCCAGAACACTTGCATCTTCTCCACCGAATTCAGCCTGCGCATGATGGCCGACATCCAGGAATGGTTCGTGCGCAACGGCGTTCGCAACTTCTACTCGGTGTCGATCTCCGGATATCACATCGCGGAGGCGGGGGCGAATCCGATCAGCCAGCTGGCGTTCACCCTCGCGAACGGTTTCACCTATGTGGAGGCCTATCTGGCCCGCGGGATGGCGATCGACGATTTCGCGCCGAACCTGTCGTTCTTCTTCTCCAACGGGATGGACCCGGAATATTCGGTGATCGGCCGGGTGGCCCGGCGCATCTGGGCGATCACGATGCGCGACAAATACGGAGCGAACGAACGGTCGCAGAAGTTGAAGTATCACATTCAGACCTCCGGGCGTTCGCTGCACGCCCAGGAGATGAATTTCAACGACATCCGCACCACGCTGCAGGCCCTGATCGCGATCTACGACAACTGCAACAGCCTGCACACCAATGCCTACGACGAGGCGGTGACCACACCCACCGAGGAATCGGTGCGCCGCGCCCTGGCCATTCAGTTGATCATCAACAAGGAATGGGGCCTGGCGATGAACGAGAACCCGCTCCAGGGCAGCTTCGTCATCGACGAGCTCACCGATCTGGTGGAGGAGGCGGTACTCGCCGAATTCGAGCGGATCAGCGAACGCGGCGGCGTGCTCGGCGCGATGGAAACCGGCTATCAGCGCGGCCGCATCCAGGACGAGTCGATGCGCTACGAACAGCGCAAACACGACGGTTCCCTGCCGATCATCGGGGTCAACACCTTCCGCAATCCGCACGGCGAAACCCATCAGGTGCTGGAACTGGCCCGCGGCACCGAGGCCGAGAAACAGTCCCAGCTGCGGCGCACCGAGGAATTCGTCGCCGCCCACCGCGACGCGGCGCAGGAAGCGCTGGCCCGGCTCGAGGCGGCCGCGCGCGGCGACGAGAATGTCTTCGAGGTGCTGATGGACGCCGCCCGGGTCTGCACGCTGCAGCAGATCACCGACTGCTTCTTCACCGTCGGCGGGCAATACCGCCGCAATGTGTGAGCGAGCCTCGGATGTGGCCCGCGCGGATGCCCGCACGTGTGACAATGCCCTGATCACGGACATCGCCGAAATGCGACGGAAGGGCGCCATGGACCTCGCCGGTATCAGCGTTGTGGACGCGCATATCCATCAGTGGGATCCGCTGAACACCCCGCGGGATTTCAGCATGCTGGCGAAGCTGTTCCGATTCGTGCCGGTGCCCGTGGACAAGGCCGCACGGCTGGCGCCGAAACGGGACCGCGATTTCGTCGGCGTTCCGGACGCCTATCTGCGACCGTATCTGCCGGCCGACTATCGCGAGGATATGGGCGCCGTGCCGGTGGAGGCGCTGGTACATATCGAGGTGGAATGGGCCGGGCGGGCGCCGGATGCCAAGGCCGATGAGACGCGCTGGGTGGCCAGCCTGCCGTTCGGGGTCGACACCCCGGCGCTGGGCGCCATCATCGGCAGCGGCGATCCGGCCGCCCCGGGTTTCTCCGAACTGATCGACAAACATCAGTCCGCCTCGCCGCTGTTCCGCGGGATCCGCACCATGGTGGCCCACCACCCGGATCCGGGCGTGCGCTCGTTCTGCAAGGCCGAGGGCGCCCTGACCGATCCGAACTTCCTCGACGGTTTCGCGGTGCTCGCCGAACGGGGGCTCTCGTTCGAGGCATGGGTGTATTCGCATCAGATTCCGGAGGTCACCGCGCTGGCCCGGCGCTATCCGGAGGTGACGATCGTGCTCAACCACCTCGGCACACCCGCGGGCATCTTCGGTCCGATCGGTAAGGACACCGGCACCCATCCGGGCCGCCGCCGCGAGCTGTTCGTGCAGTGGCGCGACGATATCGCCACGCTCGCAACCCATCCCAATGTGATGGCCAAGGTCAGCGGCCTGGCCATGCCGATCCTCGGTCATCCCGTGCCGGCGCGCGGTACCACGACCTCGGTGGCGGAGCTGCTCGATCGCGCGGCGGCCCTGCTGCACCATGCCTTCGACGTCTTCGGCGCACACCGGCTGATCTGGGGATCGAATTATCCGGTGGACAAACCGATTACGACGATCGCGAACAGCGCACAGGCGGTGATCGACGTGCTCGCCGACCGCGGTGGTAGCGCGGAAGAACTCGAACAGGTCTTCCGCACCAACGCGCAGAGGGTCTACGGAATCGACGCGGAGCTGCTGACCTAGCTGTCCGCCGAACCGGCGCGATCGTCTCGTCACCCACGGGTGTCCCGGCGCAGCGCGACATATTCGAGTCCGGCGAATACGGTCACCGCGAACGCCCCGATCAGCAGGAATTCACCCGCACCGCCCTGCGCGCGCCGGCCGCAACTCAGCCGACCCGCACCTCGGGAATCGACGCCATCAGCTCGGCCCATTCGGGATAGGCGGCGAGCTTGCGCTCGTTGATGGCCATGATCTTGGCACCCAGCTCCGGATCCGGGTCGTCGGTCACATCCGGCCCGATGTGCAGTTTCGCCAGATGCGGAATGATCTCCGGATCGCCGGCCAGGTGCACCGGATCGTGCATATCCGCTCGAGGGCGTCCAGATCGGCGATGGCCACGCAATAGGCGTGGGTGTAGCCGCTGTCCGGATCGTTCACGACGGCCGGTCCGACGGTCGAGAACGTCACCGATTCGACCGCTGCCGTCCGGCGCATCGTGGCGAGCACCTTCTCTCGATCCGCCTCGGTCGCTTCGTCCCGGAATGCGAAGCGCAGGGTGTGGACGATCATGATCTCCTCCTCATTTGAACTGACTGGTTCAATCTAGTGAACTTATCTGTAGTTCAGCAAGGGTCCGCCAGTTCATCCGACTGGATCGGCCGGTAGAATTCCGAGGTGACCAAGGCGACGACGCGCGGACGTATCGACAAGCGGCAGGCGATCCTGGACGTGGCCTTCACCGTCTTCGCCCAGCGCGGCTACGAGCGGACCTGCGTCCAGGAGATCGCCGATGCCGCCGGGGTCGCGAAACCGACTGTGTACAACCATCTTCGGGACAAGGAGACGCTGTTTCGCAGCGCGGTCGAGGCCGTGGCCGACGAGATCGGCGGGCAGTGCGTGCAGGTAATCGAACCACTGCGCGCCGCCGACGAGGACCCGGGACCGGCCCTGCTCTGCGCCGCACAGGGATTGCTGCGCATCTGCGCCGGCCCCCGCGCCCACGCCCTGCGCGCCCTCACCTACGCCGAGGCGAGCACCTTCCCCGATCTGATCCTCACCGTGGGCGACCGCACCTCCTTCCGGCTCGCCGAGGCACTGGCCGACCGGTTCGCGCGCCTGGCCCTGCGCGGACGCCTGCGCCCCTGCGATCCCGAGCGCGCCGCCGAACAGTTCCTGGCCCTGCTGACCGGCCCACTGGAGTCCCGCACCCGCTTCGGCACCCGCGAGATCGCCGCCACCGAACTCGACGCGATCGCCGAAAGTGCTGCGGATACCTTTCTCCGCGCCTACGGGGTCGAGGAAAAACACTGAATGACAACGCGATTCGCGTCCACCACGTCCTGGCCCGATGCTGCGTCGGTGTCGGCATCGCCCGGGTCGGTGGTGCGTAGCCGTCCTTCTCGGACCCCCGGTTCTCCGGAGTCGGCCAGCACACCGCCCAGACGAGAACCACCAGCGGTATCCCGAGGGCGACCAGCAGACCCGAGGTGATCATTCCGTCCCGCCGGACGCGAAAGCGGACCATCGGGCGAAAGACATTCGCGGGCAGACTGTTTCGACATCCGCGACACACATGATCGCGTGCAGTTCGAGCACGTCGAGATGGGACGGCGACGGGGTGATCACCACATCGACGCCGGTCGAGCGAACCTGGTCGACCACCGGCAGCAGAGTATCCTCCGGCGGCCACAACAGCCCGTACCCCAGGCGCCGAGCAAGTCGAATCACCTGCGCCGCATCCCATTCCACCGCAGCGGTAACCATCGGATCGATCCATCCGAATGCAGTCGGCAGACGTCTCACAGTGCGCTCCCCTCTGTCCGGTGAGCACCCGCCGCCGAGGAGCGGATCAGGAACCGGTGTCGACCCGGCGGCGAGTGCTGCCCAAGCCTCTCGCGGTCACACCGCCCCGACCAGGGACGGAAGGGGCACGGAGGGGGTACTCTCGGCGTACTCACCTCCCGACGACGGATACAGCCGATGCGATCATGTGGACGATGGACCGGAAGAGAGACCTCTGCGCTCCGCCGCGCGCTCGGTATGAAACGTGAAGCGTTCGCTACCCACGTCGGTGTGTCGGTCGATGCGGTGCGAAAGTGGGAGAGACGGCGCGAAACCATCGAGCTGTCGGGTCCCTACGCCGCCCGCATGGACCGAAAATTGCGCGAAGCCGAACCCGCTGTGGCAGAGAGGTTCTGGGCTCTTCTTGCGCCGCCGGACATCGAATCGCAGTGCGAGGTAGCGCTTGGCCGCACGGCAGGTGCCGATCAGATTTTCGTTCCGATGCACACCACTTCGGGGGACGTTACCTTGATGTCCGTACCGCGCCGCGCGTTCATCGCCGGAGTCGGCGCCCGCGCGGTCGGTATGCTCGTCGACGGAGCCATGTCGAGTTCTCCCCTGGCCGCAGCGTTCGCCGATAGCCGAATCGACCACGTCGGGTTTTTTCTGCACAAACGAATGAGCATCATCGAAGCGGACAACATCTACGGCTCGGCCAGCACGCTGGCCGAAGTCGTCGACGCCATCGCTCGAATGCAAGCTCTGCGGCAGGCCAAAGTCGTCGATTCCAGAGATATTCTCCGGGTGCTTGCGCTGTATGCGGAGACAGCGGCCTGGCAGTATCAGGATCAACGGATGTTCCATGAAGCGCAGCAATGGACCGAGCGGGGCTTGACTTGGGCGCATCAGCTCGGCGACAACTACAGCATCGGTCTGTCGCTCGTGCGCATGAGCCAGCTGGCAGCGGATCGAGGAGACGGCGCCGGCAGCGGTGAACTCGCCGCAGCCGCAAGACGTGCAGTGCCGGGCAATTCTCTGTTCGCCGCAGCGGCTGTTGCGTACGGCGCACACGCACTGTCACTCGAACGCAGGGCCGACGAGTGTGCACGTGCCTACGACGCGGCCCGCCGCCTGGTCGAGACGGCCGACCCCGATCCGGCATGGGGGTTCTTCCTCGATCATTCCTACATCGATGCCTCCGAAGCACACAGCCGCTTCACCCTCGGCGCACATTCCTCTGCTGCAAGGCAATTCGATGCCGCGACGGCCGGTATGCAAACGGGGTATCCCCGTGACCGCGGAGTCTATCTGGCGCGATCCGCGGTGGCTCACCTTGCCGCGGGCGACATCGAACCTGCGGCATCAGCGGGAAGGCA
Source organism: Nocardia veterana NBRC 100344 (assembly GCF_000308855.1). Lineage (GTDB taxonomy): Bacteria > Actinomycetota > Actinomycetes > Mycobacteriales > Mycobacteriaceae > Nocardia > Nocardia veterana. The sequence continues at coordinate 11,140 of NZ_BAGM01000029.1, read as the reverse complement.
AGCCTTGTGTATTGGCATCGCCACCGGATCAGGACGGATCATGGAGCGCGTGACCACGCTCGCCGGACTCATGGACCCACTCAGCAGGCAGCCTGACGTCCGCGAGTTCAGGGACGAGTTCGAGCAGTGGAAGGCGGCAAGTTGCCCAGGCCCTATGTAGTGCTGTCGGTGGCGGTGAGCGTGGACGGGTATATCGACGACACCGTTCCCGAGCGCCTCTACCTGTCCAATGCGGCGGATTTCGACCGTGTCGACGCGGTCCGGGCCGAGTGCGATGCGATCCTGATCGGCGCGCAGACGCTACGGCGGGACAACCCACGCTTGATCGTCAAGAGTCCGCAGCGGCTCGAAAAACGCGCCGCCGCAGGAAAACCCGCGCATCTGCAGAAGGTCGTGGTGACGGCTTCCGGCGAACTCGACCGAGAGGCTAGGTTCTGGCACCACGGAGTGGAGGAGCGCCGTCCGATCGTGTACACCGTTGCCGCCGCCGCGGAACGGCTGCGCGCACACCTCGGCGACTTGGCTACCGTTGTACCGCTGGGCGCCGCGGTCGATTTCGGTACCCTTCTCGACGATCTCGGCGCTCGCGGTATCGGCCGATTGATGATCGAGGGCGGCACCACCATCCACACCGCGGTGCTTGCCTCAGGACTTGCCGATGAGCTACACGTCGCCGTCGCTCCCCTGCTGATCGGACAGTCGGATGCACCGCGATTCGTCAACCCGGCGGCATTCCCCGGCGGCCCTCGTCGGCGCATGAAGCTGGTCGAGGTGTCCCAGATCGGCGATGTCGCGCTGTTGCGGTATCTCCCGAAGGAGACTTCCGCCGACGAGTGATTTCCGCCGCGCTCCTGCACAACCCCTCACCGGGGCGTGATCTCCAAATACTGGGTCGACAGGAGTGTTGCGTGTGCGGCGGTGTGTTCGATCAGGCGATCGGCGTCCACATCCAGGGTCCCGGCGCGCCAGGCGGCGAGCAGTTCGGCGAAACCGCCGATACCCATCAGGGTGCTCATGCGTAGCGACAGTGGGTCCACGCCCGGGCGGAGGTAGGGTTCGGCCGCGGCCAGCAACCAATCGGTGGCGTCGGTGAGCATCTTCGAGCGGCGTTCCTCCAGGATCACGCTGCCGGCGTGGTCGCCGGAGAGGATGCGGGCCGGGCCGTCGGTCTGCAATGCGACGGCGCGGGCGATCGCGGCGTGCAGGATCTCCAGCGGCGCGCGGCCGATGTTCTCCGCGATCACGGCGGTCAGCTCACCGAAGACCTCGAGACACACCTCGTCCCACACCGTGGCGAGCAGATCGTCACGGTCGGCGAAATGCTCGTAGAAATAGCGGTCGTTGAGGCCGGCGCGGCCGCAGACGCCGCGCATGGTGACGGCCGCCCAGCCGCTGTCCAACCAGATGTCGAGCGCCGCGGCCAGCAACCGGGCCCGGCGCTCGGCACGGCGCTGTTCGGGAGTGCGGCCACCCCAGACGCGCGCCGCGCGTTCGGCGCCCGCGGCTCGGGGGGCGCCGTGCGAGGTCTGCGCCGGTGGTCGCGCACTCATGGTTGACATTCTGCCGCATCGCGCGCCTAATTGGTGGCATGCGCGGCCAATGAGGGCAGGCGACACCAATTGCCTCGTTCTCCCGTCCGCGCGGCCAGCGACGGCACGGGAGTTCACATGCGGCTCAATCCCTTCGGCGGTTCCCGCCGCACCGAACGCGCGAACGCGGTGGTCACCGGCGCCGGCAGCGGTATCGGCCGTGGATTCGCGACCGAGCTGGCCCGGCGCGGGGGCCGGGTGGTCTGCGCCGATCTGGACCCGGAGGCGGCCCGGCGGACGGCCACCGACATCGCGACGGCGGGCGGTACCGCGCTGGATGTCGAGTGCGATGTCCGCGATGCGGAACAGGTTGCGGCCCTTGCCGATACGGCCGAACGATGGTTCGGCGAACCGGTCGAGGTGGTGATCAACAACGCCGGTATCGGGCGCGGTGGCGAGGTGATCGGTGCGGCGTCGCTGGAGCAGTGGCATCAGGTTCTCGACGTGAACCTGTGGGGCGTCGTGCACGGGTGCCATGTCTTCGCGCCCCGGTTGCGCGCCGCCGGCCGCGGGGCCATCGTCAACACCGCATCGGCCGCGGCATTCGGCGTCGCGCCCCGGATGGCCGCCTACAACGTCAGCAAGGCCGGCGTGCTCGCCCTGTCGGAAACCCTCGCGGCCGAACTCGCCGGTACCGGCGTCACCGTGACCGCGTTGTGCCCGACCGCCGTGCGGACCAATATTCTGCGCGACGCCGACATCACCGATCCGACGACGGCGCGGTGGGGCGAGGTGATGCTGCAGTGGACGGGCCGCTCGCCCGATGCGATCGCGCGCACCACTCTCGACGCCGTCGACCACGGACGCCTCTACGTGGTGCCGCAGGTCGAGGCGAAACTCATCTGGCAGTCCAAGCGCCTGCTGCCCGGCCCGTACACCCAGGTCACCGGGCTGCTGGAACGACTGATGCGGTAGCTCGTGAGGAGGTCGAACAATGGCGTTCGCATACCCGGACATGCTGGCGACGATCAAGGACCGGCAGTGGGCCCTGGCCGATATCGACTGGGACGCACCCGGAGCCGACCTGATCACCGCCGAGCAGCGGCCGCGATTGGCGGCGTTCATGGCGGATCTGGTCTGGATCGAACACGTCGGTGCGCGCGGATTCGCGGCGCTGACCCGCAAGGCGCCCCCGGGTGCCCTGCGCGAGATCTACCGGTACTTCCACGCCGAGGAACAGAAACACGCCAACGCCGAACTGGCACTGATGCGCCGCTGGGGCATGCTGCCCGAGACCGGTTCCTCGGGCGCCTCTTCCGCGATGCCGGTGCCCAACAACAACATTCGGCTCGTCATCGAATGGCTCGACCGCTACGCCGACGATCTCACGCTACCCGTCCTCGGCACGGTCATCCCCTCCCTGGAAACGGCCCTGGACGGCGCGCTCGTCAAGTTCCTGCTCGACGAGGTGCGAGATCCGCTGTGCCACGAGGTTTTCCGGCACATCAACAGTGACGAGTCGCGCCATCTGGCCGTCGGCTTCCAGGTGCTCGAACAGCTCGGCGCCGGGCCGATGCGCCGGCTGGCCATCGAGACGGCGGGCTTCGCCCTGCGGCCGTCGTTCGCACTCGGCGCCCTGCTGTACGCACCGCTGCTGTCGCGGATGGCTGCCAATATCGTCGCCTTGGGGCTGGACGAGGAGAAACTGTGGAACGCGGTGCGGCGCTACGAAACCGTGGGTGACCGCTCCCCCGCCATCCGCCGGCTGCCGCTGTATCACGTCGTTCGCCATCACGCCCGGATGACGATTCACCGGGTGCAGCCCATGCAGCTGGCCGTGGACGCGCTCAACCTCGGGATCGACCGGCTGCCGGTGCGGCTGTTCGGGCCGCCGCCGTCGTGGTCGCGGGCACTCACCTACGAGCCGGTGGCGAAATGACCGGCGCGGTCGCGGAGCCGCGTGGGTCGCAGGACTACACCGGCGAACGGATTCACTGCACGCACTGGGACGGCCGATGGGAGCTGCGCGGGCGCCGGGTCGCGGTCGTGGGTGACGCCGCCGCGGTGGCGCGGGTGTTGCCGCCGGTGGTCGCGCGAGCGGACAAGGTCACGGTGTTCCAGCAGAATCCGGTGTGGATGCTGCCCCGGCTCCCCGTGGCCGGACTGTCCGCGTGGCTGCCGGCGCGGCTGGCCCGGGCCGCCGCCCGGGCGAATTTGCGACTGCAGGTCCGCGATCCGTGGGTGCGGCGCCAGCTGACACCCGAGGACGAGTCCGGCATCCGCCGCCACAACCACTACTACCGGGCCTTGCAGCGGCCCAACTGTCACCTGGTGACCTGGCCCATCGCCACCTTGGCGCCGTTGGGAATTCGCACCGCCGACGGGATCGAGCATCGCGTCGACTGCATCGTCTTCGCGCACAGCAGCGCACGGCCACACGAACGGGAGCAGCCATGAGCATCGACCACGAGGTGATCATCGTCGGCGCCGGATTCTCCGGTATCGGGATGGCGATTCAGCTGCGCGAGGCGGGTTTTCGCGATTTCCTCCTCGTCGACGACGCCGACGGTGTGGGCGGTACCTGGCATTGGAACACCTATCCCGGGATCGCCGTGGATATTCCGTCGTTCAGCTATCAGTACTCGTTCGAACAGAGTTCGCGATGGTCGCGCATCTACGCACCGGGGAACGAATTGAAGGAGTACGCCGAGCACTGTGTGGACAAATACGGTCTGCGTCCGCGCATTCGTTTCGGCACCACGATATCCAGCGCCGAATACGACGAGGAAGCGTCGGTCTGGACGTTGTGCACCGCCGACGGCGACCGGCTGACGGCACGCTACGTGATCGGCGCGACCGGTGTGCTGACCCGGCCCAAGCTGCCGGATATCCCCGGCGTGGAATCGTTTTCCGGCATCACCATGCACACCTCGCGGTGGGATCACGACCAGGATCTGCGCGGAAAGCGAGTGGCGATCATCGGGACCGGCGCCTCGGCCGTGCAGATCGTGCCGGCCATCGCGCCGGAGGTCGCCCGGCTGACGGTCTTCCAGCGCACGCCGATCTGGTGCCTGCCCCGACCGGACCGCGCCCTGCCCGGCGCGGCGCGCTGGGCGCTGCGGCATCTGCCCGGCGGACGCGCGATCTCCCGGCTGGCGAGCCACGCCTTCGTCGAACTCACTTTTCCACTCTCGGCGCATTACTATTCGACGCTGCCGCTGGCCAAACTGGGTGAACGCACCGGGCTGGCCCATCTGCGGCAGCAGGTGCACGACCCGGTGATCCGGGACAAGCTCACCCCGCGCTACGCCCTGGGTTGTAAGCGGCCGGGTTTCTCCAACGACTATCTGGCCACGTTCAACCGCGACAATGTGCTGCTGGAAACCGATCCGATCGCCGAGATCACCCCGACCGGTGTGCGCACGGCGAGCGGAATCGAGCACGAGGTGGAGGTGCTGATCCTGGCGACCGGATTCAAGGTGATGGAATCGGGCAATATGCCGACCTTCGATATGACCGGCGTCGGCGGCCGCGACCTGGAGAAGTGGTGGGACGAGAATCGGTTGCAGGCCTATGAGGGGGTCAGCGTGCCGGGATTTCCGAACTTCTTCTCGATCATCGGGCCCTACGGGTACAACGGCTCGTCCTATTTCACGCTCATCGAGATGCAGGCCCAGCACATTCTGCGCCTGCTGCGGCACGCTCGCCGCCGAGGCGCGACCCGGATCGAGGTGACCGAGGCCGCCAACGAGCGCTATTTCCGTGAGATGCTGGCCCGGCGCGGCGGCCAGGTGTTCTGGCAGGACAGCTGTGCGGTATCGAACAGCTACTATTTCGACAAGCACGGCGACGTACCGCTGAAGCCGATGAGCACCGTCGAAGCCGCCTGGCGCGCAACCCATTTCGATCTCGGCGACTACACCTTCGAACGAGTACCGGCTCAGCTGTCCAGCGCCCGGTCCACCTGAGCGCTCAGCCGATCCCGGGCGCCGACCAGCGAGGGGCCGTACCAGGTGAGATCGCGCCCGCTGACCAGGGCCACGGCCGTACCCGGAAAGGCCTCGGGCCCATCGGTTTCGGTGAAAACGTACGGTTCGTCGGGCAACACCGCCAGGCGCACCCCGCGGGTCAGGTCGGATTCCGGCACGGTCGGATAGCGCTCGGCGCCGTCGGCGTGCACCAGGCGCAATCCCAGCCGACGGGCCACGTCGGCGGTGAAGGTGTCGCGACCGACCACCATCCACGGGTTGCGCCAGATCGGGATCACCGCATCGACGGCCGGCCCGGCCGCAGGGATCGACCAGGCGGCACGAGCCTGCTCCAGCCACTCCGGAACGGGCACGCCGAGGGCGGCGCCGAACAGCCGTGTCAGCGATGCGAAGGCCTCGTCCAGGGTGCGAATCCGGGTGACCCACACCGGAATTCCCGCCGCGCGCAGCCGGTCGACGTCGATCCGGCGATTCTCCTCCTGATTGCACACCACCAGATCCGGCGCCAACTCCACGATGCGCCGCACATGCGGATTCTTCGTTCCGCGCACCCGCTCGACCGCGAGCTCCGGCGGGTGGGTGCACCAGTCGGTGGCGGCGATCAGCAGCCGCGGACAGGTCGCCGCGATCGCCTCGGTCAGCGACGGCACCAGCGACACCACCCGGCGCACCGGCCGCGGCAGCGGGACCGGGACACCCAGGTCGTCGCGGAGGTGCTCGCTCATAACGTCAGCATAGGAGCGGCGGTCGTCATGTCGCGGTGTCGAGGGCGCGGTAGAGCGCCCGCAGTTCGCGCAGCCCGGTCTCGGCGACCGCTTCGTCCTCACTGGTCATGCGCAGCGCCTGCCGCAGCGGCACCGGATCGAGATCCTCGATCGCGGGGTGGAACTGCGGCGTCGGCAGGTCGGGCAGCACCACGTTCTCGCCGTACAGATCGTCGGACACCGTCGGCCCGTCGTCGTCCTGGACCCCTCGGATGAGGGTGTCGAGATCGAGGCCGCGCAACGTCAACATCAGCGCGGGCGTCTCGTCCAGGCGTTCGGCGACGATGTAGCACAACGCGGCCACATGTTTGCACGGCCAGCCGTCGTCCGGGCAGGTGCAGGAGAAGTCGAGTTCGGCCGCCGTGGTGGGCAGCAGCAGCGGGCCCAACTCCTGCGGCAGCGCCCCCGACGCCAGCTGGGCGAGCATGCCCGGCGTGCTACGAACCCGGTCGATCAATTCGTCCAGCCGCTCGTCGCGCAGCACCCGCAGGGTCAGCACCGAGGTGAACGGGCGGGGCTGACTGCCCTGCACCTCGGCCGCGACCGCACCGGGTTCGACGTGATAGCTGACCACCTGTCCGGACCGGGCGTAGGTGCGCCCGCGGGAGAGCCGGCCGGCGTCGGCGACCTCCTCCACCGCCTCCAGGAAGGCGCGGCCCCACCAGGTGCGCGCGAACGATCCACGGCGACTGCGTGGTTCGACGCCGCCCCGTACCGGGCGGCGCTTGCCGTAGCCGCTGAAATCGGGTGCGGGGCTCATTCGCCGACCGCCTCCGCGCCGAGCATGAACAACTCACGCAATTCGTCGGTGCTCAGTTCGGTGATCCAGTTCTCGCCGGCGCCGACCGTCAGATTCGCCAATTCCTGCTTGCCGGTGAGCATGTCGTCGATGCGCTCCTCGATGGTGTCCACGCAGACCAGCTTGCGCACCTGCACATCGCGGCGCTGACCGATGCGGAAGGCGCGGTCGGTGGCCTGGTTCTCGACCGCCGGATTCCACCAGCGATCCAGATGCACCACATGGTTGGCGGCGGTGAGGTTGAGTCCGGTACCACCCGCCTTGAGCGAGAGCACCATGATGGGCGGGCCGTCCGCCTCGGCGAAACGTTCGACCATGCCGTCGCGGCGCTTCTTGGCGACACCACCGTGCAGGAACGGGATCGTGGTGCCGAAGCGTTCGCTCAGATAGGGCGTGATCAGGTCGCCGAACTCGCGGAACTGGGTGAACAGCAACGCCCGCTCCCCTTCCGCCAGCACCGCTTCGAGCACATCCTCCACCAGCGCCAGCTTGCCGGAACGATGCCGCCCGCGGCGCAACAGCGACGAGCCGTCGCTCAGATAGTGCGCGGGGTGGTTGCACACCTGCTTGAGCCGCGTCAGCGCGGCCAGCACGGCACCGCGGCGGGCCATGTTCACCGCGGTCGAACCGGTGGCCCGCGACGCCTTCAGCTGGGCGAGCATATCGTCGACGACCGCCTGATACAGGGCGGCCTGCTCGACGGTGAGATTGGCGCGCACGGTCATCTCCAACTTGTCCGGCAGGTCCGAGATCACCGACGGATCGGTTTTCACCCGGCGCAGCACGAACGGCGCGGTGATGGCGCGCAGCCGGCTGACCGCGTTGTCGTCGTGTTCGCGTTCGATCGGCACCGCGAACCGCGCATGGAATTCCGAGGGCTTGCCCAGCACGTTCGGCGCGGCGAAGTCGAGAATCGAGCGCAGTTCCTCGAGCCGGTTCTCCACCGGAGTCCCGGTGAGCGCCAGGCGATGCCGGGCCGGGATCGCCCGCGCCGCGCGCGCCTGCCGGGTGGCGGCGTTCTTGATGTGCTGCGCCTCGTCCAGGACCACCCGCTCCCAGGGCTGCCGTTTCAGCTCCTCCACATCGCGAGCCAGCAGGGCGTAAGTGGTGAGTACCAGATCCGAATCGGCCACGGCGGCATCGAGTTCCGCGCCGGAGCGGCGCACGGAGCCGTGATGTACCAGCACCCGCAGGCCGGGGGCGAACCGTTCGGTCTCGCGTTGCCAGTTGCCGACCACCGACATCGGACAGACCAGCAGAGTCGGGCCGGGTGCCGACTCGCGTGGCGCACTCTCGTTTTCGTGCACCAACAGAGCGAGGACCTGAACGGTCTTACCCAGGCCCATATCGTCGGCCAGGATGGCGCCGCAGCCGAGCCGGTTCATCGTCGCCAGCCAGGACAGCCCGCGCAGCTGATACGGGCGCAACTGTGCCTTCAGCCCGGCGGGGGGCTCGACGGTGTCGCCGGCGTGGACGCTGTCGAAAAGTTCGCGCACCCAGCCGGTCGCGGTCACCTCCTCGATCGGAACCTGGCGGACCTGCGAGGCGGCGATCTCACCGAGTAGCTGGGTCAGGGTGGCGGGCCGGTCCTCGACGCGTCCCTCCAGGTAGGCCGCCGCGGCGGCCAGGCTGCGGTGATCGGCCTGCACCCACTGCCCGCGCAGGCGCACCAGATCGGATTTCGCCTGGATCAGCCGGCCCATCTCCGCCGGCGTCAGGACGGTGTCGCCGAGGGCCAGTTCCCAGCGGTAGCTCACCAGACCGCTCAGGCCGACGGCGGTGTCGGTGGTGGCCGGCGACTGCACCCGCAGGCGCATACTCGGCGAAACGATGCGCCAGGCGCGCGGCAACATCACCTGCACCCCGGCCGAGCGCAGTTCGTGCGCGCCGTGCGCGACCAGCTCCTGCACCACCGGCGTCGGCAGCAGGAAGTCCATCCCGTACGGATCCCGCGGCACCTGCTGCAACCGCGGATAGGCCTGGATCGCGGCGGCCACCTTCTCCCCGGCCAGGCGGATCATCGCCGGATCGCCCTGAACCGGAACGGGTTGCGGCGCTTCACCTTCCGAACGCAGGCAGACCTCCAGGCGCCAGAGAGCCGCGACCGCCTGCGGATCGTCGTCGGGATCGTCCTCGGGTTCGAGCAGGCGCAGCACCAGTTCGGGTTCGTCGACGGTGAGGCCGGCACGCCACTGTTCGAGCACCGAGGCGACGCGATGCGAACCGGATTCCAGCGGCACCTCCGCGACCAGGGCCGCCAACAGCGGATGCGCCGGTTCCGGAACGCGCAGATCGAGCCGGGCGAGCGGATCGGCGAGTTCGGCGACCAGATCCTCGAGGATCGCGACCGCCGACCGGGACTCCGGCAGCCGAAGCGCGGGCGGCATCGCGGCGGCCAGTTCGGCGAGCCAGGCCCGCTGCCGCTGCCCGCCCACGAGCCGCCACCGCACCCACCACTCCCCGTCGGCGCGGTGCAATTCGGGCACAATGCGACCGGCCCGCACCCAGCGCCGCAACCCGCGCGCGACGTGCGCGAGATACCGCAGATCCGCCGCGACCGCCGAGTCCGGCAGCGGCTGCGTGAGTACTCGCGCGGCCACCGCGGGCGCCAGCGCGTGCCCCCTGACCTCGGTGACCTCGGGACCGGTCGCGCCGGCGACCAGAACCCGCACGCGATGGCGGAACCGTGCCGACCGCGCGATCGAGCCCAGCGGATCGGGCAGATCTGTGTATTGCGCAGCGGCAGGTGGCGTGTCCGCACCGGGCACGGCCGGTCGCGCGCCGGCGCCGGGCAGGCGCCACAGCACCAACCCCGACCCCGGCGACCACGAACCGTGCAGCATGCGGTCCATCCAATCAGCCGCCACCGACATCGATGCAGGGCCCGGTCGCACGGGCCGGTCACCGAGCCCGGCGAGCGCCGAAGGTCGCCCCGCGCGCCGAGGTGGTGAGGGTGAGGGACGACCGATTCGAACCGGACTCTCCGGACGTATCGACAAGACGCACCCGCTGCGTCCGTTGCGATCCGGCCGGTGTCGGCGACTCGGTGTAGTTCTGCGGCATGCGGTGGGAACGGGGTGGCGCGTGGGCGGCGAGTGTCGCGGTGATTCTGGTGGTCGGCGGATGCGGTGTTCTCGGTGCCCCGGAGCCCGCGCCGGGTAGTCCGAGCCGGGCGCGGATCGAGCAATTGCTCGCGACGGTCGAGGTCGTGCCACAGCGACCGCATCCGGGCGGATACGACCGCGACTGTGGGTCCGGACACGGCTGCGTGTTCGGCCCGGCATGGTCGGACGATCAGGACGGGCCGGGTGGACACGACGGATGCGATTCGCGCAACGGGGTGCTGGCCCGGCAGTTGCATGCGGTCCGGTTCCGGCCGGGTACGCACGATTGCGTCGTCCTGACCGGCACGCTTCGCGATCCGTATACCGGCCGCTCGATCGGATTCGACAAGGCGCGTGCCCGGGAGGTGCAGATCGATCACGTCTATCCGCTCGCCGCTGCCTGGGATATGGGTGCCGCGGGTTGGTCGTCCGAGCAGCGGATGCGTTTCGCCAACGACATCGACTTCAACCTGCTCGCCGTCGACGGCACGGCGAATATGGACAAGGGCGATCGCACCCCCGCCGACTGGTTACCGCCCGCGCGCGCCTATCACTGCTTCTACGCCGGGAAATACCTCACGACGGCCGCGCGCTACCGCCTGCCGATCACCACGGCCGACCATGCCGCCCTCACTCGCATCGCCCGCGGTTGTCCGTGAAACGGCACGGCGGGCCCGGGGGCCGGCGACAGTGCGGCGGGCAGGCCTCACCGCAGGGCGTCGAGCCGGCGAAGCAGCCGCTCGGCGGCGCCGCGCAGTTCGCCGGGATCGGCGGTGACACCGAGCAGTCGCAACGCGGCCTCGGGGATCGCCGTGTCGGCGTACGCCGGCGAGCTGCCCTCGTCGGAGCGGATATTGATCACCGTCTCGACGACGCGAAACGGCAGCACCTCGGCACCCGGCACGCCGTGTGGGCCGGCGGCCTCGACGGCGGCCGCCGCCAATTCCTCGTAGTG